>JADYYK010000015.1 GCA_020853705.1 Deltaproteobacteria bacterium
CGGTGGCGGTGGCGACGTCGCGCGGGCGCTGCTGGCGGCGCTGGTCATCGGCGAGCGCGCCACGCTGCCCGACGAGGTCGAGGCGGCCTTCAGGCGCGCCGGGGTCACGCATGTGCTCAGCGTGTCGGGGCTGCACCTGGCGGCGGTGGCGTTCGTGCTGCTGGGGCTGACCACGGCGCTGGCGGCGCGCACACGGCTGGCGGCGCGGGTGCCGGCGCCGCGGCTGGCCGCGCTGGTGACGGCGCCGCTGCTGGTGCTGTATGCGCTGGCGACCGGGGCGGCGCCGGCGACCATGCGCGCGCTGGCGATGGCGCTGCTGGCGCTGACCGCGGTCGCGCTGGGGCGGGGCGCACATGTGCCGACGGTGATCGCGGCCGCGCTGGCGGGGTGGGCGGTGGCGGCGCCCGGGGCGCTGGCGGATCCGTCGCTGCAGCTGTCGTTCGCCGCGGTCATCGCGCTGGCGTGCACCGCGCGCCCGCTGCGTCGCCTGCTGGAGCGGCGCTGGCCGCTAGAGCCGCCCGCGCCCACGCGCGCACGCCGGCTGGGGCGTCGAGCCACCCGCGCGGTGGTGCAGCTGGTGCTGGCCAGCGCGGCGGCGACGCTGGCGGGCCTGCCGATCTCGGCGCTGCACTTCGGCACATTTTCGCCTGCGGGCGTGGTCACCAACGTGGTGGTGGTGCCGCTGGCCGAGCTGGTCATCATCCCGCTCGGGCTGGCCGGCGCGGCGCTGGGCGCCATCGCGCCGGTGCTCGGTCAGCTGCCGCTGGCGGTCGCGCTGACGCTGACGCGCGCGCTGCTGGTGCTGGTCCGCGCCGCCGCCGCACCGGCGCCCGAGCTGGCGGTCGCCGCGCCGACCCTGCTGCTGCTGGTCGTCTTCTATGCCGCGCTGGGCGTCGCGCTGGCCGTGCGGGGCCGTCCGCGCCTGCTCGCCGTGGCCGCCGCGTTGCTGGTCGTCGCACACCTGGGCTGGCCACGCGGCGCCCGCGCCTGGTCGGCGCCGCGCGGCCTGCGCGCCAGCTTCCTCGACGTCG
This sequence comes from Deltaproteobacteria bacterium, assembly GCA_020853705.1. Classification (GTDB taxonomy): domain Bacteria; phylum Myxococcota_A; class Polyangia; order Haliangiales; family JADYYK01; genus JADYYK01. Next base: position 1,032 of record JADYYK010000015.1, read on the forward strand.
GCCAGGGTGACGCCACCCTGCTCGAGCTGCCCTCCGCGCGCATCCTCATCGACGCCGGCGGCAGCCTCGACGGACGCGGTCTCGACCCCGGCGAGCGCGCCGTGCTGCCTGCGCTGCGTGCCCGCCACATCGCTCACCTCGAGCTGGTCGTCATCTCGCACCCGCACCCCGACCACATCGGCGGCCTGCTCGCGGTGGCGCGCGCCATCCCCATCGACACCCTGTGGTGGTCGGGCGACGCCAGCGGCGACCCGCGCCTGGCGCCGCTGCTGGCCGAGCTGGCCGCGCGTGGCACCTTCATCACGCGCCCGCCGCTGCGCAGCCAGCTGGGCGGCGCCGACCTCGACGCGCTGCACCCGCAGGCCGCGGGCGAGGCCGGCGTCGCCGCGCACATCCAGGCCGACGACGGCCTGACCACCAACGACAACTCGCTGGTCATCCGCGTGCGCTACGCCGGCCGCGCCCTGCTGTTCCCTGGCGATCTCGAGGCCGAGGGCGAGGACCTCGCGCGCGCCTATGCCGGCGACGCCCTGCGCGCCGACGTCCTCAAGCTGCCCCACCACGGCAGCCGCACCTCGTCGACCGACGACTTCCTCGACGCCGTGCACCCCGACCTCGCGGTGCTGTCGTGCGGCGCCGGCAACCGCTTCGGCTTCCCGCACCCCGAGGTCAGCGCGCGCCTCGCCGCCCGCGCCATCCGCGTGCTGCGCACCGACCGCATGGGCGGCATCACCATCTCGATCGCGCCCGACGGCACCCTGACGACCGCGACCACGCGCGCGGCCGTCGCGGGCCAGTGGTAAGGTCAGCCGTGTTTCACCTGTCGCTCGTCGCGTCGCCCAGCGGCCCCGTGGCCGACGCCGACTTCCACTTCGACCGCGACGTCATCTACCTGGGCCGGCGCGACGGCTGCGACATCGAGCTGCCCGCCGCCGCCATCTCGGCCGCGCACGCCCGCATCGATCGCAAGGGCGACGGGTTCACCATCACCGACCAGGGCAGCGTCAACGGCACCCGCCTCAACGGGGTCCGCCTGGCGCCGCGCCGCCCGACCCGGCTGGGCGCGGGCGACCGCCTCGAGCTGGGCGGCTTCACGCTGCACTTCCACGGCGCCAGCGCCCCTGGCACGCCCAGCCCCGAGACCCCACCCGCGACCACGCGGTCGATCGCGCGCCGCATGGTCGGTGAGGTGCTGTCCGCCCTGGGTAACCCGGCCACCCCGACCCTGCGCATCACCTCGGGCCCGCGCGCCGGCACCACCATCAAGCTGACCGCCGACGTGCCAGTCGAGATCGGGCGCGACGACGGCTGCGACGTGGCGCTGCCCGATCCTGACGCTTCGCGTCGCAACAGCCGGTTGCAGCGCACCGGCGAGCACACCGTGGTGGTCGATCTGGCCTCCAAGAACGGCACCCTGGTCAATGACGCGCCCATCCAGGTCAGCCACACGCTGCACCACGGCGACCGCCTGCTGATCGGCGGCACCCACCTGGTCTTCGAGGACCCCACCGAGAGCTATTTACGTCAGCTCGGTGACGACCCCGCGGCGCCGGTGTCCCCGCCACCGAGCCCCGAGACCCGTGATGGTGCTGGTGATGCTGAACCGCCGGTTGCCCCACCCGCCCCGCGTCCCTCCTACATCATCCTCGCCATCGCGCTGGTCGCCGGCGGCGCCGCCATCGCCGCCCTCGTGATGCTGCTGTCGAGCTGATACAGTGCGATTCATGCGCAAGTTTGGCTTCGCTTTGCTGGTCATCGTGGCAAGCGGCTGTGGCGACAACGGCCACGCCCCGCTCGACACCACGCCCGACGCCGGGCCCGACGCCGAGGTCTACGTCAACTGCGGCGACGGCTTCACCGATCCGCCCGAGCAGTGCGACGACGGCGACGAGATCGCCGACATGATCTGCAGCGCCACCTGTCGCCTGACCTGCGGCAACGGCGTGGTCGACACCCAGTTCGGCGAGACCTGCGACGTCAGCATCAGCACCGGCGCCGGCGCCTGCCCGACCTCGTGCGACGACGGCATGGCCTGCACCTCCGACGTGCTCGCCGCCTCGGAGTGCACCGCGACGTGCATCAACGATCCCATCTCCGCCTTCGTCGGCGGCGACGGCTGCTGTCCCGCGGGCGCGACCTCCACCACCGACAGCGACTGCCCGGCGGTGTGCGGCGACGGCGTGGTCGGCATCGGCGAGAGCTGCGACACCGCCATCAACAGCGGCCCGGGCGCGTGCCCGATGGTGTGCAACGACAACATGGCGTGCACGCAGAACGTCCTCAGCGGCACCATGTGCGCGGCGCAGTGCTCGTTCCCCGCCATCACCACTCCGATCAACGGCGACGGCTGCTGCCCGTCGGGCGCAACGATGGCGACCGACGACGACTGCCTGCCCACCTGCGGCAACGGCGTCCTCGATGGCGGCGAGCTGTGTGACCCGCTCATCACCACCGGCGCGGGAGTCTGCCCGACCACCTGCAACGACAGCATGTCGTGCACCACCGATGCGCTGGTCATGGGCGGCACCTGCCAGGCGCGCTGCACCAACACCCCCATCACGCTGCCCATGAACAGCGACGGCTGCTGCCCGCCCGGCGCCAACACCGGCAATGACAACGACTGTGTCCCTGGCTGCGGCAACGGCGTGGTCGACCCGGGCGAGACCTGTGATCGCGCCATCCTGGTCGGCCCCGGCAGCTGCCCGACGACGTGCAGCGACGGCATGATGTGCACCCGCGACGTGCTGAGCAACGCCGGCACCTGCACCGCGGCGTGCAGCTTCCCCGCCATCACCACGCCGATGAACGGCGACGGCTGCTGCCCCGCCGGCGCCAACCGCAACACCGACAATGACTGCCCCGCGGTGTGCGGCAACTCCGTGCTGGAGATGGGCGAGCTGTGCGACACCGGCATCGCGGCCGGCGCCGGGAGCTGCCCCACCGTCGCCAGCTGCAACGACAGCATGGCGTGCACCACCGACGCGATCGCCGGCACCCTCTGTCAGCAGCGCTGCACCAACGTCGCCATCACGCTGCCCATGAATGGCGACGGCTGCTGCCCCTCGGGCGCGACCATGGCGACCGACAACGACTGCGCCGCTCCGACGCCGACCGCGTTCCGCATGAGCGACCTCGATCTGCGCGACCCCCACGTCTTCGTCAACTTCCTGGGTTGCCGGGACGTCACCGACACCCCGCTGGTTGGCTTCTCGGTCAATGGAGAGCTGCAGACCAACATCCAGACCGACGGCGACACGCCGGCCGACGGCCTGCTCGATCTGTCGCCCACGCTGATCTTCCGCCCCTTGACCCAGGTCGCCGGCGCCAGCACCCCGGTCGAGCTCAACTTCGCCGATTGCACCGCGCCGATCGGCTCGACCATCTGCCGCGCCGGCACCGGCACCTCGGTCCGCACCATGTCCACCAACAGCGCCACCGGCGCCACCACGCCGTGCCTGACCCCGCTCGCGGGCACCCTGCGGCCCTACACGCCCGCGGTGACCAGCTCGTCGACGCCCTGCTTCGTCACTGGCAACACCACCGTGATGTTGAACCTGGGTGGCGTGCCCATCACCCTGACCGACGCGCGCGTGGCCGCGACCTACGTGGGCAACCCCGCCTCGAACACCGTCAACGGCCTGCTGATGGGCTTCGTCAGCGAAGCCGACGCCAACGCCACCGTGCTGCCCAGCACACTCCCGCTGGTGGGCGGGCAGCGCCTCAGCTCGCTGCTCCCGGGCGGCATGGGAAACTGTGCCAGCCACGACACCCGCGACATGAACGGCGCCGTCCGCGGCTGGTGGTTCTACCTCAACTTCACGGCCCCGCGGGTGACCTGGATCGGCCCGTAGCGCGGCAGTCGCGTCAGCTGTACCATCGGTTTCATGCGTAAAGTTGGCTTGTTCGTCCTGGTGATGGTGGCCGGTCTGGCTGGCGGGTGTGGCGACGACAGTAGCAGCGACCCGGGCAAGAAGGACGCCGCCACGCGCGACGCCGCGCAGCCCGACGCCGAGGTCATCGTGGCCAACTGTGGTGACGGCTTCGTCGACGCGCCCGAGCAGTGCGACGACGGCGACGAGATCGCCGACAGCATCTGCACCGCGACCTGCCGACTGGTGTGCGGCAACGGCGTGGTCGACACCGCCAACGGCGAGACCTGCGACATCGGCATCTCCAGCGGCACCGGCGCCTGCCCGACCTCGTGCAACGACAGCATGGCCTGCACCACCGACGTGCTGGCCTCGGCCGGCTGCCAGACCCGGTGCGTGCACGACCCCATCACGGCGCGCATCGCCGGTGACGGCTGCTGCCCCGCGGGCGCCAACTCCAGCAACGACAGCGACTGCGCGGCCAGCTGTGGCGACGGCATCGTCGGCTCCGGTGAGACCTGCGACACCGCCATCACGGCCGGCGCCGGGCGCTGCCCGGCCTCGTGCAACGATGGCCTGGCCTGCACCAGCGACACCCTGGTCGGCTCGAACTGCACCGCGTCGTGCCCGTTCACGCCCATCACCGCGCCCGCCAACGGCGACGGCTGCTGCCCCACCGGCGCGACCAACGCCAACGACAACGACTGCCTGCCCACCTGCGGCAACGGCGTCATCGACAGCGGCGAGCTGTGCGACCCGCTGATCCCGGCCGGCCCCATGCGCTGCCCGACCAGCTGCAACGACGGCCGCACCTGCACCACCGACACGCTGGTCGCGGGCGGCACCTGCCAGGCCATGTGCACGCACACGACCATCACCGCGACGACCCCGGGCGACGGCTGCTGCCCGGCCGGCGCGACCACCGGCACCGACAGCGACTGCGTCACCGGCTGCGGCGACGGCACGGTCCTCAACGGCGAGACCTGCGACACCGCCATCGCCAGCGGCACCGGCAGCTGCCCGACCGCGTGCGACGACAGCATGGCGTGCACCCGTGACGTGCTGATGAACGGTGACACCTGCACCGCGACGTGCACCTTCACGCCCATCACCACCGCCCTCAGCGGCGACGGCTGCTGCCCGCCTGGCGTCAATCGCGCCACCGACCTCGACTGCCCGGTCGGCTGCGGCAACGGCGTGGTCGACCCTGGCGAGCTGTGCGACACCGCCATCAGCAGCGGCGCCGGGCGCTGCCCGACCTCGTGCAACGACGCCATGGCGTGCACCAGCGACGTGCTGCAGGGCACCGGCTGCCTGGCGCAGTGCATCAACACCCCCATCACCGCGCCCGCCAACAACGACGGCTGCTGCCCGCCCGGCGCCACCCCGGCCAACGACAACAACTGCGCCGCGCCGCCGCCCAGCGCCTTCCGCATGACCGATCTCGACCTGCGCGACCCGCACGTCTTCGTCACCGCGGTCGGCTGCCGCGACCTCACCGACGTCACCTTCGGCGGCTTCTCGGTCAACGACGCACTGCAGACCAACATCAACACCGACGCCAGCCAGCCGCCCGACGGCCTGCTCGATCTGTCGCCCACGCTGGTGTTCCGCCCGCTGACCCAGGCCTCGGGCGGCATGACCCAGGCCGAGCTGCACTTCGCCGCCTGCACCGCGACGACCAACCCGAGCTGCCGCCGCAGCACGCTGCAGGAGGTCATGACCATGACCTCGAACGGGACCACCACCGCCGACTGCCTGGCGCCACTGGCGAACACCTTGACCCCGCGGGTGCCCGGCTACAGCCCGGCCATCGTGTCGACGCCGGCGAGCTGCTTCGCGTCGACCAACACCACGGTGTCGCTGAACCTGGGCGGCGTCCCGGTCGCCCTCAGCGATGCGCGCATCGCCGCGACCTACTCGGGCAACCCCGCCACCACGCTGGTCAACGGCCTGCTGATGGGCTTCATCAGCGAGTCCACCGCCAACACCACCATCCTGCCCAGCAACCTGCCCCTGGTCGGCGGCCAGCCGCTCAGCCTGCTTCTGCCCGGCGGCCGCCCCCCCGGCGGCGAGCCCAACTGCGCCTCGTTCAGCGACATCGACACCCACAACGGCGTGCGCGGCTGGTGGTTCTACCTGAACTTCCCGGCGCGGCGCGTGACCTGGTCCGATTTCTAGCGGCCCGCGCGCCGCGATAGTCCGCTACTCTCCCGCCACTTCGTCATGGGCGACACCCGCGCCACCCTCGAGACCCGCAGCCAGATCGGCCCTTTTCGGCTCGAAGGGGTGCTGGGCAGTGGCGCCATGGGCGTGGTCTATCGCGGCCTCCGCGGCGACGGCCAGGTCGCCGCGGTCAAGGTGGTGCGTGCACACCTGCGCAGCGACGACCTGGTGCGTCGCTTCCGGCGCGAGGCCGAGATCCGCATCGAACACCCCAACGTGGTGCGCGTGCTCGACGCCGGCGCCGACCGCGACGGCACGCCCTACATCGCCTTCGAGCTGCTCGAGGGCGAGAGCCTGGCCGATCGGCTGGCCCACGGGCGCGCCCGCCTGGCCGACGTCATCGACATCGGCGTGCAGGTCTGTCGCGGCCTGGAGGCGGTGCATGCGGCCGGCCTGATCCATCGCGATCTCAAGCCGGCCAACCTGTTCTCGTGCCGGGACGGCAGCATCAAGCTGGTCGATTTCGGCATCGCGCTGTGGACCGACGCCGACACCCGCATCACCAGCGTGGGCACCGTGCTGGGCACCGCCAGCTACCTGGCGCCGGAGCAGGCCCGCGGCGACGGCGACCTCGACGCCCGCGCCGACCTGTGGGCGCTGGGCGTGATCCTCTACGAGATGTTGACAGGCCGTCCACCTTTTGACCGCGGTTCTGTGCTGCCAACCATCGTGGCCGTCCTGATGGAGGAGGCCGCGCCGCTGCCACCCGGCGTCCCCGTCATGCTGCGCGAGGTGGTCATGCGCGCGCTCAGCAAGGAGCCGGCGCTGCGCTGGCCCGACGCGCGCGCCTTCGCGGACGCGCTGGCCGCCTGCGACCTGGGCGACGCTGGCGACGCCCCGGTGCGCGCGCAGGCCGCGCTGGCCGCCACCGAGGTGCTGCCAGGACGGTCGATCACGCTGGGCGAGAACCGCGTGGTCGCCATCCTGCTGGCGCACGACGTGCACGATCGCGAGGTCATCGAGCGCGCCGTCAAGGAGCGCGGCGGCCTGTTCCTGCAGCTGATGGGCGGCCGCGCCGTCGGCCTGTTCGGCGGCGAGTCCTGGGAGGGCGACGAGGTCAAGCGCGCGACCTCCGCGGCGCTGGCGGCCGCGGGCGCGGCTGGTCGGATCGCGGTCGCCTCGGGTCGCGCCACCCGCGCCGGCGCCGCCATCTCGGGCGACGTGCTGCGCAAGGCCGAGGAGAGCTGCGCCGCCCTGCCCGGCGGCGTCGCCGTCGACGGCGCCACCGCGCGCAGCCTGTTCGGCGACTTCGCGCTGGTGCCCATCGCGGGGGCGCGCCTGTTCCAGGTCGAGGCCGCGTCCGACACGGGCACGGGCACCGGCGCGGGCAGCGGCCTCGGGTCCGACAGCCACGACGCGCCCGACGAGGCTCTGATCGGCCGTCGCACCGAGGTCGCCCAGCTGCGCGCCGGCATCGAGGCCGCGCTGGTCGACGGTCGCGCCAGCGCGGTCCTGCTGGTCGGCCCCCCCGGCATCGGCAAGAGCCGCCTGCGCCGCGAGGCCGACAGCATCGCCGCCGAGCTGGGCCAGTCCCCCACCGTGCTGATGGCCCGCGGCGAACCCGCCCGACGCGAGGCCGCCCTGGCCCTGCTCAGCGCCGCCGTGCTGGGCCGCGCGCGCGCCAACGCCGCGGTGCCTGGTGCGCCGCGCATCGACGCCGACGCCCCGCTGGAGGAGCGCCGCACCGCGGTGCTCACGCTGGCCGGCGAGGCGCTGCCGGGGGCAGCCGCGCTCGAGTGCGGGGCCTTCCTCGGCGAGCTGCTGGGCGTCAGCATGCCAGGGTCGCTGGCGCTGCAGACCGCGCGCGCCGACCCCCAGCTGATGGCCGACCGCCTGCGCCTCTCGGTGCTGGAGTACCTGGCCGGCCTGTGCGCGCGTGGCCCGGTGGCCCTGGTGCTCGAGGATCTGCAGTGGGCCGACCAGGCCTCGCTCGAGGTGCTCGACGAGCTGCTGGAGCGCGAGGCCGAGTCGCGCCTGCTGCTGCTGGCGACCGCGCGCCCGGAGCTCATCGAGGCGCGCCCGCAGCTGTTCGCCGGGCGCAGCCAGGTCCGCGTCGAGCTGCGCGGGCTCGGCGCCGCCGAGGTCGCCACCCTGGCGCAGCGCATCGCGCGCCGACCGCTGCCCGAGCCGCTGCTGCGCGCCATCGCCGAGCGCACCGCGGGCAACCCGCTGTTCGTGGAGCAGATCGTGCTCGAGCTGCGCGACCAGGATCGCCTCGACGCCGTGCTCGACGACCTGCCGCTGCCGCTGACCGTCGAGGCCGCGGTGCAGTCGCGCCTCGATCACCTGCCCATGGTCGAGAAGGAGCTGTGCAAGCGCGCCGCCGTGCTGGGGCGGCCGTTCTCGGTCGAGGAGGTCGAGGCGCTGGGCGTGCTCGGTGCGGCCAAGCTGCTGGCCTCGCTGTCGCGGCGTGAACTGGTCAGCGCCCGCGGCCGCACCCGCGCCGCGCACGGCCGCGAGTGGCAGTTCAAGAGCTCCCTGGTCGCCGACGTCGCCTACCGCATGCTGGCCGACGAGCTGCGCCAGGAGCTGCACCGCCGCACCGCCGCCTTCCTGGCAGCCGGCGCTGACGCTGGGTCCGGCGTCGACGACGAAGAGATCGCCATCCACCATGAGCGCGGTGGCGAGGCCCAGCGCGCGGCCACTCGCTTTGCCGCCGCAGCGCTCGGTCCCAAGGGTCAGCACGATCCGACGGCGGTCGTACGTTGCGCAGAGCGTGCCCTGGCGCTGGGCGCGCCCGAGCACAGCATGTTCGCGCTGCGCATGGCGCGTGCGGGTGCGCTGCGCTTCATGTTGCGACTGGAGGATCAGGGCCGCGAGCTGGAGGCCGCGCGGGCCGCGGCGCGCACCCCGGTCGAGCTGGCACGCGTCGGCACGGAGCGAGCCTTCTTGCTGGCCCGCACCGGTCGCCCCGCCGAGGCGCTGGCCGCCGCCAATGCCGCAGTCGCCGCCGCACGCGAGGGCGGAGACGCCGACGTGCTGGCGCTGGCGCTGGGCTGGCGCGCCGTGGCGCTCATCTATGGCGGCAAGCTGGCCGACGCGCAGAGCTCGATGGCCGAGATCGACGGCCTCGGCGCGCTGGCGACGGAGACCCGCGCCATGGCCGCACACTGGCGCGCGCAGCTGGCCACCGCGCGCGGCGACATCGGCGAACGGCTGCGCGCGCTGCGCGCCTCGGTCGCGCTGTACGAAGAGGTCGGCGACCTGCGCCGCGCAGCCGGCGACGGCGGCAACCTGGCCGATGTGTACAACCGCGTCGGCGCCTACGTCGAGGCGGAGAACGCGCTGCGCGAGGCCCTCGTCGGCCTGCGCCGGGTGGGGCACAAGCTCACCGAGGCCTATACTCTGGTCAATCTGGCCTACTCCTTGAGCATGCAGGGCCGCGCGCGCGAGGCTCTCACGACCCTCGACGAGGCCGAGACGCTGGCCGCCAAGGTCGGAGACACACGTCTGGCCGCATTTCTCCAGCTGTATCGGGCGCGCGCGCTCCTCGCGCACGACCCACCCCTGCTCGACCGTGCCATTGTCGCTGCCGAAGCCGCAGCCGCGGAGGCCATCGTCGCTGGTCTGCCCGCCGTGCGGGTGGGAGCGCTGACGCTGGGCGCCGCGGCCCACCTGGTCGCTGGCGACCACGGCGCTGCCATGAGCAGCTCGAGCACCGCGATGGCGACGCTGGTCGAGCTAGGCAGTCTGGAAGAGGACGAGGCCGAGGTCTACGTCGTCCACGCGCGGGTGCTGGCTGCCAACGGCCTGGAGGATGACGCCGCATCCACCCGCCAGCATGGACGCGAGCGGGTCAGCCATCTGGCCGGGCTGATCACCGACCCTGACCTGCGCACACGCTTCCTCGCCGACGTCCCGGCACATCGCGAGCTCAGCTGATCACAGCCGCAGACCCAGAAGCGCACGCAGCGGACTGGGCAGGATCTGTGGAGAGATGACCCCGACTCCGACCGTGCCAAGCCGCACCGTGACCGCGGCGTCGCGCGTCATGGTCGCGCTGTCGCGCACCACGGCGTTGTCCCAGCCGCCCACACCGGGCGCCACCATCCCGCTGACGTTCTGCATCAAGGCGCCGTTGCCGGGCCCCGACACTGTCACCGTGCCGAGCAGCTGAACATCGCTGTTGGCGCCGCTCGCCACGTCGAACAGTAGCCCGGTCCGCGCATTGTTGATGAGGCGGACATCGCGGATCGAGCTGCTGGTCGCGCGCAAGAACTGCAGGCCGTCACCGTTGGTCACGATCACGTTCGACGTCCCGGTCGCCTCGTGCGTTGTGCGCTGCTCCATCACGGTGTCGGAGATCATGGCGTCGCGCACCGTGGCGTTGCTGGAATCGCGCACAACGAGGGCGTTGAACTTGTTGCCCATCAGGAGCGAGCCAGCACCCTTCAGGGTGAAGGAGGTCGAGCCCTCGACCCAGATCGCAGGGTCGCCGTTGCGCATGCCCACGAAGTCAGTGTGAGTGCCGTTCGAGCCCACGTGCGCGACGCCGAAACGCTCGTTGTCCATGGCCTTGACGGCGTTGCTGGTGACCACCACGCCGCCGGTGAACAGCATGCCAAAGCCAGGATTCGGCCCGGACTCCAGCGTCCGGCACGCAATGACGTCACTCAGGGTCAAGGTGCCGCCGTCGGCGTGCACGCCCGCGATGGCGTTGTCGCAGGCTTGGCCTCCAGTCCAGGTCACGATGCTGCTGGAGAACACGACCCCCGTCGCCGCCAGCCTGCTGACCACGAGGCGCTGAGCCGTGACCTCGCTATCGATGGCGACCACCCCATAGGCGGGATAGTCGGCGGGCAGCGGCAGCGCGGGCAGCGCGGGAGCGTCGATCGCCTCCAGATCACCTGTGATGGTCACGTCGGTCAGCAGCAGGCCAGGAACTCGCTCTGCCGCCACACCGACCCCCTTGGTCATCAGCACGGTCACGCGCACCAGGGCGGCGCCACCGGGTGCGCTGGTGCCCTTGACGACCACTGCCGCGCGTCCTGCGCTCTCGATGGTGAGGTCTGCGACTCGCGTCGGAGCGGTGCCCGGCAGCAAGGTCAACGCCACCCCGTCGGCTGGCGAGATGAGCACCGTCTTGCCCACCCCGGCGCCGAGCAGCGCCACGTTCGCGGGTACCGTGAACGCCCCCATGATGCGACAGGTTCCCAGCTGCACCGTCGAACCGGGGGCGGCGCTGGCCAGCGCGGCGGCGACCTCAGCAGGCGCACACAAGGGAGCGCCGCCATCGACCGCCGCATCCGCGGTGACGACGTCGTCATCATCGCCACAGCCAGCCAGCGGCGTCAGCAACGCCACTCCACAGAGCGCCAGCAGTCCGACTCGCTTCATACCGTCCTCTTCATCATCTGGCGGCCTTCCAGCATGGCCCGATCAGGGCGGTGGCGGCAACCACAGCATTGCGGAGTCGATGTTCACGCTGTTGCGACGCATGATGACGCGATCGAGCACCCGATTGAGGTCAAACACCTGCCGCTGCACGTTGATACCGACCGCGTGATCGTCGATCTCACCCTCGGACAGGTCGAGTGCACCGAATGGCCCGATCTGGGCTCCGACCAGCCCGTTGTCGGCCAACCAGAAGCGCCGCACGGTGCCGCTGGAGGCCCCCTGCGCCGTCAGGCCGGTCGAGAACTCGCCGGCCCCAGCGGGCCGGGTCCCTTCGATCCGGAGATCGACGGCGTCGAAACTCGAGACCTTGTTGAAGTTCATTCCAGCGCCATGCGCGCGCCGGATGACGAGGCGCAACAGCGTCAGTTCGCCGGTCGACACGGCCAGCCCCTGATCGTCGCAGTCCTGGAGCAGGACGTCCTCCAGCACGTCAAAGCGCTCCGTGCGAATACAGGGCTGGTAAGTGGTGCGCAGGACCCGCGTGCGTCGCATCTCTCCATCGGTGACGAAGTAGAAGCCACCGCCCGAGTCTCGCACCATGACGTCGCTGATCGTGGCCGTGCCGAGGTTGAGATAGATGCCGGTCGCGGTGCTCTCGACGAGGACCCGGCTGAGCGCCGTCATGGTGTTGTCGACGAGCCCGATGCCCTCTCGGCGAGCGCCGCGCAGGACGAGGTCGGTGGCGTCGAGGATGGCCTCGTTGGGTCCGTGGATGCCGAGTGCTGCGGGACCCTCGATGGAGACGCGGCGCAGAGTGGCCGTGCCATGCTGCAGCAGCACCGCGCTGCCACACAGCGGCGCGCACGGCGACGTCTCGTCGAGGGTGCCCACCAGCGCGGCGTCCTCCAGCGTCACGTCGGAGTCGATGGGCGCAATGTCCGCGCTGTGGTTGCGCTCGAACAGCGCGCGGCGCACGGTGGCCTGCCCGGGCACCGGAGTGCCGCCCGCGGGCTCGTACGCCCGCACACGCAGCGCTCGCCCGCGCTGATCCAGGGCATCACCCAGCCCCACGGTGTCACGGACCACCAGCGAACGTGCGTCCAGCTTGCCGCCGACCACGTCGATGCCCAGGTGACGTGGCGACGCGATCAGCACCCCCTGCAGCACGGCCTCGGCGCCCTGGCGCACCACCAGCGCGGGCCGGTTGGCGCGAATCGTCAGGTTGCGCAGCGTCACGCGCCCCGCCTGCTGTGTGACCACGCCGTCGACCTCGCCCGTGGTCGTGCTGCTCAGCACGCTGCTGGCGACGCAGGCGCCCCACAGCGTGACGCCCGCCGCCGGTTCGTACAGGCCGCTGTAGGACTGTTTGTCGAGGGCGATGACGTCACCGGCTGTCGCCAGGTTGAGCGCCGCGGTCAGCGTCAGCAGCGGCGCGGTCTGGGTCCCCAGCCCCGAGGGGCTGGCGCCGCGCTTCACATAGATGATGCGTGGGCCGACCGGCAGATCGGTCGCCCAGTCGCCCGCGGGGCAGGCGGTACCAATCAGGGTGCAGCCGGGATCGCCAGGAAAGTGCGCCTGATCGTCGGGACACGTCGCACGCCCCGTGGCTGGATAGGGATCGCACGTGGTGACCCCGTCGAGGACGACCTCGCGCCACCCTGTCGGGCACGGCGTGAACACCGGCGGCAGCGGCGGCGCGGGCATCGCGGGCGCCGGACGCGCGTCGCGGCTGGCGTCGACCGCGCTGTCGGCGACCTCGGCGTCATCGACCACCGCGCCGTCGGGTGTGCCGACGTCGTCGTCGCCGCAGCCCGCGACCAGGCCGACCAGGCCGACCAGGCCGACCAGGCCGACCAGGCCGACCAGGCCGACCACGCCGACCCTCCGGCCGACCCTCAGGACCCACCCGCGGAGCGCCACGCCCCATGGTACCCCGGCGCGAGTCACGGAGGTGTCAGGTCGCACACCTTTGGCAGGCCGCGCGCCGCCGCAGAAAATGCGCGCACCACCCGCAGCGGCTCGGGCGGGCTGCCGCGCCGCGCGCCGTGGGTCGCGGTGGCCTCGACATACAGGCCGCCGCCCTCCTGCGTGGTCGCCGTCGCCACCAGCGTCCCCGGCGCCACGCCCGCCAGCGCGCGCGCCAGCAGCTCACGCACGCGCGGCAACGTCAGCCAGGCCTGGTCGACCTCGACGAAGCCGGTGGCGAACTCGGCGCGCCGACAGCGCACGCGACCGTCGGCGGTGATCTGCACACGGACCTCGCCGCGCGCCGCCGCCTCGGCCGCGGTGACGCGCAGCTCCAGCGCGCGCCAGCCGGCTCCGGCAGGGACCTCCAGCACGCCGCCGGCGGCGTCCAGCGACAGCTCGCGCCACAGCACGTTGGCCAAGAGCTCGTGCGACCCGAAGCGCCGCCCGTCACTCGCGCGCTCCAGCTCCAGCCAGGCGTGCGACGTCGTGCTCGGCAACCTGGGCTGCGGACGCGGCGGATCCGACGCCAGGCCGGGCAGCGCGCGGTCGGCGTCAGCGAACCAGCGCCGCGTCACCGCGTCGGGCAGGCAGCCATGCGCGCGCATCCCCGGCGTGTCCGCGTCGCCGCCCTTCTGCTCGAAGCGGTAGCAGCCGTCGCGCGCCACCGTCGCCTCGACCACCCCACAGCCCATGCCCTCGATGTCACAGCCCCAGATCAGCGCCGCCGCCCGACGCACCGGCCCCGGCGCCGCGCCCTGTGGAGGCAACTTCGCCGGGCAGCCCGCCAGCACCGCCGCGACCGCGCCCAGCAGCACCGCGCGCGCACCCGGCAGCGCCGCGCGCGCATCCAGCAGCGCCGCGCGCGCACCCGGCAGCGCCGCGCGCGCATCCAGCGTCACCACGCGCGCGCCCCCGCCTGGACCCGCCGCCCCGCCCTCGCGCACGACTAGCGCCGCTTGTTCTTCTTGCGCGCCATCTTGGCGGCCTTGCGCTTGGCCTTGTCCTTGTCGCGGTTGACGCGGATCGGCGGCCGGCCCGCGCGCGGGCCCTGGTCCATGCCGGGCACGGTCATGAACTGCGAGAAGTCCATGCCCATCATCTGCTTGGCCTGCGCGATCCCCTTCATGCCCGGGATCTTGCCCAGCAGGCCCGACGACTGGCCGATCTGCTGCATCATCTGCCGCATCATCGCGAACTTGTGCAGCAGCTCCTTGACCTCGGTCTCCTTGCGGCCCGACCCGATGGCCACGCGACGCACGCGCGACGGCGCATAGTCGGCGGTGCGCCGCTTCTGCTGGCGCCCGTTGGCGATGATGCTCTCCCAGCTCGACTCGACGAACAGCTCGGGGCGCGAGCGCTCCTTGGGCGTCATCGAGGAGATCATGGCCTCGATCTTCTGCAGCTCCTTGTCGTCGATGTTGGCGCCTTCGGGCAGCTCCATCGGCATCTTCTCGAACAGGTCCTTCAGCGACCCCATCTTCTTGATGACGCGGATCTGCTCGAGGAAGTCGGCCATGTCGAACTTGCCCTTGAGCATGCGGCGCGCGTCGCGCTCCGCCTTCTCGGCGTCGACCACCTGCTCGAAGTCCTTGACCAGGCCGACGATGTCGCCCATGCCGAGGATGCGCGTGGCCAGGCCCTCGGGGCGGAACTCCTCCAGCTTGTCGAGGGTCTCACCCATGCCCAGGAACTTGATGGGCTTGCCGGTGACCTCCTTGACCGACAGCGCCGCGCCACCGCGGGTATCGCCGTCGAGCTTGGTCATGATGAAGCCTTCGAGGTTCAGCCGCTCGTTGAAGGCTTTGGCGGTGTCGACCGACACCTGGCCAATCATGGCGTCGAGCACCAGGAAGATGTTGGCGGGCTTGCAGCGCCGGTCGATCTCGACCAGCTCGTTCATCAGCGGCTCGTCGATGGTCAGGCGGCCGGCGGTGTCGAAGATGACGACGTCACGGCCGTGCTCGCGGGCGTACTGCACGCCGCGCTCGCAGATGTCGGGCGGCGAGTTGCCGGCCGGCTCCGAGTACACCGGCACACCGGCCTTCTCGCCGATGACCTTGAGCTGCTCGATGGCGGCTGGGCGGTAGACGTCGGCCGCGACCAGCAGGACCTTCTTCTTGTCCTTCTCGAGATAGCGCGCCAGCTTGCCGACCGTGGTCGTCTTGCCGGAGCCCTGCAGGCCGACCATCATGATGCCGGTCGGGCCCTTGCGCGCGTACTTGATCTCGGTCTCGACCGGGCCCATCAGCGCGGTCAGCTCGTCCTGACAGATCTTGATGAAGGCCTGCTCGGGCGTGATGCGGACGTTCTTGTCCTTGGACTTGGCGGCGAGCTGAATTTCCTCGCCCATGGCCTTGTCCTTCACCCTCGCCATGAACGTCTTGACGACGCTGAAGCCGACGTCGGCCTCGAGCAGCGACATGCGCACATCGCCGAGCGCCTCGTCGATGACGTCGGCGGTCAGCTCGGTCTTGCCCGTGAAGCGGGCCTTGGCGAGGCGAAATCCCTTGCTGATGGTCTCCAGCATGCGTGGCGATCTAACACATTTCGGGCACCTGGCCCCGGATTTTGCGCTAGCCTTCCGGGTCATGCGACGCTTGAGCTTCGGGGTGGTCGCGCTGGTCGCCATGGCGGGTGCCCGCCCGGCGGCGGCGACCGAGATCTCCTGCGACCTGGCAGAGTCGGGCTTCGCCCTGGTGGACGGCGCGCTTTCGGAGTGGGGCGAGGTCTCCGGCGTCACCCTGGAGCAGCCGCTGCCCGGCGGCGCCAGCAGCGGCGCCTCCGACCTGTCGATCAACGTGCGCTGCGTCTATGACCCCGACGGCCTGATGTTCGCCATCCAGGTGCGCGACGACCGCATCATCCGGAATCCTGGCGGAGATCCCGCCAAGGACGACGCCGTCGAGCTGGCCTTCGGCGTCAACGGCGCGGCGCGCCGCCTGGTCATCTTCCCTGGCGACGGCAGCGGGCAGAAGCAGGTCAGCCGCTGGATGCCCGGCAAGAAGCCGGCGAAGAACATCGAGATCGCGGGCGGCACCACCAAGAGCGGCTACAACCTGGAGATCGGCCTGCCCTGGGCCGAGGTCCCGGGCTGGTCACGCGGCGTACCCCGGCTGCCCTTCGGGCTGACCGTGACCGACGGCGACGCCCGCGTCGATCGCGCCGTGCAGGCCGTGGTCACCAGCGCCCGCGGCCGCGGCGACGCCGAGCTCGACAGCCTGAACTTCCAGGGCGGCGACGAGGTCTACCGCGACTTCCTCAGCAAGCTGAAGATCCGCCCCGCCGACATCACGCTCGACAAGCTGGCCGACCTCGACGGCGACCCCGGCCCCGAGCGCGTCATCGCCGCCGGCAAGGTGGTCGGCTCCATCAGCGACAGCTTCACCTACTTCACGGTCCCGGTCGCCAGCCCCAAGGACGTCAAGGAGGTCCGCGTCGTCGAGCTGACCGGCGACGGCCGCAGCAGCATCATCGTGCGCTTCATCCAGCGCGGCAACGGCGGCGCCCGCGAGCTGCTCTCGGTCTGGAACCTCAACGGCACCGAATGGCAGCGCACCTTCGCCCACGAGATCGGCAAGTTCGCGACCCCGAACAAGCTCACCAACACCTGGACCCTGCGCAAGCACCCCAAGGGCAAGGGCCACGACCTGGTGTTCGCGGTCGGCGAGGTGGTCGGCTTCACCCAGGAGACCTGGCTCGAGACCCCCGCTGACGACTTGACCCCCATCATCCTGCCCTGGGGCGAAGGCCCCAAGCTCGAAGCCTTCCGCTTCAACGACTTCGAGTTCGTCGGCCTGGAAGAGTCCCCGCCGAAGGTCGCCAAGAAGAAGAAGGGCAAGAAGGGCTGATCAGGCAGGGTGTTGGTTGGGCTTGAGTTCAACGAGCGCGAGACTCATCCCGCATTTGTAGTCTCTGCCTTCGCACGATGGCCACAGCCGGCCGAGATTGTCGGCGTCTCGAGGGAAAGAGAAGCCGCGCAAGACCTTCAAGCGAAGATCCCTGGCTTCCTTCAACAGTTGCTCGCCCGCTTCCTCAAGCTCGTCAACTCCCTCGTGCTGAAAGAGCCAAACGAGGCCGTGGTAGCGCTGCTGGTCGAAACCGGGGGCCTTCAAATGCCTGTCGCTGGCCCGGCGACTCCTCAGTTGCCCCTGTAGGACCGGCAGCCTGCCCTCGTACTGGTGCGTGTAGCAGACCTTGACTTCGCACTGCCCAAGGTCCCCCGTGTCCCCAGCGCGCCATTGCTTTTCCCATCCACCAGAGCGACCAGCGAAGGGCGTCTGCGCCAGACCGTAGGAGATGTCGACCTTGCTCCACTCGGAGCGAACCCAGAACCAAGAGCTAGGTGGGGTTGTCCTCGCGAGTTTGGACCCGAAAGCGCGGAGGTGGCTCGCGACCAGCGGATTGAGGAACTGCTCAGCTCCGGCGTCCGACAGCGCTTCGAGCACCGCCCGTCTGACCTCAAAGGACCCGGACCAGTGGTGGTCGTGTTCGTCACCTGTGGGCAACGCCGACCCTGCGGGACCCAGCTGACGCAACCACTCATCAAACCAAGCTTCGAACGTGAACTTGCTACGAAAGTCATCTCGTTCCATGAGGCCAGTATAGTCGCAGGCATGGGATGAAGACGGTGGGAGACGGCCCAATGTCAGAGGGGCGATGTAGCCTCTCGACATGGTGACAAGACGAAGCGCCCCCCGTGGGATCGTGGCAGCCGGCGCGGCGGCGTGGTTGGCCGGGGCCAGGGCGGCTGCGGGCGCGGGTGAGTCGTTCGCGACCTCCGATCTCGCGTCGCTCAGCGCGTTCAGCGACCGGTTCACCGGATGCGCGAGGTTCTTCGCCAGGGTCACCTACCTTCGCGAGGCCAGGACGACGGACGGGTCGCCCACGTTCTTGATGCGGCTTGGCGACGGGAACCAGACCGTGCGCGGGCGTCTGATGCCGTCGCGGGTCGAGCCGGGCCCCGTCGCTCGCCTGCGCAGCCGCGAGGCGCTGCTGGTCTCGGGTGAGTTCGCGCAGGGTGAGGACGACGACGACAACGTGGTCTTCGTCCAGGACGCGGTGCGGTGCGACGGGCTTGCACGGGTGGCGGCGCCAACCGTCGAACTCTATCGTGACATCCTGCGCCGCTGTCGAACCGTCGAGTTCCCGGAGGCGGCGCTCGGGATGAGCGCCAGCGGCGACCTCGTCGCGACGGTGACCACCGAGCTGATCAGGGCGGAGTTCACCTTCGGGCGAGGCGAGATCACCGTGGTGTTGGTGTCGCTCGACGATGGCTCGACGCGCTGCCCGGTCGTTCGCTCGCCATCGCAGGCGGTCCAGCTGGCCACTTGGTTCCAGCGAGCGGAGGCCACAAAGGCGGAGACGTGATGACGCGCTGGCGCCCGACGCTGATCGAGATCACGCGCAGCGGACGAGGCCCACTCGTTCGTGGGCCGACCGTTCCCGTCGACGTCCTCCAGGTCGAGCTCGATGCCGCTGCGGCCGACGGCGACGTCAGCGACGTCACGGCGTGTGCAACCGAGCTGGCCGTGGTGGCTGCGGCGGGCGGCGACGTGATGCACCCGCGGGTCCGTAGCGTCGTCAGCTCCCTGCGCACCCGGGGCGTCACCGTCGGCCTGGTGGTGCTCGAAACCCACGTGGGTTCGATGGACGCCCGGCTGGAGCTGTCCGGGAGCACCGATGCGGCGGTCCTGAGCGCGCAACCAGACACGCCGGTGGCGGCGGCGCTGCTGGGCGGCATGGTGCTGCCTGGCCTCATCGGCTACTCGGGGCACGAACTCAGGCAGCTCCTGCGGGCGCCGTGTGCAGGGGTCGTGCACGAGATCGACCATCGAGCAGCAGCCGTCAGGGGCTCTGCCCGCGAGATGCTCGGGTCTCGCTGGCTACAGGCCGCGCACCTCGCGGTGGTGTGCGGGGGCGACACGCAGCTCGACGACATCCAGCGTGTCTTCGCGGCATGTGCGCACGCGATGAGGCCCGGCCGAGATCTCATCGCCTGCGCATACTCTACGGTCGCTGACCAGGATACCCGGGCCTTCGTGACCGGCTTCGTCCGGCGAAGGGCGTTTGCCCAGCTCGTCGGCGGAGCGGATGCCGGTGGTGTCTGACGTGCTGCCAGGATCGAGACACCATTCTGAGACGTGGTTAACACGCCTCTGTCGTGTTAGCGTTTGATCATGAAGATTGTCGCCTGGCCGATCGTGGGACGGAGCCAGCTCGTGCAGGCCTTCAGGCCTGGCGAGTCTGCGTCCAAGGAGGCGCCGTTCCGGACCCTGCGCTCAAACCACTGGGCGACGCCCGGCCTGCGAGTCACGACGCGGAGCCGGGGCCGCGCTTCCGGGCAGGTCACGATCTTCAGTACGTTGAATCGTGACGCTGCGACGCTCGCGCGAGAAGGCGACGCCCGCTCGGCCAGCCTCGTCGCCAAGGCCGCAGCGAAGCTCGAAGCCGGGGAGAACTTCGCGAAGCTGAGAGAGATGCTGGCGGGGCGATCGGCTGAGGACGTGTCCGCAGTGATCGAAGGCGGCGTTTCGGACGAGCGCTGGCCAGGACTCTTGCGTCTGCTTCGAGCTCTGGGCAAGGAGACCAGCGTGGCGCGAGGCCGTCGCGCCATCCGGCCCCCGGGCATGGTCACCGGCCGGATCTCCGAGACTCACCCGGACTTCGTGCTGCTGGAAGCGGCGGGCGGAGTCAGGACCGCCGTGCCTAGATGGCTCGCGCGCGCCGCACACCGAGAGACTGTCGGTGACCTGCTGGCCTTGCTCACCGAGCGCCTCGACGATCAGCGGATGGTCGTGAATGCCGTGCCAGCGCTCGACCTCGATGGAGCTGACGCGGGTAGCCGGTTCAGCCCTTTCGCTCGGTCGGACTCGGCACGCAGGCTGACCCGCAGAGACGCCCGGCTCCTGTCAGGGGTCCCTGCGCCGCTCACGATCATGTTCCCGGTCACCATCGAGTAGCCAGTGAGGCGAGTGCAATGGCGGATCCGAGCAGCACGGGGATCGGATCGCGCGTTGCTTCGGCAGTTCCGCTGCGCGAATCCAGGAGTTCCCTGGGAGGTCGAGGTCGAGCGCCATGTGCAGGAGGACCTCATCGACTGGGCCCTCGAACCACTCGCCAGGAGCCAGGACCCGCGCGTCCTGCTGGTGTTCGATCGCCAGAGCGGGG
This sequence comes from Deltaproteobacteria bacterium, assembly GCA_020853705.1. Taxonomy (GTDB): domain Bacteria; phylum Myxococcota_A; class Polyangia; order Haliangiales; family JADYYK01; genus JADYYK01. The sequence goes on from JADYYK010000015.1 coordinate 21,599, forward strand.
AGCTGGTGGGCGTCGCGGCCCATGAACGAGTTCACTTTCGAGACGGCCAACGACGGTATGCCGCGACCAAGCTCCATGTCACCGCGGTCGCGCTCGGCTGGCAAGGCAGGCGCTTCGAGACTGGTCAGCGCGCGAGCGACGTCGTCATGGTGGCGGTCATGACAGACGTGTCCCAGCGCGTCCCGCGGCGCGACGCCCGTGTCTACGCCATCGTCCACCAGGAGAACCTGCGCAGCATACGGCTCTGCCAGCGCCATGGGCTGCTCGAGGAACTCAGCAGGCCGGATCCATCGTACCGCCGCCTCGTGACCACGCGGCGAACGGCCAAACCCCGAGCTTCCTGACCCGGCCTGGCGGGTCAGCAGACCGCTGGCTCCTCGATCCGCCAGCCGTCGCCATCCTAACCATCTGTAACCACTGCGCACCTACATGGCCCACCGCTTGCTCTCTGTCCGCGCATGCGCAAGACAATCGGCCTGTCACTCGCTGCGACCCTCGCCTTCGGCTGCTCCTCCCAGGAGGCCAACAACGGCGTCAACCCGTTCACGCAGCCGATGGAGAACGACGGCAAGGCCGACTCGGCGTACCTCAACCCCGACGGCTTCGAGGTCGAGGTCGACCTCGAGGGTGACGTCACCGGTTCGTCGTACCAGCTGGCCGACGGCCCCGCGGTGCTGGGGCAGTTCGCGCTGACCTACTTCCGCAAGCGCGAGATCATGTACCTCGAGTCGCTGGCCGAGGACGCCTCCGCCGACGACCGCGTCGAGTGGCAGGTCGGCACCACCTGGTACACCAACGCCACCGTGCCGCCGACCGCGACGCGCAAGCACTGGCGTCTGCGCGGCCTCAACAGCGTGCTGCTGTTCGCCGCGCGCGCCGAGAACAAGGTCGGCACCACCTTCACCGCCAAGGTCCCGCAGAAGCCCTTCAGCGTCTTCACCGACGCCGCCAAGACCTGCGCCGACGACGACGATCACATCGGCCTCGACTCCTCGGTGTACTGGTACCGCTGGGAGCCCGAGCAGACCGCCTGCAAGATCCCGATGCAGGATCTCAAGGTCACCATCTCCAAGACCTTCGCCGCCTCGCGCACCGTGGTCTACCCCGAGTACGACCAGCTGGTCGCCGACAAGAAGGTCACCACGGTCATCCTGTTCGGCCAGATCGACGATGGCGCCATCACCGACAACGAGACCGGCATGCAGAGCATGGCCCGCTACGCGCGCTGGCTGACCGAGGCCAAGTGGAAGGCGGTCACCGCCCCCGTCGGCAAGCGCTTCGAGAAGAAGCTCAAGGGCGACGTCACCTTCCAGATCGACCTGTACTCGCCGCGCGACTTCTCGGGCCTGGGTGACTATGCCCACTTCGCGAACTTCCAGAAGGCGCTGACCGAGCACGAGATCGTCGCCTGGGACGGCCACTCCATGCTCGGCGCCAGCGACTTCTGGAGCCGCCCGACCTACCCCGCGGGCTACCAGATCTTCCTGTACGGCGGCTGCCTTGGCTTCGAGTACTACGTGCGCCCCATCCTGAACGGCAAGGGCGGCAAGTGGGACAAGCTCGACCTCCTGTCCTCGGTCATCGAGGTCAGCGCCTCGGCCAACGAGTTCGCCGCCCCCGCCATCGCCAAGATGGTCTGGGCCCTGGAGCACAACTACCGCGCCTCGTGGCGCGACATCCTGCTGACCATCCGCAACAACGTCGGCGACTCCACCTTCGGCGTCTCCGGCGTGCGTGACAACTGCTTCTCCCCGAACGGCTCGCGCTGCACGCGCTGAGCCCGGCCGCTCCGCCGCTCCCAGGTCTATAATCGGCGCACCGGGGGCAGTGATGGACGACGTGGCCGAGACGAGCGCTGCTTTCAGGCGCGTGGCAGGCGCCGCGCTGCTCGCTGCCCTCGACGGCGACCTCACCACCACCATCTATGGCCTCGCGCCCGACCTGACGCTGGCCTACGTCAACCCGGCTTGGACCACCTTCGCGCGCGCCAACGGCGGCGACGCCGAGCTGGCCGAGAGTCCGCTGGGGCGCTCGCTGGAGCGCGCCATCCCGCCCATCCTGCGCATCTTCTACCTCGACGCCATGGCGCACCTGGTCCCGGGCGCGATCTGGGAACACGTCTACGAGTGCTCGTCACCCACCGTGCTGCGCAAGTTCCGCATGCGCTGCGGCGCCCTGTCCGAACCCGGCTATGTGGTGGTCTCGAACCACCTGGTCCTGGAGCAGCCCGCGCCTGCGGCGTCGAGCTATGACGGTCGCGGCCTGGTCACCCAGTGCGCGCACTGTCGTCGCGTGCGCCACGCCTCGGGCCGCTGGGACTGGGTGCCCGAGCTGATCGAGCACCCGCCCGCGGCCGTCAGCCACGGGCTGTGCCCGCCCTGCTTCGAGTACCACTATCCGGACAGCGAGCCGGACGAACCCGACCCACCGCGCAGCTAGCTCAGACCCCGACCACGAACACGCAGCTGGTGGTGCCCGAGCCGCCGATGTTCAGGGTGGCGAACTTCCTGGCGCCCTCGACCTGGTAGCCGCCGGCCTTGCCGGTGACCTGCAGCGACGCGTCGAGCAGCTGGCGCACGCCGGTGGCGCCCACCGGATGGCCGGCACCGATCAGGCCACCGCTGGGATTGATCGGCAACTTCCCGCCGAAATCGATGACGCGCTCCTCGACCGCCTTCCACGACTCGCCCGGCCGGGTCAGCCCGAAGTGGTCGATGGCCATGTACTCGCTGGTGGTGAAGCAGTCGTGGGTCTCGATGCCCTGGAGCTGCCAGCAGTCGGCCACGCCGGCGCGGCGGAAGGCGTCCACGATGGCCTGGCGGGTGTGCGGCAGCACGTACTCGCCGCCGCGGCTCTCGGCGACCTTGTCGTCGAAGGTCAGCGGCGCGGTGCGGTGGCCCCAGCCCAGCACGCGCGGCAGCGACGACAGCTGCACGCCGCGGCGAGCCGCGTACACCTTGGCGAACTTCTCCGAGGCCATGAACAGCGACACGCCACCGTCGGTGACCTGCGAGCAGTCGCTGATCTTGATGCGCCCGCCGATGGTGGCGTTGTAGGCGCCGCCCGACTTGGCGTGCTCCTCGTTCATGTACCAGGTGCGGGTCTGGGCGCGCGGGTTGCGCCGCGCGTTGTCGTAGTTGACCGCGGCGATGTGCGCCAGGTGCTCGTCCTTGAGGCCATAGCGCTTGTCGTACTCGTCGCCCAGGCGGCCGAACAGCTTGGGGAACGGGAACTCGACGCCCTTGGCCTCGAGCTCGTACCACGCCGCGGTGCCCAGGTAGTCGCCGCCCACCGAGGGGGCGACCGTCTTCATCTGCTCGACGCCGACGATCATGGCGCAGTCGTAGCGACCGGCCTCGATCTCGGCCGACGCCGCCAGCGCGGCGATCGACCCTGACGCGCACGCGGCCTCGTGGCGCCCGGTGGGCAGCCCCGAGAACGCCGGGTCGACGTCGACCAGAAAGGCGCCGAGGTGACCCTGCATGGCGTACAGCTCGGCGGCGAAGTTGCCGACGTGGCCGGTCTCGATGTCTTTCGGCTCCAGGCCGGTGGCGGCCAGGCCGCCCTCGACGGCCTCGCGGATGAGGGCCGAGATGTGCTTGCCCTCCTTGGTCCAGTTGCGGGCGAAGTCGGTCTGGTAGCCGCCGAGGATGTACACAGGCTGCGTCATCGTCACTTCCCCTGGAAAAAGCGGCCGAGATCGACCGTGGGTTCATCGAACAGCTTGCCACCGCGCTCGGCGACGTCGGTGACCACACGTGGCACCGGGAGCTTGGCCGCCTCCAGCAGCGCCACCGTGCGGCGCGCGCCGATGACGTCGACCAGCACGCTGGGCGGAGCCCAGTTGAAGCCGAAGCCCATGATGCGATCGACATCGGCGGCGCGCTCGACGACCTCGCCGACGCGCATCAGGCCGTAGCTGACGTAGCCGAGGATCACGCGCCTCATCAGGTCGGCGTCGGGCCCGGTGGCCTCGGCGAAGACGTCGAAGGCGGCCTTGTAGCGGCCGACGTGGTGCAGCTGCTTCATCTTGCGCGCGACGTCCGGGGTCGGGGTCTTGGCCGCGGGCACGTACTCACGCGTCTTCGGGGTCAGCACGAAGTGCTGCGCCTCCTTGCCCTTGCCGACGCGACGGAAGAAGCCGCCCATGTCGACCGTCTTGTTGCCGAGGTGGCCCTGCTCGATCAGCGCCGCCATGTACTTCGGCATCGCGAACTGCGCGTGCGCCTCGTCCTTGGTCAGCGCGTGCAGGTTGTCGACGATGGCCTTGTGCACGTCCCAGCCGACGAAGTCGATGGTAGCCAGCGGCGCCATGGCGCGCCCGGTGTGCGGGCCGAGCAGCGCGTCGATGTAGGCCGGGCCGTGCTCCTCGGCCAGCTGGGCGCACTCGTTCAGCACCTTGAAGCCGACGCGGTTGCCGCAGAAGGCGGGGGTGTCGCTGGTGACCACCAGCTCGCGACCGAGGCGCTTGCGCAGCAGGTCGGCCACGAACGCGGTCACGCCCTTGTCGGTGCCGGCGTGCGGGATGAGCTCGCAGCCGACGATGACGTTGGGCGGATTGAAGAAGTGGATACCGAGGAAGTGGCTGGCGAAGCTCGCGCTGCGGCCGCCAGTCATGGCGGCGATCGACAGGCCCGACGACACCGTGCCGACGATCGAATCGGCTTTGCGACATCGATCGATACGCTCGAAGAACTCGCGCTTGAGCGCCAGCTCCTCCGAGACGGCCTCGAAGATGAGGTCGGCGTCGGCGACCTCTCGCTCGAGATCCTCCTCGTAGGAGCCCAGGGTGATGAAGCGACCCAGGGCCTCCGACTTGGCCATGGCCTCGGCGCGGGCCATGCCCTGGCGCGCCTTGTCGCGACTGCGAGCCAGAAACACGGTCGGAATGCCGGCGGCAGCGAAGACCTCGCCGCTGCCCGCGCCCATGGCTCCGTTGGCGCCCAGCACGACCACCTTGCGAACATCGCGTTGCATGGCGCACATGATACCTGACCGACACAAGACTGCAACGCACTGCGTCACAGGGCCGAAATAACAGGGGGGTCGCTGGCGTGTCGTCGCCAATTTCTGGCGTATCGACGCTGAAGCGCCACCGCCTGGTCTGGCGTCCGAGCTGGCACAAGGAGACAGCAGCCATGACGACGCCCACCTCGCCGACGCCGACCACGCCCTCGACCCCGAATGTCCGCCCCCTCACCCTGACCGCCCTGGCCCTGACCGCAGCCGTGACCGCCGCCGGCTGTGGCGGCCCTGGCAGCAGCAGCCCGCACGAGACCGGCACCACCAGCGCCGCGCCCGTGCTGCACACCTTCACCTCGGGCCAGGCCGGCTTCGACACCCACTCCTACTGGCTGGACACCGGCCGCGCGGTCGTGGTGTTCGACGCCCAGTTCACCGAGGACCTCGCGCGCGCGCTGCTGGCGGACATCGACGCGCACACGAAGTCACCGATCACGCACGTCATCATCACGCACCCCAACCCCGACAAATTCAACGGCGTGGGTCCGCTGCGCGCACGCGGCGCCAAGGTCGTGGCCAGCGCCGCCACCGCCGCCGCCATCCCCGGCGTGCACGCCTACAAGAAGTACTTCTTCGTCACCATGGCCAAGATGTTCACCGACGCGAGCTACCCGCCCGAGGCGACGGTCGACATCACCTTCAGCGGCGACTACCAGCTGCCCGCCAGCGTGGGGGCGGACATCCGCCTGCACGAGCTCTCGAACCCCGGCGTGTCGAGCACGCAGACGGTGGCGTGGCTGCCGGCACAGCGCGCGCTGATCGTCGGCGACCTGGTGCACCACCAGGCCCACGCCTGGCTCGAGGGGGGGATCGTGGACGGCAAGCCGCGCCCGGACCTGGCGGCGTGGCGGCGCGCCCTGGCCGAGCTGACCGCCTTCGACGGCGCCACCGTGTATGGCGGCCGCGGCGTGCCCGCGCCGGTCGCCACCGCGGTCGCCGCCGAGACCGCCTACCTCACGCGCGCCGAGGAGCTCGTCACCGAGTACCTGGCCAGCCTGCCCGACCCGCGCGCCGCCACCGACCCGGCCAGCCCGAGCGCTGGCGAGCACCACGCCGCGCTGCAGGAGCGCTTCGCCGCGGCGTTCCCCGACTACCAGCTGCCCTACATGATCGGCTACGGGATCTACGGCCTGCTGGCGCGCTGACCCGCTCAGCCCGAGCGCACCACCATCACCGACCCACACGCCGGGCACGCGCCCAGCGGGCCCAGCGCGCTGTTCGAGATGATGGTCACCAGCTCGCGCTCGCGGTCACTCGCGGCGCACACAGGGCAGCTGACGCCGAGGCCCCGGTCACGCGCGACCTTGGCCGGCACCAGCGTCAGGTTGTGCTGCAGCGCGGTCAGCATGCCGAGCCTGGGCGGCGTCTGCAGCGCGGCCAGGTCGGCGCGCGCCTGCTCGAGCTCCTGCTTGAGCTTGGCGGCCACCGCGCGCTGCTGATCACGCTCCACGCGCAGGCGCTCCTCGGTGAGGCCGGCGGCGCCCTGGTTCGCGCGCGCGGCCACCACTGCCTCCTCGAGCTCGCGCACCTCGGCCTCCAGCGCGGCGATGCGCGCCAGGGCGGCGTCCAGGCCGTCGCGGTGCGGCGCGCTCACAGCTTCGTCGCGACCCGGATCTCGACGTGCTTGCACTCCAGCACGCGACCTGCCGCCCAGTCCCAGTCCTGGTCGGTGCACACCTTGCCGGTGACGCGGCCGCTGCGGTACTCGTCGCGCAGGATGATGCCGCCGGTGGTCTTCTTCGCGCGCGTGCCGCTCCAGCCGATGGTGCACTCGTTGCCCGACACGCTGTCCCGCGACGGCTGATCGGTGATGAACTCGCCGCCACTGGCGCGCTCGGCCAGGAAGAACAGGCTGAAGCTGTCGGTGTTGCAGCTCGAGCGCTCCGGCCCGGTGCACGGGTAGGCGCTGACGAACAGGCCATTCAAGAGGTTCTCGTCGATGACCACGAAGTACGCCGGATCGATGGTCTTCGGCGTGCCGTCACCGTCGCAGCCGGCCAGGTTCTCGCTCTGGCTGGTGGTCATGTACATGCCCGCCAGCCCCGACGACTCGTCGCCGCCGCAGCCCGCCAGTCCGAGGGTCAGCGCGAACGCGAACGGCAGCAGCTTCTTCGTCATCATTGGTAGATCCTGCCCTTTCGTTGCGAGGTTTTCATCGACGAAAGGGCAGGACCCCCTTTCAAACCGTGCGTGCGGATTTCCCGCACACGGCTTACCGATGGTCGTTCTGGGGTGACTTGCGC
>JADYYK010000016.1 GCA_020853705.1 Deltaproteobacteria bacterium
CTCGCGAAATTTCTGACGGCCGGCAATATCCGGCCTGGAGGTTCCGGGCGCGCGGAGCGCACCCGGAACCGGATAGTGCCGCTGCCGGGAGTTCCGCCCTTTCTGGGCGGAACTCCCGGCGGGCGGCACTATAGTGCGGCAATGACAGGCGGCTCCAGCGGACTCGTCCTCGCCGCCGCGGGCGGGTCGGGCGGGTGATGAGCGACGGCCACGACGACGCGCGCGGCGCGGCCGTGGCCCCGGCGCCGGACGTGGCGTGGGGGGCCGAGGTCGAGCGCCAGCTCGAGCGCGGGGCGCGTCGTGGCGAGCACGCGCGCGCCGGGCTGCTGGAGACGGTGGCCGAGCTGACCCTGAGTATCCGCGCCGCGCTGGAGCTGATGGTGCTGCGCGGGGTGGCCACCCGCGACGAGGTCGCCGAGGGCTATCGCGCCCAGCGCGCCAAGATGAAGGAAGACGCCGCACGCCAGCAGCTGGGCCTCGGGCTCAACCTCGATCCGGGCGACAAGTACGGCGCGCGCGAGAACCTGCTCGACTGCGCGGCCCGGCTGCCGCTGTGCAAGGGCGTGTGCTGCTTCATGGAGCAGGCGCTGCAGGAGGACGATCTGGCCGAGGGGGTGGTGCGCTGGGATCACCTGCGCCCGTACTGGATCCGCCACCGCAAGGACGGCGGCTGCTTTCACCTGGGGCCGCACGGCTGCAAGATCTTCGACAATCGGCCGCGGATCTGTCGGGTCTACACCTGCGAGCTGGACGGCCGGGTGTGGCTGGACTTCGCCGGCCGGGTCCCCAACAGCGAGGCCATCGAGCAGCTGCTGGCCGCCGCGGCCAGCGGCGAGGAGCCCACCGAATGACGACGAGAACGACGAGAGGACGCGTGCTGGGGGCGGTCGCGGTCGCGGCGACCGGGATGGTGGCAGGAGCGGTGTGGGCCGGCTGCACCCGCAGCGCGCGGCGCCAGGGCAAGGACCCCACGCCGCGGCCCACGGCGTCGCCGTCGCCCGCCGTGCTGGGGCTGCCGATGCTGCTGCTGGAGGCGCACCTACCCGAGCAGGCCAGCGCGCGCTACCAGGCCGTGCGCGTCGAGCCCGACGGCAGCGTGACCCTGGGCGACAGCCTGCAAGCGCCGGCGCTGCCGCTGCAGAACTGGCCCGGCCACTACCGCACCGCGGTGGCCTTCGATCACGGGCTGTGGGCGCGCGCCGAGCAGACCGCGGCCCCCGACAGCCAGCCGGCGCTGCACCGGGTGCTGGTGCGGCGACTCGGCGGTGGGGCCGGCGCCGAGGTGGCCATCGAGGTCGGCGCGGCGCAGCCGGCGGCGCTGCACCTGGCCGCGGGGGGCCTGTTCGTGGGCAGCGCGGGGCGGGTGGCGTGGACCGACCTCGGGCGCCCGGCGGCGCCGACCACCCTGGTCGAGCGCGACATGGCCTACAAGGAGTACGACATCTTCGTGCGCCACGGGGATCGCGTGCTGGCCATCGACGACGTGGTCACCCCGATGCTGGCCGACTGGTTCCGCGTCCAGGCCGGGCGCGCGCCCGAGCGGCTGGGTGACTTCACCATGCCGGGCCTCATCAACGGCCACTATGACCTGGCCGCGCTGGTGCCCGGGCCCGGCCCCGACGAGTGGCGGGTCTATGTGGTGGCGCCCTACGGCATCATGTCGGGCTGGGGCCAGGAGCTGGCGGTGCTGCCCATCCGCAAGGACAAGCTGGACGTACCCGAGCACATGCTGCTCAACGGCGGTGGCGGCCCGGGGGTGGAGGAGCACGTCGATCGCGGCACTCACAAGCCGGAGCGGCTGACCACGGGCACCGAGTTCACCGCGTTCACCGGTCTGACGGTGGCGCCCGATGGCCATGTCCTGGTGGCGGCGGGCGAGCGCGGCGTGCTGGTGTTCGCGGCGACCCTGGCCGGCAAGCCGACCGTGCTGCCCGGGGTCTGCCACGACGTCATCGGGTTCGAGGGGCGGCTGTTCGCGCTGTGCCAGGAGCCGGCGCCGGGCGGGGCGCCGGCGGGCGCGGCGCCAGCGGGTGCGGCCGCGGTCGATGCCGGCGTCGGGGCCGGCGTGCTGCTGGGGCTGAAGCTGGAGGGTGAGTCGGTGGTCGAGGTGTCGCGCACGAGGTTGCCCGCGCTGTACCGGCGCTTCGTGAACTGATGGACCACCGTAGTGATCTGGCGGCCGCGCTGGCGCGGATCGCGGCGCTCCAGTTCGAGCTGAAGGAGCTGCGCGCGGGCGCCGGCAAGGCGGCGCCGGGGGAGGTCGAGGGTCGCGCCCGGGCGCTGGCCCAGGCCGAGGTGGCGCGCGCGCGGGCGGACGCCGAGCGCGCCGGCAAGCAGGCCCTGGCGGCGGCGGAGGCGGCCGCCGCGGCAGCGCTCAGGCGCGCCGAGACCGCCGAGCGCACGCTGGGGCGCGAGCGCGAGACCCTGACCGCGCTGCGTGCGCGCGTCAAGAGCGTGGAGAGCGCCCTGGAGCTGGAGCGGGTGGCGCGCAAGGCGGCCGAGAAGCGCGCCGCCAAGGCCGAGAAGGGCGAGGCCGAGCCCGGCGCCACCAGGGCCAGCCGCACCGTGAACAGTCGACGCGAGGCCATGTGGCGGCAGGCCCGGCTGGCCACGCTGGCGCCGGGTGCGCTGCTGGCGACCAGCTCGGACACGCTGAACCAGGCGCTGCGCACGCAGCGACGCGAGCACGAGAGCTACGCCGCGGCTGGCTCGCTCCGGCAGGCCGCGGGCGGCGAGCCGGTGCTGGTGCATCCCCGGCCGGCGGCGATGGGCTTCGCCGAGGTCCGGGTCGGTCCCGGGATGGGGGAGATCCTGGTCACCACGCAGGACGCGGTGGTGGATCCAGCGCGCCCGAAGCGGCGCAAGAGGTAGGTAGGGCGGAGCAGGGTCGAGCGGGGGCGGGAGCGGGGTGACGCGCGGGCGCGCGGCTCAGGGGGTCAGTTGCAGTCGAACACGACCTGGGTGAACACGTTGGCGTCGACGCGGAAGGCGGTGATGGCGGCGTGCGGCGAGCAGGTGTGGCCGCTGGGCGGCATCGCGGTCACTGTGGTGGTGCCCGCGACGACGTTGGGGAACACCAGCTGCTTGTCCCCGGGCACCGTGCTGGCCAGCGCCGGCGTCTCCGGGTTGAACGACGCGCCATGGGTGGCGCTCAGGGTGGCGCCGTACTGCGAGCCGGGGGCGCCGCCCGCGAAGTCGACCAGCACCACCCCCTTGGCGGTGTCCTGGGTGATGCTCAGCGCGCCCAGCACCTGGGTGACGTCGCTGTTCGGGATGGCGCGGAAATCGAGGGTGATCGGCGTGGCGCCGACCACGACACCCTCCTGGATGGTGGCCACCGTCGGGCTGGTGACCCGGATGAAGGCGGGGCCGCGCGGCACCTGCAGGCTGTAGGCGCCGTCGTTGGCCAGCGCGGTGGTGATGGCCGGGCTGGCTCCAGCGACCGACACCGTGCCGGTGCCCAGCGGCGCGCCCGAGCCGCCATTGTCGATGGTGACGTGGCCCGACACCGCGGTCGGCGCCGCCGCGTCCGCGGTCATCATCGAGCTGTCGACCACCGCACCGCTGTCGACCGTGGTGGTGTCGTCGTCATCACCGCCGCAGCCCGCACACACGAACAGCAGCCCGAAACCGACCAGTCCAAGTCGCTTCATGATGGCCTCCCCAGCCGGTTTGCACCGGCCGCACCATGGTACTCGCAAGCGAGGTTTCGTGCGCGCCAGGCGTCAGGCGTCAGGCGCCGTGACACTTCTTGAACTTCTTGCCGCTGCCGCACGGGCAGGGGTCGTTGCGCCCGGTCTTGTCACCGCGGGTGACCGGGACCTGCTTGACCGGGGTGCCGCTGACGAAGCGCCAGGCGCCGTCGATCTTGCGGAACTGCGAGCGTTCGTGGTGCGCGATCTCGACGCCCTCGCTCTTGTGGCGCGCGATGAACTCGACCATGCCGGTGTCGTCGCTCTCGCCGCCCTGCTCGGTGGCCACGATGGTCAGGCCCAGCCACTCGGCCTCGCGGGACCACTTCTCGGTGGCGGCGCGATCGACGTCGCCAGCGCCGGCGGGATCGTGGGTGGCCAGGATGTAGTCGATCTCGCCGCGCACATAGGCGCAGTAGCGCGAGCGCATCAGCGCCTCGGCGGTGCGCGCCGGGGTGCCGGCCAGCACGGGGCCGCAGCAGCTGGAGAAGGCGCTGCCCGAGCCGCAAGGGCAGGGGCCAGCGTCGGACGTCGTCGTGGGGGCAGTCACGCGCGCATGGTGCACGGCGGGCGGCGGCTGCGCAACGGGTCAGACCAAGCGCCGGCCGCGGGCCTCTGGCCTCAGGCGCCGCGGGCGCGCACCGCGGCCAGGTGGCGGGTCAGCTCATCGACCGGCGGGATGCGCACCACCGCGCCGGTGGCGTCGAACTCGATGACGTCGGCGAGGTCGAGGAAGCCAGCCTCGTCGACCTGCAGGAGGTCGCTGGCGCCGGGGCCGAGGCGCGCGCGCACGTTGCAGCCCTCGGCCTCGAGCTCGCGACACAGCTGCGGGCGCTCCGACCGGCCCAGCACGCCGCAGCGCGCGTCCAGCCCGAGGTGGCGACAGCGGGTGTCGACCAGGATGGTCCACTCGTCGTCCGAGACCCCGAGGCGCACGCCCGCGAAGCCGAGCAGGAACCGGGTGTAGTCGAGCGCGGCGCGTCGGAGCGGCGGCCTGCGCGGGAAGAACAGCGTCTCGCAGCAGTGCGCCGCACAGCCGTTGCAGGCGCCGCGGTCGTCGCGCTCGGCGGGCAGCACGCGCAGCGGCTGCGGCCCCGGCGGCGGCGCGATCGAGGCCGGCGGCGGCGCGATCGAGGCCGGCGGCGGCGCGATCGCCTGGCCGACGCCAGCCACCGCCCCGGATGCCCCGGATGCCCCGGATGCCCCGGATGTCTCGAACCATGCCGTCGCCAGCGGGACGTCGCGGAACAGCTCGATGAGCTGGCTCCACTCCGGCAGCAGGCGCAGGTCGCCACCGGCCTCCTGCTGCATGAGCGGCATCATCAGCTCCAGGCGGGCGCGATCGATGCGCAGGAACTCGCCGCTGACGACGTAGGCCTCGGGCCCCAGCACGCGGCGATACCAGCACATCATGCCGTCGAAGCTGGCGCACACCCGAGGCTGCTCCGGGGTGTCGTGCACCGAGCACAGCCAGCGCCCGGGCACGCTGCGGTCGAGCTTGCGACAGGGCGAGCGCAGCCGCACCGTCCAGTCCTCCTCACCGGGCCGGAACGAGGCCACCATGCCGAGCTCGATGCCCTCGAAGTTCAGCAGATAGCGCGCCAGATCCAGGTCCGCCGCGGTGCGCATGCGAAAGGTCGCCAGCGGCACATTGGTGCAACAAGGCGACACAGTGCAGCCGCCGCACGCGGTGCCGGCGCGCGGATCATCGGGGCCCTGGCCCAGCCGCTGGGCCGGAATCACCTGGCTCATGGTGCCAGGCTACCGGATTTGACCGACCCTTTACGACAGTCGCGTGCGGGGTGCCGTAACTCAGGTTGCGGAGGTGTCCAATGACTCGTGCCCAGGCCAGACCCGTGATCGCGTTCGTCGCCAGCTTCGCCCTCGCCCTGCCCGCCGGATGGCGGGCCCTCGACGCCGATCCACCCGGCGCGCCGGCCGCGCGTCCCCCCCTGTCGTCGGTGCAGGTCGGCGACGTGCGCGTCGAGCTGGCGGTCGAGCGCGCCACCGTGGCCGCCGGGGAGGACGTCGCCATGCGCCTGACCGCGTACTCGAAGAGTGGCGCCGGCGCCTCCGAGCAGCCCGGCGCCAGCGCCGAGGTCGAGATCAGCATGCTGGAGCGGGTGTCGCGCTCGATGGGGCGCAACCCGATGCCCGCCCTGCTGCTCGGCGAGCGCCGCCGCCTCGAGCTGAAGGCCAGCGCCAAGGGCACCACCATCGACGTGCGCTTCAAGACCGACCGCCCCACCGACGCCATCGCCCTCGCCGGCAGCGCGCGCACCTTCACCATCCTGGTCAAGCCGGTCGATCCCAAGCAGCCCGGCAAGCTCGGCAAGGTGCATGAGTCCGAGAGCGGCCAGGGCTGGCTGGCCGGCGATATCGGGCTGAACGGCGTCAACGCCAATACCGGCAATGGCAATGGCAATGGCGACAGCGTCGCCGTGGTGCCGGTGCCTCCCAACGGCGCGCGCCTCCCGGGGCGCTGGCGCAACTACCTGCCGCCGGGCGCGCTCCCGGCCCCCGGCAGCGCGGCCATGGCCGTGGTCACCGCGCGCGTCCCGCCGGCCTACCGCCTGACCCTGGGCACGCCGCCCGCGCTGCAGGCCGGCAAGACCGCGCGCCTCGAGCTCAAGGTCAAGAACCTCACCCAGTCCACCCTGAAGGACCTGACCCTGCCGGTGTATGGCACCGGCTTCGAGCAGGTCGGCGCCCCGGCGCGGCTCTCGCGCCTGGCCCCGGGGGCCGAGGTCACCGTGGTGCTGCACATCAAGGCCAGCGTGGACGACCCGCGCCCCGCGGTCACGGTCTCGGGCTACGCCGCGCTGGGGGGCAGCGCCGGCACCCAGGTGCAGGCCGACGCCAGCGGCAAGCTCGCGGTCACCGAGGTGGCCGCGCTGTCCTTGAACCTGGGGCTGTGATGCGCACCGCCCTGGGCGCCACGCTGGGGGTGGTCGCCGCGGCCACGGTGCTGGGCGCGGTGCGGCCGGCGCCAGGCCGCGCCACCCTGCTGCGCGGCGCGCACGTCAGCGAGTCGCCCAGCGGCGGGCTCGAGCGCATCGCCATCCACTACGCGCCGGCGTTCGACGCGGTCGCTCTGCCGGTGTGGCAGCGCCTGCTGCCCGCGCTGCCGCCCCGGCTGGCGGTCGATGTCGTGGTCGCCTCGCGCGAGGACTTCGAGCGCTTCGCGGCGCTGCTGCCGGGCTGGGGCGTGGCGTCGCCGGCGCGCTTCAGGCCGGTGGTGACGGGGGGGCCGGTCACCACCTGGGCGCGCGACCGCCTGGCCGCCATCGAGACCCCGGCCGGGCCGCGGGTGCTGGCGCCGCCGCGCACCGCGGCGCCGTTCGCGGGTCGCCAGGGCGACGCCAGGGCCCCCGCCGCGCTGGCCCACGCCATGGGCAGCGAGCCCAGCGTGGCGGAGTTCGTGTTCGAGGGTGGCGATCTGGTGTCGACCCCGCGCTGGCTGTTCGCCGACATCAACCTGGTGGCGCGCAACCTGGGCCGCGTCGCCGGCGGGCGCGCGGTCATCGAGGCCGCGCTGCGCGCCCACTTCTCGCAGCGCCTGATCTGGCTCGGCGACGAGGTCGGCGAGCTGCCCGAGCACCACATCATGATGTACATGGTGCCGCTGGGCGACGCCGCCGACACCGTGGTGGTGGGCGATCTGCGCGCGGGGCTGGCCCTGCGTGACGCCGGCCGAGGCACCGGCGTGGGCGCCGCCGCCGCCGCCGACGCCGACGCCGAGGCCACCGGCCCGACGCTGGTGGACGACGTGGACACCTGGGCGGCGCGCTTCGACCGCGCCGCCGAGCTGCTGCGCGCGCAGGGCTTCAAGGTGGTGCGCATGCCGGTGCTGGTGCTGGCGGGCGGCGGGTCGTACGTGACCTACACCAACGCGCTGTTCGATCGCGACGCCGCCGGCCCGGTGGTCTACCTGCCGACCTATGGCATGCCGGCGCTGGACCAGGCCGCGGCGCGGATCTACCGCGGCCTCGGCCTGCGCGTGCAGCCCATCGACGTGTCGTCGATCTACCAGCTCGAGGGCTCGCTGGGCTGTCTGGTCGCGGTGCTGGCCCGCGCAGCGCGCTGACTCAGCGGGTCACGGTGCAGGCCGAGTAGCTGGCGATCTCGGGCATGTACTTGTGGACGGTCAGCACGCCCGGGCAGACGTGGGTGTGGTAGCGCGCCGTGAAGTGGACGGTGCCGGCGCGATCCTTCAGATCGCCGCTGTGGCCGTTCTGGGCGTCGAGCCCCGCGGCGGCGACCGCGCTGCCGTCGAGCTCGGTGCAGCCCAGCACCACGGTGCCGTCGCACATGATGCCGTAGACCTCGAGCGCCGCGCTGCCCGGCGTGGCCGCCGGGATGAGGCCGGCGGCGACCAGGACCTCGAGCGGCCCCGGGGTCGCGCTGTGATAGTGGTACTGGCCGTTCGGGGCCGGGTGGGCCTCGTAGCTGTCGAAGGTGAAGCGCTCGTTGTCGATGTCGTCGCCCAGCGCGGCCTGGTCATTGAAGATGGCCACCGAGTCGAGCGCCACGCCGACCGGCCCCCCCGGGTACTCGTAGGGGTTGGTGTTGGCCTGGCGATCGACGAAGGCGCTGGTGATGGTCAGGTTGCGCGACACCGGCACCAGCGGGACGCTGATGCTGAAGCTGGCCTCGACCAGCTGGTTGGGGTTCTTGTGGTAGCTGCCGTCGCGTGGATCGAAGGCGGTGTAGTTGGGGCTGCTGCTGGCGTAGTACGCGCTGCGGTGCGGCGGCAGCGAGCGGGTCGTGATCACGACCGCGCTGGCGGTCTTGCTGATGGTGACGCAGCGGAAGTAGGTCTTGAAGAAGTCGGGCACGTCGGCCGCGATCTGGGTCTCGCAGCTCGCCAGGGTGCGCTCGCCGACGCGGGTACCGCCGTCGTCCTCGACCTGGCCGCCATCGCCGCTGCCGCCGTCGTCGTCGCCGTCGTCACCACAGCCAGCCAGCACCAGCGCGCCGATGCAGACGATCGATGCCCGGGCCAGCGTCCTCATCAGGTCCCCTCCAGCTTGCGGAAGCTGCCCAGCGCACGATCCTTGACCACCCCGGGGAAGGCCAGCACCTGGGCGTGCATGGCCAGGTAGACGCCCGGCGCCAGCAGCTGCGCGGCCAGCAGCGCCTCGGTCAGGTTCTGCAGGGCGTCGGTGTTGCGCAGCTCGTAGGGCCGCATGGCCCCGGTGAACACCACCGGCGCCGCCGGCGGTCGCCACAGCTCCAGGGTGCGCTCGCCGCTGACCGCCAGCCGGTCGGTGCCGTGCACCACCACGACGCCATCGTGCTGCGCCGCCGCCGCGCCCGCCGCGCGCGCGATCAGGGTGTGATCGTCGGGCGTCATGTCGAGGCTGTCCTTGTTCATCAGCTGCTGCCGCGACAGCGTGATGCCGCGCAGCTCCAGCGACGCCAGCATGACGTCGAGCACCGAGACCTGGTTGGTCAGCAGGCCCGACAGCTCGTCATAGGTCTTCTCGATGGTGCCCCCGGTGGACAAGAGGGCGATCCGCTTGCGCTGGACGCTCACGGCGCGATTCTACCCAGATCTGGTGTATTCCTGGCTCATGACGCGCACCCAATCGCTGTGCACCCTCGCCACCATCGCCGCCCTCGCCGCCGGTCCCGGCCTGGCCCACGCCAAGCTGGTGGGCAAGAAGGTCAGCTACAAGCAGGGCAAGGTCGCCCTCGAGGGCTACCTGGCCTATGACGACGCCGTCACCGGCAAGCGCCCCGCCGTGCTGGTGGTGCACGACTGGATGGGGATCTCGGCCGAGACGCGCCGCCGGGTCGACATGCTGGCGACGCTGGGCTATGTCGCGCTGGCCGCCGACGTCTATGGCAAGGGGGTGCGTCCGACCACGCCCGACGCCGCCGGCAAGCAGGCCGGCAAGTGGAAGGGCGACCGTCCTGGCCTGCGCGCCCGCGTGCGCGCCGCCCTCGACTTCTTGCTGAAGCGCCCCGAGGCCGACCCCGCGCGCAGCGCCGCCATGGGCTACTGCTTCGGCGGCACCGCCGCGCTGGAGCTGGCGCGCAGCGGCGCCCCGGTGGCCGGGGTCATCAGCTTCCACGGCGGCCTCAGCACCCCGACGCCCGGACTGACCGCCTTCAAGGGCAAGCTGCTGGTGCTGCACGGTGCCGACGATCCCCACGTGCCGCCCGCCGAGGTCGCGAGCTTCGAGCAGGAGGCGCGCGAGGCCGGCCTGGACTGGCAGCTCATCGCCTACGGCGGCGCGGTGCACGCCTTCACCAACCCCGGCGCTGGCGCCGACAAGAGCAAGGGCGCCGCCTATGACGAGCGCGCCGACCGGCGCTCCTGGCAGGCCATGCAGCAGTTCTTCACAGAGCTGTTCAGCGCAGCGCCATCCCCCCGGTGAAGACCCCGACCGCGGTCAGGTCGATGGCCACCCCGACGGTCATGACCAGCTGCGACGGGACGTCCTGGTTGCGCATCGAGGCCGTGTCCCAGCGCGAGCCGTTGACCAGGTAGTCGATCGAGAAGTAGCCGCCCACCGTGAGGTGGTTGGTCTGCTGCGACGCCGGCAGCACCCAGTGCTTGATGACCGGCGCGATGCCGCCGCCCAGGCCGACCACGGTGTACAGGGCCTCGCCCTCACCGGCCGCCCGCACGCCGAAGTGCGGCCCGGCGCGCAGGACCAGCCCCGACGACGTCAGCACCGACTGTCCCTCGAGCCCCGAGCGCATCTGGAAGGCGCCGCCCTCCTGGAAGGGCCCCTCCACATACCCGAGCTCGGTCGACCAGGTCAGCCCCATGCCGTCGGCCTTGCCCGTGCCGAGCGCGGTGCGCAGGCTGACCTCGCCGCCGGGCTTGCGCAGCGCGGGGCCACCCTGGAGCCCCAGCGCGGCGGTGCAGCCCGCGGTCCCGGCCAGTCCCAGCGCCAGCGTCAGCCCCAGCAGCAGCAAGCGCATGGCCCCCCCATACGCACCAGTCGGCCCGATACATCTAGGCCGCGGCGTGGCAGGATGCGCAGCCGTGAACGCCTGGATCCGCACCCCCCGAGAGCTGGAGGCCTGGCTGGCCTCGCTGGTGGGCTGCCACGCCCTGGCGCTGGATACCGAGTCCGACAGCCTGTACCACCACGTCGAGAAGGTGTGCCTGATCCAGGTCGCGCCCGCGGGGGGCGAGGGCCGCCTCATCGATCCGCTGTTCCCCGAGCTGCAGCAGGCTGGCCTGGCCGCGCTGGCCCCGCTGCTGGCCGACCCCGCGGTGACCAAGGTGCTGCACGGCGCCGACTATGACGTGGCGACCCTGAAGCGCGACTTCGGCTTCAGCTTCGCGGGGCTGTTCGACACCATGCTGGCGGCGCGCTTCCTGGGCCGCGCCGAGCTGGGGCTGGCGGCGGTGGCCCGCGCCGAGCTCGGCGTCGAGCTGACCAAGGGTGGCCAGAAGGACGACTGGTCGCGCCGCCCGCTGACCGCGCGCCAGGAGCAGTACGCCCTGGCCGACGTGCAGCACCTCGGCGCGCTGCACGACCGCCTGCGCGCCGCGCTGGAGCAGGCCGGGCGCCTGACCTGGGTGCTCGAGGAGTGCGACGCCGTGGCGAAGGTGCCGGCGGCGCGCCGGCGCAAGAGTGACGACGCCTACCTCGAGCTCAAGGGCGCCAGCCGGCTGCCGCGGCGGGCGCTGGCGGTGCTGCGCGAGCTCTTCGCCTGGCGCGAGGCGCGCGCCGAGGTGACCAACATCCCGCCCTTCAAGATCGCGCAGAACGAGCTCCTGCTGGCGCTGGCGCTGGCGGCGCCGACCACGCCGGCCGCGCTGGCGAAGGTCCCGGCCGCGCGCCACCTGACCCGCGACGTGCCCGCGCTGCTGGAGGGCATCACGCGCGCGCTGGCGCTGCCCGAGGCCGAGCTGCCCCGGGTGCCGGCGCCGTCCCACGGCCCCCGCATGTCCGACGCCGTGCGCAGGCGCATCGAGGCCCTGCGCGCCCTGCGCACCCGGCTGGCCAAACGACTGGAGCTCGACATCTCGGTGGTGTTGCCGCAGCGGCTCATCGATCGCATCGCCGAGGCAGCGCCAAAAACCCTGGACGCGCTGGCCGAGATCGACGGGGTCCGGCGCTGGCGGACCGAGATCCTGGGCGAGGAGGTGCTAGCATCGATCGGTCCCAATGGCTGAATCGGCCACCGATCCCAGGCTCGGCGCCGTCCTGCAAGGGCGCTACAAGATCCTGAGCCGCATCGCGGCGGGCGGCATGGGCGTGGTGTACCGCGGCGAGCGGGTGCCGTTCGGGCGCGCGGTGGCCATCAAGTTCCTGCACGCGCCGCTGGCGGCCGACAAGGAGTTCCTGCGCCGCTTCGATCTGGAGGCGCGCGCGATGTCGCGCCTGGGCCACCCGCACTGCGTCTCGGTCATCGACTTCGGCGTCGACGAAGGCGCGCCCTACATGGTGCTGGAGCTGGCGCAGGGCAAGACGCTGCGCGAGATCATGGACGCCGGCGCGATGCCGCCGCAGCGCGCGCTGCACATCACGCGGCAGCTGCTGGCGGGGCTGGCCCACGCCCACGGGCAGGGCATCGTGCACCGCGACATCAAGCCGGCCAACATCATGCTGGGCGAGGCCACCGGGACCGGGGATCACGTGCGCATCCTCGATTTCGGCCTGGCCAAGCTGCGCGACATCGGCAGCGCCGACGTGTCGACGGTGCAGATCGCGGTCGGCACCCCGAGCTACATGGCGCCCGAGCAGGGCCTCGGCAAGCGCGTCGATGCGCGCTCGGACGTGTACTCGACCGGGGTCGTGCTGTTCGAGCTCCTGACCGGGCAGAAGCCCTTCGTGGCCGACGAGACGGTGGATCTGCTGGAGATGCACCGCGAGATGGCGCCGCCGCTGCTGCGCGTGGTGGCGCCCGAGCGCGGCTTCTCGGCGGCGCTGGAGGCGGCGGCCCAGAAGGCCATGGCCAAGGCGCCCGACGACCGCTTCCAGACCGCGGCCGAGATGATGGACGCGCTGGCGGCGACGCCGGAGTCGGGGCGGCCGACCACGCTGCCGCCGGGCACGCTGCCGGCGGGGTCGGGCAACTCGGCGACCATCCCGCTCGATTCGCTGGTCGACAAGCTCGAGCAGATCGAGTCGCCCGCGCTGCTGCCGGTGCTGTCGCCGCGCGAGCAGGCGCTGGCGCTGGGGGACAAGCCGGGCGGCGGCGGGCGGATGCTGGTGGCGCTGCTGGTGCTGCTGCTGTTTGCCGGGGTGGGGGCGGCGTATCTGAAGTTCGGGCGGGGCAAGGGCAAGGGCAATGCGAGCACGAGCACGAGTACGAGCACGAGCACGATGCCGAGCCCGAGCCCGAGCACGAGCACGATGCCGAGCCCGAGCACGAGTCCAGGTCCGACCCCGAGCGATGGCGAGCCCGCCTGGAGCGTGGGCCCCGGGGTGGTGGTCGACGGCGGGGCCTCTGCCGACGCCGAGGTGATGGTGGCCGAGGTGGACGACGAGCCCGATCCCGATGGCGACGGCGGCACCGAGGTGCCGGTGCTGGGCGAGGTGCCCCCGGACGAGCAGGGTGATCCCGTCGCCGCGGTGCCCGAGGATCTCGTCATCGACGACACCCAGATCGACGAGCCCGAGCCGTCGCCCTCGGAGCCGCCCAAGGTGGCGCCCGCGACCACGGTCGACGGCGCGCTGGCGCTGATCAAGGCCGACAAGAAGCTGGAGGCCATCCAGAGCCTGCAGCGACTGGCGCGCGGAAACCCCAAGAGCGCGTACATCCCGTACCTGCTCGGCAACCTGTACTTCGAGCGGCGCTGGTGGACCCAGGGGCTCGACGCCTATCGCGCCGCGGTGAGCAACGACCGCCGCTATGCCGCACGCGCCACCCTGAACCGCAACGCCATCCGCGCCCTGGCGGCCGACAAGACCCGGGTCCGCGCGAGCAATCTCATCCGCAAGGTGATCGGGCGCTCGGCGCTGCCCTTCCTGCGCAGCGCCGCCCGTGGTGATCGCAACCGCGACGTGCGCGCGCGCGCCGACGCCCTGGCCAAGGCCATGACCCCGAAGAAGAAGAAGTGAGCCCACATGCTGAGCATCGGAGCTGAAGCGCCCGACTTCGAGGCCGAGACCACCGCCGGCCGCCGCGTCCACCTGGCCAAGCTGCGTGGCCGCTGGGTGGTGCTGTTCTTCTTCCCCAAGGCCTTCACGCCCGGTTGCACCGTGGAGACGCGGCGCTTCCAGCAGCGCCTGCCCGAGCTACGGAGCTTCGACGTCGAGGTCCTCGGCGTCAGCGGCGACAGCCATGAGCGTCAGTGTGACTTCGCGAGGTCGCTCGAGGTCGAGTTTCCCATGATCGGCGACCGCGGCGGCGCCATCGCCAGGCGCTATCAGGCCAAGCGACCGCTGCTCAACCTGGACCGCCGCATCACCTATGTGATCGATCCCGAGGGCAAGATCGCGCTGGCGTTCCAGGACGAGACCCACATGAGCCACGACGATCGCGTGGTGACGTTCCTGCAAGCCCGCAAGGCGACGCCGCCGCCCGCGCAGTCAGCGTAGCGTCCAGCCGGCGACCGCGGGCGCCGCGGTGAGATCGATCTCGTAGTAGCCGCCGCCGGGGGCCAGCCACGGCGTGTGGGTGGACGGGATGGTGTCCTTCCACTCGTTGGGACCACGTCGTGCACCACATGCGCGGCCAGGCGCAGCCGGGTCGGACAGCCGGCCGCGGCCAGCGCGCTCCATGGCGTGCGCACCGACAGCGTGTGCAGATCGGTCGAGGTGAAGACGTGGCTGCCCGGCTCCAGCGCGAAGCCGCGCGTGGCCCAGGCGGCCGTCGGGGTGTAGACGCCGTCATAGGGGCCGCCGGTGCCGGAGTCGGTCTGCCGCCTGGCCGCGATGACGTGGGTCGGCGTGAAGGGCAGGGCGGGGGTCAGGCCGCCATACTCCTTGCCGGTGCTGGCCGCCGCCGCCGGCAGCGCGCCGGCCCGCGCCTCGAGGTAGACGTGCAGCGGCTCGAAGGCGCCGGCGAAGGCGTCGGAGGTCACGGTCACGTAGAGGTAGCTCGGGTCCCAGGTGATGGCGGCGACGTCGCCGCTGCCCTGGGGGGCGCCGACGCTGATGTGCTGGCTGGCCAGGTACTCGGAGTAGTCGCCGGTGCCGTCCAGAGTCGGCGTCTGGCCCTGCGCGATGGCGCACGGGGCGGCGTCGGGCTGCAGCGCGCCGTCAGGCGGCGCGGCGTCGGCGAGCTGGCCGTCGAGCGTCCCGGCCTCGACGCCCGGGCCGGCATCGGCGACGCCGACGGCGCCGTCCAGCCGCGGCGCGGAGCTGCTGGACGCGCAGCCCAGCCCCCCCAGCAGCAGCAGCAGCAGCACAGCTCCCCGGCGCATGACGGCCCCATCATACCCCCTCCTTGACATAGTGTAGTAAGAACACAAACTAGGTGTCGTAACAACACTCATCAAGGAGGGCGCGATGTTCGGCATCCAGTACGTCAAGGCGTCACCCACCACCTACGTGGTGCAGTTCAAGGGCGGCAAGGCGGTGCGCGAGGGCGCCGGGCTGTCCTTCTTCTACTACGCCCCGTCGACCACGCTGGTCATGGTCCCGCTGGGCAGCGCCGAGGTCCCCTTCGTCTTCAACGAGACCACGGCCGACTTCCAGACCCTGACGGTGCAGGGCCAGCTGACCTACCGCATCGCGCAGCCGCGCCGCGCCGCCGAGCTGCTCGACTACAGCGTGGCGCCCGGCGGCAAGTACCTGTCGGAGGATCCGACCCAGCTCGGGGAGCGCCTCTTGCACGCCACCCAGATCCTGCCCCGGGTCGCGCTGGGGCCGCTGCCGCTCAAGCAGGCGCTGGCCAGCGCGGAGGCGCTGGTGGCCGAGGTGCTGGCCGGGCTGCGCGCGTCGGACACCCTGGCGCGCCTGGGCGTCGAGCTCCTGGGCATGGCGGTGCTGTCGATGAAGCCGACGCCGGAGACCGCGCGCGCGCTGGAGGCCGAGGCCCGCGAGGAGCTCCTGCGCCGCTCCGACGAGGCGGTCTATGCCCGGCGCAACGCCGCAGTCGAGCAGGAGCGTCGCATCAAGCAGAGCGAGC
The DNA here is from genome assembly GCA_020853705.1 of Deltaproteobacteria bacterium. Lineage (GTDB taxonomy): Bacteria > Myxococcota_A > Polyangia > Haliangiales > JADYYK01 > JADYYK01. The sequence goes on from JADYYK010000016.1 coordinate 15,744, forward strand.
TCGAGACCGAGATCGCGGTCGAGGAGAAGAAGCGCCAGATCCGCGAGACCCAGATGAGCGCCGAGATCGCGGTCGAGCAGCAGCGCGCCGAGCTCATCGACAGCCGGGTCGCCAACGATCGCAAGGACGCCGATGCGCGCTCGTACGCGCTGGAGCGCACGCTGGCGCCGCTCAAGGAGGTCGACTGGCAGACCCTGATGGCGGCCTCGGCGGGCGGGCTGGATCCGCGCCTGATGATCGCGGTCGCCTTCCGCGAGCTGGCCGGCAACGCCGCCAAGATCGGCGAGCTCAACCTGTCGCCCGATCTGCTGCGCGCGCTGCTCGACGGCAAGAAGTGAGGTGAGCCCACGAGAGGAGGTGGCCGGTCATGAGCACCGAGTTCGAGAAGATCGCCCTGGTCACGCGCAAGACGCGCCTCAGCCAGCTCGTCGAGCGCTTCAACTCGCGCGCCCAGGCGCGCTTCTACATCGAGCACGCCGGCGGGGACTTCGCCGACTATGTGCGCGAGGACGACGCCTACCGGCGCGCGCTGGAGCCGCTGACGCACCTCGACGCCGAGCTCGGCCTCAAGCTGCACCCGTTCGATCGCGGCTTTCTGCCCACCTACCTGTTCTCGCCGCGCGACGTGGTGCTCACGGTGGGGCAGGATGGCCTGGTCGCCAACGCCGCCAAGTATGTCGGCGCTCAGCCCATCGTGGCGGTCAACCCGGAGCCGACGCGCTTCGACGGGGTGCTGCTGCCGTTCCAGCCCGGCCAGGCGCGCGCCGCCATCGCGCGCGTGCTGGAGGGGCGCGCGCGCACGCGCGCGGTCACCATGGCCGAGGTCGAGCTCAATGACGGCCAGCGCCTGCTGGCCTTCAACGACCTCTACCTGGGCTCCGCGACGCACGTGTCGTCGCGCTACCGCATCGCGGTCGACGGTCGCAGCGAGGCACAGTCGTCGAGCGGTGTGCTGGTGTCGACCGGCGCCGGCTCGACCGGGTGGCTGTCGTCGGTGTTCGAGATGGCCGCCGCGGTCTCCAGCTTCGCCGGCGGCAGCGCGGGGCGGCCGCCCAGCCTGACCTGGGAGGATCAGCGCCTGGTCTATGTGGTGCGCGAGCCCTTCGTGAGCAAGCACTCGCAGGCCGGCGTGGTCGCCGGCATGCTCGAGCACGGTCGCGCGCTGACCGTCGAGTCGCTGATGCCCGACGGCGGCGTCATCTTCTCCGACGGCGTCGAGGCCGACTTCCTGAAGTTCAACGCCGGCGCCACCGCGCGCGTGCACGCGGCCCAGCAGCGCGCCCGGCTGGTGGTGGGGTGACCCTGCGGAAGCGGCAGTGCAGAATCTGCGTTCACGGGTGCAGAAGGCGCAGCGCGAACGCGGGCGGACGTGAGGATCCAAAGGGAATCTCCTCACAGGCCCTTGGTACGGCCGGTGCACTGGCTGGGTGCAACGGAGGTATCTCGATGAGACGACTCGTGAAGTGGGCAGGGATTCTGGGTTTGATGATGGCCACAACTGCGGTGGCGAACGCGCGTCCGATGCGGCGCCCGCCGCCGCCCGCCAACCCGACGGCGGCGCCGCCACCGCCGCGCGCCGAGCGCGTCAAGCCTCGCAAGGGCTTCGTGCGCGCGCAGGGGCGCTACGACTGGCGCAACGGCAGGTGGGTCTGGGTGCCCGGTCGCTGGGAGAAGGAGCAGGCCGCCAGGGTCTGGGTCGACGCTCGCTGGGAGCTGCAGAACGGGGTCTGGGTCTTCGTCGAGGGCGGCTGGAAGGATCCCGTGCCGGCCTATCCGACGCAGGCACCGCCGCCGCCGCAGGCCGAGATGCCAGAGAACCGCCCCGGCTACACCTGGGTGCCCGGCCACTATGACTTCCAGAACGGCGCCTACGTCTGGGTCGCCGGCACCTACGAGGTCGAGCAGCCGACACGCGAGCTGATCCCCGGCCGCTGGGAGCTGCAGGGCGACCGCTATGTGTGGGTCGCCGCCGAGTGGCGCGAGTTCCCGGCCTACCCGACCACGCCGCCGCCGGCGCCGCAGGTCGAGCGCGTGCAGCCTCGTCGTGGCTTCGAGTGGGTGCCCGGGCGCTACGAGTGGAAGCGCGGTCGCTGGGTCTGGGAGGCGGGTCACTTCGAGAAGGAGCAGCGTGGTCGCCGCTTCCAGCAGGGGCGCTGGGAGAAGCGCAACGATCGCTACGAGTGGGTCCCGGGCAACTGGCGCAACGCCGGTCCTGGTCCCGGCCCGGGCAATCGCCCCGGTCCTGGTCCCGGCAATCGTCCCGGCCCGCGCTGAATCAGCATGCCAAGCCCGCAGCGGGCGGTGCGGATCTAGCACGAATCAGGCCTGATCCGGTGCATGCAGCCGTGGCGCGTCGCGTAGTTGGCGGGGCGTCACGGCTGGTATGCAGGCTGCATTGAGACGAGACAGGAGGTTTCACACCATGTCTCGCAAGTTCAAGCTGCTGCTCGTCAGCCTCGGAATGCTCACCCTGACAGGCGCGATCGCCGCCGCCGAGCCGGCACCGTTTGGTCGCCCCGGGATCGACCGTCGCGATGACCGTCGCGATGACCGTCGCGACGACCGCCGCGACCGCCGCGACGACCGCCGCGATGACCGCCGCGACGACCGCCGTGACGACCGCCGTGCTCGCCCGCGCTACACCTGGGTCGAGGGCCACTGGCAGTGGCAGGGGCGCCGCCAGGGCTGGGTCTACATCGCGGGCTACTGGCAGCCGGTGCGGCAGATTGGCTGGAACCGCTGAGGCGGCACGGGCCGCAAAACTTGTCGCCACCGCCCCGCCACGGTTAGCCTGAAGCCGGCGCATCCGGGCGCGAGGGGCGGTGGGCGACGACAGGTATTACATCCCCGAACGGCCCACGTCGGCGCGCGGCTTCGAGCCGCCGGTGTCCTGGCTGCTGGGACCGCAGCTGGTGGCGGCGCTCAAGGGGATCGCGCTGCATGCGCTGTATCGGCGCAAGCTCGATCCGCGCGACTGGATGCGGCCGGCGGACTGGACCGCGCCGCTGCCGGCGGGCGCCGGGGAGCTGTGGTTCGACTATCTGGCCGACACCGGCGATGGCCAGATGGCGACCTACAGCATGGCCTACCTGTGTCTCAGCGACCTGGCGTTCAGCGCCGAGGGCCAGGACGAGGGCGCGCTGACCACCAAGGTGGCCGAGGGCGTCGGCAAGCTGCCGCGCGGCGCGTTCCTGTTCGTCGGCGGTGACACCGCCTATCATGTCGCCGACTACGCCACGCTGGCGTCGCAGTTCCAGGGCCCCTTCAAGTGGGCCCACGACGAGCTTCGGCCCGACGTGCGCGCGGTGCTCGGCATCCCGGGCAACCACGACTATTACGATCAGCTGCACGGCTTCAACCGGCAGTTCAGGCGTCCGGTGCGCGGCGAGGGCCAGCCGCACAGGCCGGGCGGCAAGCCGCCGCACCTCGGGCTGCCCGGCTTCGAGCGCGTGCAGGAGGCCTCGTATGTGGCCATCCGGCTGCCCTGGGGCTGGGAGATGTGGGGCCTCGACACCGAGGACTGGCAGCTCGACGCCCGCCAGGAGTCGTACTTCGCGACGCGACCGCGCCCGAAGAAGCTGATCGTCGCGACGCCGTCACCGACCACGGTGTTCGGGCAGGCCCCGGGGCCGGACGCGGCGAGCACCCGGATGTTCGCCGCGCTCGGGCTGGCGACGCCGTTCGTGCGCAGCACGATCACGAGCACGACGAGCGGACTGGCCGACGACGAGTGCCGCCTCGACATCTCGGGCGACGTCCACCACTACGCCCGCTACCACAGCGCCGAGCAGCCGGGCCCCTACGCCTCGGTGGTCTCCGGCCTGGGCGGCGCCTTCCACCATCCCACCACCACCATGCTGGGCGACGTGCAGCCCCAGGCGCTGTACCCGACCCCCGCGGACTCGCGCGCGGCGGTCGGGCGCGCCCTGTTCTCGCCGCCCGCGATGATCTTCAACGGCTATGTCGCCCTGTGCAGTGCGCTGCTGTCGCTGGTGATGTACGCCACCTCGGTGCACCCCAGCACGCGCTCGCTGCTGGCGCGCGCCCTGGGTGTGACCGGGCGGCCGTCGCTGCTCCCTGACAACAACGGGCCGCGCGCCATCACGCGGATCGAGTGGTCCCCGCTGTGGCAGAGCTTGACCATCCTCGGCGGCCTCATCGCCTCGGTGCTGCTGCTACGCCTGGCGCTGCGCTGGTTCGGCTACCAGCTGGCGCGCTCGCGCTACCGGCGCATCGCGCTGTGGGAGCGCCTGGGCAAGTGGGGGCTGGTGCTGCTGGCCGGCGGGCTGACGCCGGTCATCATCTGGGCGGTGGGCATGAACGCGCCCATCGGCTCCGTGGTGTTCGACGTCTTCGCCGCCGCGCTGATCCTGGGCGCGCTGGGCGGCATCATCTGGCTGGCGCTGACGCTGGGGCGCGCCGGGCGCGGCGGCGCGGTCGGCCTCGGACTCGGGCTGCTCGGCCTGTACCACGCGCTGCTGCAGCTCGGCCTGCCCACGCTGATCGTGTGGGGCAGCCGCTCGGCGTGGCGCCTGGGCGTCCTGGTCGGCGGCCTGGCCGTGCTCGTCGGCCTGTTCGCGCTGCTGGGCTGGCGCTGGATGGCGCGCCGCGCCGGTGGCACCCGCGCGCGCGCCGCCGGCCTCATCATCCTGTGGCTGGCCCTGGGCGCCGCCCTGATCGCCTTCACGCTGGCGCTGGCGCCCGACTTCGTGGTGCTGCCGACCACGCCTACCGACAAGCTCTGGCGCCACGTCGCCGCCGCCCTGGTGGGGGCGCTGCTGTGTCCGGTGCTCGCGGGCTGGTACTTCGCGGTGACCCTGAGCTGCCATGGCCACAACAACGAGGCCGGCGGCGCCGCCCGGGTGCAGGCCTACCGCCAGTTCATCCGCTTCAAGCTGACCCCCGACGAGCTGGTCGGCCACGTCATCGCGGTCGATCGCCCCCAGCCCGACGGCAAGCTGCTGCGGCCACGCCTGGTCGAGCGCTTCACCGTGCGACCCCGCAGATCGACCCCCACGGAGGCCCCACCGCCATGATGCAGGTCGACCTGCAGTGCTCCTTCGCCATCGGCTCGGCCATGGCGCTGATCGCGCGCAAGCGGCTGCGCAGCGCCGAGCCGGCCTGGGTGGCCTCGGCCCGTGGCGCCGTGCTGGTCACCGCGACCATGGTGTTCGCGCCGTTGTGGCTCTACATCATGTGGCGCTTCACCGCGTGGGAGACCATGTACACCTGGGATCACCACGACATCCCGACCTGGCTGGTGGCCGGCTTCCTGCCGCTGATCCCGCTGGCCGCCAGCGTGGGCTTCTGGCTGACCGCGCGCGCGCTGGCCAGGGGGTCGCGGCTGGGCGCCGCGCTGGCGCTGGGGCTGCCGCTGGCCAGCACCGTGGGGATCGCGGTCTGGGGCTGGCAGCGCGTCACCTATGTCGGCACCGTGACCACGGTCCGCGCCGGCGGTCGCCACAACCTGATGGGCTCCGAGTTCATGTGGACCATCCTGGTCTTCAGCGTGGTCCTGATCGCGCCGTGCAGCTTCCTGATCGTGCGCTGGCTGCGCGAGTCGCCCGCCCGCTAACGCGAAGAGCCGTGGCTCGGGGGGTCGCGCCGGCCACGGGGCCGGCCGCCGCGGAGTCGCGGCGTGGGCGGCGTGGGGCCCCGTTGGCTTGGCCACCGGGGCGAGGGCGCCCAGCCCTCGATGTGATCGACTGACCCCAGGCTCATTCATGTGAGAGAGCGAAGCTCGATCAGATGAATGAGCCCGAGGTCAGCGCGGCGTCACCTCACTTCGGGCGGCCGCCCTCGACCAGGTGCTCGGCGAAGCGGTTGGCCAGCGCCGCGATGGTCAGGCTGGGGTTCGGGCCGGTGGCGCCCGGCATCACCGAGCCGTCGGCCACCACCAGATCCTCGGCCCCGAAGGCGCGTCCCCACGGATCGACCGCGCCGCTGCCGGCGTCGTCACCCATGGTGCAGCCGCCCAGCGGGTGCACGGTGGTCGACCGCCCCAGCAGGCCGGCCGGGTTCTCCACCAGCTGGCCGCCCAGCTTGTCGGCCACCGCCGCCGCGATCCCGCGCACGCCGTCGAAGAACTCCTGCGACGCGCCCGCCGACCAGTCGCAGTCCAGCCACTTGCCCGACAGCGAGAAGCGCCCGTCGGCGACGTCGCGCCCCATGCACAGCAGGGGCAGAAGGCCGCTCGACAGCCGGGCGTCGCCGAGCAGCTGGCTGACCTCGTAGCTCAGGTCGGCGTCCTTGCGCCGCGAGCGCCAGGCCAGCCAGGCGAAGCGCGCCAGGTTGGGCACCACCTTCCAGGGCAGCGCGAACTCGCCCAGCCAGGCCAGGAACGGCGGCACCGAGGCCTCCTCCACGTAGGCGCCGCGCCCGCTGGCGCCGTCGCCGTCGAGCGCGTCAGCGCGCCGGATGGCCGCGGTGATGGTGGGACCCAGGTCGGCGCGCACGTCGAGGGCGCGGCCCTGCTCGTCGCGACAGCCGGTGGCGAACATCAGGGCGTCGCCGTTGCCGCCCACCTTCTCGCCCAGCATCGGTGAGGTCAGCCCCAGCGCGTCGCGATGCTTGAGCAGGAGGTAGCTCGAGCCCACGGTGCCGGCGGCCATGACCAGCTTCTTGCAGCGCAGCTTGCGCGGCTCGGGCCGGTAGCCGCGCGGGCGCTCCTCGTCGGGCTGGTGGCGCACATACTCGAGCTCGAAGCCGCCGCCGCTGTCGGCGCGGCGCAGCGCGGTGACCTCGCTGAGGTCGCGCAGCTCGGCGCCCAGGCGCTCGGCCATGCTGAGGTAGTTCAGGTCCAGCGTGTTCTTGCTGCCGAAATTGCAGCCCAGGAAGCACTCGCCACACAACCGACAGGTCGAGCGCGGCAGCCCGTGCAGGTTGCCGCCGTCGTGGAGCTGCTCGCCCGGGATGGGCCGCTGCGGATCGTTGCCGAAGCTCACCGCCAGCGGCAGGAGCTCGGCCTCGAGGCCGACCGCGCGCCCGCTGCGCAGCAGCGCCCGGGTCTTGACGATGTGGTCGAAGTGCGGGTGCTCGAGCGGGTACTTGACCGGGCGCAGCACGCGCTCGACCTCGTCATAGTGACGCTCGAGGTCGGCGCGCTGCACCGGCCAGTACTCGCGGTGGCCGTGGTGTCCATGGTTCTTGACGGCGGGCTCGCGCACGAACCACTTCTCGTCCTTCCGGATCAGCACGTTGGCATAGATCAGTGAACCGCCGCCGAGGCCACTTCCGACCACGGCGTCGAGGCGCTTGAACGACCAGATGTCGAACAGGCCGAACTGGCGCTCCGACGGGTCCCAGAAGTTCTTGCCGAAGGCCGCCGGCGTGCGCGCGAACGACCCCGGCGGCCAGCGCCGCCCGCGCTCCAGCAGACACACCCTCCAGCCCGCCTGGGCCAGCCGATGGCAGCTGACCGCGCCACCGAACCCCGACCCGACCACCACGGCGTCGAACTCCTCGTGCGCCATCGCCACCTCGGACCCACGGACCTCGGACCCGGCCTCTCCGCGCCGACTTTCACCCGGCTGCGGCGCGCGCGCAAGCAAACAGCCGTCACCACGCCAAACTGCCGCAGTGATATCCTCATCCCGGTGGGGCCGGGTGTGAGCAGTGATGGGGAGGCCGACCTCGCGCCCGGGGCGCGCGTGGGCGGGCGCTACCAGGTCGATGCCGCGCTGGGCCGCGGCGGCATGGGCGCGGTGTACCGCGCCACCGACACCATCGAGGCGCGCCCCGTCGCGCTGAAGCTCCTGCACCAGCGCGTCTTCGCCGAGCAGCGTGCGCTGCGCACCAAGCACGAGTTCCGCGCCATGGTGCAGCTCCGCCATCCGCGCATGGTCGAGGTGCGCGACTACGGCTTTCTGCCCTCGGGCGCGCCCTTCTTCGTGATGGAGCTACTCGAGGGCCGCGACCTGGCCGGCGCGGTCGGCCTGCCGCTGCCGACCATCTACCGCATCGTCGCCGGGCTCGCCGACGCCCTCGGCTTCATGCACGCGCGCGGCTCTGTGCACCGGGACATCAAGCCGGCCAACGTCCTGCTGCGCACGCAGGCCGATGGCGCGCCCGACGTCAAGCTGCTCGACTTCGGCACCGTCGAGCTGACCGGCGGCGGCGCCGGCACCATCGCGGGCACCATGCGCTACCTGGCGCCGGAGTCGCACCATGGCGCGGCGGCGGACCCGCGCGTCGATCTGTACGCGCTCGGCGTGCTGGCCTACGAGCTCAGCACCGGCGCGTATCCCTTCGCGGGCGGCGTCGCCGCCGAGCTGCTGGAGGCCAAGCTGGCCGGGTTGCCGCCGCTCGATGAGGTGCGGGCCGACGTGCCGGCGCCGTTCGCGCGCCTGGTCGAGGATCTGCTTGCGCCCGAGCCCAGCGCGCGTCCGCGCAGCTGTCAGGAGGTCAGCGCCCGTCTGGCCGGCCTCAGCGCCGGGCTCGACAGCGGCTTCGAGCTCGGTCGCGAGCTGCACACGCCCGCGCTGGCCGGGCGCAAGGCCGAGCTCGGCCGGCTGCGCGCCGACCTGGGCGCCGCCACCGAGGGCCACGCCCGCGGCCTCTTCATCGTGGCCCCCGCGGGCGCGGGCAAGACCCGCATCTTCGAGGAGGCGCTGCTGGAGGTCCGGGTCACCGGCACCCAGGTCGCCACCGTGGCCCCGCGCGAGTTCGGCCGCCAGCCCTACGAGACCGTGCGCGCGCTCATCAGCAAGCTGCTGGCGCAGCCCGGCGCCGAGGCCGCGCTGGCCGAGGCCGGCGGCGCCGAGGCGCTGGGCGCGCTGCACCCCGCGCGCGCTCGCGGCGAGGCCAGCCGCGGTGACCCGGTGGCCGAGCGCGAGGCCATGCACGCGGGCCTGGCGCGCTTCGTGGCCAGCCTGTCGGCGCACCACCCGCTGGTGCTCGCGGTCGACGACATCCACATCGCCGACAGCGCCAGCCTGGAGGCCCTGGGCGCCCTGCTGGCGGCGGCGCCGCGCGCCCGGCTGGCGGTGGTCGGCACCGTGCGCGAGGGCGAGGCGGTGTCGCCCGCGCTGCGCCGTCTGTTCGAGCTGCCGCGCGCGAGCAAGCTGGAGCTCCTGCCGCTGGGCGCCGACCAGATCCGCGAGCTCCTGGTCACCACGCTGGGGCCGTGCGCGCCCGACGCCGCCCTGCTCGCCGACATCGAGCGCACCAGCGGCGGCAACGTCTACTTCATCCTCGAGATCCTGCGCTCCATGGTGGCGCGCGGAGCGGTGACGCGGACCCGCACCGGCGCCGTGCTGCCGGCCCGGCTCGACGTCGCCGACGCGCCGAGGTCGCTGGGTGACGCCCTGCTGGCCCGCGTCGCCGGGGCCAGCGCGCTGGCCCGCCGCATGGCCACCGCGCTGGCGCTGCTCGGCCGCGAGGCCGACATCGAGTCGCTGGCCGCCATCCTGGGCGCCCCCGAGGACGACTTCCTCGACGCCCTGCTCGAGCTGCGCCGCGGCGAGTTCGTCGACATCGAGGACGGCCAGGTCCGCGTCCACCACCCCCGCGTGCGCGAGGTGCTGGCCGCCGCGCTGGCGCCCGCCGAGCGCAGCGCGCTGCACCGCCGTGTGGCCGAGGTGCTGGAGTCGCGCGGCAGCGATCGCACCCGCGACGCCGCCGAGCTGGCGGTGCACTGGGCTGGCGCTGGCGAGCGCCGCCGGGCCCTCGGGCTGTGGGTCGCCGCCGGCGATGGCCGCTACGAAGCGCTGGCGTTCCACGACGCCGGCCAGGCCTACCGGCGCGCCGAGCAGCTACTCGACGCCGCTCCAGCGCGCCAGCGCCGCGCGCTGGAGCGCATGCTGTGCGATCGCCTGGGACGCATCGGCTTCACCACCGAGCACGGCGCCGCCATCCCCTACCTGGAGCGCGCCATCGCGCTGCACCTGTCGAGCGGGATCCTGTGGGCCATCCCGACCCTGCGCAAGGTCCTGGGTGCCCGCCTGGCCATGGTGCTGGCGCTGGTGGTGACCGGCCTCGGCAACGCCCTCAGGCTGCGGCGGCGCCCCTTCAAGACCGCGCTGCAGTCGCTGTTCGACGCCTTCGCGGCCTCCAGCTACCTGTCGACCTGCTACTCGTACACCGGCCGCTTCCGGCGCGGCCTGGCGGCCGCCGAGGCGCTGGAGCCCTTCGTCTACGCCAGAGACAAGCTGCCCCAGGCCGCGGTCGAGATCGGGCGCGGCACGCCGCTGTTCTTCATGGGGCGCTTCGATCAGGCCATCGCGTGCAGCGAGCGCGCGGTGCGCATCTTCGAGTCGGACCGCAGCGCGCCCATCGCGGCGCACGATCGCGAGCGCGGGATCGCGGGCATGCTGGCGGTGCGGGTGTGGTGCGATCTGGCGCGCGGCCACGTCGGCGCCAGCGAGTGGACCCAGCGCCTGGAGGCCGCGGTGGCGGCCAGCCCGACCGTGGTGCTGGAGGCCTGGCTGATGCAGGTGCAGGCCTTCCGTGGCGTGCTCAAGGGGCGCAGCGACGACGTGCTGGCGGTGTTCACCGCGGCGCAGCGCCTGCCCCCGCTGGCCCAGGTCGACTTCCTGCACGAGTCCATCCGCGGCCACGTCGCCGTCGGCCTGCTCGAGATGGGGCGCGTGGCCGAGGCCAACGATCTGGCCGACGGCGTCATCGAGCGCGCGACGCGCAACGACAACCCGGTGCTGGTGGCGCGCGCGCTGCTGGTGCGCGCCCTGTGCCAGCGCGAGTGGGGCCACCACGCCGAGAGCGAGCGCTGCCTGCGCCAGGCCATCGAGCGCGCGGCGCACCCGGACTGCGCGGCGCAGGACGTCAGCGACAACCTCGAGCTGGCGCTGGCCGAGTCCGAGCTGGCGGCCGGACGCCACCAGCGCGCCGCCGCGCTGGCGCGCGCCGCCTTCGCCCGCACCCAGGACTATCAGCGCAAGAACGACCTCCTCCGGCTGCGCGCGCGCCGCCTGCTCGGGCGCGTGGCCCTGGCCCAGGGCCAGCACGAGGAGGCGCTGGAGGCGCTGAGCTTCAGCCTGCGCATGGCGCGCGACCTCGAGCTGCCGCTGGAGACGGCGCGCTCGGCGCACGCGCTGGCCGCGCTGCACGAGGCCACCGGCGCCGCCGCCGAGCAGGACAAGATGCTGGCGCTGTGCGAGCGCACCCTGCGCGCCATCGACAACCGCTACCAGCTGCACCGCCTCGGCTTCAGCGACGCCGCGGCGCCGCGCCCGCGCCGGCTGGTCGGCAGCCTGAGCGGCAGCTCGGGCAACGCCGCCTCGGGCAGCAGCGGCGCGGACGCGGGTCCAGGCCTCGGCGAGACCCCGGCCGCGCTGGCCGCGACCGAGCTCAGCGATCGCCCCGGCGTGGTGCGGCCGTCGTCCGATGATCCGCTGGCGCCCACGGTGGACGGCAGCGTGCCGACCCGGCTGGCCGCGCGCGGGACGCCGGTGTCGACCCCGGCCGCCAGCGCCGGCACCGGCAAGCCGGCCCCCGCCGAGCCCCTGGCCGCCACCGTCGACGACCTGACCCCGGGGCGTCGGGCATGACCGGCGCCGAGCCGCGCGTGATCGCGCGGCGCATCGCCCTCGAGGGCGCGCTGGCCGCCGCCGGCTTCCTGCTCGCGCTGTCCGCGCTGCGCCAGGAGCTGATCGCGGGCCTGCTGCTCGTGCTGTATGGCGGGCGGCTGTGGCTCGCGGCGGATCGTGCCCAGCGAGTGTACTACCTCGGCTATGGCGCGGTGTGGATGCTGGCCGACATCGTGTTCGTGCGCACCGGCGTGTTTCGCTACGCCGAGTCGTCGCTGCTCGGGCCGCCGCTGTACATGCCGCTGGTGTTCGGGCAGCTGGCGGTGCTGGTCGGCGAGTCGGTCGGCTGGCTGACCCTGCGCCCGGAGCCCAGGCTGCCGGTCCTGGTGGATCTCGGCCTGCTCGGCGCCGCCACCGGGGCGCTGATCCTGTGGCACGCGCGGCCGCCGGCGGGGCTGCTCATCGCCTTCACGGCGGCGCTGCTGGTGCGCGCCGCGCTGAACCGCTTCGACCGGCGCGCGCTGGCGGTCGCCCTGGTGTTCGGCGTCGGCGAGCCGGTGCTGGAGGCGCTGCTGATCCAGCGCGGGCTGTTCAGCTTCGCGCGGCCCGGGCCGCTGGGGCCGCCGGCCTGGTACTGGTCGTTCTTCGCCTTCGCCAGCTACAGCGTGACGCGGGCGTTCGTGGCCGGCACCGCGCGGCTGCGCCCGGCGGCGCGGGCGCGATAGACCACGGTGACCCGGTCGGCCGGCTGGTAGGTGATGCTGCGCAGGCGCGGGCGCTTGTCGCCGCGCGCGGGCAGCGTGAAGTGGCCGCTGCGCAGCATCGTCGCCGCCACGACCTTGAGCTCGTACATGGCGAAGGCCATGCCGATGCAGCGCCGGGTGCCGCCGCCGAAGGGCAGCCAGGCGTAGGGATCGACCTTCTTGCCCGCGGGCAGGAAGCGCTCGGGCAGGAAGCGCGCAGGCTCGGGCCAGCTCGCGGGGTCGCGGTGGGCCAGGTAGATGCACGCGCTGACGCTGACCCGGGTCGGCAGCGCACGGCCCGCGATGGTGACGGGACGGCGGATCCAGCGCCCGACATTGGAGATGATGGGCTGCAGGCGCAGCGACTCGCGCATCGCGGCGTCGAGGAAGGGCAGGGCGGCCAGCGCCTCGGCTGACGCCGGGGCGGCCAGCGCCTCGGCCTGGGCGCGCTCGAGGGCGGCCGGGTTCTCGAGCAGGTGCGTCATCAGCCATGACAGCGCCGCCGCGGTGGTGTCATGGCCGGCCACCAGCTGGGTCACCAGCTCGTTGCGCAGGGCCTGGTCGTCGAGCGGCTGCCCGGCCTCGTCGCGCGCGCCCAGCAGCATGGCCAGCACGTCGGAGCCCTGCTCGCCGGCGGGGCGGGCCCGGCGCGCCGCCAGCTCGCCATGGATGAGGCCATCGACCTCGCGCCCGGCGCGCACCACGCGACCCCACGGCGACAGCGGCCCGAGATCGCGCTGCAACCCCGGGATCAGCAGCAGCGGGGACGCCCCGCGCTGGATGAAGGCCATCAGGCGGGCGCGGAACAGCTCGACGCGGGCCGGGTCGGTGACGCCGAAGACCGACTCCAGGATGACGTCCTGGGTGATGCGCTGGAAGCTGGGCAGCAGCGCGAAGGGGCGGCCCTGGGGCCACTCGGCGATGGCGCGCTCGGCGGCGCGGGCCATGGTCTCGCCATAGGCGTGCATGCGCTCGCCATGAAACGCGGGCAGCATCAGGCGGCGTCGCGCCATGTGGGCGGCGCCATCCAGCGTCAGCAGGGCGTTGTCGCCGAAGAAGGGCCGGAAGTAGGGCGCCCGCGCGGCGCCGGCGCACAGGGTGTCGCCATCTGCGGCGAAGATGTCGCGGATGGCCTCCGGGGTGCACGCGAACACCGCGGGCGGGAAGCCGGCCATGCGCAGCGTGAAGAGATCGCCGTGTCGCCGGCGGCAGTCCTCGAGGAAGGGCAGCGAGCGCGTCAGCCACAGCGCGGTCTGGATGGCGCCCGGCAGGCGCGGACCAGGGGGCAGCTCCAGGGCCTCGGCCATGGCCGGCAGCATACGCGCAAACCTTGACCCCGGCGTGCGCCGCCCGCACCATGCTCGACGTGAGCGTGGGCGTGACGTTCCACACCAGTTATCGCAACCTGGTGGTGGTGGGGGCCGGGCGGGACTTCTGTCTGGTGTCGGGGGTGCACGAGCGCGGCTTTCCGTGGGGCGATCCGCACGCGGTCAGCGACGTCTTGCTCGCGGTGTTCGGGGCCGGCGGCGCGGTGCGTCGCTTCGTGATGGCAGGCGACACCCTGGCCGGGTTGACGCACGACGTGGTGTCGGGGCGCTTCGAATATCGAGGCAAGCTGTGCGAGCTGCCCGCGGGCCACTGGCGCGTCGGCCAGAGCGAGCTTGGCGCGCTGCCCGCCATCGACGCCGAGCTGGTGCTCGACCTCGAGGTGGTGCCGCTGCACGCGGGGGCGCTGAAGCTGCCGCGCGCGCAGTGGCTGGAGGACATCAAGGCCGGCCTCGGCGAGCAGGCCAACAGCGCGCTGGGCGACGAGCACGCCAGGCTGGGCATGGCCATCGATCCCGGGGCGCTGCGAGTCAGGAGCGGCAGGCTGCTGGTGCACGCGGCGACGCCGATCGACCTCGACGCCGCCGGCGCGCGCGGCGAGAGCGAGCACGGCGACTATGTCGCGCTGAAGGCGCCCGCGGTCGGCTACCACTACCTGTGCACGGTGTACCCCGAGGCCGACGCGGCCGACGACGGTGTCATCGAGGTCCTGACCGACGTGCTCGACCCGGGCGGCGGTGGCCTCGGCGAGGACACCGTGGCCGCGGTGGCCTCTGGCCTGCTGCGCAAGACCGCGGGCGCCACGCAGCGCTGGAAGGACGGCGTCGCCAGCGCGCAGCCGCTGTCGGGGCAGCTCGCCAGCGCGGTGGTCGAGCCGGTGCTCAAGCTGGTCTGGGACGGCCTGGAGACCGGCTACTTCGAGCGCAAGATCGTCTGGGCCGAGCGCGCCGGGGCGCGCGCGCTGGCGCTGGAAGAGGCCATGTTCACGAAGAGCGCGTATGGCGCGGCGTCACGCGCGCAGGCCATCGAGGCGGTCCACGTCGTCAAGAGCTCCGACAAGCTGTCCGCCCTGGACGACGTGCTGGCGGCCACCGGGTTCGACGCCGTGGTGCAGGGCCGCGCGCGCGAGCTCGGCGTCGACATCGCGGCGCTGCGCGTGGTGGTCAAGCCGAACTTCATGTTCATGTACTCCCTGAACGACCCCAGCACCTACACCGATCCCGAGCTGGTGCTGCACCTGGTTGACCGACTCCACGCCCTGGGTTGTCGGGATGTCAAGATCATCGAAGCCCAGAGCGCCTACGGAAACTACTTCGAGGGCCGCGAGGTGAGGAACGTCGCGGAGTACATCGGGTACCGGCTCGACGACCCGCGCTACCAGGTGGTCGACCTGACCACCGAGATGGTGCCCTTCGACTACGGCCACAAGCTGGGCCACCACTTCGTCGGCCCGACCTGGCGCGACGCCCAGCTGCGCATCTCGTTCGCCAAGAACAAGACCCACACCTGGGCCTACTACACGCTGAGCCTGAAGAACACCTACGGCTGTCTGCCCATGCAGAACAAGCTGCGCGAGTACCACCACGACCGCGAGATCTACTACCCGACCACCGACGCGCTGCGCCACTTCCCGCTGCACTTCTGCCTGATCGACGCCTCGCTGTCGGCCGACGGCCAGTTCGGCATCTTCGCCGACACCCACCCCAACCAGACCGAGACCATCATCGGCGGCAAGGATGCCATCGCGGTCGACTGGGTCGCCGCCAGCAAGATGGGTCTGCACCCGATGCTGAGCCGCTACATGCGCGAGGCGGTGGCCGCCTTCGGGCGCCCCGAGGTGGTCCACCTCGGCGACCGCACGCGCTACCCGGGCTGGCGCAACGTCGCCGTCGCCATGACCGAGTTCTGGGACCGCGCCGAGGAGCACTACGGCTTCTCGGATCTGCTGTTCCGCGTGCTCAACGAGATGGACGCCCGCTTCAAGCGCAAGAAGGAGCCCTGGCACGTGCGCCTGCTGCGCTGGCTGACCGGCTGGTTCCGCAAGCTGGTGTTCAAGCGCCCGCGCGCGCTGGCGCCGCCAGGTGTGCCGCCCCGGGCGCTGGGGCCAAAGCGGACGAGCTGACGCTACGGCCTTGTGACCCGCGCCCGCCCGCGCCGGTAGAGCAGCGTCAGCGGCCCGAAGTCGAGCACCATCCAGGTCAGCAGCCACCACATCAGCGGGCGCCCGAACATCGAGTCGCGGGCTCCCCAGTTGACCTGGAAGCGCGGCCACTCGCGCGACACGAAGTCGGTGTAGCTGGTCACCGCGAAGCTGCGGCCCCACAGGATCACGAACAGCACGAGCCAGATCACCAGCCACACCGCGACCAGGCGCGCCACCACCGAGCGTGCGCTGCCGCCGCCGCGCAGGTGCCTCGCGGCCAGCAGGAAGCCGCCGATGAAGCACAGGAACAGCGCCACGGTGTCGAGCAGCGCGTACCACGCCGCCCACATCGGGCGGGTCTCGATGTCGAGCAGGTACATGCTGTTCCACGCCGGCCACGCCGCCAGGAAGAACACCGCCGACGGCACATACAGGAGCATCGAGTACAGCAGCCCGTCGCGGAACGCCCGGGAGTCGGCTGGCTTGCTCGCCGGCTGCGCCAGCTCCTCGCGGTCGCGCAGCGCGAAGACCCCACCCACCGTCACCTGCACCATCATGTCGAAGAGCAGCATCGCGGGCAGGATGTCACGCGTCCGCGGCGCGCGTCCACTCCGCGCATGTCACCCTGGTGCGGCGCTTTTGATACCATGCCGTCATGTCGCGTCGTGAAGAGGCGAAGCAGCTGACCCTTCCCGGGTTGGATTGCTTCGTCTCGAACTGCGCATTTCCAACGGGTGAGAGTCCCGTCCCGGTAAGCGCCGGAGCGCCGGGTAGCAGGCCC
>JADYYK010000017.1 GCA_020853705.1 Deltaproteobacteria bacterium
CCTGCTGCAGGTCGGGATCCTTCAGCGCGACCTTGAGCAGCCGCTTGGCCTCCTTGTCCTTGGCGGCCGACATCCAGCTCAGCTCGCTGCGTACGGTCGCGAGGTCGCCCAGCCGCGAGGCGGCGGAAGCGATGTAGTAGTGCGCCGTCACGTACGACGGATCGGCGACCAGCGCGGCGCGATAGCCGGCGATGGCCTCGGCCCACTCCTGGTTCCGGTAGTGCTTCTTGACCGCCTGGTCGGTCAGCTTCTTGGCCGTGGCGCGATCGGCCATGGCGCTGCCTGCGTTCGTCATCATGACCAGTCCCAGCACCCGCCAGCGCAGTCCAGGCATGCTCGCCCCCTGGGCCGAGTATAGCGGCGTGTCAGGGCGTGCGCGCGGCGACCTGGGCCGGGAAGCGGGCGTGACAGCCGTCATAGTCGAGGCCGTGCCAGCCGCCGGTGGCGGCGTCGACCGCCAGCGGGACCAGGCCGAACAGGATGTCGAACGCGATCCACATGCCGCTGACGCTGCCCGCGATGGTGCAGCGCGCGGTGCGGCCGGCGTGGCGCAGCTCGATGGCGTGGCTGCCGCGGGTGGTGACGCTGACATCGAGCGGGGTCACGCCCATGCGCACGCCGTCGACATAGACCTCGGCGCCGGGCGGGTTGGAGGTCAGGTTGACCGCGGCGCGGCGGTCGCCCATCAAGGTGCCGCACCCGGTCGCGGTGACGGCGATGCTGGCGAGCAGCGCGAGGACCAGGGCCTGGGGCTTCATGGCGGACTCCTTCACCACGACAGCGCCGCGCCGACGGTGGTCGACAGGATGCGGGTGTCCCCTTCCATCGAGCGCACCGCGACGTCGCCGGTGATGCCGAAGCTGCCGCGCCCGATGGGCAGCAGCGGCAGGGTGGCGTGGGCGAACACGAACGGCCCCACGAACGAGGCTGACTGCAGGGTGTAGCCGACCAGCGTCTTGGCCGTGCCCAGCGACAGCCCGCCGCCGACGTTGAGCGTGACCGGCCCCTCGTAGCGCAGCGCGCCGCCAAAATTCCAGGTGCCATAGCTGAAGTAGTCCTGCCGCGACAGGATGTCGACCCCGAGCAGCGCGACGCCCGCGAAGCGGCCGCCCAGGCGGCGCCCGAGCAGCGCGCCGAACGCGATCCCGGTGGTGTTCTCGGTACCGGCGGCGTCGTCAACCCGACGCAGCCCGCCGCCCACGAAGACGTCGAGCACCAGCTTGTTCGGCCGCCGTGTGCGCGTGACCTCGACCGCGCCAGGGGCGGGGTCGGGCCCGGGTTCATCCGCGTGCGCGAGCGCCGGCACAGCCGCCAGCGCCAGCAGGGAGAGCGTGAGCAGTCGATGTCGCCGCATCATGCAAGCGGGTAGAGCAACAGGTGTGCCTGGCTGCGCGCATGTGGTCACCAGGGTTTGCAGCGCGGGGCAGGGCGCTGTCCCATGTGACGTCGCCGTGGGCGCGGGCGCGTGCTTCAGTCCTCGGGCGGGTGCTCGGAGGGTTCGAGGTCGCAGTGATCGGGCCTCCAGACGAACCGCGTGATGTCGGGCGTGGTGGCGGCGTCGGACTCTTCGAGGTCGCTGTCGTCGGGTACGCGGGAGACTTCGAGCACGTTCCTGCCTGAGGCGGTGTTCTGTGCGCTGGAGGCGCTGCCTGCGACGTGCGGCGCGCTCCAACTCGGCCGCAGTCGCCCTCGAGACCGGCTTGCTGCCGATGGCGGCGTCGGCATGCGCCAGACCTCTCGGCGGCGTCGGTTGCCAGGGCGGGGTCCACGAACTCTGAGCGCCTCTCTAGCGCCCCCAGACGTCGACTTCGTTGCCTTCGGGGTCGCGAAATTTGGCGAAGTGGCCCATGTCGTCGGTGCTGGTCGCGAATGGCACCAGCCCCTTCGCCGCGCGTGCCTTGACGAAGCCGTCGTAGTCGCCGACGTGAAACACCAGGTACGCCGTGCCGGGGGCCGCGCCTGGGTGCTCACCACCGGCGTCGACGATGGCGATGTTGAACGACGAGCCGTTCCACTCGAAGCCGCCGTAGAAGCCACCCGGCATCTCGCCCATCATGGGCAAGCCGAAGCGGTCATTGTACCAGGCCGACAGCGTCTTCGGATCCTTGGCCTGGATCGCTGTGCCGCCGACATATTCGAGACCCGGACTGGCAGCAGCCGGGGCGGCTGCCGCCACCGGGCGCTGCTGAGGATGACCACAGCTGGCGAGGGTCACGAGGGTGGTCGTCGCGAACGCGGCTACGAGAGTGCGGAGTCGAATCGGCATTCGCGCACGATACTCACGGTTCGGCCGTCTGTCACGACGGGGCGGAGGTGCGCGGGGACAGCAGGGCGATCAGTTCCTGGGTCGACAGGCGGGCGGCCAGGTCCTTGCCCTCGAGGACGCCGGCGACCAGGGCGCGCTTGTGCTGGTGCAGGGACAGCATCTGCTCTTCGATGGTGCCGCGGGAGACCAGGCGGTAGACGGTGACGGGGCGGGACTGGCCGATGCGGTGGGCGCGGTCGGAGGCCTGGTCCTCGACGGCGGGGTTCCACCAAGGGTCGAGGTGGATGACGCTGGTGGCGGCGGTCAGGTTGAGGCCGAAACCGCCGGCCTTCAGCGAGATCAGGAACAGGGGGGCGTCGCCGTCCTGGAACGCGCGCACGCGGGCGGCGCGGGCGCGGCGCGGGGTCTTGCCGTCGAGGTACTCGTAGGCGATCCCGCTCTGGTCGAGGACCTCGCGCACCAGGGCGAGGTGCGAGGTGAACTGGCTGAAGACCAGGGCGCGGTGGCCCTCGGCGCGCAGCTCGTGGGCAAGCTCCATGAAGCGGTCGAGCTTGGCCGATTCCAGGCGCGAGCCGGCGTCGTACAGGCGCGGGTGCGAGGCCAGCAGGCGCAGGCGGGTCAGCGCGGCCAGGACCTCGATGCGGCGCTCCTGCTCGCGCAGCTTGGAGCGGCGGGTCTCGAGGTCGGACAGTGCGGCCAGGCGGGCGTCCTCGTACAGCGTCCACTCGGCGGCCGACAGCACCACCGGGACGTGCACGTCGGTGCGCGGCGGCAGCTCGGCCTCGACCTGGGCCTTGGTGCGGCGCAGCAGGAAGGGCGCCAGCACGCGGGCCAGCGCCGGCGCGGCGTGCGGATCGAGGCGCTTCTCGATGGGCGCGGCGAAGCGCTCGCGGAAGGCCTCCCAGCTGCCCAGCAGGCCGGGGAACACGATGGCGAACAGGGACCACAGCTCGCCCAGGTGATTTTCCAGCGGGGTGCCCGACAGCGCGACGCGGAAGTCGCCCTGCAGCGCGCGGGCGGCGCGGAAGCGGTGGGTCAGCGCGTTCTTCAGCGTCTGCGCCTCGTCGAACACGATGGTCGCGAAGTGAATGGTGGAGAGGCGCCCGAGGTCGCGCGTCAGCAGGCCGTAGCTGAGGACCAGGACGTCGCCGGGGCCGAGGCGCGCCAGGGCGTCGGCGCGGTCGGCGACGTCGGCGTACATGGTCAGGCGCAGCGCGGGGGCGAAGCGCGCCGCCTCGTCGACCCAGTTGTAGGCCACCGAGGTCGGCGCCAGCACCAGCGCGGGGCCCAGGCGGCGGCGCGCCAGCAGCAGCGTCAGCGCCTGCACCGTCTTGCCCAGGCCCATGTCGTCGGCCAGGATGCCGCCGGCGTTCCACGACGCCAGGCGCGACAGCCAGCGGAAGCCCTCGACCTGGTAGGGGCGCAAGGTCGCCTTCAGCGCGGTCGGGATGCGCGCGGTCAGGTCGTGCGCGGCCAGGATGCGGGCGCTCAGCGCGCGCCAGGCGGCGTCGGCCTCCACGGTGGCGCCGGCGCGGGCCAGGGCATCGAGGGCCTCGGCGCCCGACGGCCCGATCTCGAGGCCGTGGCGCGCGCCATGGGTGTGATCGGCCAGCCGCTCGAGGTGCGCACGCAGCGCGTCTTCCAGCTCGACGTAGGTGTGCGCGTTGACGTGCACATAGCGCTGGCGCCGTCGCGCGGCGTCGAGCAGGCGCGCCAGCTCGACCCGCTCGCCCTCGACGGCGAGGCCGCCGAGCACGCCGAACCAGGCCCGGCGCTGCTCCAGGATCACCTTGAGTGCACCGGGTCCCGGGCCGGGCAGCAGGCGCAGCTCGCTGCCGATCCACTCCAGCTCGGGCGCAACCTCGAGCTTGCGCGCCGCCGCCAGCAGCGCGAGGGCGCCCTGTGGATCAGGGAAGACATAGGCAAATGACGCGGGTTGCGGCTCGGCGTCGCGCAGCGGATGCAGCCGCGCCGCCAGGGTCTCGGCGGCGCCGCGTTCGCGGGCGAAGTCGCGGCGGATGTGGAAGGCGCGGGTGCCGCGACGCACGTGGATGTCGCGCACGCCCTCGCCAGGCGCCTCGGTGGCGGCGTCGTGCACCGGGCGGGTGCGCAGCTCGACGCGGATGCTGCCGCCGCCGAGCGACTCGAGGCGCAGCACTGGCAGGTCGGCGGGCGGGATGGCCTCGCCCATGATGGTGCGCGGCAGCGCGACCGGGACACGCACCGACAGGCGTGACAGCCGCTCGATCAGCGCGCCGTGGCTCTCGGGCGGGAACGTGTTGCCGTGGCGCGCCAGGATGGCCAGCAGCGCGCGCACCTCGGGGCTGACATCGAGGATGCTGAGGCGCCGGGTGCCGCGCTCGAAGTGGTGCAGCGCCTCCTCGGGGCGGGCGCGGCGCACGCGGTCGAGGATGATGGCCGGCAGCGCGGCGCCGTCGATGCCGGCGGTGACGACCACGGTGCCGCCGCGATCCTCGGCCACGATCCCGACCCGGGCGCGCTCGATGTGCACCGGCTCGGTCGAGCCGTCGTCGACGAGCAGGCGCGGGTGGCCCTCGAGCTCGAACAGCAGGGTGCGCGTCGCCGGCCCGTCGCCGTCGGGCAGCAGCGCCGCCAGCCGCGCGTCGCTCGGCCCGAGGCGCGAGCCATACTCCAGCAGCAAGCGGCGCCGGGTCAGGCGTGCGCCGGTGCTCAGCCCCTTCTTGCCGTGACGATGGATGTACGGCGTCACATAGATGGCGTGGCCGTCGACCAGCGTCAGGCGGAACCACAGCTCGACCGCGGTGGGCGCGCTGGCGGCCTCCTGGCTGACCCGATCGAACGCGCACAGGCTGCGCTCCCAGCCGTGTGACAGCAGCGTGGTCAGCGCCTCGTCGAACAGCGGACCAGCGGGCTGCTCGAGCCACAGCAGCGCGGCGTCGACCGCGGCCAGCGCGTGCGCACACCCGGGGGCGCCGCAGCTGCACTCCGCGCTGACCCGCTCGGGTGTGAACGACAGGCGCGCCTCGGGGATCATGCGTCCGGCCGCGTGCTGCACCGGGCTGCGCGTGTCGCGCAGCCGAAAACCGGGCAGGAGCTCGTCGAATTGCAGCCCGGTCACATCGAGGAGCGCGCTGCCCCGTGACTTGCCCGCGCCGCGCACCGCCTCGAGCAGCCGCCGCACCCGCGCCGTCTTGTCGGCGTCCGCGCCGGTCATCGGGCGCAACGAAAACCGACCTGGCTCATCCCGATGAACGGCCCGTCCTCGTCACCCGAGATGAAGGTCACCGTCTGCGCCGCGGGCGGGTCGAGGAAGCTGCCCCCGCGCCAGTAATACACCAGCCCCGGCTCGCGCGCCGTCCACTCGCCGACGTTGCCGGCCATGTCCAGCGCCCCCGATGCGCTGGCTCCCGCGGGCCGCTGCCCGACGACGCCCGGCCCACCATCGGTGCAGCCCGAGGCCAGGGCGCGGGTGCAGTCGGGCGGCGGTGCGTCACCCCAGGGATAGCGCCGCCCATCGCTGCCGCGCGCCGCCAGCTCCCACTCGTCCCAGGTCGGCAGCCGCTTGCCGACCCAGGCGCAGTAGGCCGCGGCGTCCTCGCGCCGCATCAGGCGCGCGGGCCGATCATCCGGGGTCACGACGGCGAACAGCTGGCACACCCCGGCGCTGACACAGGCGGCGAACTCGGCCGCGGTGACCTCGCGCAGATCGATCGAGAACGGCGCCACTGTCGCGACGTGCGTCGCCAGCCCCGCCGGCTGGTTGGCACAGTCGCCGACCCCGAGGTCACAGCCGAGCGTCACGGTGGCGCCGGCCACGCCCACCATGCCCTGCGGCACCACGACGTCGATCCAGGGCGCGTCGGGGAGCGCGGCGTCCCGGGGCGCCGCGTCGTCGGCCAGCGCCGCATCGACCGGGCCGGCGTAACGCGCGGTCCCGTCGTCGCCACAGCCGCTCAGCCAGGCGCCTGGGGCCAGGGCGCAGAGCAGCGCGAGGCGGGAGAGGCGCACCATGGCCGCAGTCTACCCGCGGACGACGACGCCGCGGGCGGCCAGGAAGGCCTTGGCTTCGGGGATGGTGTGGTCGCCGAAGTGGAAGATGCTGGCGGCCAGGACGGCGTCGGCGCGGCCCTGGGTCAGCCCTTCGTGGAGGTGCTCGAGGGTGCCCACGCCGCCGCTGGCGATGACCGGGACCGACACGGCGTCGGCGATGGCCCGCACCAGGGCGAGGTCGTAGCCGGCGCGGGTGCCGTCGCGATCCATGCTGGTGACCAGCAGCTCGCCGGCGCCGAGGTCGACCACCTTGCGGGCCCACGCGATGGCGTCGAGGCCGGTGGCGGTGCGGCCGCCGTGGGTGAAGACCTCCCAGCCGGGGGCCACCGCGAAGGCGCGGTCGGGCGAGTCGGAGACCCGGCGGCGGGCGTCGATGGCGACCACGATGGCCTGCGCGCCGAAGCGCTGCGCGGACCGCGCCACCAGAGAAGGGTCGCGAACTGCGCTGGTATTGATTGACACCTTGTCAGCACCTGCCTGCAGCAGGCGACGCACGTCGTCGACCTCGCGCACGCCGCCGCCGACCGTCAGCGGGGCGAACACGCGGTCGGCGGTGCGCTCGATGACGTGCAGGATGGTGTCGCGCGCGTCCGACGACGCCGTGATGTCGAGGAAGGTGAGCTCGTCGGCGCCCTGGGCGTCGTAGGCGGCCGCGACCTCGACCGGGTCGCCGGCGTCGCGCAGCGCCACGAAGTTGACGCCCTTGACCACGCGGCCGTCCTTGACGTCGAGACACGGGATGATGCGCTTGGCCAGCATCAGGCGCTGCCTGCGGCGCGGATGGCGTCGGCCAGGGTGAAGCGCTCCTCGTACAGCGCGCGCCCGATGACGCAGGCGGGCACGCCGGCCGCGGCCAGCTGGCGCAGGTGCTCCAGCGTGCCGATGCCGCCGCTGGCGATGACCTCGACCGGGGCCACCGCGCGCGCCAGGGCCGCGGTCGCCTCCACGTTGGGGCCGACCTCGGTGCCGTCGCGCGACACGTCGGTGTACAGCAGGGCGGCCGCGCCGACCCCGATCATCTGGCGCGCCAGCTCGGTCGCCAGCACGTCGGTCTCGACGGTCCAGCCCTCGATGGCGACCTTGCCGTTGCGGGCGTCGATGGCGACCACCACGCCGCCCGGGTGCGCCGCGCACGCCGCCGCCACCATCGCGGGGTCCTTGATGGCCGCGGTGCCCAGCACCACGCGCTCGACGCCGATGTCACGCAGCCCCTCGACCGCCGCGCGGGTGCGCACCCCGCCGCCGACCTGCAGGCCGACGCGCGCCGCCCGCAGGGTGCCGGCGATGCGCTCCAGGGCCTCGCGATTGGCGGTGTCGCGGGTGCCCGCGAAGGCGCCGTCGAGGTCGACCACGTGCACGCGCCGCGCCCCGGCCGCCGCGAAGCGCTGCGCCACCGACCACGGCTCGTGGTCATACACGGTGGCCTGATCGCGCTTGCCCTCGCGCAGGCGGACGGCCTGGCCGCCCAGCAGATCGATCGCAGGATAGACGCGCATCAGCTGTCCAGGAACCGGGCCAGCAGGCTGAGGCCTGCGGCCTGGCTCTTTTCGGGGTGGAACTGCGTGGCCAGGATGTTGTCCTTGCGCACCGCCGCGCACACGTCGAGGCCGGCGTAGCGCGCGGTCAGCACGGTGACGCCGGGGTCGGCGGGCACCGCGTAGTACGAGTGCACGAAGTAGTACCAGGCGCCCGCTGGCCCGGCGACGGCGTCGGCCCGCGGCGCGTCGACCTGGGTCCAGCCCATGTGCGGCACCTTGACGCGCGCGCCATCGGCATCCCGCGCGTCCTCGGGAAACCGCACCACGCGCCCGCGCAGGAGGCCCAGGCCCGCCACCGGCCCGTGCTCCTCGCTGCTCTCGAACAGCACCTGGAGGCCGAGACACAGCCCGAGGTACGGCACCCCGCGCGCCACCGCCGCGCGCACCGCGTCGACGACCCCGCCGCGGGCCAGCCCCGCCATGGTATCGGCGAAGGCGCCCTGGCCGGGCACCACCACGCGGTCGGCGCGCGCGATCACGTCGGCGTCGCTGCTGACCGTGACCGTGGCCCCCACGTGGGCCAGCGCCTTCTCGACGCTGCGCAGGTTGCCGGTGCCGCTGTCGACCACGACGACGCGCTTCATCTCGTCAGCGTCCCCTTGGTCGACGGCACCGCGCCACCCAGGCGCGGGTCGAGCTTGCAGGCGGCGTCGGCCGCGCGCGCGAAGGCCTTGAACAGCGCCTCGATGATGTGGTGCGCGTTCTCGCCGTAGTGCAGCCGGAAGTGCAGGTTGCACTGCGCGGTGTTGGCGAACGCGGCGAAGAACTCCTTGGCCAGCATGGCGTCGAAGCCGCCGACCCAGCGCCCGTCGAGTGCGCCGCCGACGCCCCACACGAAGGCCGGGCGGCCACCGAAATCGATCACACACTCGGCCAGGGTCTCGTCCATCGGCATCAGGAACGAGGCGTAGCGCACGATCCCGCGGCGCTCGCCCAGCGCCTCGCGGAAGGCCTGGCCCAGCACCAGGCCGACGTCCTCCACGGTGTGGTGGGCGTCGACCTCGACGTCGCCGCGCGCGTCGACCACCAGATCGAACACGCCGTGGCGCGCCACCGCGTCGAGCATGTGATCGAAGAACGGCAGCGGGGTCTTGATGTCGCGCTGGCCGGTGCCGTCGAGCTCGAGGCGCAGCTTGATCTGCGTCTCCTTGGTGTCGCGGGCGATCTCTGCGCTGCGGCTCACGGGCAGGCCTCCTTCACGGCGGTGTCGATCTGCGCGGCGACCCAGCGCTGCATGGCGCCCCGGAACGGCCACATCCAGCCGTAGGCGCCCCCGGTGAACTGCTGCACGATGCGCGCGCCGAACTCGGGCCGGCGCACGTGCAATTCGCCGAAGACCTCGGCCGAGGCCCGGATGGTCTCGGCGTAGGCCTCCTTCTCGAAGCGAGCGCGAAACCACGCCAGCCCCAGCGGCAGCGGCACCAGCAGGTACAGGAACGCCATCACCGGCACGGTGTAGCGCCTGAACTGGCGCACATGGATGAGCTCGTGGCGCATGGTGCAGTAGCGCTCGTCGGCGGGCAGCTCGTCCCAGTCGGAGGTCACGTACACGGTGCGTCCGATGGTGGTCTGGTAGTCGGTCAGGTAGACGCGCTGCGCGCCGAAGGTGACGATCTTGAGCGCCACCGCGATGGCGCGCTGGAACTTCGACTGGTCCTTGCGCACCACGCGAAATCCAGGGATTTCTTGCTGGATCTGCGCGATCAACGCGGTGTAGCGATCGGTCTCGTGCGGCGCCACGGCGAGGCGAAGGATAGCAGAATCGGAACAGCACTCCTCGAAGCTGCGCTTCGAGGGGGCTGGCAGACTGTCAAGAGGGCAAGTCTCCAGCTCCCCGTGGTAGATCGCTGGAGTGAGTGACGGCCTGAACCAACCTCAGCGCGAGGCGGTGGAGACCACCGAGGGGCCGCTCCTGGTGCTGGCGGGCGCCGGCTCGGGCAAGACCCGCGTCATCACCTACCGCGTCGCCGAGCTGTTGCGCCGGGGCGTCGACGGCCACGCCATCCTGGCGGTGTCCTTCACCAACAAGGCCGCCAACGAGATGCGCGAGCGCGTCATCCGCCTGGTCGGGCACAAGGCCGCCGACCAGGTCACCATGTGCACCTTCCACGCCCTCGGCCTGATGATCCTCAAGGCCGAGCGCGAGGCGCTGGGCATGCGCAGCTTCACCATCTATGACCAGGCCGATCAGCTCGGCGTGGTGCGCGAGCTCTTGCGCGCCATCAAGGTCGACGACCGGCGCTTCGATCCCAAGGCCATCCTGCATCGCATCTCGCTGGCCAAGAACAAGTTCATCGCGCCCGGCAAGCTGGAGGTCCGCGGCGCCGACGACTACGACATGATCACCGCCGAGGTCTACCCGCGCTACGAGGCGGCGATGCGCGCCTACCACGCGTTCGACTTCGACGACCTCATCGTGCGCCCGGTGACGCTGTTCGCGGAGAACCCGCTGGCGCGCGCGCGCTGGGCCGCGCGCTACAAGTACGTGCTGGTCGACGAGTACCAGGACACCAACGCCGCCCAGCTCGAGCTGGTGCGCGCGCTGTCGGCGCCGCACGGCAACCTGTGCGTGGTCGGCGACGACGACCAGTCGATCTACGCCTGGCGCGGCGCGGTGGCCGCCAACATCCTCGACTTCGGCAAGCAGTTCCGCGGCGCGCGCGTCATCAAGCTGGAGGAGAACTACCGCTCGACCATGGCCATCCTGGAGGTCGCCAACGCGGTCATCTCGCGCAACGCGCAGCGCTACGGCAAGACGCTGTTCTCTCGGCAGGCCGGCGGCGACCCCGTCGAGCTGGTCATCGTGCGCGACAGCGAGGCCGAGGCCAAGTTCGTGTGCGACGAGATCGAGGCGCTGCGCGGGCGCGGCTTCGGCTACGGCGACTTCGCGGTGCTGTACCGCGCCAACATCCAGGCCGGCGTCATCGAGGAGGCGCTGGTGTCGCGCCGGCTGCCCTACCGCATGATCGGCGGCCAGAAGCTGTTCGAGCGCAAGGAGGTCAAGGACGTCATCGCCTACCTGCGCGCCGCGCTGAACCCGGTCGACGAGCTGGCGCTGCGCCGCGTGGTCAACTACCCCGCGCGCGGGGTCGGCGACGGCTCGCTGGAGCACTGCGCGGCCTACGCCAAGGAGCGCCGCGTGCCGCTGCACGTCGCGCTGCGCGCCGCCGCCGAGGGCCGCGTCGAGGCGGTGCAGCCGCGCGCGCGCGCCGGCCTCGCCGAGTTCATCAGCGTGCTCGACCGCACCCGAGCGCGCCTGGACGCCGGCGGTGCCGCGGTCGGTGGCCGCGCCGAGTCGGCCGAGGTCGCGCGCGGGCTGGTGGAGGACATCAAGCTCATCGACGACCTGCGCGCGGGTGCGGTCAGCCCGGCCGCGGCGCAGCGCCGTATCGACAGCCTGGAGGCCTTCATCGGCGGCCTGGCCGCCTACCAGGCGCGCGAGCCCACCACCAAGCTGTCGACCTACCTCGAGCGCCTGATGCTGGCGTCGTCGTTCGACACCGAGGAGGACGGCGAGCCGGGACAGCAGATCACGCTGACCACGCTGCACGCCGCCAAGGGGCTGGAGTACCCGGTGGTCTTCCTGGTCGGCATGGAGGAGGGCCTCTTGCCGCATGCGCGCACGCTGTATCCGCAGGGGCCCGACGTGGTCGGGGAGGCCGACGTCAGCGAGGAGCGCCGCCTGGCCTACGTCGGCGTGACCCGCGCGCGCACCCGGCTGTTCCTGACCCGGGCGCTGCTGCGCAAGAAGCAGCAGAAGGAGGTGCCACGCACGCCGTCGCGCTTCCTCGGCGACATTCCGGTCGAGCTCCTGAAGACGCGCGATCTGACCACCGCGCCGCCCCCGTCCGCGCCCGAGGAGCTGGCCGCCGAGCGCGCCATGCTGGCGGGGCTGATGGCGGCGTTCGACGACTGACGCCTGGCGCCTGACGCCTGACGCCTGGCGCCTGACGCCTGACGCCTGACGCCTGACGTGACGACTGACGAACCACGGGTGAGGAGGGAGAGCATGAAGCTGGCAGGAAAGACCGCGCTGGTCGCGGGCGCCACCCGCGGCGCCGGACGCGCCATCGCGCTGGCCCTCGGTGAGGCCGGCGCCACCGTCATCTGCACCGGGCGCAGCACGCGCGCGACGCGACCCTCGACACCGGTGCAGCAGGGCACCGCGTTCGTGCTGGCCAGCCGACCCGAGAGCATCGAGGACACCGCCGAGCTGGTGACCGCCCGCGGTGGTCGCGGCGTCGCCGTCCGGGTCGATCACACCATCACCGCCGAGGTCGAGGCGCTGGCGACCCGCATCGCCGCCGAGCACGGTGGCCTCGACGTCGTGGTCAACGACATCTGGGGCGGCGAGGAGCTGGTCCAGCATGGCGTCCCGTTCTGGCAGCTCGATCTCGACAAGGCGCTGACCCTGCTGCAGCGCGCCCTGTATGGCCACCTGGTCAACGCACGCCTGATGGTGCCGCTGCTGCTCGGGCGCGGCGGCGGCCTGGTGGTCGAGGTCACCGACGGCGCTGGGCTGCACTACCGCTACAACCTGGTCTACGACCTGTGCAAGCTCGGCGCGATTCGCCTGGCTTTCGGCATGGCCGAGGAGCTGCGCCCGCACGGGGTGACGGCGGTCGCGCTGACGCCGGGGTTCCTGCGCTCGGAGGCGATGCTCGACCATCTGGGTGTCACCGAGGCGACCTGGCGCGACGCCGCCAAGGAGGATCCGCACTTCCTGGCGTCGGAGAGCCCCGCGTATGTCGCGCGCGCGCTGGTCGCGCTGGCCAGCGACCCCGACAAGCTGGCGCGGTCGGGCCGCGCGCTGTCGAGCTGGGGGTTGGCGCGGGAGTACGGCTTCACGGACGCGGATGGCAGCCGCCCGGACTGGGGCGCGCACTGTGTCGGGCAGGCGTTCGCGGCGGAGGAGCAGGCGTCGGCGAGGCGGTTCGTGGAGGGGACCGCCAACCGGACCGGAGCGGAGTAGGACTCCTCGAAGCTGCGCTTCGAGGGGCCAACCGGACCGGAGCGGAATAGGACTCCTCGAAGCTACGCTTCGAGGGGCCAACCGGACCGGAACGGAATAGGACTCCTCGAAGCTGCGCTTCGAGGGGCCAACCGGACCGGAGCGGAATAGGACTCCTCGAAGCTGCGCTTCGAGGGGCCTAGTCGTCGGCGAGGTACCAGCCGTCCGCGAGCTTGACGACCATCTTGTTGGTCTTGCGCTCCTTGCGCTCGGCGCCCTTCTTCTGCACGAACTCGACGTCGTAGTTGGAGATGGTGAAGTCCATCTTGGCGGTGCAGCCCTCGAAGTTGGCTCCCTTGGCGACCGACTGCTCCTTGCCGCTGCCGCTGAGGAACTCCAGCGCGCCGCCCTCGGCCTTGATCTCCTTGGCCATGCCGCGCGTCTTGTCGCGGGCGCGGCGCAGCTCGAGCTTGGGGTTGCAGTCGCCGCCTGGCTCCAGCGCGGCGTCGATCTGCTCGTCGCTCAGGTAGAAGCTGGCGGCCAGCTCGCCGTCGCCGTCGCTCAGCGCCTGCATGAAGCCCTTGAAGACGGCGTCCGGGGTCGGCTGCGCGCCGCCTGCGCTGGCGCCACCGCCGCGCTTGCTCTTGCTGCAGCCGGTGGCCAGCAGCACCACGCAGGCCACGGCAAACCAACCCGGCTTGCGCATGCTAGTCCTCCAGCACGTACCAGCCGCTGTCGCCGAACTGGGCCACCGGCTTGGTCTTCTCGCGCTCGCGCTTCTTGTCGCCCTTGCTCATCTCGAACTTGAAGGTGTACTCGATGACCGTGATGTCGACCTTGGCGGTGCAGCCCTCCATGGTCGCGCCCTTGGCGATCGACTTCGACTCGCCGGGGCCCGAGCTGATGTAGCGCAGCGTCGCACCCTCGCCCTTGATCTCGTCGGCGTCCTTCTTCATGCCTTCGCGCGCCTTGACGACGTCCGCGATGATGCGACCCTCGGGGCCACAGTCCAGGGCCTTCGCCAGCACGTCATCGCTGGGAAAGTAGCTGGCCGCCGCCGCCGCATCACCCGCGCCGAGCGCATTGATGACACCCTTGATGGCGTCCGCCGGGGTCTTGGAGCCACCGGCCGGGCCCATGCCGCCGCCGCCTCCGCCGCCACTCTTCTTGCCGCAGCCCGCCCCGGCCACCACACCCAGGCCCACAGCCACGATCAGCGACATCCTGCCCAGCTTGCGCATCAGCATCGATTCCCCCCTGCTTGTGTGAAAGACGACTATCTGGCTGCGGGTTCGTGACCTTCGAGCTTGCCGTCCTTCTCGATGTACATGCGCGCGCACGCGATGCAGGTGATGACCTGCCCGGGGGCGGTGTCGCCGAGGCGAATCCCGCACGCGCACACCCAGGCGATCCGCCGCGCGGGGACCCCGACCACCAGCGCATAGTCGGGCAGATCGCTGGTGACGACCGCACCGGCGCCGATCATGGCGTAGGCACCCACGGTGTTGCCGCAGATGATGGTGGCGTTGGCCCCGATGGTGGCGCCGCGCTTGACCCGGGTGGGGCGGAACTCGTGCTTGCGGCTGACCTCGCTGCGCGGGTTGATCACGTTGGTGAACACGCAGCTGGGACCGCAGAAGACGTGGTCCTCCAGGGTGACGCCGTCGTAGATCGACACGTTGTTCTGGATGCGCACGCCGTCGCCGACGGTGACGTTGCCAACGTAGACGTTCTGCCCGATCACGCAGTCGGCGCCGATGTGTGCGCCGGCGGAGACGTGCGTGAAGTGCCAGATCTTGGTGCCGGCTCCTACGTGGGCGCCTGCGTCGACGATAGAGGAGGGGTGGACGAATGGCTCGGCCATGGGCCCCTTATACACGATCCCCGCCGCGACTGACCCAGGCCTCGCCCTCGAGCACAAAGCGGCTGGGTCCGACGCCTTGCGGGTGGGGGGCCGGCCAGGGCAGGGCGTCACCCTGTGCGCTGGCATAGTCGGGATCCCAGGGCAGCAGCAGGGCCAGGCGCCCGGCGTCCTGGGCCACCCGCGGCATGATGGCCAGCGGCGTGCGCGCGCGCGCGGCCGACTCGGCGCGCACCGCTGCCAGGTTGCCCAGCGCGGCCAGGTCCTCGAGGTTGCGCAGCGTGGGCGGGGGCAGGCGGACCTCGCCGGCCGCGGCCGCGGCGGCGGCGGCGCTGGGAGCCAGCCACATCTCGGCCACGGTCTCGCGCTGATCATGCAGCGGGGTCTGCCCGGGCGGCAGCTCGGCGACGAAGAAGCGGGCGTCGAAGCGCTTGGGCTCCAGCGACGGCGTGATCCAGCGGGCCCAGTAGCCCATCAGATCCAGCGCCGCGGTCAGCTGTTCGGTGGCCAGGATGGCGGCCAGCGTGGTGGTGCCCTCCCACAGACCGCGCCGGTGCGCCCGGAAGCGCTCGCCGCGCTCGCCCTCGAAGGACACCACGCGGCCGGCGGCGTCGCGTGCCAGCAGCACCCCGGCCTCCTCGAACAGCTCGCGCACCGCGGCCAGCTGGATGGCCAGCGCACGCTCGGGTGACGCGCCGCACTCGGCGGCGGCCTCGGCGGCGCTGCGCCCGGAGATGCGCGCCAGCGCCTCGGCCGCGCCGTCGGCGTCGTCGACCCGCCCGCCCGGGAAGACATAGTGGTTCGACATGAACGAGCTGCGCGCGTTGCGGCGCAGCAGGAACGACTGCAGGCCGCCGTGATCACGCAGCAAGATCACGGTGGCGGCGTCGGCGGGGGCCACGGCGGGCGTGCCTGGTGCGCTGAACATGTCGCCACGCTAACTCATGCTGCAGCGGGTGAACAGCGCACCTGGTTGTGTGAAGATGTGGCCATGGCGGAGTGCGAGTGGGTCGGCGGCGCGGGGCCACGGGGCGCGATGCTCGCGCTGCTGCTGGGCATGGCCGCGAGCTGCAGCTTCAACGCCGACGGCATCGGGCCGGTGCGCTTCGACGGCGGCCCCGACACCGGCATCATCACGGACGGCGGCGCCGACGCCACCGATGGTCCGCCCGGGGTGACCTTCCCGGTCGAGGTCGAGATCCAGGCCGAGACCGACGGGGTGGTGCGCTCGACGCCGGCGGGGCTCGACTGCATGACCAGGTGCACACACGCCTTCGCGGCCAACGAGGCCGTGACCCTGACCGCGACCGCGTCCGGGGGGCGCCAGTTCCTGGGCTGGGGCACCGACTGCACCGGCAACGTGCCATGCACCCTGACGGTGTCGGGGCCGCGCAAGGTGACCGCGCGCTTCGGGCGCAGCGGCACCCACTTGTGGTCGGTCGCGGGCGGCGGCGCCGGCGCCGCCGACACCGGCATGGACGTGGAGGTCGACGCGCGCGGCGACGTCTTCGTGGCCGGGCAGGTCTTCGGCACCGGCGATTTCGGCGCCGGACCGACGAGCGATCGAGGCAGCGGCGATGCCTTCGTGGCCAAGTTCTCGGCAGCGGGTGAGCTGCTGTGGCTGCGCCGCTTCGGCGGCGTCGGCAACGACGTCGCCGAGGCGCTCGCGCTGGCGCCCGGCGGCGACATCTATGTCGTCGGCCAGGTGCAATATGATGTCGACTTCGGGGCCGGCGTGCGCACCGGTGACTTCCTCTCCGATGGCTTCATCGCGCGCTACTCCGGCGCCACCGGCGCGCTGGTGTGGGTGACGCGCCTGGGCGCCAGCCTGACCGCTGTGGCCTATGACGTCGCGGCGACCAGCACCGGGGCCGTGGTCGCGGGCACCTTCGCGGGCACGGCCAGCTTCGACGGGCAGATGGCGACGGCGCAGCTCGGCTTCGATCCCTACCTCGCCACGGTGTCGTCCAGCGGCGCGGTGACCGCACTGCGCGCCATGCCGGGCAGCGGCGGCACCGACCTCGCCCTTGGCATCGCGGTCGATGGCGCTGACAATGTGGTGGTCGTCGGCTCCTTCGAGGGCAGCATCGATCTGGGGGGCGGCATGCTGACCACCGCAGGCGCCTACGACATGTTCATCGCCCGCTACCTGGCCAGCGGCGCGCACGACTGGTCGTCCCGCTACGGCGGCCCCGGCGGTGACATGGCGTCCGCGGTGGCGATGGACGGCGCCGAGCCGGTGGTGGTCGGCCAGATAGGCAGCGGCATCGGCGTGGGCGGCATGGCGCTGCCCTCCAACGGCGGCTTCGACATGTTCGTGGCGCGCTACTCCAGCGCGGGCGCCCACCAGTGGTCCAGGAGCTTCGGCGGCAGTGGCGCCGAGGACGAGCTCAGCAGCGTGCAGGTCGGCACCGGTGGCACCATCCTGGCCACCGGGCGCTTCATCGGCAACGTCGACTTCGGCACGGGCAACATCAACGCGGGCGCCCAGCCCGACGTCGTCGCGCTCGGCTTCACCGCCGCTGGTGCGCGCCTGTGGGTGCGCAGCTTCGGCGGCAACATGAGCGACGCCGGCCGCGGCATCGCGCCGCTGGGCGACAGCTTCGTGCTGACCGGGACCAAGACCGGCATGGTCGACTTCGGCGGCGGCAACCTGATCGACATGCAGCGCAACGTCTTCGTGGCGCGCCTCAAGCCGTGAACGCAGTTCGGGCGTCATCCCCGACGACTGCTGGTGCTTCGGCTGAAACGTCCAGCGGGGCCGCAGCGCGGTTCAGCTGAAGCGTTCAGCGGGGCAGCAGTTCAGTCGGTGCCGGCGTCGAGCGGGAGGTCCGGGCAGTTGTGCGGGGGCACGGTGCAGCCGCCGCCGATGCACTCGAGGCGGCCGCCGCCGCAGTCGAAGCTCTCCTGCGGCAGGTTGCAGCTCATGGCCTTGTACTGGGCGGCGAGGGCGGGGGCACCTGAAGCCTCGTAGGCGGCCTTCTGCATGCCGAAGCTGCAGCGACCGCTGACCTCGTCGGAGCCGGAGCACTGCAGCTGGCCGCCCATCAAGCAGTCCGCCGAGGTCACGCAGCTGGTGGGCAGCGGCGTGACGATGGCGTTCCACTGGGTGCGCAGCTGCAAACACGGGTCGACGGCGGCGTCCGGGCCGGCGTCCTTCTTGCCACCACCATCGTCGTCATCACCGCAACCTGCCAGCGCCACGCACACCAAGATCAAGCAAGCCAAGGAAGTCGAACGCATGCCGCATGCTAGCGCGGCCCTGGGCGGAACGGGCGCCACTGCCGCGGGCGTCCGTCCTTTGCCACCCCGCGCGTCACAGGTCACGGACGCGGCCGACGCGCAGGCCGGTCGGGCCGCGCTGTACCACGCGGACGCGTGCGCCCATCCAGGTCACCGCGGTGTCGGCGGCGCTGCCCTCGGCGAGGCGTTGCAGCCGGACCGCCAGCTCGTGGGTCTCGCCGCGCCCGATATGGACCTGGTAGCGGCGGCCGCCGCACAGGGCGAGCTGGTGGCGGCTCATGCCGCCGCCCCAGCGCAGGCGGCGACCGACCACGCTGCCGTACTGCGTGAACTGGTCATAGCTGCACGGCAGCCAGGTCGCGGCGCCGAGGTTCTTGACCGTGAGCACGAGCACCGGGCCGTCTTCGCGCAGCTCGCCGCGGGCCTTGATGACCAGGCGCGCCTCGGCGCGAGCGGCGACCAGCAGGAGGATCAGCGCAATGACCCGAGGCATGCGCGGGTGATACGGCGCTCCCGCGCGGGTCTCGCGCTGGCGCTTGTCACCACCACGCTGTAGCTGGGGTATGGTGCGGGGCGGGGCCGGAATGGCCGCGCCCCGCCGCCCGTTCGATCTCCCGAGAGGACCATGAAGACTCTGTCGACCCTCGCGCTGTTCGCGCTGCTGCAGGCCCAGGCCGTTGCGGCACCGGCCCCAGCCCCGGCACCGGCACCCCCGGTGGCCGCCAAGCCCACCACCATCGAGATCTTGCGCAGCCGCGCCGCCGGCTCGCCGGTCTTCATCTTCGCCAGCGACGCCGGCCTCCGCGCGCGCAGCGCCGACGGCAAGCTCGACGAGCCGCTGGCCCCCGGCCCCGCGACCGAGGCGCGCTTCGATCCTGCGCTCGACCTGCTCTGGTATCGCAGCGGCGCCGAGCTGCGCATGCTCGATCTGCGCGCGCGCGTCGCCGAGCCCATCGTCGTCGTGCGCGGCGTCCCCGCCGACGTCGAGTACCGCATCGCGCAGCCCGGCGACCCCCGCCCCGACGACCTCAGCTCCCACGTCGAGCTGGTCCTCACCCTGGGCAAGAAGCCCAAGCTGTCGAGCGGGATCGTGCAAGGCATGGACTGGGACTGGTGGTACGGCCCCGAGCAGGCCAAGCCGATGAAGGCGCGCGTCAAGCAGGCCAAGCGCGCCAAGCTGCTGGCCGGCAAGCAGCTCGCCGCCCTGGTCGGCCGGGTGCCGCGCGTCAAGCTGACCATGGCCAGCCACGCGGCGCCGCCCGTGCCGGTGCCCGCCGCGATGCAGGCCGGCTGCGAGGAGGACCCCGACATCTGCGGCTTGCAGGCCGGCTATGGCAAGTGGCAGCTGGTCTACAGTTCGCACAGCTGCGGCGACTTCTGCTACCAGTCGTGCCTGCTGCACGATCCGGCCACCAAGCGCTGGTCGCAGCCGCCCTCGGGCGAGAAGTGGGTCGACGCCGCCAAGGTGCCCGCCGACGGCTCGGGCAGCTGCGGCGACTATCTGCTCGACCGCGAGCAGCAGTGGGTCCTGACCGAGGACGCCGTGTGCAAGCTCGGCCAGCCGTGCACCACGCTGACCGGGCGCCCCGTGGGCTGGCTCGACCCCGGGCCGGCCTTCGTGCTCCCCGTCGTCAAGGGCCCGCCGAACTGACCACGCGCCATGTAGGATGGACGCGTGGACACGCGCCGCTTCGCCGAGAACGCTCTTCGCCTCGCCGGCTGGCACTGGGACGGCGAGCTCCCCACCCCCAAGAAGTACGTCTGCCTGGCGGTGCCGCACACCAGCAACTGGGACGGCCTGCTGCTGGTGCTACTGGCGCAGAGCCAGGGGCTGCCGCTGTCGTGGATGATCAAGGACACCTGGTTCCGCGGCCCGATGGCGCCCCTGCTGCGCAACGTCGGCGCGGTGGCCATCGATCGCAAGCGCTCGCGCAACATCGTGGCCCAGATGATCGAGGAGTTCGCGCGCCGCGACGAGCTGGTGCTGGCAATCCCGCCCGAGGGCACGCGTGGCCACAGCGAGTACTGGAAGTCAGGCTTCTATCACATCGCGCTGGGCGCCAAGGTCCCGGTGGTCACCGGCTACCTCGACTACGGGCGCAAGATCGGCGGGCTGGGGCCGCCGCTCATGATGACCGGTGACGTGCGCGCCGACATGGACAAGATCCGCGCGTTCTATGCTGCCAAGGACGTCACCGCGAAGAACCCGGCTGGTTTCGGCCCGATCCGCCTGCGCGAAGAGGACGAAGCCGCGCCCGCGCCGGCCGCTGAGCCGTGACCACGTAGCGCCCGCGTCGCCACCCGCGCCACCGCTTCAGCCGACGAAGCCGACGATCGGCCGCGGCGGGCCGCCGTCCAGCAGATCCTCCGGGCTGCACTTGTCGATGTGGCCAATCAGCCGCCGGTACAGCCCGAAACCGGCCAGCTTGCGCAGGCGCGGCTCGAACGTGCGCGCGACCTCCAGCGGGATGCCGAGCTGCTGGTTCTCCTGCTGGCGGATGTAGCCCGCGCAGTAGTTCATCGCGATCCCCACGCGGCGCTGCCCGGTGCGGTTGGCGCCGCCGCCGTGCCACATGGCGCCGTCGTAGACCATCACGCTGCCGCGCTTCATCACGGCCGGGATGGTCGGATAGTCGGTGCCCAGCAGCGGAGTGTGATCGCGCCGGTGGCTGCCGGGCAAGATCCGGGTCGCGCCATTGTCCTCGGTGAAGTCGCTGATGGCCCACATGCTGTTGGCGATGATGGGCACGTGCGGGCGCGGCAGCGGGATGACCTGGTCGTCGGCGTGCAGCGGCTGTGGCGTCTCGCCGGGACCAATGGCGATCGACGACAGCGACGACACCAGACAGCCGCGGTCGAGGATCTTCTCGATCAGCGGCAGCACCGCGGCGTGCACCGGGATGCGCTGGTACAGCGGGCCGCGCGCCAGCAGGTTGTAGATCCGCGTGATGCGGGTGCCCTCGAAGATGTTCTGCGCCGGCACCGTGCCGAGCTCGTGCTCGAGCCGCAGCAGATCGCCCGCGAGGGCGTCGATCAGCTCGGGCTCGATGGCGTTCTCGAGGATGGTGTAGCCGTCCTGGGTCACCCGGCGAGGTGGGCGGAGAGCTCGGCGTCATTCATCGCACCAGGATAGCGGAGTCGCGCTCGGCCGCGCTGGCGCTGCCGCTGCGGTGGCTGGCGCTGGCGCTCGCCGGCATGTGCGTCGGGGCGGGCGCGACCGCGGGCTCGGCGCTGCTGCGCACGCGCACCACCATGTAGCCACTGACGCCACCGATGACGATCGCGAGCAGCGCCGCCAGGGGGATGCGACGACCGCTCTTCTTCGACCACTTGCGCTTGCTGCCCGAGGCTTCCATGGCCACGTGCTTCAGCAAGGCGCGGGCCAGCGCGAGGAGTGCACAATCCCGGGGGTATTTTCGCCTGCCGCGCCGCGTTGTGTCGTGCCCGTACACCCTGCGCTGTACGAGGTTTGCACGCCGACCCGCGTGGCCTCCAGCAATCGCGGGGTTCGCGGGGCACGACGCTTGCTGATGACGGGGGGATGGTCATCCGCTGGCTTCGCGTCGGACTCACGGTGGCGGCGCTGTCGCTGGTCGGCTGTCGCACCACCCAGCCCTGGCAGCGCGAGGATCTGGCCCGACGCAGCATGCGCCCCGACGGCGATGGCGATCGCCGCGCGCTGCGCGACCACATGACCGGGACGCGCGAGGGCGCGGTCGGCGGCCTGGGCAGCGGCGGGGGCGGATGCGGCTGCAACTGAGGGTCGGCGTGCCCGGTGCGCTCATGCTGGCGCTGGCCGGAGCCGCGCGCGCCGAGGGGCTGCGCCTGACCCAGGACACCCTGCTGTACTCGGACTCCGACAGCGTGATGGTCGCCAGCCCGCAGCTGGCGCTGCACCACGCCCTCGATGAGGGCGGCGGCGAGGTCGGCGCGCGCGTGGTGGTCGACATGGTCAGCGCGGCCTCGGTCGACGTGGTGTCGCACGCCAGCAAGCGCTTCACCGAGGTCCGCCAGGAGATCGACGCCGACGTCAGCAAGGCCTTCGGGCGCCACCTGCCGTCGCTGGGCTATCGCTACTCGCGCGAGAACGACTACTGGTCGCACGGCGTGACCCTGGGCTGGCGCGAGACGCTGTCGCCCGACACCACCGTGCAGGGCAGCTACGGGCTGACCCTGGATGAGGTCGGGCGCGCCGGTGACGCCCGCGAGCACACGCACGGGCTGCGCACCCACAACGCCAGCCTGGGGCTGACCCAGGTGCTCGGCCCGCGCTCGCTGGCGCGGGTGATGTACACCCTCACGATCGAGGACGGCTACCTCGAGAAGCCGTATCGCTTCGTGCCGCTGTTCGATCAGGCCGGCGTCGACCTGGCGGCCGCGCGCGGCGAGCAGCTCGGCCTGGGCAGCTTCGCGCGCTACAGCCTGCCCGAGCGCCCCGCCGAGGAGGTGCCCGATCTGCGCGCCGGCCACGCCTTCGCGCTGCGCTATCTGCGCTGGGT
The DNA here is from genome assembly GCA_020853705.1 of Deltaproteobacteria bacterium. Taxonomy (GTDB): domain Bacteria; phylum Myxococcota_A; class Polyangia; order Haliangiales; family JADYYK01; genus JADYYK01. The sequence goes on from JADYYK010000017.1 coordinate 22,391, forward strand.
GGCGGCGCTGTCGGCGTCGCTGCGCCTGGACGGTCAGTTGTATGTCGACTCCTGGGGCCTCATGGCGGGCACCGCCGAGCCGGCCCTGGAGTTCGGGCTGGGCGGCGACCTGGAGCTGAGCCTGCGCGGGCGCGCCTACCACCAGCGCGCGGTCGGCTTCTGGCAGCGCACCTACGTGGTCAGCCCAGGTGAGCTGCCGCGCTATCGCAGCATGGATCGCGAGCTGTCGAGCTTCAGCACGCTCGAGGGTGGGCTCGGGCTGGCGTATGCGGGCAAGCGCTTCGAGGCCTATGCGGAGGGCTCGTTCATGAACACCTGGTACCGCGACTATCTGTTCCTGGACTCGCGCTATGCGGTCGTGGTGCAGGCCGGGCTGAGGTGGACGCCATGAGCCGGCGCACGCTGGCGCAGGTGGCCACGCTGGCGCTGGCGGCGCTGCTGGCCGCGGGCTGCCTGGGCGAGACCCCCGAGGAGCAGGCGGCGCGCGCGCTGGGGCCCGACACCTGTGGCGGCGGCCGGCGCCGCGGCGAGGACGACGACGAGGGCGGGCCCGAGCACCGCTGCGGCCAGCCCTGCCTGTTCTGTCACAGCGCCAGCTACAACCCGGGCGAGAAGATCTTCATCATGGCCGGCACCGTCTTCACGCGCCCCGGCGACACCGTGGGCGTCGGCGGCGCCGAGGTCGCGCTCGAGGACGCCGCCGGGCACCAGGTCTCGGTGCTGACCAACTCGACCGGCAACTTCATGCTGTCGCGCGGCAGCAGCCTGCAGCAGCGCGGCAAGGGCCAGGTCCGGGTGCCCTTCGACCTCGTCTACCCGGTCTCCGTGGTGGTGCGCAAGGACGGCGTCGAGCGCAAGATGCGCAGCCACATCCAGCGCGAGGCCAGCTGCGCCGTGTGCCACGCCGCGGCGCTGTCGGCGACCTCGGCCGGCCACGTGGTGCTGGAGGGGCCGTGACGCGCGCGCGGCTGGGCCTCGGGCTGCTCGGGCTGACGGCGGCCGCGCTGGCGGCCGGCTGTCAGGACGTCGGCGGCACCGTGGCGCTGGGTGTGCGCGATGAGGCGGTCTATGCGCGCGAGGTCCACGCCGTGCTCGAGGCCCGCTGCGGCACGCTGGACTGTCACGGCGACGCCCGGAGGCCGCTCAGGATCTACGCCGAGACCGGGCTGCGTCTGCGCGACGAGCTGCGCGGCCAGCCGCTGACCGCGGAGGAGCTGGGCGACAACCTGCGCGCCATCGAGGCCATCGACCCCGGCGCCGCCGCCGAGGACCACCTGCTGGTGCGCAAGCCACTGGCGGTCGCGGCCGGCGGGCAGAGGCACCTCGGTGGCGAGCTGTGGGCGACGCGCACGGCGGCCGCGCCGACCTGCCTGGTGGCGTTCCTCGGCGGTCGCGACGACGCCGCGATGGCGGACGCGTGCGCGGCGGCGCGCGCCGAGGTGTCGTTGCCGCCGCCCTGATCAGAAGGTGATGAGGAGCGAGGCGCTGCCGTTGTCCCAGGTCGCGAAGCGCGTGCTGCCGGTGCGCGTGAAGGGCAGGTTCTCCTCGTTGGTGCCGGTGCACACCGTGGCCAGGCGCGCGTTCGTGGTCGGCGCGCCGGTGGCGTCGAAGCTGTAGCGCTCGACGGCGCGGTTGTTCACGCCGTGATAGTTGTCGACCAGGACGTCGAAGCCGCCGCCGGGGATGGCGCGGCTGGCCACGCGGGTCACGAAGTCGCCGGTGGCGCGGGTGAACACCACCCGGGGCGCCAGCGTGGTCGCTCCGGTGGCGTCGACCATGGCGACCCAGGGATCACTGTTGCCCTGGTCGCGCCAGGTCACGATGGCGGTGTCGGGGCTCGCGCCGGGGGCCAGCCCGACGCGCTCGCGCACGGTGGCCGCGCCGGTCGACACCAGCTGCTGCGCGCCGTCGGGGGCGATGGGGCGCACCGCGACGGTGGTCGACAGGCTGCTGGCCACGACCTGGTAGGCGACCAGGAACTTCGCGGTCGCGCTGGTGGTGGCGATGATGCCGCCCACCGGCTGCGAGTTGGTGATGGTGGGTGGCGTGTGCAGCACGGTGTCGACCGCGGCGCCGGTGGTCGGCACCACGGTGACGCGCAGCGCGCCGTCGAGCTGCCCACGCCACAGCAGCGCGACGTCGCCGCTGGCGTGCACCGCGAGCGCGCCCAGCACGACCTGCCCGGTGCCGATGGTGATCGGGCTGCCGACCACGCCAGCGCTGGTCACGCGACGCAGCTGGATGGTCTGGCCGACGCGGCCGGCCACCACATAGTCGGTGCCGTCGAAGGCCAGCGCGGCCACCTCGGGGAGGGCCAGCACGACGTCGGCGGTGCGGCGCTGTCCGCTGGCGTCCACGCGCACCAGCGTGGTGTTGCTGGCGCCGGAGTATGCCGCGACGGCGCCGGCGCTGTCGGAGGTCAGCGCGGGCCACAGCGTGGGCGGCGTCGGCTCGCGATGGGTCGCGGTGTCGCCGCTGCCGAGGCACACCATGGCGTCGGCCATCGCGTCGGGCATGGCGTCGAGCGCGGCGTCGGGGAGGGCGGCGCTGTCAGCGGCGGCGTCGGCCAGCGCGGCGTCGACGATGATGGCGGCGTCGAGCGCGCTGCCGTCGAGCCCGGGGCCGGCATCACGCTGCTGCGGCTCCGACTTGCAGATGCAGCCGGGAGCGAGGGCGAACGACAGCGCGGTGGCCAGCAGCAGAACGGGTCTCATCGTGGCTGAGAGTACCGCGTCGGCCAGAGCGGTTATGATCTTCGACATGAAGCGCTGGAGAGTCGGGGCAGCGGTGCTGGGAGTGCTCGTGCTGGCGGCGTGTACGCGCTCGCCCCGGCAGGAGGCGCAGCCCAAGGTGACGCCGGTGCGCAGCCCGGGCACCACGCCCGCGTCGGTGCTGGACGCCGCGGTGGCCCGCCTGGGGCCGGACGCCGCCCCCGCGATGACCGGCCGCCTGCAGCCGATGCCGCCCAAGGCAGCGCTGTGGGCCGATCGCGCCTGCCTGTTCGGCTCCATGCTGAAGGTCGAGAACGACTGCGGCTGCGGCGACGCCTTCCTGTGCAGCCCCACCATCGTCGCGCCGGGCAAGCTCGACCTCGGCCTGCGCAAGGACACCTCGCGCCTCGGGCACTGCCTGGACTGCTACCCGTGGGAGCCCGGCCGCTGCATGCTGCCAGCGCTGACGCCCGGCAAGTGGCAGGTCCAGGTCGACGGCGCCACCCTGCTGGAGCTGGAGGTCGACGCCAGCGGCAAGCTGCCCGACCCGATGTGCTGGAGCGCCAGCACGCCGTGACGGCGCTTCAGCTCCGGGCTCGCGCGTGCGAGGTCTCACTGTGAACGGGTCACGGCGTGTTGCGTTCGGGCAACGCTGAACAGCGCCGAAACGCCGCGAATTCCGCGCCATCGCGCTGGCACACACGCTGCACTTCGTCGGGGCATGCGGAAATTCTGTTGATCTCCCTGGTGACCTCGCTGGTGGCGCTGGCTGGCTGCACCGGAACTTCGGTTTCAGGACGCCTGTCGGGGCGTGAGGTCGAGCTCGACCAGGCCTCGTTCGGCGTCACCGAGCAGGCCGCCGGCGACGGCCTGGTCACGGCGCGCCTTCGCCTGGTGCTGCGCGACTCGAAGCGCAACATCACCCTGACGGTGGACGCCATCCCGATGGGCACCGGCAAGCAGAGCGCGGTCGCCGGCACCGGCGCCCTGCGCGAGTACGCCGCCGTGGTCGACATCGACCATGCCGGCCTCGACGAGCTCCAGGCCGCGCTGGCCCGCCACCAGCGCCCGCTGACCACGCCAGGCACCGTGACCGGGACCCTGCGCCTGAGCAGCCTACTCGGCGATGCCGACGCCGAGGGGCCGTTCGAGGCCCAGCACGATCCCGCGCTGGATCAGCTGCTGCCTTGAGGCGGGCTACTGGATGGTGAAGCGGCCGAGGCCGGGGAACTCGGACTTCTGATCGATGACGTACAGCGGGCCGGTCAGGGTGACCTCGCGCAGCGGAATCCAGCCTCGTATTGTCGGTTTGTCGGTGTGTCACTACTCCGCCCCGCCACGCGAATACCGACAGCCCCCTTCGAGAAATCGCCACCACGGAGGACCCGAGATCCGAGCGGGCTGTTTGCGGGGCCCTGAGGGTCGGTGCACCCCCCAGAGCACGTCGAGTAGTATGCCCCGTCAAACCAGTCCGCCACCCACTCTGAAACGTTACCAGCCATGTTGTGCGCTCCGTAGGGACTGTCCCCGGTCACGCGTGTTCCCGTGGCGTCCGTGTCTCCTACGCACGCTGCCCCAGGGTTGAAGTTCGCCAGACTGCAAAACGGTGACCCGTCACCCCATGGATAGGTACGCTGGTCCTCCGCTCCGCAGGTCACCGGCGCCACCATCTCGCATCCACCCCGTGCCGCCTTCTCCCACTCCGCCTCAGTCGGGAGACGCTTGCCTGCCCAGGTGCAGTACCCGGTGGCCTGTGACCAGTTGACGGCGACCACCGGGTACGCGGCGTACATCGTCGCCGTGTAGTATGGGTCTCGTCCTGAGAACGAGTCCAGCACAACCGGTGGGGTGCATCCTCCAGCCGCCTCGCAGCGCCGGTACTCAGCGTTCGTCACCTCATGCGCGTCGATCGAGTAAGCAGAGAGCGTGACCTGGTGCACCGGGCTCTCCTGCGCCATGGTGCTCCCCATCATGAAGGGGCCTGCCGCTACTGGCACCATGGCTCCTGAGCATCGACTCGGCATGACGCCGTTGTTGCACCACCAGAGCGACTCGACCAGGCAGCCCATGCCGCAGCCGTCACTGGCCGCCATGTTTCCGTCGTCGCAGCCTTCGCCGCTTTGCAGAAGGCCGTCACCGCACACTGCCACCGACTGCCCGGTCAGCGTCGATGTCGCGCTGACACCGGCGCCCGCGGTGGCCTGAAGTGTATTGCTCTTGGCGCCGACCGTGCTGGCAGTGAATCGCACACGCACTGTGCAGGGCGCGCCCGCAGCCAGCGTGCTCGTACAGTTGTTCGAGCCGGCGTCGATGGCGAAGTCGCTCGGGCTGGACGCCAACGCGACGGCCACAGTGCTGGACGTGACCTCACCCGTGTTGGTCACCGTGAACGTGAAGAACGCGCTCTGCGCGCCGCCCGGGATCATCCCGAAGTCTTGCGTCGGTGGCGTGATCGAGAGGGCGGCCTTGCGCAGCCCCGTCCCAGACACTGGAGCGGACACGGTGCCACCCGGCGTTGCAGAAACACGGAAGTTCGCGCTCAGTGCGCCCGCAACGCTGGGATTGAAGCGCACCATCACCGTGCACATGCCTGCCGGCGACAGGGCCGCGAGGCACTGGTTGTTCGTGACGGTGAAGTCGGACGTGGAGGTCGCGAAGCCGACGGAGGGGACCCCGGTCGCGGAGCCACCGGTGTTGGTGATTGTGAAGGTCTGCGTCGTGCCGCTGCCGCCTTCGACCACGGAGGGGAAGGCGGGCGGGTTGGTCGGCGAGATGCTCAAGCTGCCGGCGGTGATGGCCTGCGCAGAGAGGGAGCTCACGGCCATGCCGCCTGGGCTGGCGGACACGGTGATGGTCGAGTTCTGGGTGCCGGCTGTGCCGCTCGCGCTGTAGGTCACGCTGGCGGTGCAGCTCGACGCCGGGGCCAGCGTGGTGCAGTTCGCCGTCACCATGTAGTGCGTGGTGTCGGCGACCACGACGCTGATCGCCCCGGTGGCGCTGGCGCCGGTGTTCGAGATGGTGAAGGTCAGCGGGCCGGCGCTCTGGCCGAGAACCACTGGGCCGAAGTCTCGTGTGCCGGGAGTGATGGATAGCGCGGCAGGGGGCTGGCCGGTGCCGCTGAGCTGGCTCACAGCGGTGCCGCCGGTTGCCATGCTGGTCGCAGCCACGGAGAGCGTGGCGCTCTTGGCGCCCACGCTGACCGGGTTGAAGCGCGCCTTGACGACGCAGCTCGCGCTGGCCGCCAGCGCAGCGGTGCAGCCGTCCATGGTCAGGGTGAAGCTGGTGCTATCGCTCAGCATCGTCGTCAGCGCGCTGGTGGGCGAGCCGCCGGTGTTGGTGACCGTGAACGTCTGCTCGATGCTCTGGGCGCCGACCAGGACGTCGCCAAACGCGTGTGTTGCGGGCGACATTGTCAGCGCGCCTGCGGCGATCGACGTGCCGGTCACGGTGGACATCGCGTTGCCGCCCGGGGATGCGGCCACAACCAGCATCGCGGACTTGGCACCAGCAGGAGCGGCCGCAGTGAACTGTACCGAAATCGAGCAGGTCGCGTTCGCGGCCAGCGGGCCGGTACAGCCGTTCGACACGATGCTGAAGTCGGACGAGACCAGGGTTGGCGTGATGGAACCGCTGGGGGATGCGCCGCTGTTACGCACGGTGAAGGCGAACGGCGTGCTCTGGGCACCGATCACCAGCGACCCGAGGCTCTGGGTGGCGGGTGTCAGCGTCAGCGCGGCGGGCGCCACGCCGGTGCCGGTGAGCGAGGTGGCGGCGGCGCCACCGGGGCTCGCCATCACGGTCAGCGAACTCAGCTTCGAGCCTACCGTCCCCGGATTGAACCGCACCTTGATGGCGCAGGTCGCACCGGCTGCGAGGGCCGCGCTGCAGCCGTTCATGGTGATGCTGAAGTTGACGCCGTCGCTCAGCGCAGCGCTGGGCACGCCGGTGGCGGTCGAACCGCTGTTGCTGACGGTGAAGGTCTGCTCCGCGCTCTGACCACCCGCGACGAGGTTGCCAAAGTCGAAGTCTGCAGGCGTGATACGGAGCGCGCCCTGCAAGAGCCCCGTACCGGCTAGGTTTGCGGTGGAACTCCCACCGGGCGTGCCGGTCACTGTCAGGGTCGCGCTCCTGGCACCCTCTGCCGTCGGGATGAAGCGCAGCTTGACTGCGCAGGTCGCGCCGGCCCCCAGCGGGATGCCAGCGCAGGTGTCGCTGCTGATGGTGAAGTGAGCGGCGTCAGCACCCGCCAGCGTGGTCGTCAGCGTGCCAGCGGCGGTGCCACCGCGGTTCGAGACGTCGAAGCTGACCTCGGCGCTCTGCGCACCCGTGACGACACTGCCGAAGTCTTGTGTGGTCGGGGTCATCGCGAGCATGGCCTGCGACGACGCGTCGACGTCCGAGTCTGGCGTGCCGCCGTCCGTGGGCGACACGCAGGTCTCGGCGAGCCCGTCTCCGGCAAAGTAGCCCCACCGATCGCCCCCACACGCCACGTCCGGGTAGGCGCAGTACGACTTGTCGGAGAGTGTTGACCTCGTGCAACGACCAGCCACGCCCCCCTTCAGGCAGGTTTGATGCCCCGGCTGCGTGCAGTCGATGACCTCCCTGTCTCGACCCCCGCAGCCCGCGAGCAGCGCCATCGCCGCGAAGACCAACCTCCAATCACCAATGCGCTTCATGGTCAAAACGCCCCTTCCAGGCCAACCCAGCTCGGGCCGGCTGCGATCCTCGTCTGGCCGGCGCCCTCCGCACGGTTGGGCCAGGCCAGCTTCACCACGCCCACGACCACCGCGCCGATGCCGACGGCGGTGAAGACGGTGCCCAGCGTCCCCCGTGAAGCCGCTTTGTCCCGAAGCTCCCGGCGCGAATCGTCGTCGATGGCCTTGTCCGCGTCAGCGTCGAGCCCGGAGGCGCTCACCAAAAGGCCGGCCCCGGTTCCTGTCAGGGCGAGCCCACTGCCCACGAGCACCCAGCCCCACGTGTCCCGGAACCAAGGCTTGCGAGCCGAGGCACGGGCTCGCCGTGGTTGGGGCGGCTCCTTCGGGGGGCCGAGGGGCACCGTCGGATCCGCCTCTCCGCTCGCGATGAAGCGGCCGAGCGCGGAGAGCTGCCTTGCCGAGGGTGCGACCGGCTCCATGACCAGCGAGCCGGACCGGATGGGGCGCCCGGTGCTGGCAGCGACGAGCGCGCCGATGAGCGTACGCCTACCGTTGACGACGCGGATGCCGACCACCGCGACCTCGGTGGCGCGCAGTGACGCCCCGATCGAGGCGGCGCTAGCTGCTTCAGAGGCTGCTCGGTCATCCTCGTTGAGAAACCCGAGGACTGGTGACTTCTCCGAGGTGTTGAGCGCCGCCTCGGCGGACAATCGCACCTGCAGCAGCCTCTTCTGGCCGGGTTCGACGATGACGTCATGGACGCGGCCCTTGAGCCTTCCCCGCACATGGACTCGGTAGGAACCGGGGTACAAGCTGACGTCCGCGCTGCCGACCGACACGTAGCGCTCGTTGATGAACACGACCCCGCCGGGATCATCGAGCACCTCGACGCGCAGCGTGCCGGTGGCCTGGCGCTCGAGCTCGGCCCGGACCTTCTTCGCGAGCTCGGCTGGCTCAGGTCCGTACAGGGCACGGCTGATCTCTCTGTCGGGGAACGTGCGCAGGAACTCCGACATGTGCCCGATCGCGGCCTCTTGATTGCCAAGGCGATGGTTCGCGAGGGCGAGCCCGATCAGCGTCTTGATCTGGTGATCGCGCAGTGCTTGCTTCTCCGCGACAGTGCTCGGACGGGCGACGAACGCCGCCCACACCGCCCCGAGCGCCTTCACGGCTTCCTCGAACTGGCCCTGCTGGAAGGCCCTGTAGCCAGCGTCGGCCTTGCCGACCAGCCAGTTGCTCTCCACCTCACTGAAGGGCTCCCCGCTCCGTGAGACGTCTTGCTCGATCCGCGCGGCAAGGTTGCTGCCGGTGAGGAACCCTCGCCTCGCGAGATCGGCCAGCAGCGGGTCGACGACGCCCGCGGCGTCGTCAGGACGCTGGCCGGCGTACGACTCGATGGCCACCGGCTCAGCGGCGCCCGCTCGCTGTGGGATCGATACGGCGCCAATGACAGCCAAGGCAAGCAATCGTTTCGTCATGTCAGTTCCTCCATCCTTGCCCAGAGCGTCGTCAGGCGGTCAAGCAGGTTGCGGGCAGGCCACGGCTCGACGACCGGGGAGCGAGTCGCTGCGGCAGAATTGTCCTCGTCCCAGACTCGATGGGGCGCGCGCCTCGCTGTGCTGCCTGGGTGGCATTGTCGTCCACCATCAGGTTGCGCAGGCGGGGTGGCACCGACCGCATGACGGTATCGCCAGACGGCTAGGTGCAGTGCCTCCGCCCCCACGAGAATCGGCGAGATCGCCAGGCAGATGCTGGTCGCAGCCGCGCGATGGGCAATGAGGCGGAGCATGACCCGCGGGGTGAGCCACATCAGAGTGACCACACGACCAGCGACGTGCCCGGCGCTCGATCCAGAATCTCGCGGGTGGCCTCGGACAGAAAGCCACTCGCCGCGATCTCGATCGCAGTGACGCTGGGGTCGACGGCCGCGAGCATGGCGAGGCCGAGCATGTTGAACAGATGACGGTGGTGGGCATGGTGTGGGGTGGAGTCCGTCCCAGGGAAGTCGGTCAAGGGGTGCATGGTGTCCTCTCGATCACTCGGTGTCTGGCAGCGACCGGCGGTGTCGCGCGCTGCACGTGCCAACTTGTCGTTCGCGCGCCGACGCTGTTGCGTGGCGCCGGGCGCCCCGGTGGCGCCCCGGGGCGCCCCGGCGGTGGCGCCAATCGCGCCCATGGCCCACGTCGGCTACCTGCCGGCGGCAGGCCCTGGCGGCTCGATCGGCACGCTGACGAGGCCCTCGATGAGGCCGAGGATCAGCATCAGCTGTTTGCTGCCGGGGTACCGGGCCGCGGCCACGCCCCCGGCCATTGCTTCGTCAGACGGTGGCAGCTCACGTGGCTTGGTATCGCCGGGGAGGAGCATCCGGGTGCTGCTCGGCCGGCCCATCTCAGTGCCATGGACCCAGACAGTAGCGTCGCGCGAGACGAAGACGACTCCGCTGACGTCGTCATCGAGCAACTCCGGCGCGCCGCCTCGCATGGGCACGCGGTGGAGGAGGGATTTGCCGGCCTCGGTGAACTCGGTCCAGTACACATGCTCTCCGGTGACCCCGACCTGGAGGACGACCGTATAGCGCTGGAGTTCGGCCAGGGTGGTGACGATCTGGCTGGCGCGGTCGATGGCCACAATCCGGTCCGCGGACGGGCAATAGACCCTGCGAGCATCGAGCGCGGCGGCCGGGTCACACCGCGTCCCAGGCGCCAAGGTGCGTCCTTCGGTGCCATCAGCCGTGAGGATCCGGACGACCTCACCCACCAGGTAGATCTCCCTCTCATCCGCGACCAGAGCCCCCCAGCCCTCTGCGATGACAGTCGACTGGTCGCTGCCGAAGCTCGCGATGGAGATGCTGGGCCCCTCGGAGGCCTGCCAGATCAGACGATCACCCGTGATTGCAAACCGGGAGGGATGGACATCGAAGATCTCGTCGCGTCGACCAGTCGCCAGGTCGACGCGAAAGACGCCGGCTCGCTCGGCCCAGAAGAGATCCTGGCCACGCACCACCATGGGAAGGAGGGGGAAGGCGCCGCTCGCGAGCAGTCGTCGCTGAGGGGCCGGCGGGGCCTTGCGGCCCTTGCAGGCCCACCCGCCCGAGAGGGCCGCGAGCACCATGGTGACGACGACAGAGCCCCGGCTGACGCGGGTCACTGGAACACCGTCGGTAGCATGCGGCTCAGCGCCCCCTTCGACTCGTCGCGCCGCGCCTCATAGTGGATCATCAGCGTCTGCAGGGTATCTGCGTAGCGTGGCAGGTTCACTTCGGCCCACGTGGCGAAGGCGAGGTCGCCGCCCGACGGCGACAACAGCGAGCCGACCACGCGAGCGTCATCGACCACGTGAAGCGAGACCAGGCTGCCTGACACCGCGCGCATCCGCTCAGTGATCTCCACCAGCTCGCCGAACGGGGCGATGCGCCCCTCCATCGACGGATTGCCCGAGATCTCCGCCGCGCGCTGGCCGAGGCTGAGGTAGCGGATGCGGACCAGCTTGTCGAGATCCTGGACCTGCGCGAGCTTGCCCTGGCAGTCCTGTCGAGCGGCTGCGACGCCCTGCGCCGTCTCGGAGGCACGGTGCAGCACCTCATCGAGCCTCGCGTCCTGCACCCCGCGGTCCAGCCGCTTGACCTCCTCCTTCAGTCTCGCGATCTCGAACAGGTCCTCGTTGCTCGCCGCGTTGACGACTGTGGCGCCAGCCTCGAGGAACTCGCCGATGCCCTCGAGGGGCTTCTCGGTGAGCATCTTCTGGATGCCTTTCAGCACCTTGCCCGCCATGGCGAGTGCCCCCGCCAGTCTGCCGCCATTTCGCTTCAGGTTGTCCTGGGCCCTCTTGAGCTTGCTCTGCGCTTTGGCATGGGCAAACCCGAGCATCACTGTGTCGACGTCGCTCAATGCGGCCTGGTGGGCTGCGAGCGCGCCCTGGAGTTTCTGGAAGGACACCTTCAGGTCGCTGGCCATCGCGCGCAACCGCAGCTCCGCATCTGCGATCTCGCCGCCGGCCTCGGTCACCTCGGGCGAGCCGGCCTCTCGTACCCGGTCGGCGGCACGGTTGGTCTGGCCGGCGTCGGGGCGCAGCACGGGCCCGGACGGGACCGCGTCTGGGGCCGAGTTGCTCTCCTTGAGGCGAATCAGGCGGTGCAGGGTGTGAATGCGTGCCGCCTCGGACCAGATGGCCTTGAAGGCCTCTGCGCCCCGGCCCGAGGGGAACAACGCGGTGTCGCCGCCGAGGGCTTGCTGGCGCTGCTGCAGGACGTCGAGATAGCCGGTCGGGTCCCGCAGCTCCATCTCGAGCAAGACCTCGCTGGCGCGGGCCACCGGCAACCGCTGGGGGGCGACATACTTGGTCGGGTGCGCGAGGCCGTCCCCCAGCAGCGGGATCTGCAGCGCTGTGTCGTGGCTTCGTTCGTGGATCGACAGCTGGCCGTGGGTGACTCCGGTGTGGGCCGGCCGAAAGGTCAGGTCCACCGTGGGCTGGCTGTCGGCGCGCAGATCGGAGCCCACGGGGTACCGGGTGACCTGGAAGCCTGCGGTGACGGGAGCTGAGATCACGACGGTCGGTTCGGGTGCCAGCGCCGTCAAGTGGACCTTGGCCCTGGAGGTCAGGCCGACGCTGGTCAGCGGAAACTCGATGCGAGACGGGGTGGCGAGGATCCTGGGTGGACCGGCCGCACGCGCAGGTTCTTGGTCTGGCAAGGGCTGGCCCCAGGCGCCGGTCTTTCGCAGGAGCTGGCCGCCCGGCTGGGGAGTCACCTCGGCAGGGCGACCGATCACCATGTCGTCAGCTGCGATGTCGGCTTCGGCCTCGGCGTTGTCGCCGGGGCTGCTGACGGCGAGCTTGGTGTGGATGCCCGGGCTTGCGCTTGCGCCGGCTTGCTGGCGGGTGTGGGCGACCTCGTGGGCCAGGAGGTGGTCGCCGCTGGAGGTGCCAGGCTGGTACTCGCCGGCGCCGAAGTGAATGTCCTGGCCAGCGGTGAAGGCGCGGGCGCCGATGCTCGCGGCCGCCTGCGCCGACGCCGCACCGTCGTGGACACGCACGCCGGCCAGGCTACCACCCAGCGAGGCCTCGAAGCGAACTCGCGTGGCGGCGGGAAGCGGGCTGCCGTCCGACTCCTGGGGAACCGTCCCGTGCCTCGCGCCGGAGACCGCCACGTCGCCACTCCCAGACTCGGCACCGAACCCGAGGTACCCGCCGCTCGACTCGGTGTAGGGCGAGCGAGCGTCGCCACCTCCCATGCCCTCGGGGAGCCGGATGGGGCCACTGCCGGCTGCGCCGGTCCGATCATCGATGGCTCGCGTCGAGGTCCCCTCGACCAGCGTCCTGCGGCCTGCAGGACGGATCGGGATGGGAGCCACCTCTTCACGCTCGGCGCTTCGCCCGTGTCCACCACGCTCGCCCTGCAAGCCGCCCTCGACGCCGTCGTGCCTGTCGCGCATATCGCCTCCGTGAGCTGTGTGCACTGACGCTCAGTGCACAGACGTCCTCGGCGGCCAGCGATCATTGTTGCGCGGGTGACTCTGGAAATCTCCCAAGTGCTGGATAGCTCGATGATCTTTTCTTCTCGGCAGCTCTTCCACTGGGCGATGCGGGCAGACTTGGCCAACGTGTTCGCCTCTGGACGTTCGCGCTCCGTGGCAGTGGGTTCGCCCGGCCCCGGCTCGTCAACGCGGTCAGTGCGGCTGGATGACGAAGGCGTGGTAGCTGCGATACGGGTCGGTGGCGCTGAGGTCGAAGCGCACCCGGCCGCCGAGGTCGCCGGGCAGATCGAGCGACAGGTCGGCGAAGCTGCCGTCGAGCGGCGGTGTCACCAGGCGGCCGAGCTCGCGGCCGGCGACGCGGACGACAATCGTCACAGGTGCCTTCTTGACCCGGGAGTAGGCCATGCCGTCCCAGCCGCCGACGCGCAGCACCAGGCGGGCGGCGCGGCCGGGGGCGACGCGCAGGGTGAACGACTCGCGCGCGCCGCGCTGGGTGCGGCCGCCGTCGGCGACGCGGCGGGTGCCGGCCGCGGTGGTCACGTCGGCGGAGTGGAACACCGTCCAGGTCGCGGTCGGGCTGCGGAACTTGCGCGGGCCCAGGCTGCCGACATAGTCGTGCCCACGCTCGCTGACCTGGTCGGCCTGGTCGACGGCGTCGGTGATGACCCAGCCCGCGGGCGGATCGAGCAGCCCTTCGCCGCTGCCGGCGACGTCCCAGCGCGCCTCGAACACCGTCATGTTGGCGCCGCCGATGAGGCGCGGCGGCTGCGGCTTGCCGGGATCGATGATGCGCGGCAGCGCGGTCTCCAGCAGCACGCGGCCGTAGAGGTCACGCGCGCCGACCAGCAGCCAGCCCGGGTAGTAGATGAAGTGGGTCGGGCGCTGGGCCACCGGGATGCGCTCCAGCGCCTCGAAGCGGGCCCCGGGGCCGCTGGCGCAGATCTCGGCCCAGTGGTTGCTGATGAGGCCGATGATGTCGAGCAGGCGGCGCTCGCCGTAGTAGCCCGGGCCGCCGACGTCGTGAAGCGCGACCCGCGCATTGCGCGGCAGGTGCGTCGCCATCCACTGCCCGATGCGCACGGTGTGGGCGTTGACGTCGCTGGTGCTCTGCGCGAACAGGCGGACATCCATGCGCAGCCGACCGCGCTGGGCCCACGCACCGAGGGCGGCCAGCGCCAGGACGATGCCCCCGGCGGCGCCCAGCACCGGGCGGGGCAGGCGCAGGCGCGCGGCCAGCGCGGCGCTCGGCGGTGCCAGCGCCAGGCCGGCGACCACGAACAGGGCAGGGAAGGCGCCCGAGATGTAGCGGTAGTTGTGGAACGCGTAGTCGCCCGAGGCCGCCAGCACGGCCAGGAAGATCGCGGGCGGCGTGGCCACCAGCATCAGCACCCCGGTCAGGCGCTGCTTGCGGATGCCCCAGATGATCAGGCGCGCCGCGCCGATCAGCCACAGCGCGGCCAGGATGCGGCCATGACGGAAGGGCCCGCTGTCGCGCCAGAAGCACACGCGCAAGAGGTCGCGCCCCTGTGTGTACAAGGTGTCAAGCCAACCGGCCCAGGAAAACCCCGGCTGATACAGCTGCGACTTCGACACCGCGGTGTTGGGCGCGGCGTGGCCGGCCAGGGCGCGGTTGCAGAGCGCGATGGCCAGCGGCAAGAGCAGCGGCAGCAGCCAGCGCCCGGCCAGCGCGAAGCGGCGCCGCCACGCCGCCCCCAGCGCGCGCAGCCCGACCACCGCGGCGACCAGCAGGCCGGCCTCGGGGCGCCCGATCGCCGCCAGCGCCAGCACCCAGAGCAGGCGCCGGGACGGTCTCCCGGCGCGCTCGTCGGCATCGCCCATCAGGAGCAGCGCGGCCAGCAGCAGCAGCACCCCGGCCAGCGGCACCTCCATGCCGGCGAGGTAGCCGAACGTGGTCGGCCCGCTGGTCGCGATCAGCAGCGCGGCGATCACGCCCCCCAGCAGGCCCAGCGTGCGCCGCCCGATGGCCAGCGCCAGCGCCAGCGTGACCCCTAGCAGCGCCACACACAGCCCGTACACGGCGTAGGTGAAGGCGTGGCCGCGGAAGCCGATGGCCCACAGCGGTGCCTCCAGCAGCGGCCACAGCATGCTGGTGGCGCCCGCCGAGTAGCCGCCGCCGTCGAAGTAGGTGAACGGACGCCCCCGCGCGATCTGCTTGGCGTACGTCATGTAGATGTAGGCGTCGTCGAGCGGGAAGCCCATGCGCACGTGGTTCGCTGCCAGCTTCCAGGCGTACAGCGCGCCGACCAGGATGGCCGCCGCCGCGCACAGCAGCCACGGCGTCGCCGCCAGCGCCAGCCGCGCCGCGCGGGGCAGGTCGTAGGCCCGCGTGGGCTCGGGGCCCCGCGGCGCCACGCTCGGCCTGGCGGCGGGGACGGCGCTCATGGCTGCGCACCATACACCACGGTTCGCGGACGATGGCGGCAGTGGTGGCGACGGCAGCCCTGGCCCTGGCGGTCACGGCGGCAAGACGCCGAAGTCCAGGGCGAGTGGCGACCCTGGTACGTCCTCGATATCCCCGGAATGTAGGCCGAAATCAGCGGCGGCCCTCGGGGAGGCCCGGCCATTGCGCGGGCCTGGGGGCGCTGCTATTGTCCGCCCGCCTTCCGGGGAAATACAGGAAATCCCCGGGGAATTTGCAGTCTTTTTGAACGCCCTCGCGGCCATCCCCATCACACGCCTGACGCCAGATGCACATCCTCGCCATCATCGCGCCCAACGGCCTCGGCCACTACCGGCGCGCCGTCCATGTGCTCGACCGGCTGGCGGCCCGGCTGCCCGACGCGCGCATCGATCTGGTGTGCGAGGGCTGGCAGCTGGAGCGCGGCAGCTTCGCGGCGGCGACCCGGGTGCGCGCGCGTGGGCGGGCCATCACCGGGGTCATGGTGCCCGGTGTCGAGTGGGCCGGGCATGGGCGCGGCTATGGCGATGGGCGGCTGCTTTCGTGGCTGGACCGGCTGGCCAAGGTGCCCGAGGTCGCGGCGGCCGACCTGGTGCTGAGTGACAACCTGGGTGGCGTGCTGGCGCTGCGCCCGGACGCGATCCTGATGGGGTCGCACCTGTGGTCGGACGTGCTGGCCGAGGTGGCGGCGGCCGACGACGGCGCGCGCGCCTTCGTGCGCCACGAGCGCGCGCTGCTGGAGCGGCTGCGGCCGCCGATGCTGTGCGTGGCCGACGTGGTGATGCCCGGCGTGCGCGAGCGCACCCGCGCGGTGGAGCTGGGCTGGATGTGCGACCTGGCCGCGGCCGGCGCGCTGGCCGACGAGGCGCCGCGGCATGGTCGCGTCGCGGTGCTGGGTGGCGCGACCGGGGCGGCCGACGACGTGCTGGCCGGGGTCCTGGCGGCGCTGCGCGCCGACGGGCGCTGGGACGTGGTGGGTGCGCGCGAGTTCGGCCATGAACTGGCGGATTTTGCCGGGTGCGCGGCGGTGGTGTGCCGACCCGGGGTGGGCACGCTGACCGAGTGTGTGACGGTGGGGACGCCCATGCTGTGGGCCTACGAGGGCGGCAACGTCGAGCTGGCGTGGAACGCGCGCGCCTGCGCGGCCCTGGGCCTGGGGCGCGATCTCGGCGCCGATCTCGACCCGACGCAGGCACCCGCGGCGCTGGCGGCGCTGCTGGCCGAGCCCGAGGTCAGCGCCACGCGCGGGCGGCTGCTGGCGCGCGGGCGTGACGGGCTGGACGCCGCAGCGGCCTGGCTGGCGACGCGGGCGACGCAGGGCGCGAGCGCGAACGCGGCGGTCGTGCCGGCGAACCAGATGGAGAGGACGTCCTCGTGACCAAGCACCCCGGCATCGAGCTGCTCTTCGTCAGCGCCGACACTCCGCTGTCGGAGGCGCTGCAGCGGCAGTCCGACGCCATCGAGCACGGCCTGCCCTCGGGGATCGTGCTGGTGGTCGACGCCGAGCGCCGCCTTTTGGGCGTGGTCACCGACGGCGATCTGCGCCGCGCCCTGCTGCGCACCGGGTCGCTGGCGACGCCGGCCGGCGAGGCCATGACGCGCGAGCCCATCACCTTCCAGGACGGCCTGTCGTACCGCCAGATCCTGGCCGCGTTGCCCGCCGAGCTGGAGCGCCGCGGCCGGCGCGATCGCCGCTTCCTCGGCAAGATCTTGATGGTCGACGCCCAGTCGCGCCCGGTGCGCGTGCTCGACTATCACCAGCTGTGGGAGCAGCGTGTGGCCACGCACCGCCACATCGTGGTGGTGGGCCTCGGCTACGTCGGCCTGACCCTGGGCCTCGAGCTGGCGCGCGAGGGCTTCCAGGTCACCGGGGTCGACGTCGACGCCGCACGCGTGCGGGCCATCGCCGCGGGCGACACCCCGGTGCACGAGCAGGGCCTCGCCGAGCTGCTGCGCGAGCAGCTGCGCGCCAACTTCGCCGCATCCACCGAGCTGCCCGCGGGTGGCGACGTCTTCGTGGTCGCGGTCGGCACCCCGGTGGCGCCGGTCGCGGGCGCGCCCGACTCGATGCCGACCCCGCAGCTCGGCCACCTGGAGGCCGCCACCGACATGGTGGGCGCGCGGCTCAAGCGCGGCGGGCTGGTGGTGCTGCGCTCGACGGTGCCGGTGGGCACCACGCGCGAGGTCGTGCTGCCGCGGCTGGAGCGCGCCTCGGGGCTGGCGGCGGGCGTCGACTTCCACCTGGCCTTCGCGCCCGAGCGCACCGCCGAGGGCCAGGCCCTGCAGGAGCTGCGCACGCTGCCGCAGGTCATCGGCGGCATCAACGACGACAGCGTCGAGGCCACCGCGGCGCTGTTCCGCGAGCTGACCCCGACCATCGTGCGTGTCGAGTCGCTGGAGGCGGCCGAGACCGTCAAGCTGCTGAACAACGGCTTCCGCGATCTGGTGTTCGCGTTCGCCAACCAGATGGCGCAGATCGGCGCCCGCTTCAACCTCGACCTGGTCGACCTCATCCGGGCCGCCAACCGCGGCTATCCGCGCGATCAGATCCCGCTGCCCAGCCCCGGCGTCGGCGGCGCCTGCCTGACCAAGGACCCCTACATCCTGGCCGCGGTCGCCGCGCGCGCGGGCATCCCGCAGACGCTGTTCCAGCTCGGGCGCAGCGTCAACGAGTCGATGCACGAGTTCGTCGCCGAGGCGGTGCTGCAGCAGCTCGGCGCGGTGGGCAAGGACCCGGCGCGCGCGCGCGTGCTGCTGTGCGGCCTGGCCTTCAAGGGCAACCCCGAGACCGGTGACCTGCGCAACTCGTCGGCGCTGGAGATCGCGGCGCTGCTGCGCGGGCGGGTGGGCGCGCTGCTGGGGCACGATCCGGTGGCGCCGGCGGCGGAGATCGCGGCCGCCGGCCTCGAGCCGGTCACGCTGCCCGCGGGCGCGGCCGGGGTCGACGCGGTGCTGCTGCTCAACAACCACCGCTCCTACGGCAAGGTCGACATCTACCAGCTGGTGCGCAGCCTGGCGGCGCCGCCCATCATCTATGACGGCTGGCACCTGTGGTCGCCCGAGGACGTGCTGGGCGCGTGCCCCAGCGTGTACATGGGGCTCGGCTTCGTGCGAAGCTCGCTCCGGGGTGATGTCGGCGGCGCTGCTGGAGGCGCCTCGTGAGGGTGCTCGGCGTCATCCCGGCGCGCGGCGGCTCCAAGGGCGTGCCGCGCAAGAACATCCGCAAGCTGGGGGATCGCCCGCTGATCGGCCACACCATCGCGGCGGCGCTGGCCTCCCGCCTGGCCCGGACCGTTCTGACGACTGACGACGAGGAGATCGCCGCGGTCGGCCGCAGCCTGGGCGCCGAGGTCCCCTTCATGCGCCCGGCCGAGCTGGCCAGCGACAGCGCGCGCGCCATCCCGGTCATCCAGCACGCGCTGGCCACCCTGGAGGCGGCCGGCGATCACTTCGACGCCGTCATGATGCTGCAGCCGACCACGCCGTTCCGGCGCACCGAGGACATCGACGGCGCGCTGGCGCTGCTGGAGAAGACCGGCGCCGACAGCGTCATCAGCGTGGTCGACACCGGCGGCCACCACCCCGCGCGCATGAAGTTCCTCGACGGCGATCGCCTGATCGATCCGCCCTACTGCGAGGCCTACGAGAACCAGCCGCGTCAGGAATTGACGCCGATGTACCTGCGCAACGGCGCCATCTACCTGACCCGGCGCGACGTCATCATGGCGGGGGCCGGCTCGTTCAAGGGGCGCGACTGTCGGGCCTGGATCATGCCGGCCTCGCGCTCGGTCAACATCGACAACGAGCTGGAGTTTCGCCAGGCCGAGTGGCTGCTCGCCGAGGGGCTGGTGAAGTGAGGATCCTGTGCGTCGAGCCGCTGCGCTACGACGATGACGCCCGCGCCGCGCTCGAGGTCCTGGGCGAGGTGGCCTGGGAGGACTGCGCGGATCAGGCCGAGTTCGTGCGGGCCCTGGCGCGCGCGCCCTGGGACGTGCTGGTCACGCGCCTGGGCCTGGCGGTCGACGCCGCCGCGCTGGCCGCGGCGCCGTCGCTGCGCGTGGTGGCGACCCCGACCACCGGCGTCGATCACATCGCCACCGAGGCGCTGGGCGCGCGCGGTGCCCGCCTGGTGTCGCTGCGCGGCGAGACCGCCTTCCTGGAGTCGATCCGCGCCACCGCCGAGCACACCTTCGCGCTGCTGCTGGCGCTGGCGCGTCGCCTGCCCAGCGCGTGCGCCGACGTCGCCGCCGGGCGCTGGCGCCGTGAGCCCTTCCTGGGCTTCGAGCTGGCGGGCAAGTCGCTGGGCCTCATCGGCTGCGGCCGGCTGGGCCGCATGGTCGCCGGCTATGGCCTGGCCTTCGGCATGCGCGTGCTGGCGCACGACGTCGACGCCGCCGCCATCGCGCGCGCGCCCGCGGGCACCCAGGCCGCGAGCGCCGAGGACGCCCTCGGCGCCGACGTGGTCTCGCTGCACCTGCCGCTCAGCCCGGACACCCGGGGCTGGCTGTCGGCCGCCCGCCTCGCGTGGCTGCGCCCGGGCGCGCTGCTCGTCAATACCGCGCGAGGCGAGCTCATCGACGAGGCCGCGCTGCTGCCGCTCTTGCACGAGGGCCACCTCGGCGGCGCCGCGCTCGACGTGCTGGCCGGCGACGGCAGCTGGGACGGCCACGTCGCCGCCCGCGAGCACCACCCCCTGGTCGACTTCGCCAGCACGCACCCCGATCGCCTGCTGATCACGCCGCACATCGGCGGCTATGGCCGCGAGTCCATCACCCGCACCCGGCGCTTCCTGATCGAGCGCCTGCGCACCACGCTCGAGACCCCACCGACCCCCCACCCGGAGACGCCGTGAGCAAGGCCACCCTGATCGCCGAGTGCTGCCAGAACCACAACGGCAGCCGCGACACCCTGAAGCGCATGATCCACGAGGCCGCCGCCGCGGGCGCCGACTACGTCAAGATCCAGGCCATCCGGTCGCGCGAGGTCGCCTTCCGCGAGCGCTTCGAGAAGGGCAGCAAGGCCGACGACGGCACCGTGCGCGTCATCCAGCGCCCCTACCAGGCCGAGGTCGACCGCCTCGGCAAGCTGGATCTGTCGCTCGACGACGAGGCCTGGTTCGTGGACGAGTGCGCGCGCGCCGGCGTGGCCTCGATGACCACGGTGTTCACCCGCAGCGGCCTGCGCGAGATCGCCGGCATGGGCTACGAGGCGGTCAAGGTCGCGAGCTACGACTGCGCCTCGGCGCCGCTGCTGCGCGAGCTGACCGCGGCGTTCTCGACCCTGGTGGTCTCCACCGGTGCCAGCTTCGACAGCGAGATCGAGCGCGCCGCCGACATCCTCATCGGCGCCGGCAGCAAGTTCACCTTCCTGCACGCGGTGACCATCTACCCGACCCCGATGCACGAGCTGCACCTGCGCCGCATGGCCTGGCTGCGCCGCTTCACCCCGCGCGTCGGTCTGTCGGACCACACCGCGCCGGCCAAGGACGGTCTGTGGGCCTCGAAGATCGCGCTCGGCCTGGGCGCGCGCTGCATCGAGCGCCACTACACCGTGCTGGGCCCGACCGAGACCCGCGATGGCCCGGTGTCGATCACCCCGGCGCAGCTCGCCGAGCTGCGCGCCTTCGCCGACCTGCCGCGTCCCGCGCGCATGGCGCGCCTGGCGGCCGAGTACCCGGGCTGGGAGGTCGCGCTGGGCCAGTCGGAGCGCGCGCTGTCGCACGCCGAGCTGCTCAACCGCGACTACTACGCGGGGCGCTTCGCGTCCAAGGTCGGCGGCCGCGACGTCTTCAACTGGGAGGACGTCGACCTCGACGCGGTGGCGCGGGGGAACACCGCGAAGTGACGCTGGCCGCTGCCATCTTCGACCTCGACGGCACGCTGGTGGACACCATGCCGCTGCACTACGAGGCCTACCGGCGCACCTTCGCCGAGCACGGCCTGGCGCTGGCCGAGGCGGCGTTCTATGCCCACATCGGCGGCGTGGCGGCCGAGGCCATCCCGAAGTTCCTGCTCGCCTGTGGCGCGCTGACCCCGCCGCCGCCCGTCGCCCAGCTGCACGCGCGCAAGAAGGCCCACGTGGCCGAGCTCATCGCCAGCACGGAGATCATGGTGCTGCCCGCGGCCGACGTGCTGCACCTCCTGGCCGGCCGGGTCCCGGTCGCGCTGGCGTCGTCGGGCGCGCGCGCCGGCGTCGAGGCCATCCTGGCGCGCCTGCACTGGAGCGCGCTGTTCGACGTCGTCATCACCGGGGACGAGACCCCGCGCGGCAAGCCGGCGCCGGATCCCTTCCTGCTCGCGGCCGGCAAGCTGGGCGTGGCGCCCGCCGACTGCCTGGTCTTCGAGGACACCAACGACGGCGTGGCCGCCGCGCGCGCCGCCGGCATGCGGGTGTTCGACGTGCGCCGCGCCGCCGCCCCCGAGCGCGGCCACGGTCCGCCCCCGGTGCCCGCCGCATGACGCCGCGCGATCATGATCCGGTGCTGGCCGACGCCCTGGAGGCGCGCCTGCTCAGCGGGCTGTCGGGCGCCGGCGTGTATCTCATGACGCGCGACGGCCGGCACTGGTTCGTGCGCAAGGCCGCGCGCGACGCCGCGTCCAGCGCGCGCCTGCGCGGCCAGGCCGCGCGCCAGGCCCGCTTCCAGGCCGCCGGCCTGACCACGCCGCGCATCCTCGGCGAGGGTGACCACGACGGCCGCTTCTTCTTCGACATGGAGCTGGTGCGCGGCCTCGACGCCGCCAGCTGGCTGCGCCGCGCCACCCTGGCCGAGGTGCGCAGCTTCGGCGATCGTCTGTGCGCCTATCTCGAGGCCGCCGCGACCACGCCGGCCCTGGCGACCGCCCCGGCCCCCGGCCTGTTCGAGGCCATCTACGCCAAGCTGTGCCAGGTCGCGGCGCACCCGGCCGGCGCGCGCATGGCGCCCGAGGTGCTGGCGCAGCTGTTCCTCGCGCTCGACCGCGTGCGCCGCCTGGGCCCGCGCGCGCCCACGCTGTGTCACGGCGATCTGACCCTGGAGAACATCGTGGTCGGCGAGGGCGGCCAGCTCACCGTGCTCGATCTGCTCGACGCGCCCTACGAGCACTACTGGCAGGACGTCGCCAAGCTGCACCAGGATCTGGCCGGCGGCTGGTACCTCCTGACCCAGCCGCGCATCGCCGCCTCGGTGCTCGATCACCTGAGCCGGCGCCTGTGCGCGACCGCGACCCGCCTCGACCCCGGCTATCCCGAGGTGCATGCGCTGCTGCTGGCCGCCACCTTCGTGCGCATCCTGCCCTACGCCCGCGACGACGCCGAGCGCGCCTTCGTGGCCGCGCGTATCGATCACTTCACGAGCCTGCTGAGGACCACACCATGAAGGTCATCGTCCCGTGCTGCGGCCGTTCGTCCCGCTATCCCAACCAGCCGCCCAAGTGGATGCTGCCCGCGCACGACGGCCGCCCCATGATCGCGCTGGCGGTGTCGGCCCTGGCGGCGCGCCGCGAGGACCTCATCGTCACCATCCTGCGCGAGCACGAGGAGCGCTACCAGGTCACCGCCGGCCTGGCCGCCGCCTTCGGCGCCCCGCTGCAGGTGGCCATCCTCGATCAGCCCACGCGCAGCCAGGCCGAGACCGTGGCGCGCACCATCGAGGTGCTGTCCCTGCGCGAGCCCTTCCTGGTCAAGGACTCCGACAACGTCTTCGCCCTCGACCCGCTGGAGCACGACACCAACTACGTCTGCGTCGACTCGCTCAACAACTTCGACAGCATCAACCCGCGCAACAAGAGCTACCTCCAGGTCGACCACAAGGACGTGGTCACCAACATCCGCGAGAAGGTGGTCATCTCCGACCTGTTCAGCGTGGGCGGCTACGCCTTCCTGTCGCCCGAGCAGTTCATGGACTACTTCAAGCGCCTGACCTCCAGCAGCGCCGAGTGGTCGCGCGAGATCTACATCTCCGACGTCATCGGCGCCATGCTGCTCGACGGCATCCCGTTCCGCGCCCGCCGCATCAGCGGCTACCAGGACTGGGGCACCATCGTGGAGTGGCGCCGCGCCCTGCTGGCGCGCAAGGCCTACTTCGCGCTGATCGACGGCCTGCTGTTCGAGCGCGGCTCGCTGCACTTCGCGCCGCGCTTCGAGGATGCGCGCCCCAACCCGGGCGCCGTCGAGGCGGTGCAGAACCTGGCCAAGGCCGGCCACACCCTGATCTACCTGTCGATCCGCCCGCAGGAGCTGGCCGCGGTGACCGAGAAGCAGCTCGCCGACGCCGGCCTGCCCGCCGGCAAGGTGGTCTACGGCTGCCCCACCGCGGCCTTCACGCTGGTGACCGCGCCGCACCCGACCATGCCGTTCGAGACCAGCCACGCCCTCGAGCTGTCGCCCGAAGACCCGCACCTCTACAGCAAGCTGCTGGGCGAGCGGTGAAGGCGCAGCCTGATGAGCTCACGCGTCGTCATCATCGTGCAGGCGCGCATGTCGTCGTCGCGCCTGCCCGGCAAGGTGCTGATGCCGCTGGCCGGCCGCCCCGCGCTGGTGCGCCTGATGGAGCGCATGTACGAGGTCAGCGGCGCCGCCGAGGCGCTGGTGGCCACCTCGGTCGCGCCCAGCGACGACGCCGTGACCGAGCTGTGCGCGCGGGAGGGCATCCGCTGCCAGCGCGGCTCGCTCGACGACGTCCTGCTGCGCTACCACAGCGCGGCCCGTGCCGCGTCCGCTGATGTCGTGGTCCGTATCACCGGCGACTGCCCGCTGCACGATCCCGCGGTGATCGACGAGTGCATCGGCCTCTACCATGTCGACAAGCAGCACGTGGCCTACGTCTCCAACGTCGACGAGCGCACCTACCCCGACGGCCTCGACGTCGAGGTCGCCTCGTTCGCCGCGCTCGACCAGGCCCAGCGCAGCGCGCGCAGCCGCTTCGAGCGCGAGCACGTCACGCCCTGGATCCGCCGCCACTGCCGCAAGCGCTCCATGGTGCAGGCGGTCGATCTCTCCGACCTGCGCTGGACGCTGGAGCACCGCGAGGACTACCAGGTCATCGCGGCGATCTACGACGCCCTGGCCAACGACTCGGTGCCGCCGTTCGGCGCGCGCGCGATCTATCAGCTCTTGCTGCACAGGCCCAACCTGATCCTGACCGCCGCCCGTCGTCCGCTGACCGACTCCGAGATCGACGACGTGCGCGGCCGCATCACCCAGCTGCTCAGCGAGGAGGCCTGATGTCCGACACCCTCGTCATCCGCGCCGACGCCTCCCGTGAGCTCGGGACCGGTCACGTCATGCGCTGCCTGGCGCTGGCGCAGGCCTGGATGGCGCGTGGCGGCGGCGTGTGCTGGGCCGCCACGGCGATGCCCGAGGCGCTGACCGCGCGCCTGGCCCGCGAGGGCATCTTCGCGCGCATGATCGACCCCAAGCTGGACGCGCTCGCGACCAGCGCGCTGGCCGACGAGGCCGGCGCCGGCTGGATCATCGTCGACGGCTACCGCTTCGATGGCAGCTACGAGCGCGCGCTGGGCCACCGCGTGCTGGCCTGGGACGACGACGTACACACCGATCACAGCGCCTGTGCGCTGGTGCTCAACCAGAACATCCACGCCACTGCCAGCATGTACCCCACGGTCGTGCCCGAGCGTGTGCTGGCCGGGTTGAGCTTCGCACAGCTGCGCCGCGAGTTCTGGCCGCTGCGCACGTGGAAGCGCACGCACCCGGCCACCGCGCGCCGCCTGCTCATCACCATGGGCGGCTCCGACCCGACCGCGACCACACGCCGCCTGGTCGACGCCATCGCGGGCCGCACCGGCCTCGACGTCACCGTGGTCATCGGCTCGGCGGCGCGCTTCGATCCGCTGCTGCTGGCCGCGGTCGAGCGAGCCAAGTTCCGCCTGGTCACCGACCCGCCCAGCATGCCCGAGCTGATGGCGCAGGCCGATCTCGCGCTGGCGGCGGGCGGCTCGACCAGTTGGGAGCTGGCCTTCATGGGCCTGCCCAGCCTGGTCGTGACCCTGGCCGACAACCAGCGCCCCGTCGCAGAGGCGCTGGGCAGCGCGGGCGTCGCGGTCACTCTGGGCTGGCACGCCAGCCTCGACTTCGCCCAGGTCGCCGACACCGTGCGCGCGCTCGCCGGCGATCTCGAGCGGCGCAACCAGATGTCCGCCCTCGGTCGCGCCCTGGTCGACGGCAACGGCGGCGCCCGCGTGCTCGACGCCATGAAAACGGCGGCCTGAGGGCTCGAGGCACCCTGACCGGGGCCGCTGCCCATTCCAAGTACCTGAAATGCGGTGCTTCTTCTGTCGCCTGACGCAGCTTCTCCGTGCTATCGAACGGATCTGGCACTGCCCGCAACGAACTGAACCGCGGCCCGCCCGACCCCATCATGTCCAGACCGAAATTCTCACTTCAGGCAGAGAGGCGCCATGTGCGGGATAGCCGCCATCGTCGGCCCCGGCGCCGCCGCCGCTGACGCCGCCGCCACGCTGACCGCGATGCTCGACGCGCAGGCCTCGCGCGGCCCCGACGATCGCGGCGTGCACGTGGCTCCGGGCGCGCGCCTCGGCCACCTGCGCCTGTCGATCATCGACCTGTCGCCGGCCGGCCACCAGCCCATGGCCTCGGCTGACGGGCGCTACTGGCTCAGCTTCAACGGCGAGATCTACAACTATCTCGAGCTGCGCGCCGAGCTGGGCGGCGCCGCCGCCTTCCGCACGCACAGCGACACCGAGGTCATCCTGGCCGCGTACCAGCGCTGGGGCGAGGCGGGCCTCGCGCGCCTGTCGGGCATGTTCGCCTTCGTGCTGTGGGACGCCCACGAGCGCCGTCTGCTCGCGGTGCGCGACCGTTTCGGCGTCAAGCCGCTGCACTACCATGTGCGCCCCGACGGCACCCTGCTGCTGGCCAGCGCGGTCCGCGGCCTGCACGCCGGCGGCGTCGCCCCCGAGCCCGACCCGGTGGCCTGGGCGACCTACCTCGCCAGCGGCCACTATGACCACGGCGCGCGCACCTTCTGGGCCGGCATCAGCCGTCTGCCCCCGGGCCACCTGCTGCGCTGGAAGGTCGGCGCAGCGCCCGAGGTCGCCGCCTGGTACCGCCTGTCCGATCAGGTCCCACCCGACTCCGAGGACACCCGCGACGACGCCACCGTCGAGGCCGAGTACACCGCGCTGCTCGACGACTCCATCCGCCTGCGCCTGCGCAGCGACGTCCCGGTGGGGATCAACCTGTCGGGCGGCCTCGACTCGTCGCTGCTGCTGGCGCTGGTGCGGCGCGCCCTGGGCCCCGACGCCGCCCTGCACACCTTCACCTTCGCCACCGGCGATCCCGACTACGACGAGACGCCGTGGGTCGCGCGCATGCTGGCCGGCACCGCCCACCCGCACCACCCCTGCATCACGACCCCCGCCGAGGTCCCCGCGCTGGCCGCGCTGGTCGCCGACCACGAGGACGAGCCCTTCGGCGGGCTGCCCACGCTGGCGCTGTCACGCTGCTTCGCGCGCGCGCGCGAGCTCGGTGTCATCGTCCTGCTCGACGGCCAGGGCCTCGACGAGCAGTGGGCCGGCTACGACTACTACGCGCGCGCCGCCGCCGGCCTCGGCACCGCGCACGGCCTGGTGCAGGGCTCGTCCCGCGTCGCCGGCGCCCCCGAGGTGCTGACGCCCGACTTCGCCGCCCTGGCCGAGCCCTGGATCCGTCCGGCCCCGCACCCCAGCGAGCTCGTCAACCTGCAGCTGGCCGACGCCATGTTCACCAAGATCCCGCGCGCGCTGCGCTTCAACGACCGCGTCTCCATGCTGGCGTCGACCGAGCTGCGCGAGCCCTTCCTGGATCACCGCCTGTTCGAGCTGGCCCTGCGCCAGCCCGCGCGCCGCAAGCTCCAGGGCGGCGTGCACAAGTGGCTGCTGCGGCGCATCGCCGCGCGCCTCTTGCCCCCCGCCACCCACGAGGCCCCCAAGCGCCCGGTGCAGACGCCACAGCGCGAGTGGCTACGCGGCGCGCTGGCGCCCTGGGTCGCCGATCAGCTGGCCAGCGCGCAGCGCGGCTTCGCGGCCGGCTGGCTCGACGGCCCCGCGCTCGCCCGCGCCTGGGACGACTACCGCACCCGCGGCGGCGACAACAGCTTTCACATCTGGCAGTGGCTCAGCCTGGGCCTGATGACCGAGGTGCGCAGCCGACGCACCGCCAGGGGCCGCGGGTGAGGGTGCTGCATGTCATGAACGGTGCCAGCGGCGGCGCGGCGTTGTCGACCATCGCGCTGATGCAGGCTCTCCGTCCGCACGGGGTCTCCTGCGCCGTGGTCTGCCACGACTCGGGTAGCCCTGACGAACGCGCCCAGCTGCGTGACGCGGCCGAGGGTGCCGCGCTGTTCCTGCCGCTCTATCTGTGGAACCGCAAGCTGCGCGCGGCGACCTGGAAGCGCCCCCTGCTGGAGCTCCGTCAGCTGCTGCGCACCGGGGCCATGGTTGGCTCGGCCATGCGGGTGGCTGCCTTCGCGCGCACCACCCAGGCCACACTGGTCCACACCAACACGCTGACCACCCCCGAGGGTGGACTGGCCGCGCGCGCACTCGGCCTGCCGCACGTCTGGCACGTGCGCGAGCTGGTCGGGCCCGGTCATCCCTTCCGCCTGCCGGTCGAGGGCCGCACGCTCGGGCGGGTGCTCGCGCTGACCGCGACCCGCCTCATCGCCAACTCGAACGCCAGCGCCGAAGCTCTCCGTCCCTGGCTGGTCTCACCCGAGCGTCTCGACGTCGTCCCCAACGGCATCGAGCTGGACACCTTCTCGCCGACCCCGGCGCTGCCGGCGGGGCCCTTGCGCATCGGCATGGTAGGCAACCTGAGCTCGCGGACCAAGAAGCATGGCCTGCTGCTGGAGGCGATCGCGGCGCTGCCCAGGACGCTGCGTCCACTCAGGGTCTCGATCTATGGCCACGAGGTCCCCGGCGATACCTACGTCGCTGGGCTGCGCGCTCGCAGCGTCGAGCTCGGCCTCGAGGACGTGCTCCGCCTGCCTGGCTTCGATGCTCGGCCGGCACACATCATGGCCGAGCTCGACATCCTGGTGCACCCCGCCGACAACGAGTCGTTCGGCCGCGTGGTCATCGAGGCCATGGCCGCGAGTCTGCCCGTGGTGGGTGTGCGGGGCGGCGGTGTCGGCGAGATCGTCGTCGACGGCGAGACCGGGCTGTTGGCGCCCCCAGACGATCCCCGCGCGCTCGCGGCGTGCATCGAACGGCTGTCGCGCGACCCCGAGCTCCGGCGGCGTCTCGGGGCCGCCGGCCGACGCCGCGCCGAGTCTCTGTACTCGCTCGATGCTTGCGTGCGCGGTGTGCTGAGCAGCTACCGGAGAGCCTGCGCAGCATGAGCACGGAGACCAGAGCCCCCGCGGCGGAGGGTCGCCTGCGCTACATCGACGCGCTGCGCGGCGTCGCGGCGTGCTGGGTCATGTTCTACCACCACTCGAAGGTCCCCCACGATCGTCTCCCTCGCCTGCTGCACTTCCCTCTGGCGCGCGGCTGGCTCGGCGTCGACATCTTCTTCGTGCTGTCTGGCTTGGCGCATGTCCTCAACGTCCTCGTCGAGCGTCCCACCATCGCGCTGTTGCGCAGGGTCGGGCAGGCGCGGGCCTCATGAGCGCAGTCACCGGATCGCCCCCCACCGCCACGCCGCTGGCGCGCCGGCGTCAGCGGCCCCAGTACCTGACCTCGCGGGGGCTCCTCATGTTCAGCTCGATCCTGCTGGTGGCGGGCTCGGCCTTCCGCTGGTCGCGGCTGAGCTTCGCGGGGCTCATGGTGCACCCCTACCTGCCGCCCATGATCGGGGTCTTCTTCCTGGTCGCACTGCCGCGTCTGGCGCGTTTTCCCGCAAGCATCCTGCGAGTGATGGTGTTCTTCTTCCTGTCTTACTCGCTGGCCACCATTTCGGGCACGCCCAGCGGGTCCGCCGGCGAGATCCTCAAGGTGGGCGCCTCGGTGCTGACCATCATCACGATGGCGCTCGCCATTCGCACTGAGCCGGACTACCGGGCGGCGGTGCTGGCGCTCAACATCGCCCTGGTCGTGATGTCGTTGGGTGCCCTCCTGCGCGGCGCCTCTGGGGGGCTCGCAGGCATCAACCCGCTGGAGCAGATCGCCAACAAGAACGCTTACTCGATGTATGCGCTGCCGGCCGTCTTGCTGGGTGGCTCGGTGGTGCTGGACCCTCGGGCCTCGCGCTGGTTGCGCGTGGTCCTTGGCGGCACGGTGATCCTGATCTCGTTCGCGGTGTTCTCCACCGCCAACCGCTCGGGCTGGGCAGGCATCGTCCTCATCGGGCTCATGCTGGTGTCGCGCGGTCGTCGCATCCAGAGCATGGTCCTGGTCGCGGTCATCGCGGGCGGGATCTACATGTTCGTGGGCCGCCAGGAGTCGACCCGCAACGTACTCCAGCACCGCTATGAGCAGACCGTGGGGCGCAACTACTCCGATACCATGCGCCGGCGGCTGTTCTTCGCCGCCCTCGAGATCGGCCTCGAGCACCCTCTCATGGGCGTCGGCCCGACCCGGTTGCCCTACTACCTCTCGGATCGGCTGAGGAACTCCATGGATGGGATCGACTCACACAACGTGTTTGGCCACCTGGTTGGAGGCTGCGGGTTCATCATCACCGGGATCTTCCTGTTCGGCGGGCTGCTCATGTTGCGCGGACCACGGCGGCCCCCCGACACACCCGAAGGCCGCGAGGCGCTGGCCTTGCAGCGCATGATGATGGCGCTCTGGGTCATGCGCGGGATGTTCTCCCGCGAGATCCTCTACAATCCCAGCTTTGCGATCGGGCTCGGGCTGACGATGGCGCTGTGCATGATCCATGGTCTGTGGGGGCGCGCGCCTTCGCGGCTCACCACGCCGACACCGGCCCCCGTGGTGCGCTCGTGATTCGCGAGCTGCGCGAGGCCGATCTCGCGGAGGTGGTACCGCTGCACCGCGAGGCGTTTCGCGGCGCACTGGGCCCCATGCTCGGCGAGCGCTACGTGCGCCACTTCTTGCGCTGGTTCTTGGCCCAGCCGCAGGCGGTGTGTCTGGTCTACGATTTCGCCGGCGAGGTCGCGGGCTACGCCTTCGGCGCCCCTGACGGCTATGGCGCGGCGCTCAATCGCGAGCTGCTCCCGACCGTGGTGCTGGCCGCGCTCACGCACCCGCACATCGTGCTGCACCGCCACTTTGCCGGCAAGGCGCGAGGTCGACTGCTGGGCGCCTGGCGCCGCGTGACCCGGGGCGGGGGCGTTGGCACACCCGGGATGGCGGCGACCTCCTCGACCCGGTTTTCGCTCACGGGGATCGGCGTCTCTCCGCGCCACCGCAAGCGCAAGATCGGCCAGCAGCTGCTGGCCGCCTTCGAGGCGCGGGTTGCGGCCGGGGGCTTCGCCAGTGTGTGTCTCGACGTGTACGCCGACAACCACGCCGCGCGTCGCCTGTACGAGAGCATGGGCTGGCAGCTCCGTGAAGAGCTGGGCCGCGTTCTCGTCTACGACAAGCAGCTGGGAAGTGCCACGTGATCTCGAGCGGCGCCGCCACGCGGCTGCGACGCGGCAGCGACTTGCTCCTGCTGGTCCTGATCTTCGTCGCACCGCTCGCCATTGGCGGTGTGCATCGGCCCGTGCGCATCGCACTGTTCAGCGGCGCGGCGCTGGCCCTGTTGCTCAGCCTGATCGAGCGCTGGCGTGATCGGCGCCCGCTGCCCATCACGGTGCCGCTGGTCGCGCTTGGCGTCGCCTTCCTGGTCACCGCCCTCCAGCTGGTGCCGCTGCCCGCCGCGCTGCTCGCCACCATCGCCCCCGCCACGCACGAGGTCCTCACCAGCACCCTCGGCGACTATGGTTGGCACGCCATCTCGCTGGATCCCGCGGGGACCGTCGGCGAGCTGGCCAAGCTGGGCGGGTACGTCGCGTTCGTCGCTGCCGCAGTGACGTTTGGGTCGCGGACCACCAACCGGCGCCGTATCGTGCTCGCGGTCGTCGGCGCGGCGCTGCTGGTCGCCATCATCGGCTTTCTGCAGACGGGCCTCGGCAGCCTGAAGATCCTCGGCTTCTACAAGCCCGACATGCAGATCCTGAACGAGATCTGGGTACGCGGGACCTTCGTCAACCCCAACCATTTCGGGGCCTTGATGTGTCTGGCTGCGCCCTGTGCCCTGGCCATCGGGATGCGCGAACGTCGCCTGCGTGTGCCAGCGTTCCTGGCCGTGATCGTCTTCAACGTCGCGGTCGTGATGTCGCTGTCGCGCTCGGCGCTGGTGGCAGCGCCGCTGGCCCAGCTCCTGGTGTTCGGGCTCGACCGCTGGCAGCTGCGACGTGGCTCCGAACACCGCAGCGCCTCGGCACGCGCGACCCTGGGCGTCGCGGTGGTCGCCACCATCGCCATCGCCATCGCCGCCAGTGCCAGTCGCATCGAGCGCGTGGTCGCCAATACTCGCAACATCGACCTCACGGCACCAGGCCAGAACTCGATGTCGAAGTTCTACGCCTGGCGCGGCGCCGGCAAGCTCATCCTGATGCGCCCGTGGACCGGCAGTGGGCGCGGCGCCTTCGAGCATGCCTTTACCCGTGTCGCAGAGAATGGCGGAGAGCAGCGCTATCGCTGGGTCGAGAACGGCTATTTGCAGGCGGTCGCAGACTGGGGCGTGCCGGTCGCCGCCCTGCTGCTGGTGCTGTCTGGCACCGGACTGTTCATCGCCATCCGGCGCCTGTCACCCGATCCGCTGGCGATAGGTCCGCTGTGCGCCCTGATCGGACTCGCGGTCCACGATGTGGTCGACTTTTCGGTCGAGCTGCCGGGCATCGCGCTGCCTGCACTGGCGCTGGTCGGCGTCGTGTTCGGCCAAAAGAGCAGCGAGCCCGAACCCGGGCGGCGCCTCATCCGTACGCGCGCGCCGCTCCTGCTGGCGCCACTGCTGCTGGCCGCGCCGCTGCTGCCCTATCTCACCATGAGGACGGCAGATGCCGACGGCGAAGGGCTGGTCCATGCCGCGCGCACGCTGCCCCCCGCACGTCTGCTCGCCCTGGCGCAGCCGATGATCGAGCGCCACCCGGCCGACTGGTTCCTGCAGGCCGTGGTCGCCGAGCGACTGGCCCGCGCCAGCCACCCCGCCACCATGAAGTGGCTCAATCGTGCCATCTACCTCAACCCCAGTCACCCCGGTGCCCACATCATTGCGGCGTCGGTGCTGGCCAGCAACAACCGTGGTCCGCAGGCGCTGGTCGAGTTTCGGATCGCGGCCAACGGCCTCGGTCAGCCCTGGATCTGGGACCAGGTCGCGCGACGGTTTTCGTCGCGCAACGCCATCATCGCGGCGACCCCAAACAACCGCGCCTCGCTGCTCGGCCTCGCGACCTGGTTCGAGGCCCACAAGCGCGAGGCCGACGCCGACCACGTCCTCGGCCTGCTGCTGGCCGGGTCGCCCGAGGATGTCCGCCTGCTCGATCGACGCACCCGCCTGGCCTTGAGCCGAGGCGATATTCGGGGCGGGCGCCAGTACGCGGCGGCGTTGTGGAAGCTGGATCGCTCCATGGCCACCCGGTTGATGCTGGCCCGTGCTGAACTGGCCGCTGGGCAGGCCGAGGCCGCCGCCAGCCTGCTGGAGCAGGTCTACGAACACCCCCCCGAGCTCCTCAACGTCGAACTTGAACTCGTCGAACTCCTTGTATCCAGAGATCAAATCGACGCTGCCCGCCAGCGTCTGGACCGCCTCACCTGGGATCTGGATCGGACCAGCCAGATCAGGTTACATGTGGTCCGCGCTGCGCTTGAACACAAGGCTGGTAACGAGCACCAATATCGCTGGGAGCTCGAGCAAGCCAGCCGGCTCCGCTCCACTCTCCCCTGACCAAGACCCTCATGACCAATCCCTTCAAGGTTGCCCGCCGCCGGCTCCCGGACTTCGTGGTTCGGCACCGGGCGGTTGCGTCAGTGCTGGCCAATGCCCTCGTCATCATGGCGGCCTACACCGGCGCCTTCCTGCTGCGCTTCGACCTCACCATCCCGAGCTTCTACCACCGAACCTTCCTCATCACCCTGCCGGCCGTGGTGTGCATCCAGTACCTCTCCTTCCAGCTCTTCAAGCTGACCCGAGGCTGGTGGCGCTACGTCGGCATGGGCGACTTCATGGCCGCCGTGAAAGCCAGTATCGTTGGCGCCGCCGGTCACGCAGTGTTCGCGTTCTTGGTCGATCGGCGCAGCTACCCGCGCTCGATCTTCCTGCTCACCGCCATCCTGGTCGTCGGTCTGTCGATGGGCGTGCGCCTGGCAGTGCGGCTGTGGCGCCAGGTCCCGGTCGATCGTGACAAGTCGCGTAAGCGCCTCCTCATCGTGGGCGCCGGTGACACCGGCGAGGCGCTGCTGCGCGAGATCCGGCAGAGCCCGCGCATGGCCTACCAGGTGGTCGCCTTCGTCGATGATGACGTGCGCAAGCAGGGCGCCTACATCAATGGTGTGCCCGTCCTCGACGGCACCGATCAGCTGGCCGACATCGTGTCGCGCTTCCGCATCGACGAGATGATCGTCGCCACGCCGTCAGCCTCGGGCGCCGAGATGCGCACCATCACCGACCGCTGCAACGAGGCCGGGGTGCCCTTCAAGGTCATGCCCTCGACCTGGGAGGTCCTCGACGGCCGTGCCGGCCTCGGCGCGCTGCGCGAGGTCGACATCAATGACCTGCTGCGCCGCCCACCAGTCGAGCTCGACAGCGCCGGCATCAACCACTTCCTGCACGGCAAGCGCGTCCTGGTGACCGGCGCCGCCGGCTCCATCGGCAGCGAGATCTGCCGCCAGGTGCTGCGCTTCGGCCCGGCAGCCCTGCACTGCCTGGATCACGACGAGAACGCGCTGTTCTTCCTCGAGCGCTCGCTGCAGTCCGTGCAGGCGACCACGCAGACGCCCATCAAGTACCACCTGGCCGACATCACCGACGCCACCCGCATCGACACCCTGTTCTCGCTGACCAGCCCCCAGGTCGTGTTCCACGCCGCGGCGCACAAGCACGTGCCGATGATCGAGGCCAACCCGGTCGAGGGGCTGCGCAACAACGTCTTCGGCACCGAGCTGGTCGCCACCATGGCGGGTCGCCACGACGCCGAGGCATTCGTGCTGATCTCGACCGACAAGGCGGTCAACCCGTCCAGCGTGATGGGCGCCTCCAAGCGCATCGCCGAGCAGCTGATCCAGACCCTGCCGTTCTCGACCCGCTACACCGCGGTGCGCTTCGGCAACGTGCTGGGCTCGCAGGGCTCGGTGGTACCGATCCTCAAGGAGCAGATCGCCGCCGGCGGTCCCATCACCGTCACGCACCCGGACATGCGGCGCTACTTCATGACCATCCCCGAGGCCGTGGAGCTGGTCATCCAGGCCGGCGCCATGGGCCAGGGCGACGAGATCTTCATGCTCGACATGGGTGAGCCGGTGAAGATCCTCGACCTCGCCAACGACCTCATCCGCCTGTCGGGCCTGGGCCCGGGCGACATCGAGATCGTCTTCAGCGGCGTGCGCCCCGGCGAGAAGCTCTACGAGGAGCTGTACCTCGAGGTCGAGAAGGCCGACACCACCACGCACCCCAAGATCCTGATCGCCCGTCGCGAAGGCGTCGCCGACGATCGCCTCAACGCGCTGCTCGCCGAGCTGCGCCGCGCGGTCGACTCCTGCGACGAGCCCGCCGCGCGCCGCCTCATCCCGCTGCTGGTGCCCGAGTACGGCAAGCGCAGCTCCAGCGACAACGTGATCCCGCTGGCCCAGGCCGCCGCCGCTCAGCGCGAGCGCCGCATCACCCAGTCGCCCACGTAGAGCAGCCCGCGCCAGCTGTAGAACACCGCCGGTCGCGCCACACCGTCCAGCGCCCATGCCGTGCGCGCCCTGAGGTGCCACATGCGCAAGCGTCGCGGCAACCGTGACGGCACCAGACGCGCCAGCGCGTGCGCCCCCGCGCTGCCGTCGAGCGTCTCGGCCACGCCGCGCCAGCCAGGACCTCCGCCGCCGTCCGGCGCCAGCCCGTAGCCGAGCAGCGCCCATAGCCACGCTGCGGTGGCGCGGCGCGCGTGCCAGCCTTGTGCCCGCTCGAGCACCTCGTGGGCGCGCGCCAGCGGCGCCAGCAGCAGGCCATCGACCACCGCACGCAGCGGCACCGCGAAGCCATCACCCGCGGCGTGCATGGCGAGCATCACCAGGAGATCGCTGGGGTCGGGCACCAGCAGGCCGTCAGCCTCGCGGGCACCCCGTGCCAGCACCGCCGGGTGGTCGACCGTGAAGATGGGCCACGGCGACAGCCCACGATGCAGATCGATGGCGGCGCCGCTGGGCATGCGCAGGTCGACCTCGTGGAACAGCCTCATGGTGACGCGCCGGGTGCCATCGTCGTCCGAGCGAGCCCCCAGTGCCTCGAGCGCTGCGCGAGCCGCCCCGAATTGCCGCCTGGGCACCAGCAGGTCCACATCGCGCATCGAGCGTCGTCCCGCGCCAAATAGCCTTCGCGACAGCGCCATGCCCTTGAGCAACATGGGCCGGATGTCGCGCGCCAGAAGCGCCACCACTGCCTCGGCCAGCGCACGCTCTGCCACGCGCTGCTGTACCAGACAACGCTGGTGGTCCTCCACCAGCAGCGCGCGCGCGCCAGACTCGGCCTCGAGCCGACCGTCCAGACACAGGCCCCCGAGCAACGGTGCCAGCTTCTCACGCCTGGCCAGCGCCGCCAGGGCATCGCCCACAGGCGCGTGGCGCTGCTCGGGCCGCAACGCGGCGGCGCACAGCTCGCGGAGCGCGCCCGCCTCGATCAAGCGTTCTGGTCGGTGCTCGCGCTGGCCACCTTGGGGGCCTCGCGGTAGCGGTACTTGTAGTAGCTGGCGTAGCCTTGGTAGTGCGGGCTCTTGAGATCGACGTCGTTCAAGACGGCGCCGACGATGTACGGGTTCACGTTGACGATGGCGCGGCGCGCGCTGGCCACCGCGTCCCGCGTGGTCCGGCCGGCGCGCACCACGAAGATGGTGCCATCGACGACGCGCGACAGCACCGCCGCATCGGTCACCGACAGCACCGGCGGCGAGTCGAAGATGACGCGATCGAACTTGTCGGCGAGCAGCTTGGCCAGCGCGGCGAACTTCTCGGTCTGCAAGAGCTCCGCCGGATTGGGCGGGATGGGCCCGCAGGGCAGCAGGAACAGGTTGGGCACCTCGGTCGACTTGACCGCGCGCTCGAGGTCGGTGGCGCCGACCACCATGCGCGAGACACCGTCCTCGTTGGACACCCCCAGCGCCTTGTGCAGGCGCGGGCGGCGCATGTCGGTGTCGACCAGCAGCGTCCGGTGGCCGGCCTGCGCCATCACGATGCCCAGGTTGACCACGGTCATGGTCTTGCCCTCGCGCGGGCTGGACGAGGTCACCACCAGCGTGCGCAGCGGCTTGTCCGCGCTGGAGAACTGGATGTTGGTGCGCAGCACGCGACACGACTCCGCCACCACCGAGTCTGGGTGCTTGGCGATCGACAGCTCGGGCTTGCCGGGGCCAGCCTCGGCCTGCAGCGAGGGCACGATGCCGAGGAAGG
Organism: Deltaproteobacteria bacterium; assembly: GCA_020853705.1. Lineage (GTDB taxonomy): Bacteria > Myxococcota_A > Polyangia > Haliangiales > JADYYK01 > JADYYK01. The sequence goes on from JADYYK010000017.1 coordinate 59,177, forward strand.
TCATGCGCGCGCCCTGCTCGATGTCCTCCTGCGTCTTGACGCTGCGATCCAGGAACTCGATGCCGAAGGCCAGCGCGAACGACAGCACCAGGCCCATCATCAGGCCGGTGATGCCCGACATCTGCACGTTGGGGGCGATCGGCGTCGACGACGGCCGGGCCCGGTCCAGCATGCGGATGTTGTTGGCGTAATCCTGCGCCTGCAGCCCGCTCTGCTGCGAGCGCTCCAGCAGCTGCTTGTAGTTGGCCTCGGCGGTGACCGCGCGCCGCATCAGCTTCTTGTAGTCGACCTCCTTGGAGTTGACCTGGAAGGCGTCCTCGGTCAGCGTCTTGAGCTGGGCCTGGTAGTTGACCTCGGCGTCCTTGACCGAGCGCAGCTCGGCGTCGAGCGCGCGCAGCAGCGACTGGCCCTCGGACTTCAGCGCCGCACGCAGCGCCGCCACGCGAGCACGCTGGGTCGCGATCTGCGCCATCTTGTCGCCGTAGCGATCCTCGATGTCGGCCAGCTTCTGCTGCTCGGTCAGCAGGGTCTCGCGCAGCGCCGCCGCGGTGGGCGCGTTGTTGAAGTACGACGACGGCGCGCTCAGCGGGTCACCCTCGATGAGCGCGGCCATGGCCTTGCGCCGCCCCTGCAGCTCGATGCGCTGGCGGGTGGCGTCGTTGAGCGCGGTCGAGAAGGTCTCGAGCCCCTTGGACAGGAGGTTCTGGCGGTCCTCCAGCGACACCGACAGGATGTTGTTGTGCTCCTTGTAGGCGATCAACGCCTTCTCGGCCTCGTCGAGCTCTTTGCGCGCCTCGTCGAGCTTCTTGGTGACGAAGCGGTTGGCCTCCATGGTCTGACCGCGCTTGACCAGCACGTTGTCGTTGATGAAGACCTCGGCGATGTAGTTGGCCAGCTCCGGGCACAGCTTGAAGTCGCGATCGCGGACCTGGATGCTGAAGACACGGCTGTCCTTGCCGATCCCCACGCGCAGGCGGCCCTGGATGGCGCCGGCCACCGCCTCGAGCCGCTCGTCCGGCTTCATCCCCGGCGTCGGCGGCAGCACCCGTGGGTCGTTGAGCAGCTGGGGATAGGTCTCGACCACCCGCTTGGCCAGGTAGAGGCTCGTCAGGATGCGATACTGCGTGTTGAAGTACTCCTCGTTGATCCAGGCGTTGCCAGAGCCGAGCTGGACGACCTCGACCTGGTCACCGAGGACGTTGGGCGCCTGGGGATCGATGATGATGGTGGCGCCGGCCTTGTAGATCTTCGGCTTGCGCGCGGCGCGAACGACCTGCAGCGTGGTCACCGCGACGGTGACCGCGATGATCATCCACAGGCGCTTCTTGATGACGGCCCAGTAGTAACGAAGGTCGATCTTCTTGTCTTCGTCCTGCGCTGGGTCGATGGCGGGGGTTTGCGACTCCATGGGGCCTCAATTCGTTGCTGCAGGCCGGGTCCGTGTTCACGGACTCTGGCCAAGGTCGGAACCCTAGGCGATCTCAGGGGGTTTGGGCAACCGGTTTGGTCAAGATGGCCCGGAAGGCGGCCACCACCTCGGCCAGCTCAGCCCTGGTCATGCCCGGGAACAGCGGCAGGCTGACCAGCCCCGGCCAGGCGGCCTCGGCGACCGGGAACAGCCCGGGCTGATAGCCATAGGTATCGCGGTAGTAGGGGTGCAGGTGCAGCGGCATCCAGTGCACCGAGGCCCCGATGCCGTGCTCCTTGAGCGCCTGGATGAAGCCAGCGCGCTCGCCCCAGACGGCCGGGTCGATGCGGATGGCGTACAGGTGCCAGGAGTGGCGCCGGTCCGGGCGCTCGACCGGCAGGGTCAGCCCAGGCAGTTCGCCCAGCGCAGCGTGGTAGGCCGCGGCCAGCGCGCGCCGCTCCTGCCACAGCGCCTCGGCGCGCCCGAGCTGGACCAGGCCGATGGCCGAGGCGATGTCGGTCAGGTTGTACTTGAAGCCCGGCGCGACCAGCTCGTAGTACCAGCTGCCCTCGGCGGTGAAGCGCTTCCAGGCGTCCTTCGACATGCCATGCAGCGACATCACGCGCATGCGCGCGGCGTGCTGGTCGCTGTCGGTCACCGCCATGCCACCCTCGCCGGTGGTGATGCACTTGTTGGCATAGAACGAGAAGCAGGCGATGTCGGCGCTGCGGCCGACCATCTGCCAGCCGTCGGGCGCGGCAGGGTCGCGGTAGTACGCCGGCAGCGTGTGCGCGGCGTCGTCGATGACGGAGAGATCGTATTCGGTGGCCAGCTGGCGCACCGCGGCCACGTCGGCGACCTGCCCGCCATAGTGCATCGGGATGATCGCGCGCACCTTGCCATACGGCGGCGCGAGGCCGGCTGTGGCGCGCCCGGCGGCCAGTTCCTCCAGCGTCGCCCGCGCGCGCCCGACGTCGATGCACAGGGTGTCGGGCTCGCAGTCGACCAGCACCGGGATGGCGTCGAAGTAGCGCACCACCTCGGCGGTGGCGCCGAAGGTCATGGTCGGCACCAGCACCAGCTCGCCCCGGCGCAGCCCCACGGCCTCCAGCGCCAGGTGCAGCGCCGCGGTGCACGAGTTGACCGCGACCGCGTGCCGGGCGCCCACGGTGCGCGCGAAGTCCTGCTCGAACTGGCGCGTGCGCGGGCCGGTGGTCAGCCAGCCCGAGCGCAGCGTGGCCACGACCTCGGCGATCTCGGCCTCGGTGATCGACGGCCTGAAGAAGGGGACGCTCACGCCGACTCCCGCCCGGCGCCGACCGTGGCCGTGGGGCCAGCGCCGTTGCTCCGGCTGCCCAGCGCGGCGATGGCGCGCCGGGCCTCGGCCAGCGCGGGGTGATCGACCGGCGGCCCGGTCAGCACCGAGGCCGCGGTGCGTACCAGCACACCGAGGTCGTGCAGCAGCGACTGCCGCGCCACACCCTCCAGCGCCAACCGGGCCTTGATGGGGACGATGGCCTCGACATAGGCACGCTCGCGATCCGGGGCCTCGGCCAGCAGCGCCTCCTCGTCACGAAACACCAGCGACGCCGCGTCGGTGATGCCCGGGCGCACGCTGAACAGCGCGGCCCACTCGGGGCGATAGCGCGCCACGTAGCGCTCGACCTCGGGGCGCGGCCCGACCAGGCTCATGTCGCCGCGCACGACGTTCCACAGCTGGGGCAGCTCGTCGAGCTTGGTGGCGCGCAGCATCCGCCCCAGCGTGGTCACGCGCGGATCCCCCGCCGCCGTCACCGCCGGTCCAATGCCCGGGGCGTCGTTCCGCATGGTGCGCAGCTTGTAGAGCGAAATGGGCAGTTTTCCCCGACCAAGGCGCTTCTGCACGAAGAACGCCGGGCCTGGCGAGGTGGCGCGCACCGCCGCCCCCAGGGCCAGGATCGCGGGCCCGCTGACCACCAGCGCCGGCACCGCCAGCGCCAGGTCGAAGGCCCGCTTCAGCGCCGCGTCGAGCCGCGTCACCGAGCCCCCATCAGGACGCCTGCGATTCGCTCGCCGGCCCGGCCATCCCACAGCGGCACTGGCCGCGCCGCCGGATAGCGCCCGGCCGCGATGTCCTCCAGCAGCGGCTCGGCGCGTCCGAGCTCGCGCCCGATCAGGCGCGACGAGCCCAGCTCGCAGGTGATGGGCCGCTCGGTGTTGTCGCGCATGGTCAGGCACGGAACGTCCAGCGCAGTGGTCTCCTCCTGGGCGCCGCCCGAGTCGGTCAGCACCACCCGCGCACCCGCCATCAGTCCGATGAAGTCGAGGTAGTCGGCTGGCGGCGTCAGGTGCACCCCGGGCGGCACCGCCAGCCCGAACTCGCGCAGGCGCGCCTGCGTGCGTGGATGCGCTGCGAACAGCACCGGCCAGCGACGCGCTGCCGCCCCCAGCACGGCCAGCGACTCGGCCAGCGGCCCTGCGCTGTCGACGTTGCCGGGCCGGTGCAGCGTTGCCACCGCATAGCCGCCGCGCTCGACGCCGTGGGCCTGCCAGGGCGCTGCCGCCAGCGCCTGGTCGCGGAAGCGCAGCAGGGTGTCGATCATGACGTTGCCCACCAGGTGGACGCGCCCGGGCGCCACGCCCTCGCGCTCGAGGTTGGCGACGCCGGACGGTTCGCTGGCGAACCAGCGCGAGGCCAGCACGTCGGTCACGCGGCGGTTGCGCTCCTCCGGCATGCTGTGGTCGAAGCTGCGCAGCCCGGCCTCGACGTGCGCGATGGGCAGATCGCAGGCGTCCGCGGCGACCGCCCCCGCCGCGGTCGACGTGACGTCGCCGACCACGATGACCTCGACCACCCGCAGCGTCGGCAGCAGCGCACTCAGCCCGCGCACGATGGCGCCAAACTGATCGCCGCGCGAACCGGCGCTGACCCCCAGGTGGTGCGCTGGCGCCGGCAACTCCAGCCGCGCGAACAGCCGATCCGACAGCGCCGGATCGAAGTGCTGCCCGGTGTGCAGCAGCAGCACCTCGGCGCCGCGCGCAGTCAGCGCGCGCTCGACCGCGCTGGCCTTGACGAAGTTCGGCCGGGTCCCGACCACCAGCGCGAATCTCATCGTGCGCCCACCCCAACCAGCAGGATGCGCCTCGCCCGTATCCCGGGCGGGTGGTGCTGCGTCAGCCTGAGGAGGCGCGGCACGACTATCCCGCAGCCGCGTCGCGCGGCGCCACCTGCATCAGAAGTTCCGCTCGGGGACGAAGACCAGATCGCCGGGCTGCAGGAAGAAGTTGGGCGAGCGGCCCGCGCTGATGGCCTGCACCGGGATGGTGCGCTTCATCTTCTCACCGCCGATGATGCGGGTCACCGCCACGCTGTCCTTCTTGGCCAGCGCCGAGAAGCCGCCGGCCCTGCTGATGGCCTCGACGATCGACATGCGGTCGTTGAAGTTGAAGGTCCCCGGCGCGGCAACCGCGCCCATGATCGAGATGCGCTTGGAGTTGTACTCCTTGGGATACACCGACACGTGCGGCCGCTTGAGGTAGCCGTCGGCCAGGCGCGCCTTCAGCTCGTGCGCGACCTCGGTGGGCAGCTTGCCGGCGACATGGACCACCCCGATCAGCGGGAAGTCGATCTCGCCATCGACCCCGACGCGGTAGGTGTCCGAGAGATCCTTCTCGTCGTACACCCGCACATCGAAGGTGTCGCCGGGCCCGAAAGACAGATCGGGTTCGCTGGGCGGAAACCCCTTGTAGGGGCCCGAATACGGGGTCTCACACCCGGCCAGCGCGAGCAGCAGCGCGGTACCGATGAACGCCTTCACTTGTCCCTCTGGAGTAGGTCTAGAACGACGCGGAGAAGCGGCCGAACACCTCGTGCCGCAGATACGAAGGATCCTCCGTCGTGGTGCCCGAGGTGATGCGGAAGTCGCTCTGGTCCGACACCACGATGTAGCCGGCGCCGACGAAGTAGCGCGTCGTCAGCGCATAGTCGACCAGCGCCTCACCCGACAGGATGTTGTCCACGCGGCGGGTGTCGTTGAAGGCCAGGCCATCGGGCAGACCCTCGTAGCTGCGGTGGCGGTACTCGGCCTTGCCGCGCAGCGACAGGCGGCCGCCGGTGTTCTGGTCGTAGCGCAGCCGCACCACGTCATCGACGTAGAAGTTCGAGAACACCGAGTCGGCGAAGTTGTGCTCGTACGACAGCGTCAGCTTGCTGAGCGGCGTCGGTAGCCAGGTCAGGTCGACGCCCGCCAGCACGCTGGAGTAGTTGGCGCTGTTGGCCGCCACCGCGCGGTCCTCGTAGAAGCCGTTGCCGTAGCCGACGCGCGCCTGCACGTGGGTCTTGGCCGAGAACAGGGTCGACACGCCCAGGGTCAGCTTCATCGGAGCACCCGCGGAGCGACCGCTGTCGGCGTCGGGGTTGGTGATCTGCTGGTTGTAGTCGAAGAAGAAGCGCGTGATCGGCAGGTACTGCCAGCGCGCGTTGAGGAAGAACTCGTGCGCGCTGCGATCGAGCGCCCCGAACACGTCGCTCGACGACTCGAAGATGTCGAAGTTGTAGGCGTAGCCGGCCTTGACCTCGACCGCGCCCTCACCCGGCTTCCAGCTCACGAACGCGGCCAGCCGGTTGATGTCGCGGTTCAGGTTCTCCTCGAAGTCGGTCGGCTGGATGGCGCGGGTGAAGCTGTCCTCGACCCCCAGCGCGACATGGGTGCCGGCGTAGACGATGGCGCGCAGCAGGGCGCTGACGGCGACGTCGCGGTTCTGCGTGATCTTGTCCTGTCCCGACAGGTACTCCTGGTAGGTGGCCGACAGCGAGGCCAGCAAGTCGAAGCGCTTGGGCGACTCCTTCGGGACCGGCGCCGAGGTCAGCGCGAACGACGCCATCAGGCGCGCGATGGCGGAGCTGTCGGGATTGCGGTTGTCCTCTTCGTAGAAGACGTTCGACGTGTAGCCCAGCTCGGCCCCGAGGCCGGTGTTGAGGACGAGGCTCGGACCCAGCCGCACACCCTTGGTCTCGCCAGGCGATGCCTGCTGCGCGACCTGGACGTCCTGCGCGCGCGCGGGCAGCGCGGCGGCGCACAGCAGCGCCGCGGCGATCCCAAACCTCCTCGAAAACATGAAAGCCATGTCGCTCGTCTCTCTCTACTGGGAACGTCGAAGGGGGTCGGGGACTAGCTGTCCGAGCTCGAGATCGGCGGGCGCTCGACCACGATCGGCTCGACGCCGACGGGGTCCAGCGGGTCCGTGCCCGGCACGGTGGGATCGACTTCCATGTCGATCTCGGTGTCGCCGACATAGACCAGATCCTCGCCGATGCAGTTCTCGGCTTCCTGGCGGACCTGCTCGCCCTTCTGGTGGGCGATGGTGAGGCGGCTGAACTGGTGGTAGCGCTCGTCCTCGTCGTTGCGCGCGATGGCCTCGGTGATGTTGGTGAGGGCACCCTCGGCGATGTTCAAGAGCTCCTTGATCTGGAGCAGCTTGTCGTTGACGCAGTTCAGCTTGATGACGTCGCCGGCCTTCTTGGCGACCTCCTGCAGCTGCACGATGCGCGACAGCGCCTGCTGCAGGTTGTCGATGTAGCCCTTGCCGGTCTCGATCATCTCCGACGACGAGATGTTGGCGGTCTTCTTGAAGCTGACATCGACGTCGACGCCCATGGCGCCGGTCGGATCGTCACCAGGCGCATCGGCGCCGGGGACCGCCTCGTCGGGCACGCCAGGCGAGGCCGACGGCGACGGGCTGGCCGACGGGGCCGGGCTGTCGGAGGGCGCAGGCGCATCGCTCGGCGTCTGCGCGAACACCATCGACCCCGCGAGCACGATGATTCCGCCGGCCGCGAACCTCAGAGATCTACGAGCGACCATCGCCTTCGCGCGGGTCCTGTCGGACGCACTCATCGCCATGCCCCATTAGTGGAGAGAGGAAGCTACTTGTTCAAAGAATCTTAGTTGTGTGTGGGTGTAGTGTCAAAAGAGTTTTCGAGCGCCAAGCACCCGGAACAACACAGTTTCTGGATTGATACAGGGAAGGTGAGGCGGGGCTACTTGGAGCTCGAGCGGAAGATGAACGGGTACTGCACGGTGACCGGCTCGCCGGACTTGGGCTTGTTGAAGCTCCAGGCCTTTGCCGCGGTCTTGATGCACGACTCGACGGTGGGGTTGTCGAGGTCGGACGACGCGATGGCCGCCTTCTGCACGGTGCCCAGCGGGCCGATGGTGAACTCGATCTCGACGCGGCCGCCCATGTCGGGGTTCTGCTTCAGGCCGCGCTCGTAGCAGGCCTTGACGCCGCCCATGTACGAGCTGCGGATCTTGGCCGCGATCGACGCCGCCGGGACCGCGTCCTCGTCATCCACGTCGGCCTTGCCGCCGCTGACGCTGGTGACCCGCTTCTCCTCCTTGGGGCCGCCGGTGTCGACCGTGCCCGCGGGGCCGCCGATCTTGACCGGGCCGCCAGCGGCGACCTTGCCGGTCTCGTTGGTGCCACGGGTGCCGCCCAGGGGGCCGCCCGGGGTGCCGGGGCCGACGATCTTGCCACCCTGCGCCAGCGCCTTGTCGGTGTCGGTGCCGGGGTCGCGCCCCTCGGAGTAGTCATAGATCGAGCCCGAGCCGCTGTTGGTGCGATAGCCCAGCGTCTGCAGGAACTTGTTCGAGGCGATCTCCTGGTTCACACGGGCCTCGCGGGCCCCCGGCTCGTTGTCGCCGCCGTCACCCTTGTCGCCGCCGCCCTTGGGCTGCTTGGACGGACCCTTGGGGTCCTGGCCACCGTTACCCTTGGTGGGCTGCTCGGCGACCGTGGTGCCAGGGCCCTCGGTGGGCTCCACCGCGACCGGCTCGGGCTCGGGCTCGGGCGGCGGCTTGAACGAGGCCCAGCGCTGGGCGTCCTCGGCGCTGACCAGCGAGATGTCGGGCTTCTTCGACTTCTCGGTCTGCCAGGTCCAGATGATGAACCCGATGTGCAGCGCGGCCGAGAACAGCAGCGCCACCGCCAGGTAGGGATCCAGGCGATCCATCACGCTGCCGCGCACCGAGTGCGGCAGCTGCGGCTTGGCGGCCGGCGGCGGCGGCGCCACGAACTGGAACAGCAGGGTCAGATCGCCGACCGTGATCTTGCCCTTGGCGCGCTCGACCAGGGGCAGCGACCAGTAGGCGCCGTTGCGGCGCGCTACCCCGGTCTGCGTCATCTGCAGCAGCGGGTAGACGTTGTCGCCGTCCGAGATGCGACCATCCATCCCGTCGACGAAGTTCATGACGTAGCCCTGCGGCGTCATCTGGAAGATCGGGAAGGTCTTGGGCAGCTCCGGCGCCGGCACCGCGAAGGTGTTCTTGGCCGACTGCCCGATGGTGACCGTCTCGCGCTTCCGGATCAGCTTCTCCTCGACGATCTTGCCGCCGAGGACGACGCCGATGCGCAGGATCTTGGGCAGCACGATCTGCGGCTGCCCCCGGTACTGCCCCTGCTGATGAGGTTGCTGTTGCATGGGTTTGTCCGCCGTCCTCAGAAGGGCGCGCGCTCGACCGAGCGCAGGATGCGAGGCATGAAGTCCTGGGTCAGCTTCTGCCACTCGTACCCGATCGCGGTGCGATCGAGGACGTAGAACACGTTCGGCTTCTGGATCTTGCCTTCGATACAGAACGCCTGCTTGATGCGGATGATCTGCTCGCCGTTGGGCCCGCGAATGACCTCGACCTTGGGCGCCTCACCCTCGGTGCCGCCGCCTTCGCCCTCGTCGGGGCAGGCCTTGTCGGCCGCGGCGCTCCCGGCCAGGGCCCCCAGCAGCAGCAGTGACAGCAGCAGTCTCCACATCGACTTCATGATAGCTCCATTGTCGCGCATCGACTACTGATCGCCGTCCGCCGGGGCCGGCGTGGCGCCGCCCTTGGCGGCCTTTTCCGCGGCCTTGCGCGCCTTCTCCTCTTCCTTTTCCTTCTTCTTCTTCTCGCGCTCGAGCCGCTTGTTCTCCTTCTCGGTGTTCTTGCGCGCCTCTTCGATGTAGGCGACCACGGGCGAGTCCTTGGGCAGCTTGGCGCCCTCGGCCGACTGGTACTGCGACAGGTGCTTGATGGCGGTCGCCAGCCGGGTCAGCGTGTCCATGCCCGGGAAGCTGTCGGCGTCGAGGTACAGGATGCCCAGGTTGAACTGCGCCACCGACAGGTTGGGCGCGATCTTCAGGGCCTCCTCGAACTCGCCCTTGGCGCGCACGAACAGCGCCTCGCGCTGCGGGCGGCCCTCCTCACCGACGTGAGCCAGTGACTGACCGCGGTAGGCCGCGCCCAGCGAGACGTGGGCGCGCGCGAAGCGGGGCTGGATCTGCACCGCGCGCTCCAGGGCGGACGCGGCCTCGTTCCACAGCTTCTTCTCCACCAGCAGCGTGCCCAGGTTGTGCCAGGACGAGGCGTCGTTGCCGTCGAGCTCGGTGGCCTCGCGGAACGACACGATGGCGTCGTCGGTCCTGGGCGGCGACGCCTTGAGCATGGTCAGGCCGCGCAGCCGGGCCAGCCGCGCCGTCACCAGCTGCGGCGGCGGCTGGGTCTTGGACATCTCGGTGGCGCGCTCGATGACGAACTCGGCGCGCTCGTACTTGCCCTGGGCGTAGTAGACGTTGGCCAGCACGGCCATCGCCGGCACGTGGGTCTCGTCGATGGCCAGCGCGGCGCGGGCGTCCGACTCGGCCTGGGAGTACTGGCCCTTCTTCAGGAAGGCGTCGGCCGCTTCCACGCGCGCCTTGACCGTGGCCGGCCCGGGCGCCGGCGGCTCGGGAGTCGGGCCACCTGGGCTGGGGCTGGCGCTGGGCATCGGGTCGGCGATGGGCTCCGAGGGGTCGCCCGGCTCGGAGGGATCGCCGGGGACGGCCGGCTTGGGCGACGGCTTGGCCGAGGCCGACGGCTTGGGAGTCGTCTTGGCGGCCGCCTTGCTGCCGCCGCCACCACCGCAACCGGCTGTGATCACAGCCGCGCCGAGCGCGCCGATCACCACCGTCCACAGTCGGGAAGACGACATGTTCGTGAAAACGCGCGTGTCTGCGCCACGATCTACCGACATCAGCGCACCTCCTCGACCTGGATCTCCGTCTTGGGCGGCTTCTGCGTCGGCCAGGTCTCGGGATCGAGGTCGTGCAGCCGCTTGCGCGCGAGCTCCGTCCACTCGTTCTGGATGCCCTTGGACTGGCCCTTGGTGACCGCCGACTCCCACTGCTTGCGGGCGGCGTCACGGAACGGCTTGACCATCGACTCCAGCTTCTCCTGGTACAGCCCGATGACCCCGAGGTCGGGGTTCTTCTTGTCGAGCTTCACGATCTCGCTCGGGATGGGCGTGTTGTAGAGCTTCTCGCCCTGCTCGAAGGAGATGTCACCCAGCCGCACGTCGACCGCCAGCACGAACGGGGTCACGAACTTGTCGATGTCCTGATACTGCTTGGCGATGTCCTTGCCGTCCTTCTCCAGGCGGTCGAGGTCGGCGTTGATCTTCTTCTCGTCGTTGATGTTCGACCACTTGAACTTGTTGCTCTTGTAGCCGACGAAGGCGTCCTCGGCGAGGATGAAGGCCGACTCGGCGGCCACGTTGGCGACCGGCGTCGCGGTCTCGAGGCCGCGCTTCCAGAACTCGTCGCGGGCCAGCTTGTACTCGGCCAGCGCGCTCTTCTTGTCGTTCTTCTTCTCGTGCGCCTTGGCGATCTTGTAGTGCGCGTAGACCATGTTGGTGCCGGCGCCCTGGCCCGAGCCGTAGTCCTTCATGAACTGGCGCAGGGTCTTGATCATGGTGTCGATGTCGCCGGCCTTCTCGTAGATCTCGGCCGAGTGATAGAAGGCGCTGGCCGAGTCGGTCGGCTTGGACACCTTCACGGCCGCGGCGTACTTCTGGAACAGGTCGGCGCTGCGCTTGTACTGCTGATCCTGCTCGACCAGCTGCGCGGCGTTGAACAGCGCGTCGTTCCTGAACTCGTACTTCTTGAAGCGGTCGTTCTCCGCCAGCAGGAGGAAGTTCGACACCGCCTTGCCATAGTCGAAGGCCGCCTTGTACGACAGCGCCATGCGGAACAGCGCGTCACCGACGTGGTCCGAGTCCGGGACCTCGTTGACGAGCTGCTCGTAGATCTGGGTCGCCTTCTTGGGCCGGCCCATCTTCTCGTACGACAGCGCGGCGTTCCACAGCGCGTCGTCGTCGATCTTCTTGCTCGCGTCCTGGGCGTTGCGTGCCTTGGACTCGTTGTAGAGGGCGATGTACAGCTTGGCCGCCTCCTCGTACTTGCCCTCCTCGCTCAGCTTCTTGGCCTTCTCGAAGCGCACCGCGTCGAGCAGGCTGGCCATCTGGCCCTTGTCGCCGCCCAGGCGGCACTTGCCCGCCGCGGCGTCCTTCTGCATCTGCTCCAGCCAGGCCTGGATCTCGTCCAGCTTCTCCTGGATCTGGTAGATGGCCAGGATGCCCTGGCCGGCCTGCGCGGCCTCGGCGGTGTTGCAGTAGTCGTCGTAGACCTTGCGGAAGCGCACCATGGCGTCGTCGAACTCGCGGTGCTTGAAGGTGATCAGCGCGGCGGCCTGCAGCATGGCGGCCGAGCTGTCGTCCTTCTTGAGCGCGCGCTGGTACTGGTCATAGGCGTCGCGCAGCTGGCGCTCGACCTCGGTCAGCGGGATGGTCGCCACCGGCTGCACCACGATCTCGCACGGCGGCGAGCCGACCTGCTGCTCCTTGCACGGCATGGGCAGGTCCTTGACGCCGCTGGCCGGATCCGCCAGCGCGATCTTGTAGGCCTCCTCCCACGACTTCACGTACGACAGCGCAGCGTCCTTCTGGTAGGTCGAGCCCAGCGACGAGTCGCGCACCCAGGCGTAGCGCGGCGCGGCCGCGGCGTACTGCCCCGACCAGTACAGCGCCTCCGCCAGGTAGAACGAGACCTCGTAGGTATCGCGGCTATTCGGGTACTTTTCGATGTACACGCCGTAAAGCCGTGCGGCCTCGTTGTAGAGCCGCTTGTACTCGGCGTCGAGCGCCTCCTTCTGCGGGCCCGGCGGCGCCAGCTTCCACTGCTTGCGGCGGATCTGCGCGATCTCGTGGAAGTGCTTGGCCGACTCGATGATGCTGCCCTCGGTCAGCGCGCGCGCGGCGTCGAGCGCCTCGCGGTCGAGGATGTTGGCCTGCCACCACGGGCTGGCCGGGTTGGCGGGATCAGTCGGGTTGGTGGGGTTGCCCTCGCGATACAGGTCGGCCAGGCGCGCGCGCTCGCGGTAGGCCTGCTCGTTGGACTCCTGATCGCCCTTCTTCTCCAGCGCCAGGATCAGCTTGCGCGACACGCGCGGGTTGACCCGGGCCAGCGCCCACTTCGGGTGCGGCGGACCGTTGTCACCGACGTCCTCGCCCAGCGCGATGCGGTAGGCGACCACGGAGGCCTCCCACTGCGAGGTCGCGGCGTAGATGTCGCCCAGCTTCTCGTAGACGTCGCGCACGTGCAGCTCGTCGGCGCGCGCGCGGTAGTACTCGCGGATGCGCTCCAGGCCCTTGCCGGCGTCGGGCTGCCCGGCCGACTCCCAGTTCTCGGCGAACGAGATGGCCAGGTACTCGATCGACTCCTTGCGCAGCGGCGAGGCGCCGCGGCCGGCGGCCTTCTCCTTGTCGGACCACACCACCAGCTCGTCGAAGCGGTCGATGGCCTTCTGGAAGTTCGAGCCGGCATCGACGCCGACGGCGTCGCGGTAGAACGACCAGGCCAGCTTGTAGAGGGCCTCGTCGTAGAACTCGCCCTCCTTGTTGTCGACCACCTTGAGGTAGGCCGCCACGGCGAGCTTGAGCTCGTTGAGATCGAAGTGCTGCTCGCCGATGCGCACCCAGGCCTCGTCGACCAGCTTGCGGTTCTTCACCAGCGGCAGGCAGGCGGCGTAGGGATCGACGAACGGCGGCGGCGGCGGGGCCGGCTGGGTGGCGGCCGGCTTGGCGCGGCGCTGGGCCTCGGTCGGCTCGGTGTCGCCCTCGGCGGCGGCGGCGGCGCGCGCGGCCAGCACCGAGGCCGGGATGTCGAGCGCGTTGTAGCCGGGCGAACCGTCGCTGCGCTTGGCGCAGGTCAGGCCCAGGTAGGCCTGCTTGGACTCGTCGGGGTTGCCCTGCTCGGCGTAGAGGTAGGCCAGCAGGTAGTGCGCGCCGTCGATCAGGCGGTAGTCGGGGAAGTTCTGGATGATGTCGCGATAGGCGTTGATGGACGGCGTGTAGATGGGCCGCGGCGGCACCACGGTCAGGCCGGTGGCCGGATCGATGGGCAGCGGATCATCCTCGCCGACGCCCTTCATCAGCTCGTTGAAGGCGTCCTGCTGCGCGGTCAGCTCCAGCTTGGAGCGATCGAAGTACAGCTCGGCGAGTCGGAACAGCACGTCGGGCGTCCAGCGCTTGTCGCGCGGATGCTTCGACACGAAGCCCTCGAAGCGCGCGATGGCGTTCTGGCGCCGGCGCGCCAGCTCGGCCTCCTCGAGGTTGATGGCCTTCTCGAACTTGGCCTCGAGCTTCTTCAGCTTGTCGTCGAAGGCGCGGCGGATGATCTTCTTGAGCAGATCGGTGTGCTCGGCCGAGACCTCGGCGTAGCGCTTGTGGGCCTGCTCCAGCTCGGCCAGCTCGGCGGCCTCCTCGGGGGTCGGCGCCAGGTTGGGATCGAGGGGATGCGGCAGCGGGCCCTTGGCAGGCTTGCGCTTCATGGGCGCCGGCGCACCAGGCCCGGGTGCGGTCGGCGCGGGCGCGGGCGCGGCGGCGGCGGGGGCCGGGGTCGGCGTGGCGCCGCCCGGCGGCACCTGCGCATACAGGGTGCCCGGGGCCAGCAGGCCCGCGAGGCCACCGGCGAGCAGCCGCTTCTTCCAGCCGATGTTGCGATGGCGGATCACTTGAGCCCTCCGAAACCGTCGTCGTCCTCGTCAGTGCCGCCGGCGCTGCCCTTCTCCTTGTCCTCGAGGACCTCCTTGAAGTCCTCGCGCAGGCTGCGCCGCTCGTTACCGACCTGGAGGTTGAGCCGCGACACCCGCTGCGAGCTCTCCTCCTTCTGGGCCCACGCCACGTCGATGACCCCGACGTCGGCGCGCACCACGATGTTGTAGAAGTCCTGCGCCACCTGCACGAAGCCGTCGCGTACCGCACCCGCGCCGACCGAGCCGACCTCGCCGTCATAGGCGGCCAGCTGGCCCTGCAGCTCGGTCAAGAGGCCGCGCTCCTGGGTCAGCATGCGCTTGATGTCCGACAGCTGGCTGTCGAGGATGGCGTCGATCTTGGCGTCGCTGGTGTCGATGGCGGCGTGCGCGCGCGTCACCATGCCGAGGACGGCCTCGATCTGGCTGATCCGGGAGGCGTCGGCGCCGCCGCTGCGGCTGGCGACCTGCTGCGCGATGAGGTGCTCGCGCTCCAGCACCTTGCCCAGCTCGGCGCGCAGGTTGGCCTCCTCGGCGCCCAGCGCGGCGGCCTCGGCCTGGTCACGCGCCGACTGCAGCTCGGCGCGCAGCCCCTCGTACTGCTTCTCCAGGGCCGCGATCTCGACCTTCAGCTCGGCCGACTCCTTGTCGAAGGTCTCGCTGGGCAGCTTGGACTTGTTGCGCGGATCGCCCTGGTACTTCTCCAGCGCGGTCAGGTTGGCGCGCATGCCCTCGATCTCGACCTGGACCCGCGACGCCAGCGAGGCCACGCGCTCGACCTCGGCGCGCGCCTTCTTGACGCGGACCTCGTAGGGATCGCGGCCGCTGGGCAGCTGGCCCAGCGAGGCCTCCAGCACCGCGCGCTGGGCCCCGAGCTGGGTCAGCTCGGCCTGCTCGGCCTGGGTGGCGCCGCGGGCGATGATGGCGCGCTCCTCGCTGCCCAGCTTCTCGCGCACCCGGGCCACCTCGGAGCGCAGCTCGAACAGGCGCCCGCGCTTCTTGGCCAGCTCGGGGAAGATGGAGACGCGCGCCGACGGCGAGGTCGCCGACTCGACGCGCACGATCAGCGTCTCGGCGGCGCCGAGGTCGGTGCGGATGGTCTCGATGTCGCGCACCAGCTTGATGACGCGGGCGACGTCGGGCTTGCGCGCCACCGCCTCGTCCACGCCCTTGGGGATCTGGAACGCGGTGACGTCGAAGCTCGGGCCCTGCCGGTGCACCAGGTGCTGGAAGTAGAGGTTGGGATCGTCGTGCTGGGCCAGCAGGGCCTCCAGCGCGGCGCGCGGCTTCTCGTACTGGGCGCGCGTCTTCTCGAACTCCTTTTCGGCCGCGACGTACTGGTTGGGCTCCTTGGCGCCCAGCCGGATGAGCAGGTTGCCGCGCAGCAGGCGCACCTCGGGCATGAGGCCCGTCCTCGGGTCGGCCAAGGTGAGCAGATCAATGGCGCGCATCGCCTTGTCATAGGCGCGCGACTTCACGTGGGCCCAGGCGACCTCGTACAGCATCTCGTCGAAGAACGGGCTCTTGCGGTCGAGCTTCTGGTACTCGTCGATGGCGCGGCTGGGCTTGCCGGTCTGGTAGAACAGGCGGCCGACCGCGAGGCGGGCCAGCTCGGCGACGCGGCGGTCGCCCTCGGTGCTGGGCTGGGCGCGCAGCACCTCGGCGAAGGCCTTGGCGGCGGCGGCGTACTTCTGCTGCGCCACCCGCACCACGCCGGAGAAGTAGCGGGCGCGAAAGAAGTACGGATGGGTCGCGCCGATGCCGTCGAAGGCGGCCGCGGCATTGTCGAGCTGTCCAGAGAAATAGTTGTATTTGCCGCGGACATACGGCACTTCCGGCTTGCGCGCCGCGGCCGGCACGTTGTCCAGCGCCTGCAGCACGACGTCGATGCCGTCGTCGTCCCCCAGCTTGACCGACAGCTCGATGAGGCTCATCAGAGCCTCCTGATAGTGCTTGCCGGTGGGGCCGAACTTCGAGACCAGGTCGCGGAAGTATTTCTGCGACGTGCGCGAGTCGCCCTTGCGGTACAGCGAGTCGGCCAGCAGGAAGGTCGCCTCTTCCAGGTTGCGACCGTCGGGGTTCTGCTCCACGAGGTCGTACAGGATGAGGGCGGCGTTCTCGAAGTTGGTGATCTGACCGGTCTGCTTGCCGATGCGCCAGGCCAGCTGGGCGTCGAGCAGCTGGCGCTCACGCTGGGCCGGCGAGCGCCGGTCCACGCGGGGCGGGGTCTTCAGGGTGCCGCCGATGTCACGGGCCTCGGTCTCGGCCTTGGACAGCGCCACCTGACCGTCGTCCGCGAAGGCCCGGCGCGGGACGCCGGTGCCGGCCAGCAAAGCAAATGCGGCGATCGCCGCTGTCTCGAGCTTGCGCATCAAGTCCTCTTGGCTGCGTGCCGGGGAGCCACCGCAGTGGCGGCCCCCGATGGCGCCGGAATGCTCGTGCTACTTGCTCGTCTTGGCGGCGTCGGGGCTGCCCTCGAACACCACGGTGTCCTTGAACTCGATGTTGGGGCGCTTGTCGAGCGGGGTGGTCATGCCGCCACGCTCGTAGCCGGTCACCGTGATCTGCACGTGCTTGCCCTCGCTGACGGTGAACGAGTGGCTGGAGCGCACGTTGAACTTGTAGCCGCGCAGGTACTTGAACACGCCGTAGCCCTCGCCGCGGTACATCATCAGGACCGAAAGGGTGTGGGTACCGGCGGTGATCGGGCCCGACAGGATCTCGATCTTCTTCTGGTCGTTCAGCTTCCCGGTGTCATCGGTCTTGGCGTACAGCTGGTTGCCGTCGAGCGAGTACACCAGCTTGATGAGCTTGAAGTTCCCGCCCATCTTGTTCTCGTGGACGATGGTGCTGCGTGAGCCGATGCCGCCGGCGATCACCGCCTCCTTGAGCATCCCGACCCGGGCCTTGACGCGCCAGGCCTGCTCCTTGAGCTCCTCGACCTTCTGCTCCAGCTTGCGCAGGCGCACCGTGTAGGGCTCGTCGGGCATGGTCGGGGCGGCGGCCGGCTCGGCCGTCGTCGCGGGCTCGGCGGGTTCGGGGTCGGGGGCTGGAGAGGGCGACGGGGTCTGCGCGTTCGCGATCCCGGCCAGGGCGATCAGCGAGGAAGCAAGGACGACACCGAGCGACAGACGACGAGCGTGCGTTCTCATGGGCTCTCCAAGAAAAGACGGACAACACGGGGCCAAAGCAGGCTCCCGAGCATGGCGGCGCTATGATGCTATGTCTGCTATATCACGGGGCTCCAGCACGATCAACGCAGCCAGCCGAGGGTGCTTTCGGTCACCACTCGGTGGCGGCGCGACAGCGCCTGGTGGTAGACGTCGGCAGCGTAGCCTTCGTTCTATTGTGAGCGGCGCTACTTCGAGACCGGAACGGCGCGGGTCTCGAGGCGCAGCTTCCACAGCGCCTCGAGCAGCTCGGGCACGCCCTCGCCGGTGGCGGCGCTGAAGGCCAGGAGCTCGATGCCCCGGCGCGCGAACTTCTTCTTCAGGGCGGGCAGCGCCTCCCGGGTCTCGCTGAGGTCGAGCTTGCCGAGGGCGACGACCTGCTTGCGGGCGGCCAGCTCGGGGTCGTAGCTGGCCAGCTCCTTGTTGAGGACGTCGTGATCGCGGAAGGGCTCGCGGTCACCGTCGCTGCCCTCGAGCGGGACCTCGAGGATGTGCAGCAGCGCGGCCGAGCGCTCGACGTGCTTGAGGAAGCGGTGGCCGAGGCCGGCGCCCTCGGAGGCGCCCTCGATGAGGCCCGGGATGTCGGCCATCACGAACGAGCGTCCACCCGACAGCCCGACCACGCCGAGCTGCGGCACCAGGGTGGTGAACGGGTAGTTCGCGATCTTGGGCCGCGCGCGCGACACCTTGGCGATCAGCGACGACTTGCCCACGTTGGGAAAGCCGAGCAGGCCGACGTCGGCCAGCAGCTTGAGCTCGAGGTGGACCCAGCGCTCGGTGGCGGGGCCGCCCTGCTCGGCCTCGCGCGGGGTCTGGTGGGTGGCGCTGGCGAAGTGGCGGTTGCCACGGCCGCCGCGACCGCCGCTGCAGATCACGTACTCCTTGTTGGGCACGCTGAGATCACACAGCACGGTGCCGTCGTCGCGATCCGAGACCACGGTGCCGACCGGCATCGGGATGGTCAGGTTCTTGCCGCTCTTGCCGTCCATCTCGCGGCCCATGCCGGCCTGGCCGTTCTCGGCGCTGTAGTGCTGCTGGAACTTGAAGTCGAGCAGCGTCGACAGCTGCGGGTTGGCCACGAAGATGACGCTGCCGCCGCGCCCGCCGTCACCGCCGGCAGGGCCGCCCAGCTCGGTCTTGGTGCGGTTGAACGCGACGGCGCCGTTGCCGCCCTTGCCAGAGCGAACAAAGATGGTGGCTTCGTCGATGAACTGCATGGCTGGAGCGAGCGGCTGGCGCCAGAGCTGGCGCGCTGCGACCCGTGAAGGGCCGCCGGGGAGGCTAGGCCGAGGCGGGCGCGGCTTCGACCGAGACGCGGGTCTTCTTGCCGACGCGCTTGTAGGCGACGACACCGTCGACCAGCGCGAACAGCGTGAAGTCGCGGCCCTGGCCGACGTTCGGACCCGGGGTCACGACGCTGCCGACCTGGCGCACGATGATGTTGCCGGCGCGCACGATCTCGCCGCCGAACTTCTTGACGCCGCGGCGCTGCGCATTGGAGTCACGACCGTTGCGGGTCGAGCCCTGTCCTTTTTTGTGGGCCATGGCTGCTCCTTACCCTTCGATCGCGGTGATCTTGACCGCGGTGAATGCCTGCCGATGGCCGTTCTTGCGACGGTAGGCCTTGCGGCGGCGCAGATGGAAGACGATGACCTTCTTGTCGCGTCCCTGCTCCAGGATCTCACCGGTCACCTTGGCGCCAGCGACCGTGGGGGCGCCGACGTTGATGGTGTCGCCGTTGGCGACCAGGAGAACGTTGTCGAACGAGATCTGGCTGCCAGCATCGCCCTCGAGCTTTTCGACTCGAAGAGTGCGACCTGGCTCGACCCGATACTGCTTACCACCGGTCTGGATCACCGCGTACATTGAGTAACTCCGAAGGCTTGGGCAAAACGAGATGCGCAGTGTATTTGTGGAGCACGGCAAGTCAAGGCTTTATGATCCTGGTGTGGGTAATGCCTCAAGATTCCAATAGTTTCTTGAGGATATCGTTCACCAGCTGGGGGTTGGCCTTGCCGCCCATGGCCTTGATGGTCTGGCCCACGAAGAAGCCCAGCATCTGCTGCTTGCCGGCCTTGTAGGCGGCGGCCTCCTTGGGCTTGGCCTCGATGATGGCGCGCGCGGCGGCCTCGATGGCGGAGGTGTCGGAGACCTGGGTCAGCCCCTCGCGGTCGACGATCACCTTGGGGCGCTCGCCGCTCTGCAGCATGCGCGCGAAGAGGTCCTTGGCGATCTTGCCGCTGATGGTGCCGGCGTCGATCAGCGCGACCAGCTCGGCCAGCATGTCGGGCTTGATCGGGCACTCGGCGAGCGGCGTGTCCTTGACCACACGCAGGAGCTCCGACTGCACCCAGGACGACAGCTTCCTGGGATCGGCCTTGCTCGGCGCGGCGACCGCGGCCTCGTACCAGTCGGCCAGCGCGCGCTCGCCGGTCAGGACCTCGGCGTCATGCGCCGGAAGGCCAAGCGCCTCCACGAAGCGCGTGCGGCGCTGCGCGGGCAGCTCGGGCAGCGCGCTGGTGACGCGCGCGATCCAGTCGGGGCTGACGACGACCGGGGGCAGATCGGGATCGGGGAAGTAGCGGTAGTCGTGCGCCTGCTCCTTGGAGCGCATCGAGAACGAGGTGCCGCGCTCGGCGTCCCAGCTGCGGGTCTCCTGGACCACGCGACCGCCGCTGGTGACGACGTCGATCTGGCGCGCGATCTCGTGCTCGATGGCCTTCTCGACGAACTTGAACGAGTTGATGTTCTTGAGCTCGGTCTTGGTGCCGAGGGCGCTCTGGCCGCGCGGGCGGATCGACACGTTGGCGTCGGCGCGCAGCGAGCCCTCCTCCATGTTGCCGTCGGAGATCTCGAGCCAGCGCACCAGCTGGCGCAGCGCGCGCAGGTAGGCCCCGGCCTCGGCGGCGGAGCGCAGATCGGGCTCGCCGACGATCTCGATCAGCGGCACGCCGGCGCGGTTGAGATCGACCAGCGAGGTGGCGCGGCCGGGCAGGTGGGTGTTCTTGCCGGCGTCCTCCTCGAGGTGGATGCGGGTCAGGCGCGCCTCGCGCGGCTGGCCGTCCAGCACGAACTGCACCAGGCCGTGCTCGCACAGCGGCTCGTCGTACTGCGAGATCTGATAGCCCTTGGGCAGATCCGGGTAGAAGTAGTGCTTGCGGGCGAAGCGCGAGCGCGCGCGGATCTTGGAGCGCGTGGCCACGCCGATGCGCAGCGCGAACTCGATGGCCTGGCGGTTGACCACCGGCAGCGCGCCGGGCAGGCCGAGCACGACGGGGTCGGTCTGCGAGTTGGGCGCGGCGCCGAAGTGGGTCGGCGCGGCCGAGAACATCTTGGACGCGGTGCGCAGCTGGCAGTGCACCTCGAGGCCGATCACGGCCTCGAAGTCGGGCGCAGCTGTGGCCGCGCTGGTCGTGGTGGCGCTCATGCGGCCTCCAGCGCCAGGGTGGGGCGGCGGCGGGCGTGGTCGGTGCGCGCGGCGTAGGCGGCGGCGAGCTGGAACAGCGCCGCCTCGCCGAGCGGGCGCCCCATCAGCTGCAGGCCGATGGGCAGGCCGGCGCGGGTGAAGCCGCACGGGATCGACATCCCGGGCAGGCCGGCCAGGTTGCACGACAGGGTGAACACGTCGGCCAGGTACATCTGCACGGGATCGGCGGTTTTCTCGCCGATCTTGAAGGCCGCGGTGGGCGAGGTCGGGGTCGCCACCGCGTCGCAGCTGGCGAACACCTTGCGGAAGTCGTCGGCGATCAGGGTGCGCACCTGCTGCGCCTTCCTGTAGTAGGCGTCGTAGTAGCCCGAGCGCAGCGCGTAGGTGCCCAGCATGATGCGGCGCTTGACCTCGTCACCGAAGCCGGCCTCGCGGGTGGCCTGGTACATGGCGGCCAGATCGCCACCGGGCGGCTGCACGCGCCTGCCGTAGCGCACGCCGTCGAAGCGCGCCAGGTTGGACGAGCACTCGGCGGGCGCGATCAGGTAGTAGGTCGCCAGCGCGTGGGGCGTGTGCGGCAGCGAGACGTCGATCACTCGCGCGCCGGCGCTCTCCAGCTCGCGGATGGCGGCGCGCACGGCGGCGTCGACCTCGGCGTCGGTGCCCGGGATGAAGTACTCGCGCGGCAGGCCGACGGTCAGGCCGGCCAGGCCCTGCGGACGCCCGCCGGCGGCCAGCGCCGGCCCCAGCGCGGACGGCGCCTCGACGATCGAGGTGGCGTCGAGCGGGTCGTGGCCCGAGATGACCTCGAGGGCCAGGGCGAGATCCTCGACGCAGCCGGCGAACGGGCCGACCTGATCGAGCGACGACGCGAAGGCGACCACGCCGTAGCGCGACACCCGGCCATAGGTCGGCTTGATGCCGAGCACGCCGGTCAGCGCTGCGGGCTGTCGGATCGAGCCACCGGTGTCGGTGCCCAGGGTGATGGGGCAGAAGCCCGCGGCCACCGCGGCCGCGCTGCCACCCGAGCTACCGCCGGTGACACGCGTGGGATCCCATGGGTTGCGGCAGGGGCCGAAGGCGCTGTTCTCGTTCGACGAGCCCATGGCGAACTCGTCCATGTTGAGCTTGCCCACGATGATCGCGCCGGCCGCGCGCAGGCGCGCCACCGCGGTGCCGTCATAGGGCGGGATCCAGCCCTGCAGGATCTTCGAGGCGCAGGTGGTCTCGAGGTTCTCGGTGACGAAGAGGTCCTTGAGGCCGACGGGGACGCCGGCCAGCACGCCGGGGTCCTCGCCGCGCGCGACCTTGGCGTCGACGGCGTCGGCGGCGGCCAGCGCGCCGGCCTCGTCGGTGCGGAGGAAGGCGTTCAGGCCCCTCTCGCCCTTGTCGAAGGCGGCGATGCGCGCCAGGTGGGCGGTCGTCACCTCGCGCGCCGACAGCTCGCGCTGGCGCACCGCGCGGGCCAGCGCCAGCGCGGACATCGTGGTCGGATCCGTCGTCCCGGTGCCAGTGCTGGCGGCGCTCACGAGCCGCTCACGAACTTGGGGACCTCGAAGAAGTCGCCGCTGCGCACCGGGGCTGCCGCCAGGGCGCGCTCGGCGGGCAGCGCCGCGCCGGCCACGTCCTCCCGCAGCGGGCAGTCCATCGGCACCGCGTGCGTGGTCGGCTCGATGCCGGTGGTGTCGAGCGCGCTGAGCGCGTCGATGTGCTCGAGGATCGAGCCCAGCTGCCCGGTGAAGCGCGTCACTTCCTCGTCGGACAGGGACAGCCGCGCCAGCTCGGCGATCTCCTTGACCTCGTCCCGCGTGATGGCCATGCGCGCGTGTTAGCACACTGCTGGTGGTATGATCACGGGTCTGCAACCAGTGGAGTGAAGATGCGTCATCTGCTGCTGGCCGTCACGCTGCTGTCGCTGGGTGCCGGCGTCGCCATCGCCAAGCCCAAGCCCACCGACAAGGACCTCGCGGCCAAGCAGGCCTACGAGGAGGCCACCAAGGCCTACAACCTGGGCAAGTTCGACAAGGCCATCGAGGCCTACGAGCGCGCCTACGACCTCAAGCCCGATCCGGTGTTCCTGTTCAACATCGCCCAGTCACACCGGCTCAACAACAACTTCAAGCAGGCGCTGTTCTTCTACAAGTCGTTCCTGCGCAACGCGCCCGACGCGCCCAACCGGGCCCAGATCGAGGAGCGCATCGCCGAGCTCGAGGAGTGGGTGGCCAAGCAGCAGGTCACCGCCAACGCTCCGCCGGTGGGCACCGCGGAGCCCGAGAGCGATGGTCGCAGCCGCATCCCGTCGCCCGACGAGACCGCGGAGGCGGGCGACGACGACGGCGAGGAGACCGCCGCCGCGACGCCCGCGGCGCCGGCGCCCAGCGATGGCGGTGGCTCGCGGCCGATCTACAAGAAGTGGTGGTTCTGGGCCGGCATCGGCGCGGTGGCGATCGGCACCACGGCGATCGTGATCGCGACCACTGGTGATGATGGTTCGAGTGCACCCGATGCGCACTTTCCCGTGCGCTCGGCCTTCTAGCGAGGACCCATGCGTAGACTTGGCTTGTTCGTCCTGGCGTCGGCGTTGTGCGTGGCTGGCCCCGGCTGTGGCGGGGGCGGCGACGGTGGCACCTTCCTGCTGGTGACGGTGGAGCGCGGCGCCGCGGTGGGCGCCGTCCACACCGTCGACCTCACGCTGGTCCTGGGGAGCCAGACCAAGACCCACACCTTCAGCGAGGCCGGCGGCGCCGAGATCGTGCTGCCGACGACGGCGGTGTTCAGCATCGCCATGGGCACCGGCACCCTGACCGCGACCGCCACCGCGCGCGACAGCGCGGGCGCCGCGCTGGCCATGGGGTCCAACTTCGGCACCATCGCCAGCGGCGAGACCACGCGGCTCACCATCACGCTGGGCCAGGTCGTGAACCCGCCCATCGATGGTGGCGTGGACGTGGACGCCAGCGTGACGACCGACGGCGGCCTGGCCGTCGATGGCGCGGTCATGGTCGACGCCGGCGTGCTGGTGCCTGCGTGGGCAGCCTTCGAGCGCATCGGCCACGACGATCTGGCCAACGAGGTGTCGAACTTCAACCCCAAGATCGCGGTCTCCGCCAACGGTGATGCGCTGGTCACCTTCTATGACCAGGGCACCGTGTGGGCGCGGCGCTACGTCAAGGCGCGCGACGCCTGGGACAGCCTGATCCAGATCAGCGACGCCAGCTCGAGCGGGGTCAATCCGCTGGTGGCGATGGACGCCAGCGGCAACGGGGTCGTGGTCTGGTACTCGAACAACGTGGGTGGCGGCGTCTTTGGCAAGCGCTTCACGGCGTCGCTGGGCTGGCCCGCGGGCTGGGGCACCGTCGATCCGGTGTATGCCGGCGCGGCCGGCATCCAGCGTCAGTCGACCAGCCTGGTGATGACGCCGGCTGGCCATGCCGTGGTCGGGGTCGATCAGAACATCAGCGCCAGCTCGACGCGCGAGGGCTACGTGGTGTTCTACGAGGTCGGCCAGGGCTGGCGTCCCGCCATCAAGGTCTCGGGCACCACCACCAGCTGCAACGGCACCAACGTCGGCCTGTCGACGGTGGGCACCTCGCTGCGCGCAGTGGCGGCCTGGTACCAGTCGGACGCCGGGCGCCTCAATGTGCTGGGCAGCATCATCACCTATGATCTGACCACCCACGCGGGCACCGCCGCGGCGCCGCAGGCCCTGGAGGCCGACGCCACCCTCGATCACCTGAGCCCGCGCGTGGCCATGGATGGCAGCGGCAACGCGATGGCGATCTTCCTGCAGCGCGACTCGACGTCATCGGTGTCGCACGTGATGTCGAACCGGCTCTCGGGCGGCACCTGGGCGGGCGCAGCCGGGGTCGACACCGCCGGCCAGCGCGCCAGCGACTACGCCATCACCATCAACGCGACCGGCGCTGGGGTGGTGGTGTTCCGCCAGTGCGGCAACCCGTGTGCGATCTGGGCGCGCCGCTTCGCGGGGGCGACCTTCCAGGCGCCCGACAAGCTGTCGGCCGACGAGAACACGGTGTCGAGCCCCGAGGTCGCCATCGATGGCGCCGGACGCGCGCTGGCGGTGTGGGATCAGAACGCGGCGGCGGTGAACTCTGTGGTCGCCAGCGAGCTGGCGCCGGCGGCGGGCTGGAGCGCGGCGCATGCGCTGGAGGACGACACCGTCAACGCCCACAACCAGTCCAGCGTCGGCCTGGGCAGCATGGGCACCGGCGTCGCGGCCTGGGTGCGCGAGACGCCGGCCCCGACCATGCGGCGCAAGATCTTCGGGGCGGTCTACAAGTTCTGACCAGGCGGCCCGGCCGCTACTTGCCGAAGTCCGACTCCAGGATGACGCCGTCGATCGGGATCCAGCCCTGATCCCCGTCGTCGAACTGCACGTGGATCTGCGCCGCCTGGGCCTCGCTGACCTTGCCGCGGTACCAGCCGTTGGTGGCCTTCCAGAACGCGACCACGCGGGCGCCGACCACGAACTTGCGCGGGTTCTTGCGCAGCTTGCTCTCGGGCACCTTCCAGGCGTCGCCGTCCATGGCGGTGACCTTGGCCTCGCCCGCGGCGCGTGACAGCACCACCACCGGGTACCAGCCGCCGGCAGCCTGCGGGGCCAGGAAGTCGGCCGCGGGGGCGGCGGGGGCGCTGGGGGCGGCGCCGACCGGGCCGGGCGACTTGCCCAGGCTGCCGGGGCGATAGACCACCCGGACGTCGTCGATCATGATGGACTGGTCCGAGGACGAATCGCCGCGCAGGACCAGCGCGACGGCCGTGGAATCGGGGCGGAAATAGGCCTCGAGCTTGCCCTTCCTGCGCGGGTTCGACTCGGTCATCTCGACCACGCCGGCGGGGCCGAGGTCGATGGCGCGCACGCACTCCTCGGGGTCCTTCTTGGGGCCGGTGCAGGTGCGGGTGTCCTTGCCGAGCTTCCACTTCTTGTCGGGCGCGGCCTTGGCAGGCTTGAGCTTCTTCTTGGCCGGCGTGTAGCGGCAGTCGGCGGCGTCGGCGCAGACGCGACAGCTGTCCTTGCTGAACGACGTCTCGGCCGGCGTGCACGCCAGCAGAAACTCGTCGGTGCTGCCGCCGAGGTCGGTGACCTGGATGGGATCGCTGACGTTCAGCACCACCCGGCCGTCCTCGTTCCAGCCCAGCACGGTCACGCTCTGCGCGGCGGCCGACGTGGCCAGCAGCGCGAGCACCCCGAAACAGTGCGCGATCCTCTTCCCCATCTGATCCCCCCTGGCTATTTGGGTGCGAACGAGGCCAGCACGTCGCGCCCGCGACTCAGGTGCTGGTCGGCGATCCTGGCCGCGGCGTCGGCGTCGCGGGTCTCGATGGCCTTGATGAGCTCGCGGTGGTGCTTGCGCACCACGTCGGGCGCCAGCAGCTGCGCGAAGAACGGCGCCGAGGCCAGCACCGCGCTGCGCGTGGTGTTGATGAGCAGGCCGAACACGCGGTTGCCCGAGGCCTGGGTCAGCGCGACATAGAACTCGAAGTCGAGGCGCAGCAGCTCCTCGGGGGCCACCTCGGGCGCGGCGGCGGCGTCGGCGACCTCGCGCAGCCGGATGAGGTGCTCGCTGGTGGCGCGCTGGGCCGCCAGGCGGGCGACCTCGCGGCCATAGATCTGCCGGAACTCGAGGACGTCGGTCAGGATGGCCAGGTTGCCCGACTCGGCCAGCGGGATGAGGTGCGAGACCAGGTCGATGCCCCCGGTCTGCATGAAGTCGAGCACGCGGGTGCCGTCGCCCTGGCGGATCTTGACCAGGCCGAGGTGCTCCAGCTTCTTCAAGGCCTCGCGCAGGCTGGCGCGGTTGACGCCCAGCGTCTTGGCGAGATCGCGCTCAGGGGGCAGCCGCTCCCCGATGGCGTAGTGGCCGGTCAGGATCAGGCGCCGGAGCTGGGTGGCGATCTCCTCGGCGACACGCTGCTTCTCCACCGGGCGCAGGGTCTCTGGCATCGGGCGGGAAGGTACTATGAGGTTGCCGCAAAATGTTGTGGATCTGGTGCGTACCGGAAGGCCAGAATGCGGCCAGGTGCTCGTGACGTCCCCGGCAGGTCAGCCCAGCTCCAAGGTGAAGGTCGATGCTGACAAGCGTCGCCATCCGCGCGTGAAAGCTCAGCTTCACGTGGCCTTGCTGGATGGCGCTCAGCGCACCGACACCAAGCTGCACTCGCTGACCGACGACCTGTGTCAGGGCGGCATGTTCGTGCGCTCGGAGTTCCTGCTCGAGGTCGGCGAGGAGGTCGCGCTGTCGTTCGAGCTGCCCGGCGGCACCAAGGTGCTGGCGCGTGGCCGGGTGGCCCACGTGCAGGGCAGCCGCGAGCGCGCCGGCATGGGCATCGCGTTCACCCAGCTGTCCGACAGCCATCGTCAGGCCCTGGCCGAGTTCCTGGCCCGGTAGCCAGCGCCCGGTTGGGCCGGCAAGCTACTTCATCGCGTTGTAGACCAGCCAGGCGATGACCAGCAGGGCGGCCATGCCGACGGCGCCGACGGCCAGCCACAGCAGCGACGCGGTGCGGTCGCTCATGCGGCGCCGGCGGCCTGGTGTGGTCGGCTGCGGACCGCTGCGGTCGCGCTCGGGGCGCTCGAGGGGCTGGGTCCAGCCCCCGCTGTCGTGGTGGGCCTGGTGCGCGCGCGCCAGCGCGCCGACCGGCGCCTTGCGGCGGATCGACTGGCGCATCGCGAGATCCGCCGGCGTCGGCACCGGGGCCTCGACGTGGGCCAGCTCGGGCGGGATGGGCACGAACTCGGGGTCGCCGTAGAGGACGTAGCTGGCCCAGCCGAGATCGCTCTCGCCGTCCTGGGTCAGCACGCGCTCGCGGGCGCGGCGGACGGCGCCGCCGACCGAGTGGCCGCGCACCAGGGCGGCCCAGAAGGCGCGCGCGAAGGTGCGGCTGGCGCCGTCCACGACCTCCCACTGGGTGCCGATGTAGTACTTCACGCCGCTGACCAGGAAGGCGTTGGCCAGGCCGAAAACGCTGCGCGCGTCGGCGGGGCCGGCGGCGATGGTGGGGATGCCGGCGTGCGACGACTGGCAGGCGTTGGAGAACACCAGCAGCGGCATCGGCCGGCCGCCGGCCAGGTTGGCGATCTCGCGCGCGGGCAGCTTGCCGTCGCTGAGGTGCCAGCCCGAGGCCTCGGGATCGTGCGGCACGTGGTCGGCGTGGCCGGCGTAGTGCACCAGGTCGAAGTCCTTCAGCTCGCGGCGCACATAGTCGACGTTGCGCCCGACCACCAGGCGCGCCTTGACCTGGCCGTGGCCCTCGAGCTCCTCGAGGATGGCCGGTCCTTCGGCGTCGACGTCGGGCAGGTCGCCCCGCGGATTTGACAGCACGACAAGTAGTTTTGCAGGAGGTGTCGTGATTTTGCGCGCTGGTGCGGCGCGGCTGGGCTGTGACGTGGACACCGCGCGGCCGATCTCGAAGCGCCGGCACAGGAACTGGCTGCCGTCGTAGATGAGCTCCCAGGGCACCGGCACCAGGACGTCGTCGAGCTCCAGCAAGAGCGGCGAGCCATCGTGGCCCTCGAGGTCGTCGCGCACCGGCTCGGGGATGAGCATGCGCCACAGCTCCTCACCGGCGCCCTGCAGGTCGCGCAGGTTGGCGTCCGACAGGCTGCGCGCGCGGTTGCCGCGGGCCAGGGTGCCGACGATGGTGCGCGTCGCCTCGGCCACCCGCTCGGCGTCGTAGGGCACCAGGCACTTGTGCGACAGCGTCTCCTGCGCGACGGTGCAGGCGAGGCGGTCGCCGAACACCGTGAAGGTGAGGCGGGTCTTCTCGCGGTGCTCGCGCGGGGGCGCCGCGAAGGGCCCCGAGTTGCCCGCGCCCGGGCTGGAGGCCCGGGGTGGTTGCGATGGATGCGGCGGGCGCAAGGCGGCTAGTATAGCGCGGTGCGCATCGCCATCGGCACCAGCGGCTTCGCCTACAAGGAATGGAAGGGGAACTTTTACCCGGCCAGGACGAAACCGGAGGAGATGCTGCCGTTTTACGCCAGCAAGCTCGGCACGGTGGAGATCAACAACACCTTCTATGCCCTGCCCAAGCCCAACGTGATGGCGAGCTGGGCCGCGCAGGTGCCGGCCGGCTTCTCCTTCGCGGTCAAGGCCAACCGGCGCATCACCCACATCGGGCGGCTCAAGAACGCCATCCAGCCCACCGAGGCCATGCTGCGCGCCTGCGCCGAGCTGGGCGACAAGATGGGGCCGCTGCTGTTCGGCCTGCCGCCAAACTTGAAGAAGGACGTGGCCCGGCTGCGCGAGTTCGTGGACGGCATCCCGCGCGGCCCGCGGGTGGCCTTCGAGTTCCGCCACGACAGCTGGTTTGACGACGAGGTCTATGAGGTGCTGCGCGGGCGCGACGCCGCGCTGTGCATCGCCGAGGCCGACGACGACGACGGGCTGACCACGCCGCTGGTGGCGACCGCGGGTTGGGGCTATCTGCGCCTGCGCAAGGCCGACTATGACGCGGCGGCGCTGCGGGCGTGGGCGGGCAAGATCAAGGCGCAGCGGTGGTCGGACGCGGTGGTCTACTTCAAGCACGAGGACGGCGGCACCGGGCCGCGCTTCGCCGCCGAGCTGGCTGCGCTGGTCAAGTAGCGGTCACTTGCACTTCTGGATGCGCACGAAGTAGAGCGGC
Source organism: Deltaproteobacteria bacterium (assembly GCA_020853705.1). Taxonomy (GTDB): domain Bacteria; phylum Myxococcota_A; class Polyangia; order Haliangiales; family JADYYK01; genus JADYYK01. The sequence continues at coordinate 88,679 of JADYYK010000017.1, forward strand.
ACCCCGGCGGCGCGGCTGGGGCTGTTCTCGGTCACCGTCCAGGCCCGCAGCTGGCAGAACTTCTCGCCCGGCAGCTGGTACAGCAGCCAGCCGTTGAGGTAGGCCTCGACGGCGCGGCCGCCCGAGGTGGTGACGTGGACGGTGTCGTCCATCAGCACCTTGAGCAGCTTGGCCTTGGGGTGAAACTCCTTGAGCGCCTTCTTGGCCTTGGCGCACCAGTAGCCCTTGCAGGTCTTGCCCGGCACCGGCCAGGTCGGGGCCAGGGCCTCGATGTTGGCCCGCATGGCGTCCTTGTTCGCCTGCAGCTTGGCCCACATGGGGTGGTCCTCGGGCACCGTCATGCCCGCGGCCTGGAACAGCGGCTGGTACTGCTTCATCAGGGCGGCCTTGGCCGCCGGCGTGAAGGTGAGGTTCTCGGCATACGAGAACGGCTGCGTGGTCTCGATCCAGCCATCGCGGTTGCGCAGCTCCTCCACGGTGACCGGACGGCTCCCGCTGGCCTGCCCCGCCAGCGCGGCGAGGACGCTGTTCTGCAGCACCTCGGTGCGACGGGTGGCCAGCTCGCAGATCTGGGTCGGGGTCTGCTCGTTGATCTTGCCGCTGCACTTGCCGGGATCGGGGATGTTCTGGCAGATCTTGCCCAGGCGCTCCAGCATCGCGCGCAGCTCGTTGACGCCATTGACGGTGCTGACCCCGCCGCCGCCGCTCAGCGCCGAGCGCGCCAGGGTGACGAAGTTCTTCTCGTCGAAGGTCGTCACCGCGCCGGACAGCGGCGCGCACTGGTTCTGGATCTTGACGGCGGCCTCGTACTCGAGCTTGCGCTTGCGCTCGGCCTCGGCGTCTGCCGCGGCCTTGGTGGCGGCAGCCTTCTCGGCCTCGGCGCGCTGGCGTGCGGCGTTGGCCGCGGCCTGGTCGGCGGCCGCCTTCCGGAAGGCCGGCCCGGCGGCCTCGAAGTAGGGCTTGATGTCCTCGTACTTGGCCTTGAGCTTGACCGCGTCGTCCCAGGTCTTGCCGAGCTCGGTGATCTGCTCCCACTGGTACCTGAACTCCTGCAGCGCCTTGATGCCGACGTTGGCCCAGGCCTCGCCCTTGGCGACGTCGGCGCTGGGCGCGACCTTGGTGCCATCGAACAGGGCCAGGTCCTTGTTGACCGGGTCCATGGCCTCATGGATGCGCCGCAGGCGGTCGCGATCGTTGACGTCATCCTGCGGGTAGCGCGGCCGCGCGCCGGCGCTGGTCACCAGCGCGACGAGCACACAGGGCGCAATCACGGCGAGATGCCAGGTCTTCATTGCACCGATCTCCTCGAGAACCAGCGGTTGGACGGCTAAGGCGGTGTCGACGAGCAGCAGCGGAAGCCGGTGTTGCCATAGCGGAAGGTGCCATCGGCGACCGTGAAGTCGAAGTCGCAGCGCAGCGCCAGCGGCACGCTGTCGAACGAGCCACCGCGCAGGGGCAGCACGCCGGGCGAGCGCGCCTGGGTCCACTCGCGCAGGTTGCCGCTCATGTCGAACATGCCGCCTGCGCCGGCGCGGCACTGCGCCAGCGAGCGGGTCGCGATGACGCCGTCGGTGTCGGGCTGGCTGCCGGGGAAGTCCTTGCCGTTGCAGTCGCCCGCCGTGTAGGTGGTGCACGAGGTCATGCCGAAGGCGCACGGGGTGCCGCCCTGGCACGCGGTCTGCCACTCCGACTCGGTGCACAGGCGGGCGCCGGCGGCGGCGCACGCGGCCACCGCCTCGTCATAGGTGACATCGCTCCAGGGCATCACGTTGGCCCGCGAGCAGGCCCGCGTGTTCAGCGTGCCGGCGGAGAGCGCGCTGGCGTTGGGGCGCGAGGCCTCATAGGCGTAGACGTAGTAGGCACCGACCGGGACCATGGGCTCCACCACGTAGGAGGGGTTCGTGCCCGGCGTCGGCTTGGCCTCGTCGACCGCGCCGTCGCAGTCGTTGTCGAGGCCGTCGCAGATCTCGGTGCCCGGCGCCAGCGGCGCGGGGGCGCCGCACTCCAGCGCGGTGCCGGTGGGGTTGCAGCGCAGCATGCCGGAGGTGCGGCAGGAACCGGTGCCGTTGCCACACAGGGTGCCCTTGAGCGGGAAGGCGTCGAGGTCGGCCAGGCCGTTGCAGTCGTTGTCGAGGCCGTCGCAGCGCGACTCGCTGGTGATGTTGCCAGCGGCGTCGACCTCGACGTCGGGACCATAGCTGCACACGAAGCGGCCCAGGGTGCTGTTGCAGCTGGCGGTGGCGCCCGCGCAGGCGCCGGTGCTGCGGCACAGGCCGGCGGGGACGCTGACGCCCTCGTCGACCATGCCGTCGCAGTCGTCGTCGCGCCCGTTGCAGATCTCGGCGCCGGCGGGGTCGCACACATACTCGCAGCCATCGACCGGGTCGACGTTGATGTCGTGGAAGCCGGCCAGGCAGAAGCGAACCGCGCAGCGACCCACGGTGGTGGCGTCGGGCACGCACTGCCAGACCGCGCCCATGGCGGAGGCGCCACCGCAGCGTGTGCCGCAGCTGCCACAGTTGCGCGCGTCGGTGCTGAGGTCGAAGCCCTCGTCGGGCGCGCCGCTGCAGTTGTCGTCGAGGCCGTTACAGGTCTCGGTGCGCGGGCCCTGGCCGCCGCGACACACGAAGCCGCCGCCGACACAGTCGAGGGTGCCGAAGCTGCACTCGCCGGTGTCGACGCCGCAGCTGCCGGTGCTGGCGACGCCGTTGTCGATCATGCCGTCGCAGTCCTCGTCCTTGCCGTCGCAGGTCTCGGCCATCGGCATCACGCCGCCGGTGCAGCTCAGGGTGCCGCCCATGCAGTGCTCGGTGCCGCGCCGGCACTCGCCGACGCCGGTGCCGCAGGGCAGGCCACCGCCCGGGTCGCCGTTGTCATCGGTGCCGTCGCAGTCGTCGTCCATGCCGTTGCAGGTCTCGGCCTGGGCCACCACGCCGCCCATGCAGTCGAGCCGACCATTGACACACTGGGTGGTTCCTTCGCGACAGATCCCGACGTTCCTCGAGCAGGTGGCGCCGCCGCCGGGGTTGCCGTCGTCGATCACGCCATCGCAGTCGTCGTCGAGGCCGTTGCACTGCTCGGGCGCCGCCGCGCAGGCGTCCATCCGGATCACGATGTCGCCATCGCCGCCATCGCCGCCGCCATCACCGGCGTCGCTGCCAGCAGAGGTCCCGGCGTCGCCGCAGATGACACAGTAGGGATCGACCACGCAGCCACCGAGTGTCAGCAGCGCGGCCAGCCCGAAACCCACCAGCGCGCGCATCAACGCCTCCTCCGCGCACGCAGCACGAAGAGGCCGAGGCCGAGCAGGCCGAGCAGCCAGGCTCCTGGCGGTGCGCCGCGTTGCCTGGCGCCGGTCTCGCAGGCGCAGCCGCCGTCGCCGGTGACCAGGATCTTGACGTCACCCTGGCCCGGATCGACGCCGCCGTCGGGCGGCAACAGCTGCGACGGATCGAAGCAGTCGCCCAGCTTGCAGCTCTGCCCGGTCGGGCAGGTCACGCCCACGCATGGGTCGGCAATGCAGGTGCCGGTCAGCGGGTCGCACGTCTTGTTGGGGTCACAGATCACGCCGCCACAGCGGGGGTTCGTGCAGCGCATCTGGGTCGGGTCGCACACCATCGGCAGCGCGCAGCTCTGCGGGCAGCCGGTGGCGACGCACGCGCCGTCCTTGCAGGCCTGGCCGTCGGGGCAGCTGACGCCGGCGCAGCTCGGGTGGCAGGTGCCGCCACGACAGAACTGGTTCGCGTCGCAGGTCACGCCCCCGCACGGGTTGGGCACGCAGGTGTCGGCCACACACAGCTCGCCGGCGGCGCACTTGCCGGGCAGGAACGTGCAGGTGTCGGGTACGCACGAGCCGTCGGTCGGGCGGCACACGCGATCCGCCGCGCAGGTCACGGTGCTGCACAGGGTCACGCAGCGGCCCATGCGGCAGGTGTTGACGGTGCCGTCCTGGCCCGGCGGACAGTTGACGCCCCCGCACGGGTCGGCGACGCAGAAGCCGTTGACGCAGCGCTTGCCCGACGGGCACGGGAACTCACCGGTGCCGCAGGGCGACGCGCACTGGCAGTCGGTGCAGGTCGAACCCGACGGGCACAGCGAGGCGCCGCTCTGCGGGATGTCGACCATGCCGTCGCAGTCGTCGTCGAGGCAGTTGCACACCTCGGGCGAGGGGCCGACATAGCCCACGCAGGTGTAGGTGCCCGCGACGCAGCGCATCCGCCCCGCCTCGCACTCACCGCCCACCGGCATGCCGCAGGCGCCCATGTCAGGCAGCCCCTCGTCGACCTGGCCGTTGCAGTTGTCGTCGCGGTTGTTGCAGGTCTCGGGCATCGCCATCATGGCGCCCTGGCACACCAGCCGTCCCGCCACGCAGTGCACGGTGCCGCTGCCGCACACCGGATCGGTGCACGCGGCGCCGCCACCCGGATCGCCCTCGTCGACCATCATGTTGCAGTTGTCGTCGAGCCCGTTGCAGATCTCGGGGCTGGGGCCGACGTCGTTGCAGGCGCCGAACATGCCGGCGACGCACAGCTCGACGCCGGCCACGCACTCGCCCTCGTCGGTGCCGCAGTCGCGCGTGATCTGGTCGACCACGCCATCGCAGTCGTTGTCGATGTTGTCGCAGATCTCGGGGCTGGGGCCGATGCCGGAGCAGGCGCCGAAGACACCCATCATCTGCGGCACGGTCTGCTCGATGCACTGCTGGGTGCCGGCGCTGCACGGCGCGACGGCGCCGCCGCACGAGCGCGAGACCTCCTCGTCGATGCGGCCGTCGCAGTCGTTGTCGCGACCGTCGCAGATCTCGGTGCTGGGGCGGCACGCGGCGCAGACGTCGATGGCGGGCGGGATGACGTCGATGAACCCGTTGCAGTCGTCGTCGAGGCCGTTGCAGATCTCGGCGGGCACCGGGCCGCACTGGCCGCAGGCGTTCTTGACCTCGTCGAGGATGCCGTTCTGGCAGTTGTCATCGACGCCGTTGCAGGGGTCGCCGGGGTCGGCGCACAGCGTCTGCGTGGCCACCGCGGGGCTGCCGGCCAGGTTGCAGTACTTGACGAAGCCCTCGTCGACGACGTTGTTGCAGTTGTCGTCGAGGTTGTTGCAGATCTCGATGCGGATCGAGCTCGACACGATCTGCGACACCGCCAGCGACAGGTTGGTCGGATCGCTGACGATGATGGCCGAGGTGGTGCCGCCCTCGGCCGCGATGGCGTCGAGGTTGCCCTTCAGGGTGTTGTCGGCGAAGCCGATGACGTGCACGAGGTACCCCGCGGTGCGCAGCGCGCGCGCGGCCGCCAGGGGATCGCCGCCACAGGTCTCCAGGCCGTCTGTGATGAGGACGACGCGGTAGGGCCGGCAGGCGCCGCGCGGGTCGGCGGCGCGCACGCCGGCGAGGTAGGTCTGGGCCGACGACAGGATGCCGGCCAGCGGCGTGGTGCCGCTGCCGCGCAGCTCGAAGTCCATGCTGGGCGGCGGGGTGCCGGGGTAGTTGGAGCGGCCATCGAGCCAGGTCAAGAGGTCGGGCGCGTTGTCCGGGCTGAAGCCGACCACGGCGTCACCCGAGGCGAAGCCGCTGCACGGCGAGGCGCCAGCGCCCTGCCAGCCGCCCGAGCGCAGGCTCAGGTTGGCGCCGGGGCAGCTGAAGCCAGCGGCGCGCTGATGGAAGCGCATCAGGCCGTACTCGACCTCGCCGAAGGCGGCCACCGCGTTGGTGATGCCCTGCTTGACCTGGAACAGGCGGGCGTCGTCGGCGCGGGTGTTGCCGCAGCCGTTGGCCCCGCAGGTGGCGCAGGCGACGTCGCTGCCCGGGCACTCGGTCGAGCCGTCACCGCCGGTGAAGCCCTGCGCGGCCGGCAGCGCAGCGCAGTTGTTGAGGTTCATCGAGCCCGAGGTGTCGAACAGCAAGAGCAGGCGCGGCGGCGTGGTCGGATCGAGCGCGGGATCGTCCTCGCGGGTGTCGTTCGACGCGTGGCAGCCCGGGTCGCTGGGGTAGTCGAACAGGAGGTCACCGTCGTTGTCGATGCCGTCCATGCAGGCCGGGAACGAGATCTCGTTGTTGTCGGTGGCGCTGGTGCAGCCCGGGTCGCTCGGGAAGTCGATCAGGGTGTCGCCGTCGTTGTCGGCGCCATCACCGCACGCGGCGGGGCCGCTCTCGGTGGTGTCGCTGGCGTCCTGGCAGCCGGGGTCGGCGAGGTCGACCAGCATGTCGCCGTCGTTGTCGCCGCCGTCGGCGCACTGGGTGACCACGTTGGTCTCGTCGTTGTCGGTCGGCGAGTCACAGCCAGGATCGCCGGGGAAGTCGATGGCCCCATCGCCGTCGTTGTCCTTGCCGTCGACGCAGGCCGGGATGGGGCGCGCGAAGCAGGTCGCGCTGAGGTCGCTCTCCAGCGTGGTGGCGCCGTCGGCGCTGGCACGGATCTCCAGGCCGCCATACAGCGAACCGAAGCTGCCGAGGAAGCCGGTCATGGTCCAGTTGCCTGCTGCCACGGTTGCCAGGCCGCGCTCGATGCCGTTGAAGAAGACGCGGATCAGGGTGCCGTCGGGCGCGCTGGAGGTGCCGCGGATGGCGATGTCACCCATGTCGATGGGGCAGCTCAGCACCGGCGCCGCGGTGCGCGGCTGGCCGATCGGGACGTAGGTGAGGTTCTGCAGGTTGTGCTCGAAGTCGCCCGACAGCCCCATCGACTGATCGCTGATGAGCTGCACCGTGACCGGGTACAGGCCGCTGGCCACCGCGCCGGGCACGTCCATGGTGAACGAGAACGGCAGGCTGATGCCCTCGGCGATCGAGACCGCGGGGCGGAACTCGGGCTGCGACCCGGCGCAGTTGCTGTCGCAGGTGTACTGCACCGTGCCGATGGTCAGGCGCGCGGGCGTGCCACCCAGCGTGCCGCCCACTGGCAGCAGCAGGCGCACGCGCTGCAGCGTGCCGCCGCCGGTGCCGGTGTTGCTCAGGGTGCCCGACAGCACGACGCTGCCCGGGCTGGCGACGCTGGCGCTCTGCGGAGCCAGGGTCAGGGTGGGCACGAAGAGGTCACGCACCACCGTGATGGCCTGGGTGGTGTAGCTGGGGATCTGCGTCGAGATGTAGTCGGCGAACACCGCGTTGGTGTTCTGACCGACGCCGCCGACATCGAGCTCGATGGTGAAGGTGCGCTCCTCCGACGGCGCCAGGCGCGCGATGGTCGGCCACACCACGCAGGCCGAGGCGCCGCAGGTGCTCTGGGTGCCGCCGCCGCTGGCCGACACGAAGGCCATGCGCGAGCTGTCGAAGCGCAGGCGCATCTGCACGTTGGTCTGCCCGACCGGGTTGGTCGACAGGTTCTTGGCGCGCAGGGTGTAGGTCAGGCGGTCGCCGTTGCCGGCCAGCGTGCGGTCGACCGAGAGGTCATAGAGCAGGTTCAGGAACACGCACGCCGGCGAGCCCAGGTAAAAGCCCCAGGAGTTGTCCTTGCCGCGGGCGCCGACGTTGGTCGATGTGGTGTCGGTGCCGAACATCTCGCCGCAGTCGACGTCGGCGTTCTGCACCGGGTCGAGCGGCAGCGCGCGCACCCGCAGCGCGACCTCGGCGAAGCCGGGCTCGCCGACGTAGGTCTCGCCGAGCGCGATGCGGACGGCCTGGGTGTGCGGACCGCCGGTGGTGGAGAAGGGCAGCGGGGTGCGCGGGGTCGGGTCGGCGGCGAAGGTGGTGGTCGCGATGTCGACGCGGGTGTCGAGGCCGGTGCCGGTGGCGGCGGCGCCGGTGCCGATCCAGCTCTCGGCCGAGCGCGCGCGCTGCCAGGGGCCCACGGTGTCGTTGAAGCGGATGGTCGGCGCGGCCGCGAAGCCGGTGGCCTCGAAGCTGTAGTGGCTCTGTGGTCCGGCCACCGGCGAGCCATAGCCAAACGGGGTGTTGCCCTTGCCGCTGTTGCCCGAGGCGGCACCCTGGATGCCGTAGGCGTTGACCTGGGTGAGGTCCCAGGCGTTGTGGGCGTTGAGGCCGCCAGTGGCGCCGAGCAGCAGGGCGATCGAGGCCGAGTACTGCGGCGTCGGGCTCATGGGCAGACCGTTCATCAGGGTGATGAAGACGTTGCCCGGGGTGCGCGCGGTGCGGGTGTCGGTCGAGAAGAAGAAGCCGGCGTCGGCGAGCACGCCGGCCAGTGAGCCGTCCAGCACGGTGCGCGTGCCGGTCGAGGACGGCAGGCTGAAGTCGGCGCCGCAGTTGCCGCCGCAGCCGTCGAACGACAGGCCGGGGCGACGCACGTTGCGGGTCAGGCCAGCGGCGTCGGTCAGGCGCACACCGACCACCTCGGTGTTGGCCGGGATGTACTCGGTCAGGTAGCCATTGACCCCGTGGACGTAGTTGTCCGGCACCGGTACGTACTTGAATTTGAAGAGGATCACGTCACCGACGGCGACGCGGACGTCGCTGCCGCCGCCACCCGCCGAGGTCCCGGTTTCGGGATCGATGAGCTGGATGGTGGCGTCCGGGAGCGTCTTCGCCGTCAGGACCGGAGGAGTGCCGTCGGCATGAGCCGCACCGGCGAGGAGGCCGCAAGACATGATGGTCGTCAGGGCGAGCGATGGCCGGATCGCTCGCAACGACCGGGTGCACTGCAGCACGCGGAGTCCCCCCAAAGAAATGAATGAGATGTTGCAGGAGCGATTACGAGTCTAACAGTGCTCGGATACGGGCCCCCACTTCCAGGAGGCCGATGCGCCAGAATCCACGGTGGTGCAGCGCCGGGTGCGGCAGCTTCAGCGTGGGGGTGTCGAGCTGGAGGTCATCATAGGCGACGATGTCGAGGTCGATGGTGCGCGGACCTTGTGGGCGCGCGCTGGTGCCGCGGTCGCGGCCGAGCTCGCGCTCGATGGCCAGGCAGGTGGCGAGCAGCGCGTGCGGGCTGAGGCCGGTGTCGAGGGCGACCATGCAGTTGAGAAAGGCTGGCTGGTCCGCGACCGGGCCGACCGGAGCGGTCTCCAGGATGCGCGAGCGCGCGTACACATGGCCGGCGCGGCCCAGGCGCAGGGTGGCCTGCTCGATGGCCAGCGCGCGGTCACCCAGGTTGGCACCCAGGGCGATGTAGGCGCGCGCCATCAGCGCGCACAGCGGAAGCCGACCAGGGTCGACTGTGACTCGGGCGCGGCCTTGTTGCGGCGGGCGCTGCGGATGTCGGCGGCGGGCGAGCTGGCGTGGCCGCCGCGGATCACGCGCTGGGTGCCGTGGACGGGGCCGCGCGGGTCGTCGCGCTCGGTGGTGTAGGGCTGCCACCAGTCGTTGACCCACTCGGCGACGTTGCCGGCCAGGTCCATGACGCCCTCGGGGCTGGCGCCGGCGGGCAGCGCGCCGACCGGGCCGACGCCGCCGCAGCCCATCATCACGGCGCGATCGCAGTCCGGGGTCGGGGTGTGCCCCCAGGGCCATTCGAAGCTGGAGACGCCGCGGGCGGCGAACTCCCACTCGGCCTCGGTGGGCAGGCGCATGCGCGCCCACGAGCAGTACTCGCGCGCGTCGGCGTGGGTGCGCGCGGTGACCGGGTGGCTGGCCTTGGTCATGTCGAACGAGGGCGGCGAGCGGCAGGCGCCGTCCACCACGCAGGCGTTGTACTGGCCGGCGGTGATCTCGGTGCGCGTGATCTGGAAGGCGGGCAGGCGAACGATGTGCGCGGGCCCTTCGTCGTCCTCGCAGGTGGAGCGAAGGTTCTTGTTGCAGCCCATCTCGAAGCCGCCGGCGGGGATGTCGATCAGGGCGGGCTCGCCGCCGGGGCCGAAGTTGGGGGCGGGACGCACCCCGGCGTCGGAGTCGGGCGCACGACACACCGGGACGGCAGCGAAGCGGTCGCAGCGCTGGGCGCCCGGGCAGCTGTCGCCGGGGCCGCACAGGAGGCCCTCGGCTGGGCTGGGGTCGAAGCAGCCGGCCGTCAGGACCACGACCGCGAGGGCTGCCAGCACACGCATGGCGCGAGCATCGTGCGCGGGGCAGCGAGGGTCAAGTAGACTGGGGGCGTGATCGGCGCCGAGGTCGGCAGCTATCGGATCGTGAGCCAGCTCGGTGCGGGCGGCATGGGGGTGGTGTACCTGGCCGAGCACACGCTGATCGGGCGCAAGGCCGCGATCAAGGTGCTGCTGCCGGAGTTCTCCCGCGATGAGGCGTCGCTGACCCGGTTCTTCAACGAGGCGCGGTCGACGGCGCTGATCCGGCACGCCGGGCTGGTCGATGTGTTCGACTTCGGCTACCACGACGGCGCCGCCTACATCGCGATGGAGCTGCTCGACGGCGAGAGCCTGGGGGCGCGCCTCAGGCGCGAGCAGGTGCTGCCAGCGGCGCTGGCGGCGGCGCTGGCGCGGCAGGTCGCGGCCGCGGTGGGCGCGGCGCACGCGCGCGGGATCGTGCATCGCGATCTGAAGCCCGACAACGTGTTCCTGGTGCCCGACCCCGAGGTCACGGTCGGGCTCCGCGTGAAGGTGCTGGATTTCGGCATCGCCAAGCTGGGTGGTGAGCTCGGCGGGGTGGCGCGCACGACCACGGGCAACCTGCTGGGCACGCCGCTGTACATGTCGCCCGAGCAGTGTCGCGGCGCGGGCGCGGTCGATCACCGGGCCGACGTGTACTCGCTGGGGTGCATGCTGTTCGAGATGCTGTGCGGGCGACCGCCCTTCGTCCTGGCCGGCGTGGGCGAGCTGATCTCGGCGCACATGAACGATTTCCCGCCGCGGCTGGCCACGCTGGCGCCGGGCACGGCGCCGGAGCTGGAGGCGCTGGTGATGGCGCTGCTGGAGAAGCGGCCCGAGGCGCGTCCGCAGACGATGGAGGAGGTGGTGGCGGCGCTGGCGCCAGCGACCGGGGCGGTCGCGGCGGCGGGGGCGGTGATCGCGGGATGGAGTCGGCGTGGGGGTGAGCGTGCGCCTGGGCATGCACAGGGTGCGGGCGCGCTCACGCCAGGGCCGGCGTCGGGCTGGTCAGGAGAGGGCACTGGAGCGGGTCCTGCCGAGCCGCGAGCGGCGGTGGCGCTGAGCGCTGCGCAGACCATGCCGAGCGCGAACACCACGCTGGGGCGGTCGGCGGTGGAGCTGGTGAGCGGCGGGCAGCGGCGGGCGCCATGGCCGTGGCTGGGGCTGGGGGCGGTGATCGTGGGGCTGCTGGCGGTGGTCGTGATCGTGAGTCGTGGCACGGGCAAGAGCGGGCGGGCAGGGCAGAGCCCGAGCCCGAGCACGAGTCCGAGTCCGAACCCGAGTCCGAGCCCAGGTCCGACGGCGCCGAGCGTGATCGTGAGTCCCGTCAAGGTGAAGCTGAAGTTCGAGTCGGTGCCGCCGGGGGCCTCGGTGTTCCGGGTGTTCGATGGCGTCAACCTGTGCCTGACGCCGTGCGACGTCGAGCTGGTTTCGGCGCCGGGCAGCGCGCGCTTCGAGCTGCGCCGCCGGGGCTTCCGCTCCGCGAGTGTCGTGCTCGCCGCTGACAAGGATGGCGTCGCCAGTGTGCGCCTGAAGAAGGCGCCGATGGCCACGAGCAGCGACTCCATCGGCGATGGCACGCTCGACTGACCGGTGCCATGCCATCATGCCATGATGTGTGGCATGCGGGCGGCCGCCGCGATCCTGGTCGTGCTGCTGTGGGCAGGTCCCGCGGGCGCGGCACCCCGTGATGCCGACGCCCACGCGGCGCGCGGCAAGCAGCTGTTCGCGGCGCAGCAGTGGGACGACGCCATCGCCGAGTACCAGGCCGCCTACGACCTCGACGGCAAGCCGACGCGCCTGTTCAACATGGCGCAGGCCTACCGCCTCAAGGGCGATCGTGCCCGCGCCCTCGAGCTGTACCGGCGCTATGTCGCGCTGGAGCCCAGCGGTCGCGGCGCCCCCGACGCACGCATCCGGATCGCCGAGCTGGAGCGCGCTCTCGCGGGCTCGCCGTCGCCGGAGCCGTCGCCATCGCCGTCGCCGGACCCCTCGACCGCCCCGTATCCGTCGCCGTCCCCCAGCCGCGAGCCCTTCGCGGCGCCAGCAAGGTCGTCGGCAGGCGACCCCTTCACACCGCCGCGCCAGGTCGACCGCTATCCAGGCCAGCGCCGGCGCACCATCGGCCAGGTCACCTTCGGCGTCGGGGTGCTGGCCGCGCTCTACGGTCTCAAGTACCTCGCCGACGCCGGCAAGAAGGAGGACGAGATCAACGCCCTGACACCCGGTCAGGACAGCTGGGACCCATCCCTCGAGAGCTCCGGCAGCCGGGCCTCGACCTACGGCTGGATCCTCACCGGCGGCGGCCTCGCCCTCACCGCCACCGCCGTCTATCTCTGGATCAGCGGCATGCGCGCCGACGTCCGTGCCGCCGAGCGCGCCGCCCGCATGTCGGCGGCGCCCCTGCCCGGCGGCGCCGCCGTCGTCGTCCGCGGTCGCTTCTGAAGCTCTATCGCAACGTCGTCAGCCGCTCCACCGCCAGCGCCAGGCGGTCGCGCGGGGCGCACACGGTCAGGCGCACGAAGCCCTCGCCACCGGCGCCGAAGCCGGTCGCCGGGGTCGCGACCACGCCGGCCTCGAGCAGCTTCAGCGAGTAGTCCAGGCTGCTGACGCCCTTGGGGTTCGCGATCAGACAGTAGAACGACGCCCGGGGCTTGATGACATCGAAGCCGGCAGCGCTCAAACCATCACACAAGATATTGACACGCCCCTCATACTCGCGACGCAGCTCGGCGACCACGCCGAGGTCGCCGTCGAGGCCGGCCATCGCGGCCACCTGCACGGCCTCGAACACGCCCGAGTCGACGTTGGTCTTGACCTTGCCCAGGCCGCTCACCAGCGCCTCGTTGCCGATGGCGAAGCCGACGCGCCAGCCGGTCATGTTGAAGGTCTTGGACAACGAGTGGAACTCGATGGCGCACTCGCGCGCGCCCGGGATCTCCAGGATCGACTTCGGCGGCTCGGCGCCCCCGTAGTAGATCTCCGAGTACGCCATGTCGGACGCCACGATGATGTCGTGCTTCAGCGCGAACTCGACGACGTCCTCGTAGAAGCCCTTGGGCGCCAGCGCCGCGGTCGGGTTGTTGGGATAGTTCACCCACATGACCTTGGCGCGCCGCGCGACGTCGGCCGGGATCGCCTTCAGATCGGGCAGGAACCCGCTGTCCCGCCGCAGCGGCATGAAGTACGGCTCGCCGCCCGAGAAGCGCGTCCCGGTCGCATACACCGGGTAGCCCGGGTCGGGGCACAGCACGACGTCGCCCGGCTCCACGAAGGCGACCGGGAAGTGCGCGATGCCCTCCTTGGACCCGATCAGCGCCACCACCTCGCGCGCGGGGTCGAGCTTGACGCCGAAGCGACGCTGGCAGAAGCGCGCCGCCGATTCGCGATACGCCATCATTCCGACGTACGAAGGGTACTGGTGGTGGCGTGGATCCGCGGCCGCCTTGGCCGCCGCGGCCACGATGTGCGCCGGCGTCGGCAGATCGGGATCACCGATGCCGAGGTCGACCAGATCCACCCCGCGCGCACGCGCGTCGGCCTTGAGGGCATCGATGCGCGCGAACGGGTACGGGGGCAGCTCGCGGATGCGCGAGGCCAGCTCGATCTTCATGCGGGTTCTCCTACCACGGGGTTTTCCAGGGTGCCGACGCCATCGACCGTGATGGCGACGACGTCGCCGGGCTGCACCGGGCCGACGCCCGAGGGCGTCCCGGTGGTGATGACGTCGCCGGGCTCCAGCGTCATGACGTGCGAGATGAACGACACCAGCGTGGGCAAGTCGAAGATGAGGTCGGCGGTGGTCGAGTCCTGGCGCGGCTCGCCGTTCAGCGTGGTGCGCACGCGCAGGTTGCCGAGGTCGTGACCCTCCTCGGCCAGCTGATCCAGCGTGGTCACGCACGGCCCCACCGGTGCGAAGCTGTCGAAGCCCTTGGCGCGGGTGTACTGGATGTCCTTCTTCTGCAGGTCGCGCACGGTGACGTCGTTCAGCGCGGTGACTCCCAGCACGTACTCCAGCGCGGCCTCGCGCGAGACCCGGCGCGCGCGCTTGCCGATGACCAGCGCGACCTCGCCCTCGAAGTCGACCCGCGAATAGCCCGACGGCCGCACGATGTCGGCGTCGGGATCCAGCAGCGCGCTCGGGGGCTTGAGGAACAGCAGCGGCTCGTCGGGCAGCGGCTTCTTCATCTCCTCGGCGTGCTTGCGGTAGTTCAGGCCGACGCCGACGATCTTCGACGGCACCACCGGGGCGCACAGCTGGATCGACGGGGCCAGGTAGATCTCGCGCGTGACGCCGGCCCGTCGCGACCACGGATCACCGTCGATGACCAGCAGCCGACCGTCGGCGCCGGTGCCTTCGAACTCGGCCCAGCGCGGTGGGCGGCCCGGATCGCTCTTGGGGACGAAGCGGCACAGCCTCATGTCGCGCGCTTATAGCATGCTACCGTGACCAGGATGCAGCCCCGGTCTTCAGCGGTGGTCGCTGCGGCGCTGGGCGCGCTGCTGGCCGGCTGCCCCGGCTGCGGCGACGACGCTGTCGACCCAGGTGATGGCAGCAGCGTGGAGTCGCAGACGCTGCTGCTGACGGTGGGTGCGAGCGGCCTGTCCGACCCGGTCAGCTTCGTGGTGCCGCCTGACGCGCTGTCGCTGCACCTGACCGCGCGCGCGCCTGGTGCCACCGGCAAGCTGGCCTTCGAGCTCAGCCAGGACGGCCAGTTGCGGGTGTCGTACCAGACCCCCGCGACCGCCGATGACGCCCTGCTGTCAGTACACGACGAGCTGGCCTGGGGCACCCCGGCGTCGACCGCCGGCCTGGCGCGCAGCCCGGGCGGCAGCTGGGAGGTGAAGCTGCGTCACCTGGGCGGAGCGCTGCCGGCCCCGGTCCCGGTGCTGGCGGTGTGGCGCCGCGCCGGCCCGCCCGAGCGCGGCGAGCCGCGGGGTCGCCTCGGCGTCAGCCTGGTCCTGGTCGGCCGAGACGGAGACAGCGCGGCCGAGGCCGCCGCGCGGCGCGCGCTCGACGGCGCGGCCAATCTGCTCGACCTGCCCATCGACGTCGCCGCCGTGGTGCACGTGGACGGCGCGGCTGCGGCGCCGTTCGCGACCGTCGACGTCAGCGGCGGCGCCGACGCGGCCGGGATGCGCGCGCTGTTCGCCCAGCCGCTCGGCCTGCCGGCGCTGGGCACGCTGCCTCTGTTCGTGGTGCCGCGCCTGACCGAGACCACACCGACCGGCGGCCTCGACGTGTTCGGCTCCAGCGGAGGCATCCCGATCCCGGTCGCCTCCGGGGGCGCACATGGCGGCGTCGCGGTGTCGGCCGCGGCACTGGCGCTGGATCGCCGCACCGGCACCATCGCCATCGCGCACGAGCTCGGCCACGCGCTCGGCCTGCTGCACACCAGCGAACCCAGCGGCGGCGCCCACGATCACCTGACCTCGACCCCCGAGTGCACCAGCGCACGCGACAGCGACGGCAGTGGCACGGTGTTACCCGAGGAGTGCAGCGGTGCAGGCGCCGAAAACCTCATGTTCTGGGCCCTGGGCAGCGCGGCGCCGACCCTGAGCGCCGAGCAGCACGCCATCCTCAACCGCTCGCCGCTGCTGGTCAAATGGCCGGCCCCGTAGACAGCCGGGGCGATCCAATTGGTCGGACCCTAACCGCCGAAAACAATGGCTGATTGCGAGTCAGTCCCCAGTCCGGTAAGATCGCCTGGCTGACCTCCTGCAACTCCTAGAGGAAGCGCCTGGGCTTGGCTACTGACGACGACATTCCCTCCGAGAGCACTGTCGTGGACGACAAGGTCCAGGACGGGTGGGAGGAGTCCACCGTCGCGCACAAGAAGCAGCACGGCGACAAGACCCCGCCGCCATTGGCAAAGGCCAACGGTGGTGCCCGCGTCACCGGCGCCAACGGCAAGGCCGCGCGGCCCCCTGCGTCAACCATCCGCTCCGCCGCCATCCCGGCGCCGCCCGCGATGGGGCGCCGTAGCTCGGTCGAAGCCCGCATGACGAGCCAGGGTCGGCCGGCGATGCAGCCGCCCGAGCAGCTGACCCCGCCCAATGCCGAGGTCCCGCAGACGGTCTCAAATGGTACCGGCCCTCTGGCTGCGCAACCCACCATGATCCGGGAACCACCGATGCAGGGCACCGCCACCAAACCCGCCACCCAGATGGCCAGACTGGTCGTCATCGGCGGGACGGATCGCGGACGTGAATTCGTCCTCACCAAGCCCGAGACCGGCGTGGGCCGCGGTACCGATAACGAGATCGTGTTGACCGACATCGCGGTGTCGCGTCGCCACTTCATCCTGACCTTCGACGGGCGCGTCTTCGGCGTGCGCGATCTGGGCAGCGGCAACGGCACCATCTTGAACGGTCAGCGCGTCGGTACCGTGCCGGTGCGCGACGGCGATCAGATCGAGATCGGCAACACGCTGATGCGCTTCGAGCACCCTGATGGTGCCGCGGCGCAGGCGCCAGTCGCGGGCGTGGCTGCGGCGCCGCCGCAGAGCCATCAGTATCCGCTGCAGCCCCCGCCACAGGAGGCGCCCTACGCACCGCAGCAGGCGGGCTGGGCCTCGGGCGGGCCGCCGGTGGCGCCGCCGGTGCCGCTGCCGCCGGGGGCGCAGACCTTCGCCACCCAGCTGCCCTACGGCTCGTTCGGACAGCCGCCTTCGATGCCAGGGCCGCCGCCAGGTCCGGCGACCATGCAGTACTCGCAGCCGCACCAGGCCTACGCGCCGCCGCCGTCCTTCCCCGAGGGCACGCCCGCGTACGACATGAACATGAGCGACCCCAGCGCGACGGCGCTGCGGGCCACGCAGAAGAAGAAGATGATCCTCGGCGGCGTGGCCCTGATGGGCGGCTGCATCCTCATCGCGGTGATCGCCGCGCTGGCGGGCGGCTCGAGCTCGCCGCACAAGCCAGGCGCGATGGGCGCGGGTGCGGGCGGTGGTGGCGCCGGTGGCGGTGGTGGCACCGGGCCGGTCGCCAGCGCAGGTGGCGGCGCAGGCGGCGGCACCGCTGGTGGCCCGGTCGTGACGCCGGTCGGTGGCGGCAGCGCGCCGCTGGTGACCCCGGTGACGCCGTCGCCGTCGTCGCCGCTGGCCTCGCCCGAGCCGGGTTCGGTGGTGTCACCTTCGGCGTCGCCCGCCGTGGTGGCGCCGTCGCCGTCGCCCACCGTGGCGCCGTCGCCCGCGGTGTCGCCGTCGCGAGTCAAGCCGTCGCTGGCACCGTCGCCCTCGGTCAAGCCGTCGCCGCTGGTCAAGCCGTCGCCGTCGCCGGTCAAGCCATCGCCGAGGCCCGACAAGCCCAAGCCGTCGCCCAAGCCCGACAAGCCCGACAAGCCCGACGGCGACCCCGCGCCCATCGTGTCGGGCAAGGCCAAGGACCTGCTCAAGCAGTCGCAGGCCCAGTACAAGGCGCGCAACTTCGCAGCCTCGGCGCAGTCGCTGCGGCTGGCCGCCGAGCAGCAGTCGGGCGCCGCCGCGGACAAGACCCGCGCCCAGGCCAACCAGATCGCCGCCATCGGCGAGGCGCTGACCAGCGCCGCCAGCGCGGGAGGCGCGCAGGCCGTCAAGCTGTACGAGACCGCGCTCAAGAACGACGCCGCGGTCGGCAAGAGCGCCCACGCCGCCTTCATCAAGGCCAAGCTGATCGACGCCGCCAAGACCGAGGCCTCCAAGTCGATCGCCGCCGGCAAGCTGGAGAACGCCTACGCCTACGCCAACATGGCCGAAAAGTACGGCGGCAGCGGCGATCCCATCGTGCAGAAGGTCCGCCTCGCGCTGGAGCTCAAGGCCAAGGAGCTGTACTCCAAGGGCCAGTCCTCCAAGGGCGAGGTCGCCAAGGCGGCCTGGCGCCGCATCCTCAAGATCGTGCCCGCGACCAGCCCCTGGTACCAGAAGGCGTACACCGCGGTGAACGCGGCGCCCTCGGGCGGGGTCGACGAAGACGAGGAGCAATAGCCCCCGAAGCGAAGCTTCGAGCAGCGCCGTTCCGGCGCTTACTTCTTCTTCGCGGGCTTCTTCGCCGGGCGCGTCGGCGGCGTGCCGCCCCGCTTGGTGATGACCTTGGCGATGCGCGCCTCGAGCTCGTGGAAGTCGAACGGCTTGTCGAGGTAGTCGTCCACGCCATACAGCGGCGAGGTCAGCTCGTTCATCTTGGGGCCGATGGCGGTCAGCATGATGATGCCGGTCGACTTCAGGGTGGCGTCGTCGCGGATGTCCTTGGCGACCTCCCAGCCACTCTTGCCCGGCATCATGACGTCGAGCACCACCACGTCGGGCTTGGCCTCGCGCGCGCGCGCCAGGGCATCGGCGCCATTCAGCGCCTCCACGATCTGATAGCCCACTCGTGACAGCGTACTGCGCAGGATGCCGACGATCTCGGCGTCGTCATCCACGATCAGCAGGGTCGCGGCCTTGGCCTTCTTCACCGGCGGCATGCGCGGACCATAGCGGCCTTGCTCAGTCACGGTCAACAACATGGTAAGAACAGGAGCTTGAAGCCGCTGACACGTCGTCTCCTGATCGCGCTCGCGCTGTTCGTCGCGGCCTTCGCCGGCTTCTCCATCTATGCCGACGTCTCCAAGCTGAGCGCGCGCATGAGCCACTATGCCTGGTGGACCTTCGCGGTCGCGCTGGGGCTGACCTCGCTGAACTACGCGGTGCGCTTCGTGCGCTGGCAGGAGTTCCTGCGTGTGGCCAAGATCGACATCGGCGTGCGCGACTCCGGCAGCATCTTCCTGTCGGGCTTCGTCATGTCGATCACGCCGGGCAAGGTCGGCGAGGTCCTGAAGTCGTTCCTGCTGCGCGAGCGCCACCAGGTCCCGGTGGCGCGGTCGGCCCCCATCGTGGTCGCCGAGCGCGTGACCGACCTGGTCGCGGTGCTGCTGATCGCGGCCGCCGGCGTGGGCGCCTACCACTACGGGGCGCCGCTGGTCATCGCGTCGACCTCGGTGGTCCTCATCGGCCTCGGCGTCCTGATGTCGCGCCGGGCCTCGCTGTGGCTGCTGCACGGGGTCGCGCGCATCCCGGGCCTCAGCAAGCTGGCCCACAAGGTCGAGGAGTTCTACGACAGCCTGGCCGAGCTGGTGAAGCCCGGGCCGCTGCTCAAGGGTACCGCGCTGTCGCTGCTGGCCTGGGCCTGCGAGTGCATCGGCTTCTGGTTCATCCTGGTCGGCTTCGGCGCCACCGGCACCCCGCGGGCGTGGGCGGCCTTCATCTATGCCACCACCACGCTGGCCGGCGCGGTGTCGTTCCTGCCCGGCGGCCTGCTGGCGACCGAGCTGTCGATGACCGCGCTCCTGATGCGTGGCGCGACCGGGTTCGACAAGGCGACCGCGGTGGCGGCGACCATCCTGTGCCGCCTGGCCACGCTGTGGTTCGGCGTCCTGGTCGGGCTGGTCGCGCTGGGCTTGCGCCGCCGCCGTCGGCCGGCGTAGCGTCGGGCATGCACTTCAGGATCACCCACGAGTTCGACGCCACACCCGAAGAGTTCTGGGAGGTCTTCTTCGACGAGCCCTTCAACGTCGAGCAGTACAAGCGCATCAAGGTCAAGGAACGGACCATGCTGTCGCGCAAGGAGGACGACAAGGGCATCGCCTTCTCGGTGCGCATCCTGCCCGAGCGCGACCTTCCGTCGGTGGTCAAGAAGATCGTCAAGGGTGACCTCGGCTATGTCGAGAGCACCGTGTACACCCGCGCGACGTCGTCGATGGAGATCGACATCGTGCCGACGCTGTTCGCGGATCGCACCAAGATCCACGCCAGCTTCAAGGTCGAGCCGCTGCCCGGCGGGCGCTGCCGGCGCACCTTCGAGGGCGACCTGACGGTCAAGTTCGCCATCTTCGGCGGCGCCATCGAGCGCGCCATCTATGACGACATGTCCAAGAGCTACGACGTCGCGGCGGCGGTGCACGCCGAGTGGATGGCGCGCCTGAAGGCCGAGCGCGCCAAGGCGGGGGGCAAGGGCTGATGGCGATCGTCCAGGGCATCGACCTCGACTTCGTGCGCTACGTGGCGCGGCGGCGCGGTGACGCCGCCGAGCGCGCCTGGGGGTCCGCCGGGTACGCCTACGCCGGCGACGCCAAGCTGCGGCGCACGCTGGGACGGGTCACGCCGGTCACCCTGGCGGTCGAGGCCACGGTGCGGGCCTGGCGCGGCCTGGCCAAGTCGGAGCTCCTGGGCCGCTGCGTCAAGGTCACCGACAAGCAGTTTCCCAAGCTGGACGCCATCGCGGTGCACTGCGCGCAGCGGCTGGGCATCGAGCGGCCGGACGTCTATGTGTCGCCCGACATCGGGCAGCTCAACGCCTACACCCTGGGCACCAACGAGGACGCCCACATCGTCATCAGCGGCGCGCTGATCGACCACCTGGACGAGACCGAGCTGACCGCGGTGATCGGCCACGAGTGCGGCCACGTGCACAACGACCACGTGGTGTACTCGACCGCGCTGCACTACATGCAGCAGGGCGCCGGCTTCTTCCTGAAGTGGGTGGTGGCCCCGGCGGTGCTGGCGCTGCAGGCCTGGTTCAGGCGCGCCGAGATCACCTGCGATCGCGCCGGCCTCATCTGCACCCAGGATCTCGGCAAGACCACCAGCGCGCTGGTCAAGCTGGCGCTGGGCTCGAAGAAGCTGTCGGACGAGATCGACCTCGACGAGTACATGAAGCAGCTCGACGAGGGCAAGACGGGCCTGGGCAAGTACGCCGAGCTGTGGAACTCGCATCCCTACCTGCCCAAGCGGGTGCAGGCGCTGCGGGTGTTCGCCGAGGGCGCCTACTACCGCGGCATGCGCGGCGAGTCGGGCGGGCCGTCGCGCGACATCGTCGACCAGCGCGTCGCCGACATCGTCAAGGTGATGGGATGAGCGAGGCCGAACGCCGAGATGCAGTGCTCGTTTCGCTTGACAAGCTGTCAACGCTTGCGGGCGAGGCCGGGATGAAGACGCTCAAGGCCGACCTCGACGAGACGCGCATCCCCAAGCTGCGCGAGGGGCGCTTCAACCTGGTCGTGCTGGGCGAGTTCAACCACGGCAAGTCGACCTTCGTGAACGCCCTGCTGGGCGCCGCCGTGCTGCCGACCGGGATCACGCCGACCACGGCGACCATCAACCACATCGTGTGGGGCGAGAAGCCCGCCGCGCGCGCGGTGATGGAGGACGGCAGCGAGCGCAAGATCACCGTCAAGGCGCTGGAGGAGTGGGTCACCGTCGAGGGTGACAACATCGCCGGGGTGAAGTTCGTCGAGGTGGCCTACCCGTCGGAGCTGCTGCGCGAGCAGGTCACGCTGGTCGACACCCCCGGCGTCAACGACCTCAACGAGCAGCGCGCCGAGATCACCTATGGCTACGTGCCGCGCGCCGACGCCGTGGTCTTCCTGCTCGACGCCGGGCAGATCCTGAAGCAGAGCGAGCGCGAGTTCCTGCAGCAGCGCGTGCTGGAGCGCAGCCGCGACAAGCTGGTCTTCGTGATCGCCAAGATCGATCAGCTGACCGACGAGGAGGCCGTGACGGCGACCGCGTATGCGCGCGAGAACCTGGCCAAGATCGTGCCCGAGCCGGCGCTGTTCGCGGTCTCGGCGCGCCACGAGCTGGGTGGCAAGCGCGAGCAGTCGGGCTTCGCGGCGCTGCTGGCGCACCTCAAGCTGTACCTGTCGGAGGAGCGCGGCCGCCTCATCATCGACAACGCCATCGGCGACGGCCTGCGCACCGCGACCTTCCTGCGCCAGAACCTGGAGGTCAAGCGCCAGGCGCTGTCGCTCGACATCGAGGAGCTGGAGTCGCGGGTGGCGCGCGTGCGGGCGCACCTGGACGACACCCGCAAGTCGATCGAGGACCTGCACTTCAAGATCGGCGAGGAGGCCGGCGCGCTGAAGGCCCGCGCGCGCGACGACCTGGCCGAGTTCACCCGCGAGCTGGCGGCGTCGCTGCCCGGGCAGATCGACGCCGTCGATGCCCAGGACGTCAAGAAGTACCTGCAGCCCTACATCGAGGAGACCTTCAAGCGCTGGGCCGAGCAGCAGGGCGAGACCCTGGGCAAGCGGCTGGAGGCGCTGGCCGAGGAGATCATCCAGATCACCAACCAGTCGGTGCGCGACGCCACCGAGATCCTGCGCGGCGAGCTGGGCGGCGCCGAGACCCGCCTGACCATCGAGGTCGACACCCTGAAGTACGATCTGTCGGTGTTCGCGCTGGGGGCCTTCGGGACCACCATCTTCCTGTTCGTCAACACGCTGGTGGGCGGCCTGCTGTTCGTGGCCGCGCCGGTGCTGGCGATGGTGATGAAGGGGCGCGTGGCGACCGAGATCAAGGAGCAGGCCCGCGAGCGCGCGCCCGAGGTGGTGCAGAAGGCCGCCGAGGCGGTGGGGCCGCGCCTCATCGGCATCGTCGATGACTTCACCGGCAAGCTGCGCGACTTCGTCGATGGCGCCGGCGGCACGCTGTACCGCAGTCTGTCCGAGGTGCTGGATCAGGCGCTGACCGAGCGCCGCACGCGCGGGGCCAACGCGCCCGCGGTGATCGCCGAGGTCACCGCCGCGCTGGCGCGCCTCGGCGAGGTCGAGGCCGAGCTGGCCGGCGAGCGCGCCGCGCTGTGGAGCCCGCCAGCGGCGACCTGATGGGCTGGTTCGAACGCATCGGCCGCCGGCTGGAGTCGTGGGTCGATGACGTCGTGCCCGACGAGATCAAGTCGTACCTGGAGACCGGCGAGGAGCAGCTGGCCGCGGGCCGGCTGGAGGACGCCGCGCACACGCTGGCCACGGCCGAGGAGATGCGGCCGGATCACTACCGGGTGCTGTATCTGTACGGCCTGACCGAGCTCCGGCGCGGGCGCCTCGACCAGGCCATCTCGCTGCTGTCGCGAGCGGCGGCCGCGCGCGAAGGCTTCGCCGAGGCCGAGCTGGCGCTGGGCGACGCCCACGTCGAGGCCGGGCAGCGCCCCGAGGCCGAGCTGGCCTACCGGCGCGCGCTGGTGGCCCGACCGCAGGGCGCGGAGCTGCTGGCGTCGGTGTACCGGGGCCTGGGCAGCGTGTACCTGGCCGCAGGGCGCACCGGCAAGGCCGTGCGTGAGCTGCGCAAGGCGGCCGCGCTGCACGAGGACGCCGAGACGCAGGCCCTGCTGGGGCGCGCCATCCTGGCCGATGGCGGTGACGTCGGCGCCGCGCGGGCGGCGCTGGAGAAGGCGGCCACCGGGGCGCCCACGCCGGCCGCGCTGGTGGCGCTGGCGGGCGCGTATCAGCGCCTGGGGCGGCCGTCGGACGCCGGCAAGGCGCTGGCGCGCGCGGTCGAGCTGGCGCCCGGCGATGCCGGCGCGCTGGCGGCGCTGGCCGACTTCGAGCTGACCCGCGGCGATGTCGCGGCGGCCTATGGGCTGCTGGTGCGGGCCATCGCGGCCGAGCCGCGGCGCGCCGAGCTGTTCGTGTCGATGGCGCGGGCGCAGCGGGCGACCCGCTCGCCCGAGGCGGCGCTGGTGGCCTACGAGCGCGCGCTCGCGCTGGAGGCCCCGGGGCCAGGCAACCCACGCGCGCTGGCGGTGGCGGCCGAGGCGCTGGCGTATGCCGTCGAGGTCGGCGCCGAGGCGGCTGGCGCGGCGGGGCGGCTGGCGGCGCGGCTGGCGCAGGAGAGGCCCGACGATCCGCTGCTCGGTGTGGCGCGCGGGCTGGCGGCGCTGGCGGCCGGCGACGCCGCGGCGGCGCGCAGCGCGCTGGCGGGCGCCAACGAGCCGGCGGCCAAGGTGCTGCTGGGCCGGCTGGCGCTGGCCGAGCCTGTGCCGGTGGGCGGCGACGCACGTGCCCCGGCGCGGGCGGCCCTGGAGGCGGCGCGCGCGGCGCTGGCGCTGTCGCCGTCGCACGCGGGGGCGCGCCAGCTGCTGATGGAGGCGCTGCGCGCGCTGACCGGTGAGCCGCCCACTGACGCCTATGCGGCGGCGGCCTGGGCGCAGCGCTTCCTCGGCGGCGCCCCCGAGCTGGCCAGCTTCGCGGGCGACGCCGCGCGGGTGGCGCAGCTGTTCGATCGGCCGCTGCTCTTGACCGTGATGGGCGAGTTCAACAGCGGCAAGTCGACCTTCGTGAACTCGCTGATCGGCGAGGAGGTCGCGCCCATGGGTGTGGTGCCGACCACCGCGACGGTCAACGTGCTGGCCTACGGACGGGTGCGCGGCGGGCGCGTGATCTACCGCGACGATCGCGTGCGCGAGCTCAGCTGGGACGAGGTCCCGGCGGTGCTGCGCGGCCTGGACGCAGCCGAGGTGCGCGCCATCCGCCTGGTCGAGGTGCTGTATCCGGCCGAGGAGCTGCTGCGCGTCAGCATCGTCGATACCCCGGGGTTGAACTCGATCCTGCCCGAGCACGAGGCCGTCGCCCGCGAGTTCATCACCCAGGCCGACGCCGTGATCTGGCTGTTCTCGACCGGGCAGGCCGGCAAGGCCAGCGAGCGCGACGCCTTGACCGCCATCCGCGCCGCCGGCAAGGAGTGCCTGGGCGTGCTCAACAAGATCGACCGCGCCAGCGCCGAGGAGCGCACCCAGCTGGTCGATCACCTGCGCGACGAGCTCGGCGACCTGGTGGTCGACGTGGTGCCCTACAGCGCCCGCGAGGCGCTGGCCGCACGCAAGGCGAGCACGAGCACGACCACGAACACGAACACGAACACGAACACGAACACGAACACGAGCACGAGCACGAGCACGAGCACGAGCACGAGCACGAGCACGAGCACGAGCACGAGCACGCCCGCCGACGCCGAGGACGCCTCGAACCGCCCCGCCCTGGTGCGCGCCCTCGAGGAGCGCTTCTACTCGCGCGCCCGCGCCCTCAAGCGCGCCCAGGCCCAGACCCGCCTGGGCGCCGTGCTGCGCGCCGCCCGCGCCGACGTGGCCACCCGCCAGGCCGAGCTGGCGGCCGACATCGAGCGCCTGCACGGCGCCCGTCGCAACGCCCGGGCCGAGGTCGTGGTCCTCGAGCGCGAGCTGGTCCCCGCCGAGCTGCGCGCCCTCGAGGTCGCCGTGGGCCGCGCCTTCCGGGCCGCCGCGCGCGAGGTGCTCGACTTCGTGCGCCCGCGGCGCTGGCCGCTCGGTGAACACAACGCCGATCCCGCCGACCGCGACTTCCTCATCGATCTGCTCGAGGACACCCTGGGCGAGGCGCTGGTCGCAGCGCGCGGGCGTGTGCTGGCCGGCCTGTGGCGCCTGTTCGACGCCGCCGGCCCGCTGGGCGACGGTCGCGCTCGCGACGCCGCCGCCCGGCTGCTCGACGCCCGGGTGCTCGATCGCTTCCGCGCCTTCCTGCGCGGCACCCTGCGCGGCGGCCGGGTCGACGACTTCTTCTCGCGCACGCTGCCCCGCCTCGAGCTCAGCGAGGACAACATCACCAGCGCACTGGCACGAGACGCCGGCGAGCTGCTCGGCGAACTGGGCGCCCCGCTGCGTGAGCTGTGCGTCGATCTCGGCCACGAGCTCGACAGCCGCGCCGAGCTGGCGCTGGCCACCTGCGACCTCGCCCGCCTCGATCTCGACGAGCGCCTCGCCGCGCCGCTGGACGCCGCGATCGCCGCGCTGGCACAATCCCCCTCGTGAGCAGCGTCTCCACCCTGGGCATCGACGAGGCCGGCCGCGGTCCGCTGCTGGGCCCCATGGTGCTGGCCGCGGTGTGTGTGACCCCGCGCGCCGCCGCCGCGCTGACCCGCCTGGGTGTGCGCGACTCCAAGGCCTTCGGCGCCGGCCTCGAGGCCCACCAGGCGCGCTGCAGGCTGGCCGCCGCCATCCACGCCCGCGCCGACTCGGTGCACCTGCGCGTGGTCTCGGTCGAGGAGATCGACGCGCGCGTCGCCAACGGCGAGCTCAACGTGCTGGAGCGCGAGTACGCCGAGCAGCTCATCGCCGCCAGCGCGCCCGCCCGTCGCATCGTGTGTGACGGCGCCCGCCTGTTCGGCCCGCTGCGCGAGCGCTTCCCGACGCTGACCGCCCACGATCACGGCGAGTCACACCACGTCTCGATCGCCGCCGCCTCGATCATCGCCAAGGTGCGCCGCGAGGAGGAGTGGCACGCCATCGCCGCGCGCTACACCCCGACCTTCGGCCCCATCGCCGGCGGGGGCTACGTCAACGCCGCCACCCGCCGCTTCGTGCGCGCCTACATCGAGCGCCACCGCCAGCCACCGCCCGAGCTGCGCCGCAGCTGGCCGCTGCACTTCGCGGCTGATCTGCTGCCGCCCGACGCCAGCGCCTCACCGTAGCGGCGACCCGTCAGCTCGCTACTTGGCGCTGCTGGCGGGGTCGGTCGCCATGTCGGCCTCGCGCGCCGGCATGGGCGCCGCCTTGGCCTTGGAGCCCGCCGACGACGAGCCGCCCGACTTCTTGCGCGCCAGCTTGCCTTCGAGCTCGTTCAGGCAGGTCTCGCGCCCCGCGGTCACCGCGGCCTTGCCAGCGTAGCTGGGGTACTTGCGCAGGATCTCGTCGTACATCGGCAGCGCGCCGACACAGTCACCGCGGCGCCGCTTGACGTCGGCGGAGGCCTGCATCTGCGACGGCGTCATCGGCTTGGGGTCGCGCAGGTTCATCGGGTTCGACACCGGGGGCGAACCCGCCGGCTTGCTGGTCACGGTGACCTTGCTCTTGCTCGGCGCGGCCTGCTTGGGCGCGGGGCCGGTGTTGCCCAGGCCGCCTCTGCTGCCCGTGCTGGTCGGCGCCGGTGCGGCCACGGTCGACTTGCGGCCGCCGGCCATGTCGGGGGCGGCCATCGTCGGCGGCATGCCACCCGAGGGCGCCACCATGCCCGGCGGCGGAGCCATCTCGTCGTTGGCAAAGCCATCCGCGTCGTCGGTCGGGGCCGCCCGGGGCGCCCTGGGCGTCGCCGCCATCGGCGAGGGCGAAGGCGCTGCCACCGTCGCGGGCCGCTTGACCGGCTCGGGCGCCGGCTTGCTCGGCGGCGGCGGGGTCGCGAAGCGGGGCTCCGCGGTGTCGTTCTTGCTGTCCTTGCTGGCCGCCGCCAGGTCGCCCGGCTTGCTCGCACCGTTGCTGGCGCTGCCCTCGCCGCTGACCACCACCGGCGTGGAGCGCAGCCGCGCCACCCGCTCGGCGTCGGCGTCGCCATCGGCGGCCCCTGACTTGTCGGCCATGGTCTTGTCGGCCACCGCCAGCTCGCGCTGCGCCTCGGCCTGCTTGTTCGCCTCCTCGACCTCGGCGTTGAAATTCAGGCTGCCTTGGTCGGTCCCGGCCTGGCCTCGCTGCGCCGCGACCTTGCCACCGGCGCCGGGCGCCTCGTTCTCCTTCAGCAGGTTGTCGCCATCCAGCATCGCCTCCGGGGTCGTCCCCGCAGAGGCTGCCTCCATCGGCGCCGCCGCCGGCGCGGGCGCACCTGCTCCTGACGACTCGGCCATCCGATCATCGATCGCCGCCCGGGTCCCCTCGGGCTGCTTGCCCTCGAAGCCACGGCGCGCCAGGAAGCCACCCACGCCGATGACCAGCGCCAGCGCGGCCACCGAGGCCAGCGCCGGGTGGGCGCGCAGCGGCCCGAACAGCGCCGCCAGCCACACCCACGCCCGCCGCGCCGGGGACGGTGCCACCTGCTTGGCCGCCTCGGCGATCAGCCGTGCGCTGACCCCCGCCGGCGGCTCGGCCTCGCCGATGTCGCGAACCGCGGAGCGCACACCCTGAAAGCGCGCCAGCTCCTGCGTGCAGCGAGCACACCCCTCCATGTGTTTCTGGAAGGTGGTCAGCCCGTCCGCGGACAGCTCCTGATACAGGAAATCCATCATCAGGCCGTCCATCTGTTCGCAGTCGATCGACATCTCTGTTTCCTTGCTGGCTCCTCTATCCTTGGGATGCGGGATTCTGCCTACAGGCTAAGGCTAAGGTAGCGCCTTGGCCATATCCGCGTACTCGTCGAGCTCCTCGCGGAGCTTCTCCAGCGCATAGCGCATGCGCGACTTCACAGTGTTTTCGGGGCACTTCACGATCTCGGCGATGTCCTTGAAGGGCATATCGAGGATCTCGCGCATCAGGAAGACCTCGCGCTGCTCCTCGGACAGGCCGGCGACGGCCTTCTCCATGCGCGAGGTCAGCTCCTTGCCGATGACCTTGCGGTCGGTGGCCGGGCCGCCATCGGCGATGATGTCGAGGCGGGTCTCGCCCGAGTCCTCGCCGCGATCCAGCGGTGCATCCAGCGAGTAGGCCCGGCGGTGCTTGCCACGACGGCTGGCGTCCACACACAGGTTGCGCGCGATGGTGTACAGCCAGGTCGTGAACTTGGCCTGCTTCTGGTAGCTGTCCACGCCCCGGATCAGGCGCAGGAAGCAGTCCTGCAGCAGGTCCTCCGCCAGCGTGGCGTCGCGCGTGTAGCGCAGGATGAAGTTGTAGACGGGCTTCTTGTGCCGCCCGAGGAGGATCTCGAACGCCCGGACTTCGCCCTTCTGGTAACGGGCCATCAGGGCTTCGTCGGTCTCGTCCCTCAGCACATCCAACCCGGTCTCGAGGGGAGCCTGCGCCAGTCGCTGCTGCCGCCGCCCGTCCGAATCACCGGAGCGAGAGTAGCCGATCAACCAGCGCCTATCAAATACAGTAGCCGACACGCGAGCTTTCGAGCCTCCCTCTGTCAGGCTCGAACGCATGGCGAGGGCGATGGATCTACGTGGCCACGATCATGGACTTACGGCTTTGACACCGGGCACAGAAGAACGTTGACCGTCCATTTTGCGTGATGCGACGAATGGTTGCCTCACATCCGTTCAGGCAGGGCTCGCCCTCGCGCAGGTAGACCCGCAGGTACTCGGCGTTCTCACCTTCGCGCCCATCTGCATCGATGAAGTCGGAGAAAGTCGTGCCGCGGTTACTCAGGCCGAGCTCGAGCACGGCCACGATGGCGGCGCGCAGCCGCGCCAGCTCGGGGCGGCTGAGCCGGCCGGCCGCCATGCGCGGCGAGATCCCGGCGCGGAACAGGGCCTCGCAGACATAGATGTTGCCCAGGCCCGCGACCCGGCTCTGGTCGAGCAGGAAGGCCTTGCTCGAGGTGCGCACGCCACGGGCCAGCTCGGCCAGCGCGTCGTCGGTCAGCGCGGGCCCCAGCGGCTCGATGCCCAGCAGCGCCAGCTCGGGCACGCGGTCGAGGCGATCGACGCGCGCGGGGGCCACGAAGCCAAAACGGCGCGCGTCGGCGTAACGCAGCTCGAAGCCTCCGTCGAGGCCGATGGTGACGTGGGTGTGCGGCCTCACCGGCGCTCCGGGCGCCGCCACCGTCAGCCGCCCCGTCATGCCGAGGTGCACCAGCACCACGCCGCCGCCCTCGGCCTCGATGAGCAGATACTTCGCACGCCGCGCCACCGCCACGATGCGCTGCCCGACCAGCGCCTTCCTGAGCCCCTTCACATCCACCGGGCGCCCCAGCCGCAACGGCAGGCCCGACGTGCGCACACTCAAGGCGCGCCGCCCTACCACCAGCGGCTCGACGGTGCGTCGCACCGTCTCGACCTCGGGTAACTCAGGCATCGCCCGCTCGGCCGTGACCTTCGCCTTCGCCGTCGCCGTCGCCCTCGCCTCTGCCTTCGCCCTGGGCCCCCGCGTCGGCGCCCGCGTCACGGCCGGCGACGCCCAGCGCCCCCAGCGCGCGGCTCAGCGCCGCGAACTCCTCCACCGACAGCGTCTCGCCGCGCCGCCCGCCATCGATCCCCGTGCTGGCCAGCGCCGCATCCAGCTGCTCGATCGGCGCCCCCGAGCGCAGCGCATTGCGCAGCGTCTTGCGGCGCATCTGGAACGCACGCCGCACCAGGTCGGCGAAGCGCCGGTCGTCACCCAGATCGCAGCGCGCGCCGGCCTCGAACGGCTCGAACAGCACCACCGCCGAGTCGACCTTGGGCGCGGGCAGGAACGCCCCCGCCTTCACCCTGGCCACCAGCTTGACCCGCGCATAGGCCTGGCACATGACGCCCAGGCCGCCGTAGGTCTTGCTGCCCGGTGGCGCCACGATGCGCTCCGCCATCTCGAGCTGCAGCATGCACACCCAGCGCGCCAGCGCGCGCCGGGCATCGATCATCAGGAACAGCAGCGGGGTCGCGATCTGATAGGGCAGGTTGCCCACCAGCACCGGGCGTCGCCCTGCGCGCGCGGCCACCGCCGCATAGTCGTAGGTCCCCGCGTTGCCCTCGCACAGCTCCAGGCGGCCGCTCTCGAGGTGCTCAGCCAGCTCGGCGCGCACGATGGCAGCCATGTCGCGGTCGCGCTCGATGGTGATGACCTTGCCGGCGGCGTCGCACAGCCGCGCCGTCAGGGTGCCCAGGCCGGCGCCGATCTCGATGGCCCAGTCCTCGGGGGTCAGCGCCGCGGCGCGCAGGATGGCCGCGTAGGCCGCGCTGTCGCACAGGAAGTTCTGGCCCCAGCTCTTCTTGGCGCCGAGCCCGTACTTGCGCAGGAGCGCGCTGGGGTGGGGGTACTCGTCGCCCACGGCGTTCACAGCGCCAGGGATGGATCGGCGGCGAGGTCGAGGCCGGCGTGCTCGCCGCGCAGCAGCCCGTGGGTGCCCGCCGCGGCGATCATGGCGGCGTTGTCGGTGCAGCGCTTGAACGCCGGCACGTGCAGCACGAAGCCGTCCTCCAGCGCGGCCTCGGCCAGCGCCGCGCGCAGCCCGCTGTTGGCCGCGACGCCGCCACCGATGACGACCTCGCCGAGGCCGTGGGCGCGCGCCGCCGCGCGGGTCTTGCGCACCAGCTGCTCGACCACCGCGGCCTGGAACGCCGCGCACATGTCGGCCAGGGCCTGCCCGGCCGGTGGCGGCGTGCCGCGCGGGACCTTGTGCAGCACCGCGGTCTTGAGGCCGCTGAAGCTGAAGTCGAGATCGTCGCGGCCCGGCAGCGCGCGCGGGAAGCTGAACGCCGCCGGATCGCCGCTTCGCGCCAGTTTGTCGACGATCGGCCCCGCGGGATAGCCGAGGCCCATCAGCTTGCCGACCTTGTCGAAGGCCTCGCCGGCGGCGTCGTCGCGGGTGCCGCCGAGCACGCGGTACACGCCGCGCGCGCGCACCTCGACCAGCAGGGTGTGGCCGCCCGACACCAGCAGCGCCAGGTGCGGCACCTCGGGCAGCCGGCGCGAGGCCGCCTCGGCGTTGCTCTTGTCGTCGAGGTAGATCGCCTCCAGGTGGCCGGCCAGGTGGCTGACGCCGACCAGCGGCAGCTGGCGCGCCCAGGCGATCGCCTTGGCCGCCTGCAGCGCGACCAGCAGCGCGCCCACCAGGCCGGGCCCGCGCGTGACCGCGATGCCGTCGATGTCGTCCAGGGTGACCCCGGCCTCGCGCAGCGCGGCCTCGACCACCGGGATCAGGTTCTTGACGTGGGCGCGCGAGGCCAGCTCGGGCACCACGCCGCCCCAGCGCGCGTGGACCGCGGTCTGCGACGAGATGACGTCGGCGCACACCCAGCGGGCGTCCTCGACCACCGCACAGGCGGTCTCGTCACATGAACTCTCCAGACCCAGCACGCGCATGGCGAAGCTCTATAGCATTGCCCGGGGGCTACTGCTGGATCATGGCGCGGAAGGCCGCCGCGTCCTTGTGGTTCGGATCCAGCTCGAGGAACTTCTCGATGGCGGGCACGCCCTCGGCGCGCTGCCCGCGCTCGAGCAGGATCGAACCCTTGATGAGCCAGGCCTCGGCCAGGCCGCTGTTCTGCGCCAGCGCCTTGCGCGCGTAGTCGAGCGCGCGATCGGTCTGGTTCTGCTGGTAGGCCGCCTTGGCCACCGCGGCCAGCGCGCGCGCGTTGCTGGGCTCCAGCGCCAGGGCCTTCTCGAGCAGCGCCTCGGCCTCGTCGTACTTGCCCTTGCTGATGAGCTTGCGCGCGTTCTTGACCAGGGTCGCCGCGTCGCTGGCCGGCTCCGGCGAGGCCGCCGGTGACACCGAGGGTGAAGTCGACGGTCTGGGCGACGCCGACGCGATCGGCGAAGGCCTGGGCGACGCTGACGCGCTCGGCGAGGGCCTGGGCGACGCCGAGGCCACCGCGCTCGGAGACGGGGACACGCTCGGCGACGGCGACACCACCACGCTGGGCGACGGTGAGGGCAGCGCTGACGTTGAGGGTGACGGTGACGGCGCCGGTGACGTCGACGTCGCCGGTGACGTCGCCGGTGACGGTGACGGCGACGGGACCGCGCTCGCCAGCGCCCCCGCCGCATCCGCGGCCCCCTCGCCGACCACCGCCACGCCCGCCCCCGCATCCATCACCAGCGCCGCCACACTCGGCGACACCTCCGGCGAGGGTGACGGCGACACCGTGACCGGCGACGGCGACACCGTGTCTCCGCCCGGCCCCTTGGTCGCGACCTTGGCGCCGCCGTGCCCGCGCCCCCTGAGCACGACCACGGTCGCGATGACCCCGGCCAGCGCCAGCACGGCGAGCCCGCCCCACATCAGGCGGCGCCGCCCGGCGCGCGACATCTCGCCCTCGAACTCGTTCAGCTGCAGAGTGCCCGACGAGGTGGCCCGCGCATCGCGCTGCCCGCTGTCGTCGTCTCCGCCCGCCGCGACCGCGCCACGCTTGCGGAGCGGCGAATCGTCGTCCCCATCGCCATCGCCCGCCGTGGTCGCCAGCGCCGCACCCAGCTGGCTGGCGAACACTGGCCGATCCATCTTCACATCGCCGCTGTCGGGCACCGCGGCAGCCTCGGGCGTGGCCGCCGCCATCTCGGGCGAGGTCACCACGCGCGCCTTGGGCTCCTCGGGCTCGCGCACGGCCTCACGCGCGGCGATGCCGCCCGAGACCTCGCGATAGTCGGCGCCGTCCGAGCTCAGGATCTTGGGCCCCGAGCTGTCTTCCTCGGTGAAGGTGCGCGGCAGCGGCGTGATGTCCTCCGGGCCGACCCCCAGGTGATGGCCGTTGCCGTTGGCGATCTGCTCGCGCCGGGGCAGGATCACGATGGCGTTCGGCGGCGGACGCAGCTGTGGCGCCAGCGGGGCCGCCGGCGCCAGCGGGATGATGGGCGCCAGGTTGCGTTGTGTGATGCGCCGCCCGGTCTCGTCGCGCAGCGGGTCGCCGCCGGCAGCCGCCAGCTCGGCCGCGCTGGGCCTCAGGACCCCCCCGAGGGGTAGCGGTGTACGCTCGAGCGGCACGTCGTCGGGCTCGCCGAAGTCCTCGTCGGGCGGCTCGGGCGCCGGAACCGGGAAGGCCAGCGGTGTCGGGCGCGGCGCCGCCTCGGCCCACTCGGCGTCGGCCTGGGCACGGTCATCCTGCTGCGCCGCCAGCGCCTCGGCCGCCGCCAGCGACGCGCCCGAGGTCATCTGCGGCGCCGCCACCAGCTGGCCCAGCGGGCCCGTCTGGGCCAGCTGATTCGAGGGCGCGTCCACCACCGACTCGCCCCAGTCGCCGGCCGGCACACCCTGGGTGTCATCGCGCGCGCCGGCCCAGTCCTCCAGCGTCGGCTCGCGGGTGCGCAGGAAGTCGGCCAGGGTCGACTCGCGCTGCGGCTCCCTGTCGTCGCCGACGTAGCCGCCCTCGGAGAACTCGCCCTCGGAGTCGTCGTCGGGCGCGCCCTGGTCGACCTGGTCGACGCCGCTCTGCGAGCCCTCGGCCAGCCACGCCTCGGCCGGCTCGGGCGTCTCGGCGCGTTCGGCCTCGCGCGGCGGCTCGACCCGCGTGGCCTTGCGCTGGGTGTCGTAGATCAGCCCCTCGAAGTACAGCTTCGACACCATGTTGAGCGTCTCGAGATCGCCCAGCGAGGCATCGTCGACCACGTCCTCCAGCGAGCGCTTGCCATCGAACAGGCGCAGTACGCCGTTGACCTCGTCGGGGATCTCGGTCAGCCGGGTCGCCAGCTCCTGGTAGTCGACCTCGAACACCGCATCCAGTGGGGGCAGCTGCTCGAGCATGCGGCCCCACTCGTCGAGGCGGCGCATGCCCTCCATCAGCAGGCCCTGCGACGACAGATCGATGACGTCCTTGCGGCGGACGTTCTTGAACTCGACCTCGAACTCGCCGTCCGACCACACCAGCAGGCGATACACCGCGTCGGCGCCCTCGAGGCGGCCCAGCTCGGCGTCGATGACCTTGCCGCCACGGAAGTAGATCGCGGCGCGTCGGCCGCTCAGCCCCTTGAAGTGGATGACGCCGGACTTCCTGCTGATCTCGATGGTCTGGATGAGATCGACCACCGCCATGTCGCTGAGCTGCCCGGTGAACTTGGTGCGCTGATCGCGGCGCTCGCCGATGATGTCGCGCTGCCGCTTCTGCAGGAGGATGCGGACCCGGGTCAGGATCTCCTTGATGTAGATCGGCTTGGTCAGGTAGTCCTCGACCCCCAGCTCGAGACCGCGGATCTTGTCCTCGACCGACTTCTGAGCGGTCAGGAAGATGAAGGGGATGGCCGACCACTCGGTCTTCGCCTTCAGCCGCTGCAGGAACTCGAAGCCGTCCATCTCGGGCATCCGGGTGTCCGAAATGATGAGGTCGGGCTGCGCCGTCTCCACCTTCTCCAGGGCGTCGCCGCCCGAGACCGCAGTGGTGACGTTGAAGCCAGCCTTCTTGAGGCTGACCTCGAGCACCCTCAGGCTCTTCACGTCGCCATCGACGAGGAGGAGACTTTGTTTGGCCACGAACCGACGCTCCCAGCCGCTTGAAATCGAAAGCTTATGCCCATCTAGCGTAAGGATCAATGCGGGGGTTATAATGCCGGCGGACCGCACCCTTGGGTAAGCTCGGCGCCTACAGCTTCGATGCACCGCTCGGGGAGAGCCCGATCGGGCTGGCATTTGCCGCCACCCACGCCTCGGCCCCACGCGAGCAGGGCCGCTTCGAGCTGGTGCGCATCCGGGCCACGCTGGCGCTGCAGCCCGAGGTCGAGGAGGCGCTGCATGACTGCGCGCGTCGTGTCCCCGCGCTGGAGCACCCCAACCTGGTCCGTGTGTTCGAGGTCACGGAGAGCGACGAGGGGCCGTATGTCGTCAGCGAGCGACGTAGCGGGCGCACCCTCGACGACGTGCTGACGGAGGCCCGTCGCCAGGGTCGCACCATCAACCGCCCGGTCGCGCTGGCCATCGCGCGTGAGGTCCTGCGCGGCCTGGCCCACCTGCACCGCGCCCCGGGTGGTCCGGTGGTGCACGGCGGTGTGCACCCGCGCATGGTGGTGGTCGATTCGCGCGGCGCGGTGCGACTGGGCGGCCTGGTCGCGGCGCGCGTGATCGCCGCCGCCGCCCAGGAGGAGCCCGAGCTGCTGCGCGGCAGCCTGGGCTACATCGCGCCCGAGATCGCGCTGGGCGACGCGGTCGACACCCGCACCGATGTCTTTGCGGCCGGCACGCTGTGCTACCAGCTGGTCACCGGTGTGCTGCCGCCGGCCGGGGTGTTGACCCCGCCGGAGCTCGACGACGTGGTGGCCAAGGCGCTGCGCACCGATGGCGCCCAGCGCTACGCCGACGCCGGCCTGATGCTCGACGCGCTGGAGGCGGTGCTGGCGCGCGCCGGGGCCTCGCACGTCGCGGCCACCGACATCGCGCTGTTCGTGGCCGAGCTGTTCGGGCAGGAGCTGGCCGCCGAACCGGCGCTGGCCGCGCCGCGCATGCCGCTGGCGGCGCCGCCCAGCGAGGGCGCGGGCAGTCGGCAGCGCACCATGTCGGACCTGCTCGAGGACGAGACCACCCGGGTCTCGGATCCGGCGCAGAAGGACGCCCTGGCCGACGAGACCGACGATCTGCTGGCCCTGCTGGGCGACGCGCCTGCGCCGGCCTCGCCGTCTGACCACCACGACGCCCCCACCGGGGTCGAGACCAACGTCGGCGGCGAATCGACCACCAACATCGGCTTCAACGAGCCGGGCATGACCTTCATCCCGGCCCCCGCGGTCGAGGTCACGCCCGACGTGCTGCCGCAGGGCAAGCTGCGCCAGCCGTCGGACCCGTCGTTGCTGCCGGCGCTGCGCCCGCAGGACGATCCCGCGCGCGACCTGGTCATCGCCACCCGCGAGCCGCGCCGCGAGGACACCGCCGATCGCACCATGGAGCAATCGCTGCACGAGGCCGCCGAGCAAGCCTCGGCGGCGCGCGCAGCCGTGGCCCTCGAGCCGCCAGCCCGGGCGGCGCCGACGCCGGCCCGCGGCGGCATGTCGGCGGTGCCGGCTGCGGCGGTGCGCTCGGCGCCCCCAGCGGCGCGCAGCGCACCCGCGGCGGCGCCGCTGGCCCCCCCGCTGACCCCCGCCCATGGCGCCACCGAGATCGAGCCGCGCCCGGCCCGGGTCGACTTTCAGGCTGGCTCCGAGCGGCCGACCCGCGGCACCCCGGCCAAGCCAGTGCCCGCGCTGGAGATGGTGCCTGGCGAGGCCACCGAGGAGCTCGGCCCTGACGCCGGCGCCGACTCGGGTGTCGAGATCGTCTCCGCCGATGTCTCGGAGGTGCGTCAGGTGGCGACGCCCGCGCCGGCCGCACCGGCGTCCGCACCTGCACCCGCGACCGCACCCGCACCTGCACCCGTATCCGCATCCGCATCCGCATCCGCTGCCCGCACGCCCGCCCAGACCGGCCCGTCCGCCGCACGCCAGGGCCAGACCGGGCCCGCCGCAGCGCTGCGCACGTCGCCCTCGGGCTCGGTCCCGTCGGCCTCTGGCTCGGTGCCCTCGCTGACGCCAGCGCCGCGGCCGCTGCAGGTCGCGATGGCCGCCGCCCGCGCCGCCGCCAGCGCTCCGGTGGCGCCAGCGCCCACCGTCGACATCCCCGCCGACCCCTTCGAGCCCAGGCGCGGGGCCCCCATCTTCCTCTACCTCACTCTGCTGGCGCTGGTCGGCGCCCTGGGCGCGGTGCTCTGGTTCAAGACCGACGTCTTCCATCCCGGCCGCAAGAAGGCCCGCATCGAGGCCCGCAAGAAGGCCGCCGAGGAGCGCCGCAAGGCCGCCGAGGCCAGGAGCAAGCGCTTCGGCACCCTGACCATCCGCTCGATGCCACCCGACTCGCCGGTCTACCTGCTGCTCGGACGCGCCCCGGTCGAGTATCCCCACCTCGACGGCCGCTTCTCGTACACCGTGGTCGCCGAGCGCGAGGGCTACCAGCGCGGCACCCGCATCGTGACCCCGGCCGACTTCGTGCGCGCGCCCTCCGCGACCGACGCCGGCCCGGCCCCTGGCGGCGCGGCCAGCGGCGACACCCACCTGGCCAAGGTCACGGTCTCGCTGACCGCCACCCCCGCGGCGGGCAGGCCGGGCGACAAGAAGGGCGCGGCCACGCCTGACGCCGGTGTGGCCGAGACCGGCACCGCGACCGGCGCACCCATCCCGGGCACGCTGCGCGTCGACACCGACCCGGCCAGCTCCGAGGTCTGGCTGCTGGTCGGGATCAAGGACGGCGCCACCCTGCCCAACCTGCCCATCGACACCGAGTACCAGCTGCGCGTCGAGGCCGATGGCTATCTGCCCGAGTATGTCGTGGTCAAGCCCGAGACCTGGGGGGGCACCGGCCCGTTCTCGTATTCGACCGAGGTCTCGCTCAAGCCGGCTCCGTCGGCCTCTCCCCGCGGCAAATAGGTAGGTCGAAGTAGGTGCAGCCGGCGCGCGATCGCGCTACCATCCCGGGGTTCGTATGGGCCACGTCATCGGCATCGATCTCGGCACCACGAACTCGGTTGCGGCCACGGTGCGCAACTTCAAGGTCGAGGTGGTGCCCGACCCGCAGGGTCGCCGGCTGCATCCCTCGGTGGTGTCGTTCCCGCCCGACGGTTCGATCCTGGTCGGCCACAGCGCCAAGCAGCGACGCATCGTCGATCCGCTCAACACCATCTACTCGGCCAAGCGCTTCATCGGTCAGTCGGTGCGTTCGCCGCTGGTGCAGCTGGCGCTGACCGGGGTGCCGTACCAGCTCGAGGAAGGCCCCAACGAGCAGGCCATCATCACGGTGCACGGCCAGCGCCGCACCGTGCCCGAGATCTCCGCGCTGGTGCTGGCCTACCTCAAGCAGTGCTCGGAGCGCTTCCTCGGCGGGGCGGTCGACCGCGCCGTCATCACGGTGCCGGCCAACTTCAACGATGCCCAGCGCCAGGCCACCAAGCTGGCGGGCGAGATCGCCGGCCTCAAGGTCATGCGCATCCTCAACGAGCCGACCGCGGCGGCGCTGGCCTACGGCTTCGGCAAGGCGCTGGACCGGCGCATCGCGGTGTTCGACTTCGGCGGCGGCACCTTCGACGTCACCGTGCTGCAGGTGCGCGATCGCATCTTCGAGGTGCTGGCCACCGGCGGCGACTCGTTCCTGGGCGGCGACGACCTCGATCGTGCGCTGCTCGATCACCTGCTGGCCAACTTCAACGAGACCCACCGCGTCGATGCGCGCAGCTCACCCGAGGCCATCGCGCGCCTGGTCATCGCAGCCGAGCAGATCAAGTGTCAGCTCTCGATCCACGAGCTGGTCGAGGGCGAGATCACGGGCATCCAGATCAGCCCGTCGCGCCCGCCGCTGTCGCTGCCGTTCCGCATCACCCGTGCCACCTTCGAGAACCTGGTGTCGCCCTTCGTCGAGCGCGCCATGACGGTGACCGAGCAGGTGGTCTTCGCGGCCTCGCTCAGCGTCGACGACATCCACGACATCATCTGTGTGGGCGGCACCACGCGGGTGCCGCTGGTGCAGCGCCGCCTGGCCACGCTGTTCAAGAAGGAGCCCATCGTCAAGATCAACCCCGACGAGGTCATCGCTTACGGCGCCGCCATCCAGGCCGGTTCGCTGACCGACGGCGCGGTCGATCCGGCCAAGTTCTACTCGCTCCTGCTCGACGTCACCCCGCGCGCGCTGGGCATCGGCGTGGCCGGCGGCTACGCCGAGGTCATCATCGAGAAGAACGCGCCCATCCCGATCGAGCAGACCCGCGTCTTCACGACCTCGCGCGACAACCAGACTGAGGTCGAGATCCAGTGCTGCCAGGGCGAGTCGCGTCGCTTCGGCGAGAACGCGCCGCTGGGCAAGCTGACGCTGTCGGGGCTGCCCGCCGCGCGCCGCGGCGACGTCCAGATCGAGGTCACCTTCCAGATCGACACCGACGGCATCCTCAACGTGCGCGCGCGCGACCAGGCCACCGGCCAGGCCCAGCAGGCCTCGATGACGGTGGTCGGCGCGCCCGACAGGCCGGCGCAGCAGACCGACGCGCCGCCGCCCGGTGGCGCCGCGCCCGCACCAGCCTGGGGTAGCGCCCCGCGGAGCCCGACATGAGTGAGGGCGAGCGCGATCTGCGCGAGGAGGTGCGCGCCTACGTGCGCGAGATCTTCCCCGATCTGGATCTCTACACCTACTACCAGCTGCTCGAGGTCGAGCCCGCCGCGCCGCCCGAGGCCATCAAGGCCAGCTTCTACGAGAAGGCGGCCTGGCTGCACCCGGATCGACACCACGGCCAGCTCGACGACCGCACCCACGGCCAGCTGGTCGTGCTGTACGCGCGCATCGCCGAGGGCTACCGCATCCTGTCCAACCCGCAGCGCCGGGTCAGCTACGACAAGGCGATGACCCACGGCAAGCTGCGCTCGACCGTGATCGAGAAGGAGATCGAGCGCGATCCAGAGCTGGATCTCGAGCACCCCCAGGCGCGCAAGTTCTACAAGATGGCCTTCGACGCGCTCAAGAGCGGCAACAAGAAGAGCGCCGAGATGTACCTGGGCTTCGCGCTGCAGTCGGAGCCGAACAGTCCGATGCTGAAGCAGATGCTGGAAGAGGCGAAGAAGAAGTAGCCCTGCCGGACCGGCACCGGCGCCGGTCCGCGCTGCCCACGCCTCTCGCGGGCTCAGGCCTGGCCGGCGCCCAGCTCTGCCTTCATGCGCGCCAGCGTGCCCTCGACCTCGGTGCGCAGCGCCGCGACGCGCGCCATCGACCCGGCCTCGAAGCGCAGCACCAGCGCCGGTTGCGTGTTCGACGCGCGCACCAGCCCCCAGCCGTCGCCGAACTGGATGCGTGCGCCGTCGATGTCGACCACCGGGTACGACGCGCGGTAGTGCGCAACTACCCGCGCGACCAGGTCGAACTTGAGGTGGTCGGGGCAATCGACGCGCAACTCGGGCGTGTTGTGCATCACCGGCAGGGTGTCGACCAGGTCGGACAGCGTCTTGTCGGTGTTCGAGAGCAGCTCGAGCAGGCGCGCGCCGGCATAGATGGCGTCGTCGAAGCCGAGGTAGCGGTTGGCGAAGAAGATGTGGCCGCTCATCTCGCCGGCCAGCGCGGCGTGCTCCTCCTTCATCTTGGTCTTGATCAGCGAGTGGCCGACCTTCCACATGATGGCGCGGCCACCGGCGCGCGCGATCTCGTCGTACAGCGCCTGCGAGCACTTGACCTCGCTGACGAAGGTCGCGCCCGGCTCCTCCTTGAGGATCTCGCGGGCGAACAGGACCATCAGCTGATCGCCCCAGACGATGCGTCCCTTGGCGTCGACCAGTCCGATGCGATCGGCGTCACCGTCGAAGGCGATGCCGGCCTCGCAGCCGTTCTGGGCGACCAGCGCCTGCAGGGCGGCGACGTTCTCGGGCTGGGTCGGATCGGGGTGGTGGTTGGGGAAGCGGCCGTCGGGCTCGCAGAACAGCGCGCTGACGTCGAGGCCGAGATCGTCGCGGTACAGCGGCTCGCCCACGATGCCTCCGACGCCGTTGCCGGCATCCAGCGCGATCTTGGGCCTGCGCGCCCCCATGCGCAGGGTGCTCTTGACGTAGCCTCGGTAGGCCGGCACCACGTCGCGGCCCTCGACGCTCGCACCGGTGCCGCGCACGAAGTCCTGGGCCTCGATGAGCTTGCGCAGCGACTGGATCTCGGCGCCGTGGATCGTGGTCTTGCCGACCAGGATCTTGAAGCCGTTGTCCTCGGCCGGGTTGTGGCTGCCGGTGATGATGCAGCCGCCGCCGACGTCCTCGTAGTGCAGCGTCGCGAAATACAGCACCGGGGTCGGCACCACGCCGACGTCCACGATGCCGACGCCGGCCGACAGGATGCCCTCGGTCAACCCGGCGTGCAGCCGCGGGGACGACAGCCGCACGTCGCGGCCCAGGGTCATCTTCTTGATGCCGGCGCGCGCCAGCTTGGTGCCGATGGCGCGGCCCAGCTCCAGCGCGAAGTCACCGGCCAGATCGCGGTCGGCGACGCCGCGGATGTCGTACTCGCGAAATACTCGGGGGTTCATGGGGGTCCTTGTCGTCAGTCGTCAGTCGTGTGGTCGGACTACGGCTGTGGCCGGTCAGAGATACGTCGTCAGCCCGCGCTGCTCGAGCTCCTGCACGATGGCGCGCACGTCCTGCGCGCGCTCGGTCGGCACCACCAGCACCGCATCCGGCGTCGACACCACGCACAGCCCGCTGACCCCGATCACCGCCACCAGCCGCCCGTCGCCCGAGACCAGCACCGACTTCGTGGTGTCGATGGCCACCGTGGTGCCGACCCTCACGTTGCCCGCGGCGTCGGCCGGCCGCACCTCGGCCAGCGCGCGCCAGCTGCCGACGTCGTTCCAGGAGAAGTCGCCGGGCACCACCAGGATGCCGCCGGCCTTCTCCATCACGCCGACGTCGACCGACACCGAGGGCAGCCCCGGGTAAAGCCGCGCCGTGACCTCGGCCGCCGCCGCGACCCCGCCGCGCGTCAGCGCCGCGCCGATCTCGCCCAGCGCGCCGGCGAGGGCCGGCAGGGTGCGTCCGATCTCGGCCAGCATGCGCCGCGCGCGGAAGAAGAACATGCCCGAGTTCCAGAAGAAGCGGCCGCTGGCCAGGAACTCCTTGGCGCGCTCGACGCTGGGCTTCTCGACGAAGCGCAGCACCGGCAGGGCGCCGTCGCGGGTCGCGGTCTGCCCGGCGGCGACCTCGATGTAGCCGAAGCCGGTCTCGGGATGGCTGGGCTTGATGCCGCAGGTCACCAGGGGCGTGCTGTCGCCGGTGCTGCGCTCGGCGGCGTCGAGGCAGGCCTCCAGGGTGCGCGAGAACGCGCCCTCGTCACCGATGTGGTGGTCAGCGGGCAGGATGGCCAGGGTGGCGTCGGGGTCCAGCGCCGCCAGCCGCGCCGCGGCCAGGCCGACCGCGGCGGCGGTGTTGCGCGCGCACGGCTCGGCGATGACGTTGTCGTCGGGCACCGCGTCGCGCCCGACCGCGCGCGCGACCTCGGCGACCTGATCGGCGGCGGTCACCACCCACACGTTGGCGGGGCCGACCACGCGCGCGGCGCGCCGGGCGGTGGCCCCGATCAGGGTCTCGCCCTCGCGCGCGCCCAGCTCGAGGAACTGCTTGGGCAGACGGCGCCGGCTCTGCGGCCACAGCCGCGTGCCGCCACCACCCGCCAGGATGACCGCATACCTCGCCATGCGACGCACTGTACCCGAAAATGCGACGCCCGCCGCGGCCAAGGCCGGGCGGGCGAGCGAGAGAGCGATGAAGGCGGAAGCGAAGCGGGAGCGGGAAGGGACCGGAGCGGACCGGAAAGGGACCGGAGCGGACCGGAA
>JADYYK010000018.1 GCA_020853705.1 Deltaproteobacteria bacterium
GATTTCAAGATCGACGTGAGCGCCGTCCCCACGCACGTGGGGGTGAACCGGCCACGATCAAGAGCGAGCTGGACAAGGCCAACCGCCGTCCCCACGCACGTGGGGGTGAACCGTGAGCGACCACCCCGAGGGCCGTCGAGGGCTTCGCCGTCCCCCCGCACGTGGGGGTGACCCGATGCACCCCGAGATGGAGGCGCTGTACAACGAGCCGTCCCCACGCACGTGGGGGTGAACCGTGGGTGCTCGGCAAGCTGCCCTTCCTGAAGAACGCCGTCCCCACGCACGTGGGGGTGAACCGCCATGAACCGCTGCCCCATCTGCGGCGCCTCGCCGTCCCCACGCACGTGGGGGTGAACCGCTGGAGCCGATGAAGCCGGGGTGCGAAAGGAAGCCGTCCCCACGCACGTGGGGGTGAACCGCTCCGGGCGTGCTGGTGTTCCACGGCTGCGGTGCGCCGTCACCACGCACGTGGGGGTGAACCGCCGCGCTGGACGCCTGGGAGCGCGCTGGCTGCGCGCCGTCCCCACGCACGTGGGGGTGAACCGCGGGTGAGGTACTCTTCCTTGGGGGCGTAGACCGCCGTCCCCACGCACGTGGGGGTGAACCGGGCAAGCGCCATCGCCCAGAGCCGAAGCCTGACGCCGTCCCCACGCACGTGGGGGTGAACCGGCAGGCGGCGGCGGTGCGATGACATCTCTCCCTCGCCGTCCCCACGCACGTGGGGGTGAACCGACTGGCGAGCGCATCAGGATGGCGCCAATGCACCGCCGTCCCCACGCACGTGGGGGTGAACCGAGCGGCAACCTCGCGGCCGTCGCACTCGGCGCGCCGTCCCCACGCACGTGGGGGTGAACCGAACGACACCAGGACCGTCACGTGCGCGCCTGAAAGCCGTCCCCACGCACGTGGGGGTGAACCGTGAGTGCCGTTGTGCTATACGCCGGCCTCGCATCGCCGTCCCCACGCACGTGGGGGTGAACTGCTTTGAGTACACGCCGGTCCTCTCGGACCGGTGGTTCGGAACCGCTCCGCCTCGCGCCCTCCGGCGCGTGCTCGACGGGCGGCGCCTCTGGGCGGAGGCCACCATTGGTATACTCAGCGCATGGCCAAGCCCCGGGGTTCTGCCCTCGCCGCAGTCACCAAGGTCGTCAAGGCCGCCACCGCCGCCAGCGCGGTCAACCAGCGCATCGGTGCCGATGCGCTGGCGCTGATCCGGCGGCGCATGGTGGCCATCACCGAGGCGTTCTTCGACATCGGCGTCGCGCTGCGCACGCTGGCACAGCCGCGGATCTACACCGCGCTGGGCCATGCGTCGTTCGGGGACCTGCTGGCCAAGGAGCGGCTGATGTCGCGCTCCGCAGCGGCCGACCTGATCCGCATCGCCGAGCGCTATACGCGCGAGACCGCCGTGGCGCTGGGCCACGCCAAGGCAGCTGCGCTGGTGCAGTACGTGGACGCCACCCCGGCGGCGGACGTCGCCGAGAGCCTTGCGCGCGCCGACACCGCCATCGGCGGCAAGCCGGTCTCGAAGGCGACCGCGACCGAGCTGGAGCGCGCAGCGCGCGCGCTTCGGGCGAAGCGCAAGCCGGCGAGCAAGCCGAGCCCCGAGGAACGCGCCGCCCGCGCCGCGGCGAGCGCCCTCCAGCGCACCCTGGGCGGCAAGCGCGCCGCCACCGTGGAGGTTCGCAAGCGCGACGGCGCCTGGCGTGTGGTGCTCGAGGTTGCCGTCGAGCTGGCGGAGAGGCTGCGACTGGGACGCTGACGACGCGGCCGTCCATGTCCGCCAAGGCGGACGTCCATGTCCGCCAAGGCGGACGTCCATGTCCGCCAGGCGGACATCCCCGCCACCTGGCAGACGTCCGTGCTCGTCGGCCGCCGATCTGCCGTTGCTACTCGGGTACGCAGCGGTACAGCATGACGTCGTTCGAGAAGGCGTTGGCGAAGGCGATGTCGGGGCAGCGGTCGCCGTCGAGGTCGGCGATGACGACCGGGGTCGGCGCCACGCCGGTGGCCAGCGAGCGCCAGTAGGTGAGGTGGCCGGCGCCGTCGTTGAGCAGGAGGTCGACACGATCGGCGGCCTTGGCGGTGACAACGAGGTCGAGATCGCCGTCGCCGTCGAGATCGGCGGCGGCGACCGCGCCGGGCTGACCGGCCAGCGGAACGGCGCGCATCGAGAGGGCTGCACCCGGGGCGGCTAGCTCACCGATGAAGAGGGCGTCGCCCTGGTTGGCGGCGCCCACCAGCTCGAGCGCGGCGTCGCTGTCGAGCTGGGCCGCGATGACCCCGAGCGGCCAACCACCGGTCGCCCCGGTGCTCGCGCTCGTGCTCGTGCTCGTGCTCGTGCTCGTGCTCGTGCTCGTGCTCGTGAGCCACAGTTCGCCGGCTTGCGTC
Organism: Deltaproteobacteria bacterium; assembly: GCA_020853705.1. GTDB lineage: Bacteria > Myxococcota_A > Polyangia > Haliangiales > JADYYK01 > JADYYK01. The sequence goes on from JADYYK010000018.1 coordinate 2,392, forward strand.
CCGGTCACCGCGACGTCGGCGCGGCGGTCGCCATCGACGTCCTCCAGCACTATCGAGGACGCGCCGGTCGGGCCGGGGAGCCGCTGCATCCGGGTCAGGCCGCCGTGGCCGTCGCCGTGCAGCAGCGTCGTGATGTCGTCGGCGAAGCTGGCCACCGCCAGGTCGACATGGCCATCGCCGTCGCGGTCCCCGGCCGCGAGCGCGAACGGCGTCCGCGCCGCCAGCGTGGTCCACAGGCTGAACCCGCCGGCGACCCCGCGCAGCAGCAGCACCTCGCCGCGGCCTGGCTGCACCAGCGCCAGATCCAGCCTGCCATCCTCGTCGAAGTCGGCGCTCACCAGCGACGGGGTGCCCTCGGGCAGCGCCAGCACCTGCGCGGACAGCCCGCCCCGGCCATCGTTCCACAGCACCGTCAGCTCGGGCCGGATCGAGCTCGGCACCAGCAGATCGAGATCGCCGTCGCCGTCGCCATCCAGGGCCACCATCGCCACCGGGTGTTCGCCGACCGGTACCCGCGCGACACGTTGATAGCCGGCCGGCCTGGGCGCGCGCGCCTGCGGGGCCTCGCCACAGCTGGCCAGCCCGAGGGCCATCGCGATCAAGCTGCAGCCCCGCACGCTGGCAGTATAGACTCGACATCTTCGACTGGACTGGAGAAGCCATGCCGATGACCCGACTGACCGCCACCCTGGCCGTGCTCGCCCTGGCCACCACCCTGCCCGCCTGCGGCGGCGACGACGATGACGGCCCCGCGGCGGACGCCTCGATCAGCGCCGACGCCACCCGCGACAGCGGCGGCAGCACGCCCGACGCCGCCCGCGACAGCGGCAGCAGCACGGTCGATGCCACCGTCACCGCGCCGCCCGTCATCAGCCGGGTGACCTGGACCCCCGCGGGTGGCTGCGTGGCCGGCACCAGCAGCAACTTCACCATCGCCATCACGGTGACCGACGCCGACACCGCGGCGGGCAGCCTGATCTACGGCGGCTCGGCGGCCGGCTGCAGCGGCAGCGTCACGACCAACCCGGGCACCCTGAACTGCCCCAACCTGTCGCCCTACACCGGCAGCGTCACCGTGCGCGACCCCCAGGGCAACATGGACACCCAGGGCATCATCATCTCGCCGTGCACCGCCGGAGCGGCGCCATAGCGCGCGCGTTGACGCTGGTTCGGCGCGCGACTAAGCTGCCAACCTCATGAATCGTCCAGGTGATGCGGACATCGACCGCTTGGTCGAGGTGATCGCCACGCGGGTGCGCGATCGGCTCGGCTCCGGCGCGGCCTCGCCCGCGCCCGGCGGCCTGCCGGCCTCGGGTCCGGCACGTCTCCAGGTCCTCAAGGAGACCCCGTGTCACGACGACTCCGGGGTCGAGGTCGGCTGCGAGGAGTGCGGCATGTGCACCCTGCGCCGGCCCTGGTCGGTGCGCGCCATCGAGGACGCCGGCGCGGTGCGCGTGGCGGCGGCGGCGGGCGTCGGCGAGGTCCCGGCCGACATGGCCCGCCTCATCGATCACACCCTGCTCAAGGCCGACGCCACCCGCGAGGACGTGCGCAAGCTGTGTGAGGAGGCGCGCAAGCACCACTTCGCCTCGGTCTGTGTCAACACCACCTGGGTGCCGTTCTGCCGCGCCATGCTGGCCGGCTCGGGCGTCATGGTGTGCACCGTGGTCGGCTTCCCGCTGGGCGCCATGTCGCCCAACGCCAAGGCCTTCGAGGCCCGCGAGGCGGTGCGCGCCGGCGCCGACGAGGTCGACATGGTGCTCAACATCGGGGCGCTCAAGTCGAAGGACTACAACCTGGTGTTCGAGGACATCTGCAAGGTGGTGCAGGCGTCCAAGCCCGCGCACGTGAAGGTCATCCTGGAGACCGGCGCGCTCGACAACGAGCAGAAGGTCATCGCCATCTCGCTGTCCAAGCTGGCCGGCGCGCACTTCGTCAAGACCTCGACCGGGTTCGGTCCTGGCGGCGCCACCGTCGACGACATCGCGTTGATGCGGCGCCTGGTCGGCAGCGAGATGGGCGTCAAGGCCTCGGGCGGCGTGCGCACCCGCGAGGACGCCGAGAACATGGCGCGCGCCGGCGCCAGCCGCATCGGCGCCAGCGCCTCGGTCGCCATCGTCAGCGCCGCGCCGGGCAGCAAGAGCGCGCCAGCGCCGTCGGCCGCACCGGCCGCGCGCAGCTTCGGCAAGCCGCTGCCGGTGCGCGGCGGCAAGCCCTCCGGCAGTACCCCCGGCGGCGCGCCCGCCAAGCCCAAGGGCGGCTACTGATGCAGACCCAGCGCATCATCCTCATCGTGCTCGACGGCTGTGGCTGCGGCGCCACCCAGGACGCCGGCAAGTACCACGACGAGGGCTCCAACACGCTGGGCCACTGCGCGCACGCCGTCGGCGGGCTGCACCTGCCCGCGCTGGCCGACGCCGGCCTGGGCAACCTGACCGCGATCGAGGGCGTCGCCCCGGTCGCGCACGCCCATGGCGCCTTCGGCAAGCTGGCCGAGGCCTCGTGCGGCAAGGACACCCAGACCGGCCACTGGGAGATGGCCGGGCTGCGCATCGACGACGCCTTCACCACATTCTCGACCGGGTTTCCGCCCGAGATCATCGACGCCTTCCGCAAGGCCACCGGGCGCGGCGTGCTCGGCAACAAGGCCGCCTCGGGCACCGTCATCCTCGACGAGCTGGCGCCGAAACACCTCGAGACCGGCGACTTCATCGTCTACACCAGCGCCGACTCGGTGTTCCAGATCGCCGCGCACGAGGACAAGGTCCCGCTCGAGGAACTCTACGCAGCCGGCCACGCCGCGCGCAAGATCCTGGATCCGTACCGCGTCGGGCGCGTCATCCTGCGCCCCTTCGTGGGCGAGGCCGGCAAGTGGAAGCGCACCTACAACCGGCGTGATCTCGCGATGCCGCCGCCGGCGCCGACGGTGCTCGATCACCTCAAGGGCGCCGGCCACGAGGTCGTCGCGGTGGGCAAGATCGACGACATCTTCGCCGGGCGCGGCGTCACCCGCGCCATCCACACCGAGGGCAACGCCGACGGCCTCGAGCACACCCTGCGCCTGCTGAGCGAGGTCGACCGCGGCCTCATCTTCGTCAACCTGGTCGACTTCGACATGCTATACGGCCATCGCCGCGATCCCGCCGGGTATGCCCGTGCGCTGACCGAGTTCGACACCTGGCTGCCGCGCCTGCGCGGCGCGCTGGGCCCCGGGGACCTCGCCATCCTGAGCTCCGACCACGGCAACGACCCCTGCGCGCCGGGCACCGACCACACCCGTGAGCACGTGCCGCTGCTGGCCTTCGGGCCGTCGCGCGCCGAGGGCGCCGACCTCGGCGTGCGCAAGACCTTCGCCGACATCGGGGCCACCGTGGCCGACGCCTTCGGGGTCACCGCGCCGCCCCACGGCGAGTCCTTCTTCCCGCGGATCGCCCCGTAGCCATGCGGGCGCAGGAGCTGATCGCGCGCAAGCGCGATGGCGGCGAGCTCGCGCCCGCGGAGCTGCGCGCGCTGGTCGCCGGCATCACCGACGGCAGCGTGCCCGACTACCAGGCCGCGGCCTTCCTGATGGCGGTGTTCTTCCGTGGCATGACGCCGGCCGAGCTGGCGGCGTGGGCCGACGCCATGCTGCGCTCGGGCGACGTGCTGGATCTGTCGGCCATCGCCGCGCGCAAGGTCGACAAGCACTCGACCGGCGGCGTGGGTGACAAGATCTCGCTGCCGCTGGCGCCCGCGGTGGCGGCCTGCGGGGTCGCGGTGCCCATGGTGTCGGGGCGCGGCCTGGGCCATACCGGCGGCACCCTGGACAAGCTGGAGGCCATCCCCGGCTTCTCGGTCAACCTGCCGGTGGAGCGCTTCCGGGCCCAGGTCGCCGAGCTCGGCGTGTGCATGATCGGGCAGACCGAGCGCATCGCACCCGCCGATCGCAAGCTGTATGCGCTGCGCGACGTCACCGCCACGGTGGAGTCGATCCCGCTGATCGCCTCCAGCATCATGTCGAAGAAGCGGGCCGAGGGCATCGACGCCCTGGTGCTGGATCAGAAGGTCGGCGCCGGCGCCTTCATGAAGCGGATCGAGGATGCCCGCGCGCTGGCGCGCACCATCATCGCCATCGGGCGCGCCGCCGGCAAGCGGGTGACCGCGCTCATCACCGCGATGGATCAGCCCATCGGGCGCGCGGTCGGCAACGCCAGCGAGGTCGAGGAGTCGATCGAGACCCTGCGCGGCCGTGGCCCCGCCGACACCCGCGAGCTGACGGTGGCGCTGGGGGCCGAGATGCTGGTGCTGGGCGGCGCCGCCGCCGACAGCGCGGCCGGGCGCGCGCGCATCGAGGCGGTGCTCGACGGCGGCCAGGCGCTGGAGCGCTTCGCGCGCATGATCGCGGCCCAGGGCGGCGACGCCCGCGTGTGCGAGGACACCGGGCGGCTGCCGCAGGCGCGCACCCGGCGTGAGGTCGTGGCGACGGCGGCCGGCGTGGTCGAGGCCATCGACGCCGAGGCCGTGGGCGTCGCGGCGATGATGCTGGGCGCGGGCCGGCGCACCAAGGAGGACCGCATCGATCCCGCGGTCGGCATCGACGTGCTCAAGAAGGTGGGCGACCGGGTCGCCGCCGGCGAGCCGCTGGCGCTGCTGCGGGTCAACGACGCGGCCCAGGCCGACGCCGCCGCGGCGCGCTACCTGGGCGCGGTCCGCATCGGGGCCGGCGCCGGCGCGGCTGCGCTGCGCGGGGCCGTGCTGGAGGTCCTGCGTGATGGCGATGGAGGTGGTCCGTGAGTGAATCGGCACTGTGGGACGAGCTGCAGCGCGCCGCCGAGGTGGTGCGCAGCAAGCTGGGCGCGCGCCATCCGAGCGTGGGCGTGATCCTGGGCAGCGGCCTGGGCGCCTTCGCCGACACCTTGACCGACGCGGTCGCCATCCCGTATGGCGAGCTGCCGGGGTTTCCCAGTTCCAGCGTGGTCGGCCACAGCGGACGCCTGGTCGCGGGCAAGGTCGGGGACACCCAGGTGCTGGCGATGCAGGGTCGGGTGCACTACTACGAGGGCCACGCGCTCGACCGCGTGGTCTTCCCGGTGCGCACCATGGTCGCCCTGGGCGCGCGCACCCTGGTCATCACCAACGCCGCGGGCGGCGTCAACCCGAGCTATCGCCCCGGCGATCTCGTGCTGATCCGCGATCACCTCAACATGCTGGGCGAGAGCCCGCTGCGCGGCCCCAACGACGACCGCCTGGGCCCGCGCTTCCCCGACATGACCGAGGCCTACCCGGCCACGCTGCGCGCCTTCGCCCGCGAGCGCGCGCGCGGCCTCGGCCTCGAGCTCGCCGAGGGCGTCTACTGCGCGCTGTCGGGGCCGTGCTACGAGACCCCGGCCGAGGTGCGCATGCTGGCCACGCTGGGGGCCGACCTGGCCGGCATGTCGACGGTGCCCGAGGTCATCGCGGCGGCGCACATGGGCGCCCGGGTGCTGGGGATCTCGTGCGTGACCAACCAGGCCGCCGGCCTCGGCGTCGGCAAGCTGTCGCACGCCGAGGTGACCGAGACCGCAGAGCGTATCCGCGGCACGTTCACCAGGCTCATCGCCGACCTCCTGGCCGGCATCGGAGGGGTGCCATGAAGATCCGCGCACGCAGCACCTCGAGCCGCGCCGCGGTGCGGCCGCCCGACGCCGACACCGGCCCCGATGGCTCGCTGGAGCTGGCCGCCGCGGCGGCGCGCGGCAACGCCTATGCGCCGTACTCGGCTTACCTGGTCGGTGCCGCGGTGCGCACCAGCTCGGGTCGCGTCTTCACCGGCGCCAACGTCGAGAACGCCTCCTACGGCCTGACCCTGTGCGCCGAGCGCGCCGCCATCGCCGCCGCGGTCAACGCCGGCGAGCGCCGCCTCGCGGCCATCGCGGTGGTGACCCAGAGCGAGCCGCCGGCCGCGCCCTGCGGCATGTGCCGCCAGACCCTGGCCGAGTTCGCGGGCGACGACCTCGAGATCGTCCTGGTCAGCGCCTCGGGCAAGCGCCTCAAGACCACGCTGGGCGCCCTGCTGCCGCACGCATTCCGCCCCGCTGCCCTCGGCAAATGACGCGCGACCTCGTCATCCGCGGCGGCACCGTGGTGACCATGGACCCCGGGAGGCGGGTGGTGACTGGTGACCTCATGGTCGCCGATGGCGTCATCGCGGCCATCGGCGGCGATGACTTCACCGCGCGCGGGCCCAGCCTGGACGCCAGCGGCTGCCTGGTCATCCCCGGCCTCATCCAGTCGCACATCCACATGTGCCAGACCCTGATGCGCGGGCGCGCCGACGACCTCGACCTGCTGGGCTGGCTGCGCCAGCGCATCTGGCCCTACGAGGGCGCGCTCGACGAGGCCGCGACGCGGGCCTCGGCCGAGCTGGCCTGCGCGGAGCTCTTGCTGGGCGGCACCACCGCCATCCTCGACATGGCCACGGTGCGCCACACCGATGCCATCTTCGCGGCCGCCCAGCAGAGCGGGCTGCGCGCCACCATCGGCAAGGCCATGATGGACGCCGGCGCCGAGGTGCCGACCTCGCTGCGCGAGGACAGCCAGGCCTCGATCGACGAGAGCCTGGCGCTGGTGGCGCGCTGGCACGGCGCCTCGGGCGATCGGCTGCGCTACGCCTGGGCGCCGCGCTTCGTGCTGTCGTGCAGCGAGGGCCTCTTGCGCGACACCGTGGCCGAGGCGCGCCGCACCGGCACCCGCATCCACACCCACGCCAGCGAGCAGCAGGCCGAGATCGAGGTCGTGCGCCGCGAGCGCGGCATGGACAACGTGAGCTACCTCGATCACCTGGGCATGACCGGCGCCGACGTCGGCCTGGCGCACTGCGTGTGGCTCAGCGAGGCCGAGCGCGCCATCCTGGCCCGCTCGCACACCCACGTGCTGCACTGCCCATCGTCCAACCTCAAGCTGGGCAGCGGCATCGCCGACGTGCCCGACCTGCTGGCGCGCGGGATCTCGGTGTCCATCGGCGCCGACGGCGCGCCGTGCAACAACAACCTCGACGCCTGGCAGGAGCTCAGGCTGGCCGCCCTGCTGCCCAAGCACCGCGCCGGGGTGACCGCGCTGCCGGCCCAGCAGGCCTTCGAGCTCTGCACGCTGGGCGGTGCCCGCGCGCTCGGCCTCGAGGACCGCATCGGCTCGCTGGAGGTCGGCAAGCGCGCCGACATCGTGGTGGTCGACGTCGAGCGCGCCCACGTGGCGCCCGCGGAGTCGCCCTACTCCGCGCTGGTCTACGCGTGTCGCGCCAGCGACGTGCGCCACGTGGTGGTCGACGGCCAGATCGTGGTGCGCGACCGCACGCTGGAGACGCTGGAGGTCCCGCGCGTGGTCGCGGCCGCCCGCGCGCACGCCCGCCGCATCGCCAACACCCTGTAGAACCTGCGCCCATGGCGCTGTAACGCGCTGCGCAGACACGGCATCCGATCCCGCACAAACATGCTATCAATCGCCCATGTCTGACGAGATCGAGAAGGTCGTGATCATCGGTTCCGGCCCCGCGGGCCACACCGCCGCGGTCTACGCCGCGCGCGCCAACCTGAACCCGCTGATGTTCGAGGGCTTCATGGCGGGCGGCGTCGCCGCTGGCGGCCAGCTCACCACCACCACCGAGGTCGAGAACTACCCCGGCTTCCCCGAGGGGGTCGACGGCACCGAGCTGATGGACCGCATGCGCAAGCAGTCGACGCGCTTCGGCACCCGCATCCACACCGAGACGGTGGAGTCGATCGATCTCTCCAAGCGCCCCTTCCGCGTCAAGTCGACCGACCGCGAGGTGCTGGCCCAGACCGTCATCATCACCACCGGCGCCACCGCCAAGCGCCTCTTCATCAAGGGTGAGGATCGGCTCTGGCAGGCGGGGATCTCGGCCTGTGCGGTGTGCGACGGCGCGCTGCCGATCTACCGCCAGAAGGTCCTCATCGTGGTCGGCGGCGGCGACACCGCGGTCGAGGAGGCCACCCACCTGACCAAGTTCGGCAGCAAGGTCGTGGTGGTGCACCGCAGGAACGAGCTGCGCGCCTCCAAGATCATGCAGAAGCGCCTGCTGGATAACCCCAAGGTCGAGATGATGTGGGACTCCGCGGTCGAGGAGGCGCTGGGCGACAAGGCGCTGACCGCGGTGCGGGTCAAGAACCTGAAGACCGGCGCGGTCACCGACGTCGCCGCCGGCGGCCTGTTCTACGCCATCGGCCACGTGCCCAACACCGCCTTCCTGGCCGGCCAGCTGACCCTGGACGAGACCGGCTACATCGTGACCAAGCCGGGCACCACGCAGACCTCGGTCGAGGGCTGCTTCGCCGCCGGCGACGTGCAGGACAAGCAGTGGCGCCAGGCCGTGACCGCGGCCGGCACCGGCTGCATGGCGGCCCTGGAGGCCGAGCGCTTCATCCACGAGCATCACTGAGTGAGCGCCGGGGCCGCCCCAGCTGCGGCGCCCGCCAACCGCGCTCCGGAGGCGGCGCCGCGCGGCCTGGTGGTGGCGGCCTTCATCTGCATCTACACGGTCTGGGGCTCGACCTACCTGGCCATCCGCTATGCGGTGGCGACGCTGCCGCCGTTCCTGATGGCGGGGGCGCGCTTCCTGTTCGCGGGCGGCCTGATGCTGGGCTGGGCCCGCCTGCGCGGGGCGCCGGCGCCGACGCGCCGCGAGTGGAAGAGCACCATCATCATCGGCGCGCTGCTGCTGCTGGGCGGCAACGGCGGCGTGGTCTGGGCCGAGACCCGGGTGACCTCCAGCCTGGCGGCGCTGCTGGTGGCCACGGTGCCGCTGTGGATGGCGCTGGGTGACTGGCTGCGGCCGCGCGGGGTGCGTCCGACCGCGCGCACCGCGCTGGGGCTGGCGCTGGGTTTCGGCGGCGTGGTGGTGCTGATCGGGCCGCGCAACCTGGTCGGCGGCGGTGACGTCTCGCTGGCCGGGGTCATCGCCATCATGCTCGGGTGCATGGCCTGGGCAGGGGGCTCGCTGTATGCGCGCAGCGCCGAGCTGCCGCGCTCGCCGGTGCTGGCCACCGGGATGGAGATGCTGGCGGGCGGCGTCCTGATGACGCTGCTCGGTCTCGTGCGCAGTGAGCATGTCGGGCTGACCGCGGCGGCCTTCACCCCGCGCGCGCTGGCGGCGCTGGGCTACCTGGTGGTGGCAGGGTCGCTGCTGGGCTTCACGTCGTACGTGTGGCTGCTGCGGGTGTCGACGCCGGCGCGCGTGGGCACCTATGCCTATGTCAACCCGGTCATCGCGGTCTTGCTGGGCACGCTGATCGCGGGCGAGACGCTGAACCCGCGCGCCGCCCTGGCTGCCGTCATCATCGTCAGCGCGGTCGTGGTCATCGTCAGCGCAAAGAAGGAAGTGAAGGTCGGCTAGAGCGGTGGCTGCCGGCGCTGAACGGTGAACTGGCCGAACAGCGGGTGCTCGCCGGGCTCGACCGGGTCGCCGCGCAGCAGGCAGTCGAAGCTGGCCAGCTCGAAGCGCACGGGGTTGCCCTGGAAGCTCCCGCCGTCGAGCGCCACCGCGCCGCGCACTACCAGCCCATCGGGGATGCCGCCGCTGGCGACGCTCTGGTGCAGCGTGAGCCAGGCGCCGCGCTCGGCGTCGAAGCGCCAGCGCTGGCGACGCAGGTGCTCGGGGGCGCCCCACGGCGTGAGATCGAAGCCGAGGTCGAGGTCGAGGCCGCCGTGCAGCATGAGGTCGACGCGGAAGTTCTCGTCGCGGATGGACAGCGCCATCGGGGCCAGCTCCAGGCCGAGCACCTCGACGCCGCGGTGGACGACGCGCACCCCGAGGTCGAGCCCGGTGGCTTGCAGTGGCGCATGCAGCTGGCCCAGCGTGCCGTGGAAGCGCGCGTGCGTGGCTGCGATGCGCAGTTCGCCGAGCTCGACCAGCGTGGCGCCGAGGTCGAGGTCGAGCCGCGCCTGCTGCTGCCCGCGATCGAGCTCGACCGCGAGGAGCGGCGCGCTGCGCGGCACGCGCACCGACAGCCAGCCCGCCGAGGTGCGGAGCTCGGCGCTGAGGGGCGTGGTCAGCGCCACCTCCAGGCTCACCACCTGCGCGGGCTTGCGCGTCAGGGTCACGGTCACGTGGCCGCTCAGGCTGGCCAGCTGTGCTGGATCCCAGCCCACGCCCAGGAGGGCGCTGTGCAGGGCCGAGAGGTCCAGCTCGCCACGGACGCTCGCCGGCTCGAGCACGAGCACCAGCGCGGCGGGGCGCTGCTGCCCATGGCTGACGGTCAGGGTGACCCCGCGCTCGGTCAGCGCGGCGTCGACGTCGAGGCCGTGCCAGCCCTGCAGCAGGGCGAGCCCGAGCTCCTCGGCCAGGTCGCGGCCCACGTGGCGCGCCGCCTCACCATCGGGCAGCGGCGACAGCCGCGCGCGCTGGTCGACCTCGAACAGTGGCAGCGCTTGCTCGAGCATCCCGAGCACGCGCCGCGCCGACTGGCCCTGGTGATCGACGACCGCCAGGGTGTCGCCGAGGTCCACCAGAGCCTCGGGCAGCTGGTCGGACAGCCGCGCGCGTGCCTCGCCATGGGGTTCGGCCTCGGGCACGCAGCCCACCACCGACATCATCGACAACGTCGCGACCAGGCCGAGGCCCGCCATCATCCATCTGCTCATGCACAGTGGATTGCGCGAGCCGGCCGATCCTTCACCTACGAGGGGGGGTGCCGCAACTTGCCACAGCGTGAGGTGCGGAGCTCGAGAGAGCGCAGCTCGATCACATGCAGTGAACCCGAGGTCAGCGGGCGACCATGGCGCCCGACAGGTCGGCGGGGGCCATGGGGGCCGAGGCGTGGGCATGGACGCGCTTCCAGCCGTCGGCGCCGCGCTCGAAGACCTCGGTGATGCGGTTCTGCACGCTGACGGGCGCCCCGCCGACGTCGCCGGTCAGGGTGATGAGGTAGGTCGCGAAGCCCCAGGTGCCGCGCTGCGAGACCCAGACGTGCGCGGGGCCGTAGCTCGGCGTCAGCGGCGCGGTCACCGGCGGCTTGGGCTCGCCGGCATAGTCGGCGCCGGTCCAGCGCTCGCCGGGGGCGGTGCCCACGATGAGGACGGTGGGCGCGGTCGAGGTGTAGCGGCGCACCGCATCCCAGCCGCCCTGCTGCATCGCCATCACGGTCTGGTACAGCTCGCTGGCGGTGGGCGAGATGGTCTGCTGGATCTGCGCCGGCTGCGTCGCGGTGCCCGAGGCGGCGCGCGCCAGCAGCGCGCCGTCGGCGATGGCGACCGAGGTGTGGCCGCCCACGATGCGCAGGCGGTTGTCATAGCCGCGCTCGAACACCAGCGTCATGCGCATGGGCAGCGCGAACTGGCGCTCGCCCTGGAAGGTCAGGACCTCGAACTCGACATAGGCGACGCCGCCGCTGTTGTCCGCCGCGGCATGGGTCTGGATGTCGGTCTGGCGCACCAGGATCCCGCCGCGCGCCAGCGAACGCCGGATGGTGTCGGAGAACGCCTGCGGGCCGACATACAGCTCGCCAGGGCCAGAGCCCAGCATGAAGCTGTAGGGATCGGCCGAGAAGTGCGCCAGGTAGCGGTTGGCGTCGCCCTTGGTCAGGGCGTCATCGAGGTCGGCGACCTCGGCGATCATCTCCAGCCGCGGCGGCCGCCACGGCGCCGGCGGCAGCTGCGAGCCCGGCCCCGGAGTCGGCGCGGGCGCAGGCAGGGTGGACGAGCGTTTGGGGCAGCCGCCGAGCAGGGCCAGCGTCAGCAGCGCGAGGGATCGGGTGATCGTCTTCAAGGTAGCCTCATCTTCGCGTAGTCGGGCGGCGTGTCAATGTCGTAGCGCACTCCTGGATCGCCGCAATTGACGCGGATCACGCGGGGATTTTCGGCCAGCAGCGCACGCGCCCCGCCGCGCGCGCCGAGCCCCGGGTCGCGCAGAGCGGCAAAGTGCAGGCGCCCGAACCAGACCGGGTGGCCGCCGCGGCCCTCGAGCGTGGGCACCACGATGTCGTCTGCCGTCGCCTGCGCCAGCACGGCGGCCACGGTGGCGGGCCGCACCAGCGGGTGATCGACCGGCCAGACCAGCGCGCCGTCATCGCCATCATCACCGGCGTCGGCCGCGCCAAGGCCAGTCGCGATCGACGACGCCATGCCGCGCTCGATGTCGGGATTGACCACCACGACGGCCTCCAGCGCACGCGCCGCCGCCGTGACCTCGCCCACGAACGGCCCGCCACACACCACCACCGCCCGCAACCCGGCCTCGCGAACCCCCGCCACCACCGCCTGCAGAAATGTCCGCCCCCCGGCGTCCAGCAGCGCCTTGGCCACGCCGCCCATGCGCTCGCCCTTGCCCGCCGCCAGGATGATGCCAACCCCCCTCACGTGCTCGTGCTCGTGCTCGTGCTCGTGCTCGGCCTCGGCCTCACTTCTCGGCCTCGCTGTCGACCTCGACGTCCGCCGGCGCGTCCCCACTCCTCGGCTGCCCGGCATGGCGCACCTGGATCAGCTCCGCCGCGATCGACACCGCGATCTCCTCCGGCGTCTCCGCCCCGATGTCCAGCCCCACCGGCATCCTGACCCGCGCGATCCGCTCCGCCGCCACCCCGCGCGCCTCCAGCCGACGCCTGAAGCGCCCCGCCTTGCCGCGCGACCCGATCACCCCCAGCCAGCCCAGCTCGCGCCCGATCAGCGCCTCCAGCAGCTGCTGATCCACCGCATGATCACGCGTCGCGATCAGCACCGACGTGCGCGGTCCCAGCGGCAGCGCCTGCGCCCACGACGGCTCGTCGAAGCCCTGCACCAGCTGCGCGCCCGGGAAGCGCGCCTCGGAGGCGAACTCCTCCAGCTCGTCGACCACCCACAGCGCGAAGCCGATGCTCCGCGCCAGCGGCGCCAGCGCCAGCGCGACATGGCCAGCGCCGAAGATGACCAGCGGCGGTGGCGCCGTCACCACATCGATGAAGACCTCCATCTCACCTCCACAGCACATGCCGAGCTCGTGCGTCAGATGAAAGCGCACCGCGCGTGACCGCCCGGTCGCCAGCGCCGCGCGCGCCGCCTCGGTCACCTTGTGCTCCCAGCGCCCGCCCCCGATGGTGCCCACGATGCCGTCCTCGAGCACCATCATCCGCGCGCCGACATGGCGCGGCGTCGACCCCGCCGTCCTGACCACCGTGACCCAGGCGAAGCCCACCCCGGCCGCCGCCAGCCGCGCCGCCTCGGCCCACAGCTCGACCGGCGCCTTCATCGCCGCGCCCGCAGCGCCGCCCCCGCGCGCACCCCGGTCGCCGCGCCGGCACGCACCGCGACCTGCCCCGCCACGACGACATGCTCGATCCCCACCGGGCCGCGCGCCGGGTCGGCAAAGGTCGCGACATCCAGCACGCGCGCCGCGTCGAACACCACCAGGTCCGCCGCCGCCCCCGCGACCACGCGGCCGCGCTCGTGCAGGCCCATGGCGTCGGCGGCCTGCGCCGACAGCTTGTGGACCGCCTGCTCCAGGGTCAGCACACCGCGCTCGCGCACATAGCGCCCCAGCACGCGCGGAAAGCTGCCCCAGGTGCGCGGATGCGGCCGCCCACCCAGCAGCCCGTCGGTGCACAGGTTGACCCAGGGCAGCTTCAAGATCCGCTCCACCACGGCCTCGTCCTGGCTGAAGGTGATCATCGACACCGCCAGCCGCTCGGCCGCGAGCAGGTCGAGCACGAAGCCCAGCACATCACCGCCCTGCCCCGCCGCCCCCGCCGCCTCGCACAGGTTCTTGCCTACGACCTCGGGCCGCCGCCCCGACGGCACGTCGGCGATCATGATGGCCTCCGGCCCGGTGCGCAGCCACGAGCTGGGCCCGTCCTCGGCCGACGGCGCCTCGATGGCGCGCCGGATCCGGGCCCGCTCCGCCGCGTCGCCCAGCCTCCGCGTGGCCTCGCCCGCGCCGCCCGCCTGCGCCCAGCGCGGCAGAAGCTGCCCCAGCGACGTCGAGCTGGCGGTGTAGGGATACTGATCGCCGGTGACGTGCACGCCGTCCGCGCGCGCCGCCTCGAGCAGCGCCAGCCACGCGTCACACAGGTGCACGTTGCGCTGGCCCAGGATCTTCATGTGCGACAGGTGCAGCTGCACGCCCGACGCGCGCGCGATCCCCAGCACCTCCTCGGTCGCGGCCAGGAGGTCGTCGCTCTCGCTGCGCAGGTGCACCGCGAACAGGCCAGACACCGCCGCGACCTCGCGACACAGCGCGGTCAACTCGGCGGAGTCGGCGTGCAGACACGGCTCGTAGATGAGGCCGGTCGACAGCCCGAGCGCCCCCGCCGCCAGCCCGGCGCGCAGCGCGCTGCACATGCGCGCGACGTCGTCCGGGCCCGGCCTCCGCGCCTCCGCCCCCCGCCCCAGCGCCAGCGTGCGCAGCGCCCCGTGCGGCACCAGATAGGCCGCCGACAGCGCCGGCCGGGCGGCGTCGATCGCCGCCAGATAGCCCGCGACATCGCGCCAGCCCCAGGCCACGTCGGCGGGGTCGCCGACCAGCCAGCGCAGCTCGTCACGCACCGCCGCGGCCTGGTCCAGCGGCGCCACGCTGAGCCCGTCCTGACCGACCACATCGGTGGTCACGCCCTGAAGGATCTTCATCGGCAGCGCCCCGGCGCTCGGCGACGCCAGCGCCAGGTCGGTGTGCGCGTGGGTGTCGATGAACCCGGGCGCCACCACCAGCCCTGCACAATCCAGCACCTCGGCCCCGAGCGCCGCCGCGGGCAGCGCGCCACCACCCGGAATCACGCTCACCACCCGGCCGCCGTCACACACCACGTCGGCGCGCCGGCGCACCGGCGCCACGCCCGCGGCGCAGTCGATCACCTCACCTCCAGCCAGCACGAGCACGGCGTCCAAGGCATCACAGTGCGAGAACTCGGCCAAAAATGCTAGGCTCCGCCGTCTTGAGCGTCGTCGTCGAAAGTCTGGTCAAGCGCTACGGCAAGACCCCCGCGGTGCACGGCGTCTCCTTCGAGGCGGTCCCTGGCAAGCTGACCACGCTGCTGGGGCCGTCGGGTTCGGGCAAGACCACGGTGCTGCGCTGCATCGCCGGCCTGGAGTCGCCCGACGCCGGCGCGGTGCGCATCGACGACACCGAGGTCACCCACACCTCGCCGCAGCAGCGCGGCATCGGCATGGTGTTCCAGTCCTACGCGCTGTTCCGCCACATGACGGTGCGCGAGAACATCGCCTTCGGCCTCGCGGTGCGCAAGGTGTCGCCCGCCGAGCAGGCCGCCCGCGTGGACGAGCTGCTCACCCTGCTCGGCCTCGGGGAGCTGGCGCATCGCCTGCCGCCGCAGCTGTCGGGTGGTCAGCGCCAGCGCGTCGCCTTCGCGCGCGCGCTGGCCCCGCGCCCGCGCGTGCTGCTGCTCGACGAGCCGTTCTCCGCGCTCGACGCCCGGGTGCGCCAGGAGCTGCGCGACTGGACCCGGCGCATGCACGACGAGCTGCACGTGACGTCCATCCTGGTCACCCACGATCAGGAGGAGGCCATGGAGCTGTCGGCCCGCGTGGTGGTGATGAACCAGGGCAAGATCGAGCAGATCGGCTCGCCCACCGAGGTCTACGATCACCCCGCCACGCCCTTCGTGGCCAGCTTCGTGGGCGCCGCCAACGTGGTCGAGCGCGCCGGCGCCGGCCCCGGCGGCGCGTCGCAGCGCGAGTATGTCCGGCCCCACGAGGTGCGCCTGAGCCGGCACACCCCGGCGCAGCAGGACACCGACGGCGACGACCTCGGCGGCCCGGGCGCCGACCCGCTGGCCTCGGCGCGCGTCGAGCGCATCGTGCGCCTGGGCGGCAGCGCCAAGCTGACGGTGCGCACCGCCGACGGCCAGTCCATGGTCGTCAGCCTGACCAGCCGCGAGCTCGAGGAGCTGGCCCTGGCCGAGGGCGACCGCGTCACCATCGATCTCCGCTCGACGAAGATCTTCGTCGAGGACTACAGTATCTAGCCGTGGGGATCTTCAACGACATCGCCGAGACGGTCGGGCGCACGCCGCTGGTGCGCATCTCGAAGCGCCTGAGCCCCGGCCAGGGCGAGCTGCTGGCCAAGCTGGAGTCGCGCAACCCGGTAGGCAGCGCCAAGGATCGCGTCGCGGTCGCCCTGATCACCGACGCCGAGCGGCGCGGCGTGCTGAGGCCCGGCGGCACCATCGTCGAGCCGACCAGCGGCAACACCGGCCTCGGCCTGGCCTTCGTGGCCGCCGCGCGCGGCTACAAGCTGATCCTGACCATGCCCGAGACCATGAGCCGCGAGCGCGTCGCGCTGCTGCGCTTCATGGGCGCCCGCGTCGAGAAGACCCCCGGCAGCCTGATGAAGGAGGCCGTCAAGCGCGCCCAGGAGCTGTGCGCCGCGACCCCGGGCGCCATCATCCTGCAGCAGTTCGAGAACCCGGCCAACCCGCGCGCGCACTACGAAGGCACCGCGCCCGAGATCTGGGCCGACGTGGACGGCAAGCTCGACTACTTCGTGGCCGGCGTGGGCACCGGCGGCACCATCACCGGGGTCGGCCAGTTCCTGCGCGAGCACGGCTCGACCTGCAAGGTCATCGCGGTCGAACCGGCCAGCACGCCCGCGCTGTCGGGCGGCCGCATCGGCCCCAACGTCATCCAGGGCATCGGCGCCGGCTTCATCCCCAAGATCCTCGACCGCAAGGTCATCGACGAGGTCGTCACCGTGGCCGACGACGCCGCCTTCGACGCCGCGCGCGCGCTGGCGCGTGACGAGGGCATCCTGGCCGGGATCTCGTCGGGCGCCGCGATGGCCGCCGCCCTCGCGGTGGCCGCCCGCCCCGAGGCCGCCGGCAAGCGCATCGTGGTGGTGCTGCCCGACACCGGGGAGCGCTACGTGACCACGCGGCTGTTCGCCGATCTTCTCGGCGATAAGCCCTAAGCGCACGCAGCTCCTGAGGATTCTGGCGCGGCGCCGGGCGCGGGTGGGGCCGCGGGATTTGTCGCGGAGGTGCGCGCGCGGTAGACTCGTGGCGCGGGCATGAAGGAAGAACGCGAAGAGAAGGAACTGACCACCTATCCGCCCACGCCGACAGGGCTGACCATCTTCTGGCTCGAGGTCCTCGAGCGCGCCCACGGCGGTGACGAACCCGCCATCGCCAGCAAGCTGCGCTCGCTCAAGCTCAGCCCCGAGCACATGGCCGAGCTGTTCGGCCCCAGCCAGGGCGCCCGCGTGTACGCCGAGTACGAGCGCGCCTTCGAGGCCTTCGCCGAGCAGGCGCCCACCGATCTGGCGCAGAAGATCCGCGAGCGCAGGTACGACGACGTCGAGATCATCGAGCTCAGCGAGCAGCGCCCCGATCAGCTGCTGGCCAACGACAAGAAGACGCTGGCCGCGCTGCGCACCAACACGCAGCTCTTCAACGTGCGCCTCAAGCGCAGCGAGGAAGACGGCGGAATCCGCATCGACACCTTTGCGTATCTGGAGGGCGGGTGGCGCGCGGCGCTCAAGATCGGTCGACTGCTGTAGCTCGCTTCGCCGGGCTGCTGGTCGGCGTCTGTGTCGGCTTCGGCATCGGCGCGCGCGCGGGCGGCAGGCTGGACCTCGGACTCGGCCTCGGCGTCGCGCCGGCCGAGGCCCGCGTCATCGTCGCCCGCCGCGACGAGGCGCCCAGCCGCGAGGCCCTGGAGCGCCTGATCGCCGCCGGCCTGGTGGCGCCCTCACAGCGCGGCAGCGCGGAGGGTGTGCGCGGCTTCGTGACCGGACGCTCGATGACGCGCGAGGCCTACGCCGCGGTGTTCGGCAGCGAGCGCGCCCGCCAGCGCTTCGGCAGCTACAAGAGCTGGCGCGACGAGGTCCGCGTGCACGCGCCGCAGCGCTTCCCCGAGATCGTGACCCAGCGCGGCTTCACCGAGGTGCGCTCGTTCGACGTGTCGACCCTGGACGGCGCGGGCCAGCTGCCCATCGAGCAGCCCCGCCAGGTGCTGGCCGCCATGGTGCGCGAGCGCCCGGTGTTCGCCATCGCGCTCGAGGATGGTCGGGGCAATCGGGTCTTCATCGGCGTGTTCGTCTATGACGGCGGCCGCTGGTGGGTGGCGCCGCTGCAGCCGTGAGCCTTTACGCGCGCGGCCCCGGCCCCGTAGGATGCGGCCGGTGGCAACGCTCGCGACCCAGACCTGGCTGTATGGCTCGGCCAAGCTGCTGCTGGTGCTGCACGCCGCCGCCGCCATCGTCCTGATCGGCGCCTCGACCCACCACAGCATCATCACGGTGGGCTACCTGCGCGGCGTCTACAAGCAGCGCCTGGGCCGGATCTACGCCGCCACCGTCGCGGTCGCCTATGCTGTCACCTTCGCGCTGGGCAGCGTGGTGTACCCGACCTACCGCTACCACGTGCGCGGCCTGTACCTCGATCGCCACGCCATCTGGGCGTCGAACCTGTTCGACATCAAGGAGAACTTCGCCGCCTTTGGCGTCCCGCTGGTGCTCGGCGTGCTGATCCTCAGCCGCGTCATGCAGCCCAGGGAGGAGCGCCACCTCTTGCCCCCGTACGCCGGCCTGGTCTTCCTGTCGACCGCGATCATCTGGTTCAACACCTTCTCGGGACTGGCCATCACCATGGCCCGGAGCGTGTGATGGCCGAGCCGGCACGATCCGCACACAAGGAGGCGCTGGCCCTGGCGGTGTGCGCCAGCACCATCGGCTTCGCGCTGGCGTTCGCCTATCCGGCCTACGCCAGGATCCGCGTGCTCTGGTACTACCCGCTCGAGCATCGCTGGGCCTTCGAGCTCCGCCCCAGCGCGCTGGCCATGGACTGGTATGGCCGCGTCCTGCTGGCGCTGGGGCTGGGCGCGATCGCGGGGGCGCTGGCCTATGTGGTGGCGCGACGCCTGAAGCCGTCGGCGCAGGCGCTGTGGCTATGGGCGGGCTGGGCGCTGGCCGCGAGCCTGGTCGCCATGAGTCTCTATGTCTATCAGCTCGCGCGCAGGGTGCCGCACGCGGAGCCGCTGCCGTCGTGGTATCAGGCCAAGTGAGGGGGTCGTGACGTGATCGTGATGAAGCGCAGGTTCGCGATGGCAATGCTGGCGCTGCTGGGGCTCGCCGCATGTGGAGGTCCGCAGCGCGCGGCGACCCAGCGCCGTCCGCCGCCGGTGATCAGCAAGGAGTTCGGCCTGCGCTTCGACGTGCCCGCGGGCTGGGCGATCGAGAGCGTCGAGGTCTCCGACGTGCGCTTCCTGGTCCGGCTGGCGCAGGGCGACCTCGTGATGTGGGTCGGCGCGCGCGAGGGCGCCGAGGCCGATCCGGTCGCGGCGCTGCGTGAGCGTGGCGGCACCAAGGCCACCGTCAAGACCAGCTGGATGGAGCTGCCGGCAGCGATGACCAGCGCCGAGGCCAGCTTCTCCAGCGATGGCGGTCGGCAGGAGTCGCGCCTGCTGGCGGTGCGCGGCGGCTGTCACTACGAGATGACGCTGTCGGCGCCCAAGGCCGACGCGGCGCGTGCGCGTGACCTGCTGCTCGAGCTGCGCCAGCAGGTCACCGGCCTGAGCGGGCCGACCCCGCTGGTGGAGCGCTGCAACGGGGCGGCGGCGCCGTGAGCGCGGGCCAGCCCCCGACGCCCCCGACGCCGCCGTCGCCGTCGGGTGGAGGCGGACGGGGACCCTCGCGGGACGACGAGCTGGCGGTGCTGGCCGCCAACGCCCTCTTCTATGCCGCCTTCAGCCGGCGCGACCTGCCAGCCATGGAGGCGCTGTGGGCGCGCGCCGAGCCGGTGACCTGCATCCACCCGGGCTGGAACGCGCTGATCGGACGCGACGAGGTGCTGCAGAGCTGGCGCGCCATCCTGGGCAACCCGGCGTCGCCGTCGGTCGAGTCCTCGGGCGAGAGCGCGCACGTCGCCGGTGACCTGGCCTGGGTGCTGTGCACCGAGGCCGCGCCCGATGGCGAGGTCCAGCTGGTGGCGACCAACCTGTTCCGGCGCGAGGAGGACGGCCAGTGGCGGCTGTGTCATCACCAGGCTGGCATGCTGGCCAAGGCCACACCGCAGGCTGCTCGCACCCTGAACTGACCCTCCGCACACCCGCAACCCATTGACACTACGAGGGCAGGAACGGCCTCCCGCGTCGGTACAAAGATCGACTTGCGCGCTCTGCAATTGATAACTATTCTCAGTATCACGAGGCCGTCATGATTGTCTGCGTCTGCAAAGTCGTCTCGGATCGCGCCGTCAAGGCCGCCATCGCCAGCGGCGCAGGTTCGCTGACCGAGATCGGCCAGAGCTGCGGCGCAGGCACTGGCTGCGGCGCGTGCCGCCCGATGCTCGCGGACCTCCTGCAGCAGGCCGGCTGCGCGCAGCGCGAGCAGGGCCAGGCATGCAAGGATTGCCCGAACGTGGGATCCCCGGTATCGTCGCGCGCAGCATGAAGGGCAACGACCGCGTCATCGAGATGCTCAACTTGGTCCTCACCGACGAGTTGACCGCCATCAACCAGTACTTCATCCACGCGCGCATGTGCCAGAACTGGGGCTACGAGCGGCTGTGGAAGAAGGTGCGCGCCGAGTCGATCGACGAGATGAAGCACGCCGATCAGCTGATCGCGCACATCCTGTACCTCGAGGGGCTGCCCAACCTGCAGCGCCTGGGCAAGGTCAACATCGGCCAGACCGTGCCCGAGCAGCTGACGCTGGACCGTGACGTCGAGGTCCACGCCCGCAAGCAGCTCAACGGCTTCATCGAGGAGTGCCGCGCACTGGGCGACCACACCACGCGCGAGCTGCTCGAGAAGATCCTGATCTCGGAGGAGCAGCACCTCGACTGGCTGGAGACGCAGCTCGAGCTCATCAAGCAGGTCGGCGAGACCAACTACCTCGCGCAGCAGATCCGCGACGCCTGAGCTGCCCCCGTGGTGATGGTGATGGCGATGGGGAGCGAGGCGGCGACGGGCATGGCAGGCGGTGCCAGCATGGCGGCAGGTGCGGGTGCCGGCACGCCTGCTGTGACCGCTCGGCTGGCGGCGCCGCCCTGGCGCCTGGTGCTGAACGCGGTCGGCTCGCCGCGGGAGGCCGCCGCCAAGGCGCGCAAGCTGGTCAGCGCGGTGGCGGGGCTGGCCAACGGCGCGGCGCTCGGCGATCGGCTGGGTCGGCTGCGCGGCCTGGGCTACATGGACGAGGTGCCGACCCGGCTGCAGCTGGTGGTCGGCTCGCTCGACATGCTGCGCTTCTGGATCGCGCCGGCGGCGCGCGACTACTACCAGTCCAAGGGGATCGACTTCCGCTTCCACCAGCTGCTGCGCGTGCTCGACGACCCGGCCTCGATGATCGATCCGACCGGCTTCCTGAGCGCGCGCGACGTCATCATCGGCCACGTCATGCAGGTGGTGCACGCCAACCCGCGCTACGACCTCGAGCTGCTGGCGTCGTTCGAGGACGGCCTCGCCGAGATGGAGGCGCAGGTGATGGCCATGCTGGCGGGCACCCACCCGCGGGCGCGGTCGATCGGGGCCATCGTCGAGGACCCCGGCTATCACGCGCGGCTGCTGGAGTATGTGCGCGCGTTCCGGCGTGACCCCACGGCCAGCGCGCCGGTGCGCGAGAACGTCGAGGCCTCGGGCCACCTGTCGCGGGTCGAGCGGGTGTTCGGGACGCTGCCGAGCAGCCTGCGCTACTTCGGCAAGATGCCGCGCACGGTGCTCGGGGCGCTGCGCCATCTGGCCACCGTGAAGAGCTTCCCTTTTCACCTGCTCTAGCAGGTCAGGGCTGAACACCCGTCGGGCACCGATGTCACGGTACCCATGATGTCAGGTGGTTGGGCGGCTTTTCGGTGCCAGGTGCTCTGACATCCGTGCCCTGGAGACGGTGTGGGAGGGAAGGCAGCCGCAGGCAGGCCGTAGCATGGTCCGTGACTGCGATGATGATGGCTTCGAATCCCCCCCTGATGATGACGTTCATCCCGACCCCGATCGTCGAGACCGCGAATCGCTGGACCCTGGCGCTGACCCTGGCCGCGCGCGCCGCGGGTCGCGACTTCCGTGGCAACGCCCTGTCGGGCGACGCCCCTGCGCACCTCGACCCCGAGCAGGTCGGCCGCGCCGCCAGCAACGGCGGCGGCGCAGCCAATGACGTGAGCGCCGAGCCGGCCATGCCGCAAGCGCCCACGGCGCGTGGCTTCTGGCCGTTCCGCCGCGGCTGGTTCTAGCCGCTCAGCCTGAGCAGCCCCCGACCGAACCGGTCCACGTCCCCGAGTTGTTGGTGCTGGTGTAGGTGCCCGAGACAGAAGTCCCCGACACCGTCCCCGTCGCAGTCCCCCCCACGAAGGTCAGGTTGATGGTGTTCCCGGTGCGGGTGCCGGTGAGCCCGGCGCCAGGGTTGGAGCTGCCCGACAGCATGCCGCCAGTGCCCTCGACCAGGTTCCAGCGTCCGCCCCCGCTGGGGCTCGTGTAGGTGCCGCAGTAGACGTTGACCGCGCCCGCTGTACCTGGCAGCGCGGTGAACGAGCCGGACCCGTTGGGCCCGGTGTAGCTCCCGGTGAGATTGGTGAGCACGCCGCCCGCGAAGTTCCCCATCAATGTGTAGCCCCCGCCCGAGACCATGAAGGCGAAGGTGACGTCGTCATAGGTGCCGGTGAGCGTGATGGCTGGCGCCGAACCGAACTTGATGGTGCCGCTGACCTGGATGATGGCGGCCTGGGTCTGCTGCGAGACGGTCGCCGTCACCGGTGACGACGTGCTGCCAGTGCCGGTGGCGAACGTCAAGTTGAGGATGCCGGTCTCGGTGGCGCCGGTCAGGACGCCGGTGAACTGCTTGGCGTTGCCGCCACCACCATCGCCGCCGGTGTCATCGTCGTCATCTCCGCAGCCCATCAGCAGCGCAGCCACGAGCCCTGCACACACGAATCCCAGTCGCTTCGTCATCGTCTTCACCCCCCTGGTGAGCCTTGCGGCGATCGGCAGGATACCACGCGGGTGGCCGTGTTAACGTCGCGGCCGGAGGTCCCTGATGGCCGTGTACGAGCGGGGTGGGCCGGCCTTCGGCGCGCCCGGAATCGAGCCGCGCTGGACCCACGGCGCCAAGGACGCCGTGGGCACCGCGTACAGCGCGGGCAGCGACGTCTGGTACACCATCGCGAGCGGCGTGGTGACCGAGATCTATCACCCGACCATCGACAAGCCGCAGGTGCGCGACTTCGGCTTCCTCATCAGCGACGGCGAGAGCTTCGTCCACGACGAGAAGCGCCACCTCGAGACCCGCCTCGAGAAGCTGCACCCCGACGCGCTGGGCTTCGTCATCACCAACCGCGACCCCGCCGGGCGCTACCGCATCGTCAAGGAGATCATCGCCGACCCGCACTCGGCGGTGGTGCTGTGTCGCGTCCACCTCGAGGGTGACGACGAGGACTTCCTGCGCCGGCTGCGCCTGTTCGTGCTGGTGGCGCCGCACCTCGACGGCGACGGCGGCATGGACAGCGGCTTCGTGACGTCCTACGCGGGACGCGAGGTGCTGAGCGCCAAGGGCAGCAAGACCTGGATGGCGGTCGGCGTCAACGCGCGCTTCCTCAAGCGCTCGGTCGGCTTCGTGGGCCACTCCGACGGCTGGCAGGACGTGATGGCGCACAAGCGCATGGAGTGGGAGTTCGCGCGCGCCGAGAACGGCAACATCGCGCTGTGCGGCGAGATCGACATCGCCACCCGGCGGACCTTCACCCTGGGGCTGGCCTTCGGCGACAGCGAGCACCGCGCCGGCGCCACCCTGTTCCAGTCGCTGGGCAACCGCTACAAGGTCGACCACCGGCCGCGCTTCATCCGGCAGTGGCAGCGCGCCGCGACCGGGATCCTGCCGCTGGAGGAGCAGTCGTTCGACGGCGGCGTGCTGTATCGCTCCAGCCACGCGCTGCTGCTGGCGCACGAGGACAAGACCTACTCGGGCGCGCTGATCGCGTCGGCCGCCATCCCCTGGGGCGACGCCAAGGGCGACGAGGACATCGGCGGCTACCACCTGGTGTGGACGCGCGACATGTGTAACTCCTCGGGCGGCCTGCTGGCGTCGGGCGACGTGACCACGCCGCTGCGTTCGCTGATCTACCTGGCCTGCACGCAGCGGCCCGATGGCGGCTTCTACCAGAACGTCTGGATCGACGGCCGGCCGTACTGGCACGGCATCCAGCTCGACGAGGTGTCGTTCCCCATCGTGCTGGCGTGGCGCCTGTGGCAGCTCGACGCGCTGGGCAACTTCGATCCCTACCCCATGGTGCTGGCGGCGGCCGGCTATGTCATCCGCACCGGGCCGTTCACGCAGCAGGAGCGCTGGGAGGAGAACAGCGGCTACTCGCCGTCGACGCTGGCGTCGAACATCGCCGGCATGGTGTGCGCCAGCGAGTTCGCGCGCGCCCGGGGCGACATCGCGACCGCGGGCCTGCTGCTGGATCACGCCGACTTCCTGGAGTCGCACGTCGAGGCCTGGACGGTGACCACGCAGGGCTCGCTGCTGCCCGGCCACCCGCGCCACTACATCCGCATCCAGCCGGTCGATCTGTCGCGGCCGGTCACCGACGAGGATCCCGACGCCGGCATCCTGCCGGTGCGCAACCGCGCCCCCGACGAGCCGCACGAGTTCCCCGCGCGCGACGTGGTCGACGCCGGCTTCCTGGAGCTGGTGCGCTACGGCATCCGGCGCCCGCGCGATCCCATCGTCGAGGACAGCCTGCGCGTGATCGACGCGGTGCTGCGGGTGGAGACCCCGGTGGGGCCGGTGTGGCGACGCTACAACCATGACGGCTACGGCGAGACCCGCACCGGCGATCCGTTCAAGGGCCACGGCGTGGGGCGGCCGTGGCCGCTCTTGACCGGCGAGCGCGGGCACTACGAGTTCGCGGCCGGGCGCGACGTGACGACGTACCTGCGCGCGCTGGAGGGCTTCGCCAACCAGGTCGGCCTCTTGCCGGAGCAGGTCTGGGACGAGGACGACGTACCGCGGCGCCACCTGGTGCGCGGCAAGCCGACCGGGGCCGCGATGCCCTTGATGTGGGCCCACGCCGAGTACATCAAGCTGCTGCGCTCGCGGCGCGACGGCAAGGTGTTCGACCTGGTGGCGCCGGTGGCGGCGCGCTACCTGGGGCGGCACGGACGGCGCGACCTCGAGGTGTGGAAGTTCTCGCGGCGCATCGCGCGCGCGGCGGCCGGCTGCACCCTGCGCATCGAGGCCGAGGCGCCGTTCGTGCTGCGCTGGAGCGGCGACGGCTGGGCCACCCAGGAGGAGACCCGCGCCACCGGGACCAAGCTCGGCTTCTGGTACGCCGACGTGCCGACCGCGAACGACGCGCGGGCGCCGGTGCAGTTCACGTTCTACTGGCCCGAGTCGCAGCGCTGGGAAGGCACTGACTTCCGGGTCGATCTGGTCCAGGGGGAGGCAAACCGGTGAGCGAAAATCCGCTGCGCGTGGGGCTGGTCGAGGAGCGCATCCCCGAGCCGTGCACCGTCGTCATCTTTGGCGCCTCGGGCGATCTGACCAAGCGCAAGCTGGTGCCCGCGCTGTACAGCCTGGCGCGCGAGCGGCTGGTGCCACCGGGGCTGACCGTGCTGGGGTTCGCGCGGCGGCCCATCGGCGACGACGGCTTCCGCGCCGCGATGCGCGAGGGCGTGGAGAAGTTCGCGCGCCGGCGGCCCGTCGCCGGAGACGAGGCGCTGTGGGCGAGCTTCGCGCAGGGGATCTTCTATCACCAGGGCACCTTCGACGATCCCGAGAGCTACCGCGCCCTGGCGGCGCGCCTGGCCGAGATCGACGCCGCGCGCGGGGTGCCCGGCAACCGGGTGTTCTACCTGTCGACGCCGCCGGGGGACTTCCCGGTCATCCTGCGCAACCTGGGCGCGGCCGGGCTGGTGGTGCGGGGCGGCGCGGGCACCCGGCCGTTCACGCGCATCATCGTGGAGAAGCCGTTCGGCACCGACCTGGAGAGCGCGCGGGTGCTCAATCGCCAGGTGCTGGAGGTCGCCGACGAGCGCCAGATCTACCGCATCGATCACTACCTGGGTAAGGAGACGGTGCAGAACCTGATGGCGTTCCGCTTCGCCAACGCCATCTTCGAGCCGCTGTGGAACAACCGCTTCGTCGACCACGTGCAGATCACGGGCGCCGAGGCCATCGGCATCGAGGGCCGCGGCGACTACTTCGAGTCGGCCGGGATCCTGCGCGACATGGTGCAGAACCACCTGATGCAGATCGTGTCGCTGACCGCGATGGAGACGCCGGTGACCATGGGCGCCAACGATCTGCGCGACGAGAAGGTCAAGGTCGTCAAGGCGCTGCGGGTGATGGACGACGCCGCGCTGGAGCGCGACGTGGTGCGCGGGCAGTACACCGCGGGCTCGGTGGGCGGCAAGGCGCTGGGCGGCTATCGCAACGAGCCCAAGGTGGCGCCGGACTCGAAGACCGAGACCTATGTGGCGCTGAAGTTCTGGATCGACAGCTGGCGCTGGGCCGGGGTGCCGTTCTATCTGCGCTCGGCCAAGGCGATGCCGAAGAAGGTGACGGAGGTCGCGCTGGTGTTCAAGGAGGCGCCGCTCCGGCTGTTCGG
The DNA here is from genome assembly GCA_020853705.1 of Deltaproteobacteria bacterium. Taxonomy (GTDB): domain Bacteria; phylum Myxococcota_A; class Polyangia; order Haliangiales; family JADYYK01; genus JADYYK01. The sequence goes on from JADYYK010000018.1 coordinate 28,872, forward strand.
CGCGGCGGCGGCGGCGGTGGGCAGCCGCGCCAACGTGCTGGCCATCCGCATCCAGCCCGATGAGGGCATCAGCCTGAACTTCGGCTCCAAGCTGCCCGGGCCGACCACCGCGATCCACCCGGTCAACATGGAGTTCAGGTACGGCACCTCGTTCGGGACCGAGCCGCCGGAGGCCTACGAGCGGCTGCTGCTCGACTGCATGCTGGGCGACGCCTCGCTGTTCACGCGTGGCGACGAGGTCGAGGCGTCGTGGACCTGGATCTCGAAGATCCACCAGCGCTGGAGGGCGGCGGGGACCGACGTGGCGCGCTACGAGGCCGGCACCTGGGGGCCCGCGGAGGCCGAGGCGCTGCTGCTGCGCGACGGGCGCAGCTGGAGACGGCCGTGAGCGGGGCCGACGCCTTGGTCGAGCACTTCACGCACGGCGAGGCCATCGGGGTCGACGTCGCGGCCATCGAGCGGGATCTGGCGGCGCTGTGGCGCGAGTCGGCCAGCGGCGAGCGCGGGGTCACCCGGGCGTGCCTCTGGAACCTGGTGCTGCATGCGCGTGGCGAGGCCGAGCTGGCGGTCGGCAAGGGGCTGGTCGATGCCATCGCGGCGGCGGTGCCGGCGCGCTCGCTGGTGCTGGACATGCGCGCCGAGGCCGCCGAGCGCGACCTCGAGGCGTGGATCTCGGCCAACTGCCAGGTCGCGCCCGGCGGCGGCAAGCTCCTGTGTTCGGAGGAGATCACGATCGCGGCGCGCGCGGGCGGCAGGGCGCGGGTGCCAGCGCTGGTGCGGGCGCTGCTGGTGCCCGACGTGCCGACGGCGGCGCTGTGGCTGGGGCCGGCGCCGGGTGTCGATGATGCCCGCGCGCTGGCGGCGCTGACCGAGGTGGCGCAGCGGCTGGTCATCGACAGTGATGATGCCGCGGCGCCCGCGGGCGGCCGGCCCCTGGGCTGGCGCGCCGGCAGCTGGCGCACGCTGCTGGGGGCGGCGGGGCTCCTGCAGGTGACGGATCTGGGCTGGCTGCGGCTGTCGGCGTTCCGGGTGCTGCTGGCCAGCTGCTTCGATCCGCCGGTGGGGCCCGAGGGCCTGCTCAGGGTCAAGCGGGCGGCGGTGGTGGTGTCGCCGCGCGGGGTGGCGACCGGGGAGCTCCTGCTGGGCTGGCTGGCGACGCGGCTGGGCTGGGGTGAGGCGCGGCGGGCCGGGCCAGATGAGGTGGCGGCCAGCGCGGAGGCGCCCGCGGGCGCGGGAGCGGGGCGCCGGGAGTGGCGGGCCAGGCGGGCGGCGGGCGAGGTCGAGCTCGGGCTCGAGGTGCGCGACGTGGCGGCGGGGCGCGATGGCATCTGGGAGATCGTCATCGAGTGTGACCAGGGGCCGACCTGCCGGGTGGTGGACGTGGAGGGCGAGGCGGCGGGCACCGTGCGCATCGAGATGGATGGGCTGCCGACGCGGGTGGTGATGTGCGAGCCGCGGCCCGACGCCGAGCTGCTGGTGGCGGCGCTGGGGGCGCGCGGGCTGGATCCGCTGTATGTGCAGGCGATGGCGCGCGCCGCGGAGCTGGAGGCATGATCGTCGAGCGCGTGGTGGAGGCGACGCCGGCGGCGGTCGGCGACGTCGTGGCGGCGCGGCTGACGGTGGCGGCGGCGGCCGGCCCGCAGGTGTGGGCGTTGACCGGGGGCTCGGCGGCCAGGCTGGTGCATCCCGGGCTGGTGCGGGCGGGGCTGGACTGGGGGCGGGTCACGCTGCTGTTCGGCGACGAGCGCGCGGTGGCGCCCGAGCACACCGACTCGAACTACCGGCTGGCGCGCGAGACCCTGCTGGGGCCGGCGCGGGTGCCCGAGGCGCAGGTGCGGCGCATGCGCGGCGAGGCCGACGATCTGGAGGCGGCGGCGCGGGCCCATGAGGCGGAGCTGCCGGAGATCGATGTGGTGCTGCTGGGGGTGGGGCCCGACTGTCACGTGTGCTCGCTGTTCCCCGGGCACGCGCTGCTGGGCGAGCGGGTGCGCCGGGTCGCGGTGGTGAGCGATTCGCCCAAGCCCCCGCCGCGGCGGCTGACGCTGACGCTGCCGGCGCTGCTGGCGGCGCGCGAGGTCTGGTTCGTGCTGGCGGGCGCCGACAAGGCGGCGGCGGCGCGGGCGCTGGGGGATCCGGCGTCGCAGCTGCCGGGGGCGCTGGTCGCGCGCGGCGCCGCGACGGCGCGGCTGTTCATGGACGTGGCCGCGGCGGCCACCACGGAGGCGGCGCGATGATCCTGGTCGGTGACATCGGCGGCACCAAGTGTCTGCTGGCGCAGCGTGACGACGCCGGCAAGCTGGGCGACAGCACCCGGCTGCCCAGCGGGGCGCACGCGACCTTCGACTCGGTGCTGCACGAGTATCTGGGCGAGACCCGGCCGCGGCCGCGCGCGGCCTGCTTCGCGGTCGCCGGCGCGGTGTCGCCCGACGGCAAGCGGGCGCGGGTGACCAACCTGCCCTGGGCCATCGAGGCCGACGAGCTGGCGCGCGGCTTCGGCCTCGAGCGCGTTGTCCTGATCAACGACTTCTACGCCCAGGCGCTGGCGGTGCTCGAGCTGCCCGAGACGGCGCTGGCGCCGCTGCGCGAGGGCAGCGTGACGCCGGGCGCGGCCAAGGCGATCCTGGGCGCCGGGACGGGCCTCGGCCAGGCCTTCCTGGTCAGCGCGCACGGGCGCTACGAGGTGGTGCCGTCGGAGGGCGGCCACACCGACTTCGCGCCGACGACCGAGCGCCAGGTCGAGCTGTGGCGCTGGCTGGCCGCGAAGTTCGGCCATGTCTCGTACGAGCGCGTGCTGTCGGGAGCCGGCCTCGCCAGCTGCTACCAGTTCCTGGTCAGCCGCGAGCCGGGGCGCGAGCTGGCGACGACGCGCGAGCGCATGAAGGTCGACGATCCGGCGGCGGTGGTGACGCGGTCGCTGGCCGAGGATCCACTGTGCGCCGAGGCGCTCGACCTGTTCTGCGAGATCTACGGGCAGGAGGCCAGCAACCTGGCGCTGGCGGTGCTGGCGCTGGGCGGCGTGTACCTGTGCGGCGGGATCGCGCCGCGCATCCTGGCCACGCTGCGCGCGGGGGCGTTCTCGCGCGGGTTTCTGGCCAAGGGGCGCCATCGCGAGTTGCTTGCGGGGGTGCCGGTGTGGGTGGTGACCAACACGGAGTCAGGGCTGCTCGGCGCCAGCGTCGCCGCGGGCCGGATGGCATAGCGAGGGAGAACAGCGATGTCCAAGCAGAAGATCGGGCTGGTCGGGCTGGCGGTGATGGGTGAGAACCTGGCGCTCAACATCGAGGAGAAGGGCTTCCCCATCGCGGTGTGGAACCGCACCCCCGACAAGGTCGACAAGTTCGTCGCGGCCAATCCGGGCAAGCAGATCGTGGGCGCGCACAGCCCAGCCGAGCTGTGCGCCGCGCTGGAGAAGCCGCGACGCATCATCATGATGGTCAAGGCCGGCCAGCCGGTCGATGACACCATCGCGGCGCTGCGCCCGCACCTCGAGGCCGGCGATCTGCTGGTCGACGGCGGCAACGAGTTTTTCACCAACACCGAGCGGCGCGCCAGGGAGCTGGAGGCGGCCGGGCTGCGCTTCGTCGGCATGGGCGTCAGCGGCGGCGAGGAGGGCGCGCGCAAGGGGCCGTCGATGATGCCGGGCGGACAGCGCAGCGCGTATGACGACCTGGCCCCGGTGCTGACGCGGATCGCGGCCCAGGTCGATGACGGCCCCTGCGTCGACTACATGGGGCCGGGCGGCGCCGGGCACTACGTCAAGATGGTGCACAACGGCATCGAGTACGGCGACATGCAGCTCATCGCCGAGGCCTACGACGTGCTGAAGACGCTGGGCGGCCTCAGCAACGCCGAGCTGGCGCAGACGTTCGCCAGGTGGAATGAAGGCGAGCTGCAGTCGTTCCTCATCGAGATCACGGCCAAGATCTTCACCAAGAAGGATCCCGACACCGGCAAGGAGCTGGTCGACGTCATCCTGGACGCCACCGGCATGAAGGGCACCGGCAAGTGGACGGTGCAGCAGGCCAGCGAGCTGGGGGCGCCCATCCCGACCATCGCGAGCTCGGTCGAGGCGCGCATGCTGTCGGCGCAGAAGGCCGAGCGGGTGGCGGCGTCGAAGCTGCTGCCCGGGGTCACCATGGCGCCCGCGGTCGACAAGGCGCGCCTCATCGAGGATGTGCGCCACGCGCTGTATGCGTCGAAGGTGTGCAGCTATGCGCAGGGCATGAACCTGCTCAGGGCGGCGTCGAACGCCTACAAGTGGGGGCTGGAGCTGGGGCGCATCGCGCGCATCTGGAAGGGCGGCTGCATCATCCGGGCGCAGTTCCTGAGCCGCATCACCGCGGCGTTCCAGCGTGATCCGGGCCTGGCCAACCTGCTCATCGACGCCGACTTCGCGGGCGAGCTGGGCGAGCGTCAGCCGGGCTGGCGCCGCGTGGTCTCGGCGGCGGTGCAGGCCGGCATCCCGCTGCCGACCATGACGGCGTCGATCTCGTACTTCGACGGCTACCGGCGCGAGCGGCTGCCGGCGAACCTGCTGCAGGCGCAGCGCGACTTCTTCGGGGCGCACACCTACCAGCGCATCGACAAGGAAGGCACCTTCCACACCGAGTGGGAGGGCTAGCCGGGCTGGCCGGGCTGGCCCAGGTCAGCCCGGGCGATCGCAGCCGGCGTCGATGCGCGCGACCTGGCGCGGCACGCCGTCGTCGGACAGGAAGGCGGGAGCGTAGAGCTCGAAGATCCCCTCGGCGACCTGCTTGACGGTGAGCCGGTCGCCGAGGCCGGCGGGGGCCAGCAGGGTGGACAGCGGCGCGGTCGAGAAGACGTCGACCGCGGGGCAGCCGCGGGGGGCGAGCCGGAGCAGCTCGACGTGCACGCGCAGGCCGGTCAGCAGGGCGAGGCGCAGGCCGTAGCGGCGGGCATAGCCGGCGGCGGGCGGCGCCAGCTCGTCGGCGAGGTGGGCCTCGAGCTCGGGGCGCAGCGCGGCGGGATAGGCCGCCAGGGTGACGGTGGACAGGCCGGGCTCGGCGAGGCCGCGGATGCAGGTGGCGAGCGGGGCGGCGGCCGGGCAGCGCTCGAGGGCGGTGCGCGACTGGGCGTCGGCGGCCAGGCGAGCGATGGCGTCCTCGCGCGAGGGGGGCGGCGCGGCGGCGCCCGGGCTGGGGCCGAACATGGCCTGGGTCTCGAAGGCGTCGGCGGCGAGGTGCTCGGCCAGGGGCGGCTCGGCGGCGAGCAGGTGATCGAGGCGCGCGGCCAGCGCGGGCAGGGCCGCGGGGGTGGGGGGAGAGGTCTGCAGGATGAGCTCGGCGGTCGGGGCCACGAAGCCGGCGGCGCCGCTGCCCGCGAGGGCGAGCGAGAGGCCGACCCCGCCGCGGCCGAGCTCCTGCCCGGTCGCGAGCGTGTCGAGGAGCAGGTCGAGCCCGCGCACGGCCTGACCGTTGCGGGCGTCGGCGCGGGCCAGCACGGTGGCGGCGCGCGACAGATACAGGAAGGCGGTCGGATCGGGCGCCCGGTCGAGCCCGGGCCGGAACGGCGAGCAGACCTCGTCGGCGGGGTGCGCCGCGGCGGCGAGCTGGCCTCGCAGGGCGCCGCACGCCAGCTCGATGGTGGCCACGCTGGCGCTGAGCGAGGCCGGATCGTCGAGGGCGCGCCCCGGACACGGGCCGCTGGCACCGGGAGGACAGTCGGACAGCGAGGCCTTGAGGCTGTCCTTGGCGGCGCTGACCGCGGCGCTGCACTCGGCGAGCGCGCCGGTCGGCTGGGTCAGCGCGACCATGGCGCGGTTGAAGATGCTGGCGTCGGTGGCCGTCGCGGGTGCGCTGGGGCTGGTCGGCGCGGGTGGCCGGGAGCAGCGCTGGATGCGGCGGGCGGCCACGGCGGCGGTCAGCGACTGCTCGAGGCTGGCGAGTGCCGTGGTCAGCTCGCCCTGCCCTGCGGGCGGCGCGACCTGGGTGCGCTTGCGGCCGCGGCAGCCCGCGCTGGTGACCACGAGGGCGCAGACGGCGAGGGCGAGGACGAGGAGGCTCGCACCGGGGCTGGTCGCCAGGCGGCGCATCAGAACGGCCAGTAGCACACGGTGAGCTGGCCGCCGCTGGCGTCGGTCGCGTAGGGCTGGAAGCCACGCGCGCGGCTCTTGTCATAGACCGCGCGCGCCGCGCTGGAGGCGCCGCAGCTGCCGACATAGTCCTCGGTCGCGATCCAGAAGGCGCGCCCACCCGGGCGCAGGCCGAGGGCGCCCCAGGCCACGAGCTCGGCCTCGGCGTCGGTGTCGGGGCTGGGCGCGTAGACCTCCTCGTGCGAGACGCCGTCGAGCAGCGCGGGGTAGGCCACCCCGCCGGTGCGGCCCTGACGCGTGAAGGCGCCGGTGGCGTTCTGCATCACGAACAGCAGATCGGGGTACTTCTCGCGGAGCCTGCGGATGAGATCGAGGCCGCCCTGGGCGCAGGCGGCGTCGCAGGGGCCGTTCGTGGTCGAGGTGCCGTGCTCGACGATCTCGAGGTTGTCGAAGAAGAAGCCGTCGATGCCCTGCGCGACCAGCCGCGGCGCGACGTGCTCCAGCAGCAAGCGCTGGTAGTCGGCGTCGCCGACGTTCATCCACACCTCGTCGGGGTAACCGTCATAGGCGCCGCGCTGCGCCGCGGTGTTGGCGCTGCACGAGCGCAGACCGGCGGGGGCGCTGCTCCAGTAGCTGCGGTAGTTCTCGCAGCTGCCCAGGTTGAAGTAGCTGATGACGCGATTTGTGCCGCCGGCGCGCAGCTGGGTAATCTGCGCCGGGGTGAAGTTGCCGGCGCCGGGGTCGGCGTCGATGTTGATGACGCGGAAGGTGGCGGCCACGCGGGCCAGGTCGCCCATCTGCTGCGCGGTGCCGTAGAAGGACACCCAGGGCGAGCCGGTCGGGAAGCCGCGCGCGCTGGAGGTGGCGCCGTCGCTGGCGGAGGTGCTGCCGTCGCTGGCGGAGGTGCTGGCGTCGCTGGCGGAGGTGCTGGCGTCGCTGGCGGAGGTGCTGGCGTCGGGGCCGTCGCCGCCGCTGCCGCCGCAGCCGGCCAGGGTGGCGCAGCAGATGATCGCGAGCGGCCAGCGCATGACGACGATGATACCCTCTGCGCCGTGGAAGCGCTGGAAGAGCTGGGCAGGTTGCTGCGGCCCGCGGCGGGCGGGCTGTACCTGGTGTCGACCGGGCTGAGCGAGCAGCAGGCGCTGCAGCAGCGGCTGTACGGCGCCGCCAGCGCGGCCGACGTCGACGCCCGCTGGCGCGAGGCGCTGGGCCGCATCAGCCACGCGCGCGCGATCATCCTGGGCATCCCGTCGGATGTCGGCGCCGGCTTCCTGCGCGGCGCCAACCTGGGGCCGCAGGCGATCCGCAGCGCACTGCTGGCCGAGGTGCCCGACTGGCCAGCCCGCGCGGCCGACGCCGGCGTGGTCGACATCGGCGATGTCTTCGTGGTGCCGCAGCTGCTCGGCGACGACATGCTGTCGGCGGCGCAGCTGGCGGCCAGCCGGCGCGCCCTGTACCCCGACGTACCCGAGGCCATCGCGCTGCCGGTGTCACCGCTGTCGATCGCGGAGCGCGCGCTCGAGCTGGTGCTGGGGCTCAGCCACGGGGTGCGACCGATCCTGCTCGGCGGCGATCACTCGTGCACCTGGCCGGCGATGGCCGCGCTGGCGAGGGCGCGCCCGCCGGGGAGCCAGCGATGGTGCGTGGTGCAGTCCGATGCGCACACCGATCTGTTGCCGGAGCGGCTCGGAGTGCGCATGTGCTTCGCGACCTGGTCATTCCACGCCAACCAGCTGCTGGGCGGGGGGGGCCGCCTGGTGCAGCTCGGCATCCGGGCCACGCGCCACGAGCGCGGCCACTGGGAGGCCATGGGGGTGCGCCAGTTCTGGGCCGAGGAGTGCCGACGGCGCCCCGAGGGGGTGCTCGACGACATGGTGGCGCACCTGCGCGCGGTCGGCTGCACCGGAGTCTACTTCTCCAACGACATCGACGGCACCGACGCGGCGTGGGCCGACGCCACCGGCACACCGGAGCCCGATGGCCTGACGCCCGACTTCGTGGCCGCGGCGATCCATCGACTCGGGCGCGAGTTCGGCCTCATCGGCGGCGATGTCATGGAGGTCGCGCCGCCCATCGCGCGCACCCCAGGTGGCGCCGAGCGCACCCTGGCGCTGGCGGTGCGCTACCTGCGTGAGACCCTGGCGGCGGCGCTGGGCAAGCCGGTCTGACGGGGGAGGCACGCGATGGATCTGCGTAGTTGCAAGCTGCGCTGGGCTGCCGGCCACGTGCGCGCGGTGGTGGTAGATGCCGGTGGTGAGCGCGGCCGCGACCTCGAGGGTGCGGCGGCGGCGCGCGTGCTGGCGGCCGCCGAGCCGCTGCGCGTGGCGCTGGCCGCCGGGGCGGACGCGCTGTCTATCGATGTGGGCGACCGGGTGGTGCGAGCCAGCGTGCCCGGCGTGCGCGCCGACGGGGCGCGCTTCGTGGCGCTGGAGGCCGAGGTGCGCGAGGTCGCGCGCGCCATCCTCAATGAGCTGCTGCCGTCGCGCGCGGCGGACGAGCCGGCGACGCCGAGCGACCCGGCGTTCTGGAGCATGATCTGGCAGACCGGGCGCGACGGCTGGGAGCTGGGGCGGGCGGCACCGCCGCTGGCGCGCTGGGTGGCGGCGCATCCCGCGCGGCGCGCGCGGGCGCTGGTGGTCGGGTGCGGTCGTGGTCACGAGGTGCGCATGCTGGCGCAGGCGGTCGCGGCGGAGGTCGTGGTCGGGGTCGACTTTGCGCCTGAGGCGATCGAGGCGGCGCGGGCGCTGACCGCGGACGGGACCGAGGCGGCGGCGGGAGCGGGGGCGGCGGGGGCGGGGGCGGCGGGGGCGGGGGCGGCGGCGGGCAGCCGGATCGAGTTTCGCCAGGCCGATGTGTTCACGCTGGCGGCGGCGCCCGAGCGCTATGACCTGGCGCTGGAGCACACCTGCTTCTGTGCCATCGCACCCGAGCGGCGCGCCGAGTATGCCCGCGTGATGCAGGCGGTGCTGGTGCCCGGTGGGCGGCTGGTGGGTCTGTTCTGGCAGCACGGGCGCGCAGGCGGGCCGCCGTTCTCGGTCACCCGCGACGAGGTCGAGCAGCTGTTTGTCGCGGCCGGGTTCGCGGTCGCTGGCGTCGAGAAGGCGCCCGACTCGGTGGCGTCACGCGCCGGGCAGGAGTGGCTCATCGAACTCGTGCGCGAGTAGCTGGCCAGTGCACCGATCCCCAGACCCGATCAGTGCGCTCGCGTTGCGGATGCGCTTCAGCTGAAACGTGTCCCCTGCCGCGACGGGCACCTTGTCTCGTTGGGTCGATAGCTGCCGTCGCCGGCGTCGTCGCGCTGGGATCTGCCCGGCGTCGATGGCCCGGGCCCAAGCGGGGCCGCAGGTCGTGTCAGACCGGCGTGGTACTGGCGAAGCATGGAGACGCTGGACGTGTGGACGGTGGATCAACTCGAGGACGAGATCGCGTCGATCTCGACGCGCATCGCGGTCGCGACGGCGCGGATGCTGGACTGCCTGGGCGAACTGGACCGACGCGGGACCTTGAGCGAGGGCTTCGTGTCGCTGGCGCACTGGCTGCACTGGCGCACCGGACTGCGCCTGCCGTCGGCGCGTGAACATGTGCGCGTGGCGCGGGCGCTCCGCGAGCTGCCGCTGGTCCGCGGGGCGCTGGGGCGCGGCGAGATCAGCTACTCGAAGGCGCGCGCGATCACCCGCGTCGCGAACCAGGGCAACGAAGCCCAGCTGGTCTCGATGGCGCAGGGCGGGTCGACCTCCCAGCTGGAGCGCGTGGTGCGCGGCGTGCGCCGCGTCGGGCTCAACGACATGGATGAGGCCGCGCGCGTGGCCGCCAAGCGCTACGTGCAGTGCTGGCATGACGACGACGGCATGCTGGTGCTGCAGGGGCGGCTCTCGGCCGAGGAGGGCGCGCTGCTCCTGAAGGCGATGGAGGTCGCTCGGTCGGAGGCCTTCAAGGCCAAGGCGCCGTGTGATCGGGCGGCGCAGCTGCTGCGGGTGGCGGAGCGGTCGCTCGGCGGCGAGGCGCGGGCGGGCGGCGACCGCACGCTGGTGGTGGTGCATGTGGATGAGGAGGTGCTGAAGGACAAGAGTGAGGACGGCGGCTGCCAGCTCGACGACGGCCCGAGCGTTTCAGCTGAAACCTGCCGGCGCATGGCCTGCGACGCCTCGACGGTGGAGATCAAGCACGGGGAGGATGGCCGCGTGGTGGACGCCGGCCGCAGGAAGCGACGCATCTCGAGGGCGCTGCAGCGCGCGGTGGCGGCGCGCGACCAGGGCCACTGCGTGTTTCCCGGCTGCCTGAACCAGATCGTGGATGGCCATCATGTGGAGCACTGGGCCGATGGCGGCCAGACCGTGCTGGGGAACGTGTACTCGCTGTGTCGGACGCACCATGTGCTGGTGCACGAGGGCGGCTGGAGGATGGAGGTCGGGGACCGCGCGCGGTTCTGGCGGCCCGATGGGCGCGAGTTCGAGCCGGCGCC
>JADYYK010000019.1 GCA_020853705.1 Deltaproteobacteria bacterium
CTGATCGGCGGCGCGACCACCAGCCGGCAGCACACCGCGGTCAAGGTGGCGCCGGCGTACCCGGGCACCACGGTGCACGTGCTGGATGCCTCGCGCGCGGTGGGCGCGGTGGCGGGCCTCATCGATCCGGTGCGGCGCGCCGAGACCGACGTCAAGAACCGCGAGGAGCAGGCGCGGCTGCGCGAGCTGCACGCGCACAAGCTGAAGAAGCCGATGCTGCCGCTGGAGATCGCGCGCGCCCACCGGGCGCGGCTGGAGTTCACGGCCGACAGCTGCGTGCGGCCGCAGTTCATCGGGCGGCGCGAGTGGACCGGGATCGCGCTGGCCGAGGTCGTCCCGTACCTCGACTGGACCTTCTTCTTCACGGCGTGGGAGCTGCGCGGCAAGTTCCCGGCGATCCTGGAGCACCCCGAGCAGGGCGCGGCGGCGCGCGAGCTGTATGCGGCGGGGCGCGCGCTGCTCGACAAGCTGGTCAGCGGCGGACGGCTGCGGGCCAGCGCGGTGTATGGCTTCTGGCCGGCGGCGGCGGACGGCGACGACATCGTGCTGTTCGAGGACGAGGCGCGGGTGGCGGAGCGCCTGCGCTTCCACTTCCTGCGCCAGCAGGCGGTCAAACCGGATGACAAGCCGCACCTCGGCCTCAGCGACTTCGTGGCGCCGCGCGGCGGGGTGCCCGACTACGTGGGCGCCTTCGCGGTCACCGCGGGGCTCGGGCTGGACGCCGTGGTCGCCGAGTTCGAGCGCGACCATGACGACTACCAGGCCATCCTGGCCAAGGCGCTGGCCGACCGGCTGGCCGAGGCGCTGGCGGAGCTCCTGCACCAGCGCGCGCGGCGCGAGTGGTATGCGCCAGGGGAGGCGCTCGATCACGAGGCGCTGGTGGACGAGAGGTTCCGCGGCATCCGGCCGGCGTTCGGCTATCCGGCCTGCCCGGACCACAGCGAGAAGCCGGCGCTGTTCGACCTGCTGGGCGCGCGCGCCATCGGCATGGAGCTGTCGGAGTCGTTCGCCATGCTGCCGGCGGCCAGCGTGAGCGGGCTGTACCTCGGCCACCCCGAGGCGCGCTACTTCATGCTGGGGCGCATCGATCGCGACCAGGTCGCCGACTATGCGGGGCGCCGCGGCATCACCGTGGCCGAGGCCGAGAAGGCGCTGCGCCAGAGCCTGTCGTACGAGCCGTAGCGCGCGCCGCGAGAGCCCGCGGCCGCGTACGCGGGGGGCGCGCAGATCTTCCCGACTGCGCGTGCGTTGCACACCGAGGGCGCGCGGCGCGCTCGGAGGTCGCGATGGCCTGGGCCAGAGCTTTGCGAACACCCGGTGCGGGCCGGGTGGGTGGGCTGTGCTTTGCCTTGCTGGTGGCTGGCGGTGTCGCGCGGGCGGCGCCGACCGTGAAGCCGGCGGCCCCCGGGGTCAGCGCGGACGATGTGCTGGCCGAGGAGGCCGCGCGTCAGGATGTCCGCGAGGCCCAGGTCGCCAAGTACCGCGCGCTGCTGGCGGCCACGCCGGACGACAGCCCCGGCAAGGCGGAGCTGTGGTACCAGCTGGGCGATCTGCTGGCGCGGCGGGCGCAGTTTCACCGGCTGCGCGGGGGCGACGCGCCGGTGGCCGAGCGCGCGGGCCATGTGGCGGCGGCCAAGCGCTGGCTCGACGAGGCGGTGGCGGCCTATGCCGAGGTGATCACGCGACCGGCGTGGAAGAGTTTCGCGCAGCGCGACGCGGTGCTGTTCGCGCTCGGCCACATGCTGGGCAAGGCCGGGCGCGCGGCGGGGGCGCTCGAGGTCTTCAAGATGTTGGTGCAGGACCATCCGGGCTCGCGCTATGTGCCGGATGCCTATCTGGCCTTCGCGGACGCGGCCTTCCTGGACGGGCAGCTCGATGACGCGCTGACCGGGTATGACCGGGTCATCAAGCTGGGCAAGGCCCGCGTGGTGGTCTATGCGCGCTACAAGCGGGCCTGGACGCTGTACAACCTGAGCCGCCAGGAGGCCGCGCTGGGCGGGCTGCTCGAGGTCGTGGCGGCGGCGGCCAGCGACCCCAAGCTCGGGCTGCTGGAGCGCACCGCGCGGCGCGACGTGGTGCGGGTGTATGCCGAGCTGGGGCGAGCCGACCGGGCCCTGGCGCTGTTCAGGCGCGCCAGCCCGGGGCGCGAGGCGGCGGCGCGCGCGATGCTGGCCGACCTGCCGGCGCTGTATGTCGAGCGCGGGCGCTTCGCCGAGGCCATCGGGACCTGGCACCAGCTGATGAAGCTGGAGCCGGCCAGCGCGGCGCTGTGCGAGTGGCAGCTCGGCGTGCACCGGGCCCAGCTGGCGCTGCCCGGGGACGAGGCGCGCGTGCGCGAGCTGACGCGGCTGGTCGCGCTGGCGCGGGCGGTGCGCGCGGGCAAGCTGGCGCTGGGCAAGGCGGCGGGGCTGCAGTGCCGGCGCAGCGCGGCCGCGGAGGCCTCGGAGCTGGCGCGGCTGTGGCACACCGAGACGGTGGATGCGCAGCAGAACATCGTGCTGGCGGGGCGCATCGAGCTGGTCGAGCAGCTGTACCGGCTGTGGCTGGATGCCTTCGCGACCGACCGCGAGGTGGTCAAGGTCGCCGAGGTCGCCGAGCTGCGCGGCTATGCCGCCGATCTGGTGGCGCTGCGGGCCGAGAAGGAGAGGGATCCGGCGCAGCAGCAGGTGCGCTGGGCGGCGGCGGCGCGCATGTACGAGGAGGTCGCACGCGGGGGCGGCACGCCGGCGGTGATCGAGGAGGCGGCGTTCGGTGCCGTGGACGCCTGGGCGCGCGCGCTGGGCGGGCGGGCGCGGCCGCAGCTGGCGCAGGGTGCCCCGGCGGCAGCGCTGCCCGGCGACCTGGCGGCGCTGGTGCGAGCGTACGATCTGTATGTGAAGGTGGTGCCGCGCGCGGCGCAGCGCGAGGGCGAGCGGCTCGGGCTGGCCAAGGCCGAGGTGCTGTTCGACTACCACCACTTTGCCGAGGCGGCGCCGCTGTTCGAGGCGGTGGTGCGCGCGCGCAAGGCGCCGTTCGCGGTCGCGGCGGCGCGCGGCTGGGTCGACAGCCTGCTGGCGCTGGGGCGCATCGACGAGGTCGCGACGGCGGCACGCTGGATGCTGGGGGTGCGCGAGCTGACCGCGGACGCAGCGCTGGCGGATGATCTGCAGAGGACCGATGCCACCAGTGGGATCCGGCGCGCCGAGGCGGCGGCGCGGGCGGGTGAGGCGCTGCGCTGTGGTCTGCTGTATCGCGAGGTCGCGGAGCGCTATCCGGGGGACGCGCGGCTGCCCGACATCCTGGCCGGGGCGACGGCGTGCTTCGAGACCGGGGGCCGCCTGGGCGCCGCCATCAACCTCGGCGAGACCCTGGTGCGTGTGGCGCCGACCAGCGCGGCGGGGATCGAGGAGCTGCGCCGGGTCGGGGCGCGCTATGCTCGCGTGGGCTACTTCCAGTCGGCGGCGGAGTACTTCGAGCGCTTCGCGGCGGCCACCCGGGATGGCGCCGCGGCCAAGCGCGCGCTGGGTGATGCCGCCTTCTTCCGGCGCGGCATGGGGCAGGACGGCGCGGCGCTGGGCGACGGCGAGAGCTACGTGCGCAAGTTCGCGCGGGTCGCACCAGCCGAGGCGGCCGACGTCATGTGGGGGCTGCGCACGGTGCACCGGCGCCGTGGCCGGGCGGGTGACGCCGCGCTGGTCAAGCACCTGGAGCGCTACCTGGCCGAGCATGCCGCGGCGGGCGGGGCGGATCGACGCGTGGTCGCGCTGGTCGAGCTGGCTGACGCGCGCTGGCGCATGGCGTGCCCGGTGCCTGGGGTCGACGGTGCCTGTGTCAGCGTGGTGCGCGGGCGCGCGACGGTGGCGGGTGGCGGGCGGGTGGCGCGGCGCCGGGAGGGCTGGTACGCGGGGCTGCGCTGCGGGGCGGCCGACACCCGGCCCAAGGTCACGCTGGTCGGACGCAAGGATGATGGCGAGGCGGCGGCGACCAAGGCGTGGACCGCGGCGCTGGCGCTGTGGGACGACGGCAAGCTGGTGCTGGCGGGTGGCGGTGGCGCGGGGGGCGCGGGTGGCGGCGCGGGGGGCGCCGCAGGTATGGACGCGGTCGAGCGCGCGGGGCGCGAGGCGGCGCTGCGGGTGGCGGTGGCGCGGGCGCGCTTCGGGCTGGCCGAGCGCGCCTACGAGGCGACGCTGGCGGTGGAGTTCCCCGAGGGGCTCGACTTCCGGCCGCGCAAGGAGCGCGAGTCGCTGGCGCGCTTCCTGCTCTGGAAGGGCGAGCGCGAGGCCGCCATCGTGCGCGCGCTCGAGCTGTATCGCACGGTGCTGAAGGTGCCGGGCGCGGGCGAGTGGGCCATCGCCGCGACTGCGCGCGCGGGGCAGCTGTACCAGGGGCTGGCCGATGCGCTGATCACGGCCGAGGTGCCGCGGCCACCGCCCGACGTCACCGACGTACAGGGCTTCGTCGATGGCTACTGCGACAGGCTGGGCGAGCAGACGCCGCCGATCGACGCGCTCGCGCGGGGTGAGCTGGCAACGTGCCTGGAAGAAGCTGGAAGGCGCAGCACGTTTGGGAGCTGGTCCATGCTGTGTGAGGCGGAGCTGTCGCGGCTGGATCCCCGCGCATTTCCACCAGCTGTGGAGCTGCGCGTGGAACCCAGGTTCCAGACGACCACTTCTGCCTACACCGACGTGATCAAAACCATCTCAATCCGGCCCTGATCGGTTATGGTTGCTGCCATGTCGTTTGAGCTCAAAGTACTGTCCAGGTTGGGTCGGCTTCGCGGGCTGCTGGTGGCGGTCGTCGCGATGTTCGCTCTCGGCGCGGCGGGCGGAGAGGCGGCGGCCAAGGGGTCGGGCAAGGCGAGCAAGTCCTCCAAGAAGAAGGGGCGCAAGTGGGGCAAGCGCCCCAACATGCCGCCGGGCTGGGTGTGGCCGCCCTCGGACGAGATGATCGCCGAGGGTGATCGCTGCAAGGCGCACCTGACCGAGATGGGCGTCAAGTGGGAGGTCGGCCAGGCCGAACGAAAGATCGCCACCCCCATCGTGGTCCCCGACATGAAGTTCGGCGGCGTCGAGCTGGTGCCGCTGTGGCGCAAGCCGCCCTTCGTGATGGACTGCCACATGGCGGAGGCCTGGGCCGAGAAGGGTGGCCCCGCGCTGGCGGCGATCGGGGTCGAGAAGGTAGTGTTCTCGACCATCTACAAGTACCGCAACGTGGACGGCATGAACGTGCTCAGCCGCCACGCGCTGGGGCTGGCGATGGACGTCTACCAGTTCATCACCAAGGACGGGAAGACCCACGTGGTGCTGGGCGACTACCGCCGCGGCGACACCGTGCTGCACGACATCGAGAACACCGCCAACGCGACCGGCGGCTACCGCATGCTGCTGACGCCGGGCAACGACCGCGGCCACTACGATCACTTCCACTTCGAGGCGCGCACCCCGGGTGAGCGCATCGAGACCCCGCCGACCCGCCAGCCCAAGCCCCGGAAGAACACCTAGCGAGGTCGGTCACCGCGGCGGTGGCACGGGCTCCTTGGGCACGTGGTCGTCGCCCACGACGGTGAACGGGATGACGCCGACCAGCTGGCCGTCGGCGGTCTCGACGCTGCATGTCCAGCGGCCGGAGGGGTGCTGCGGCAGCTGATCGGGGGTCGAGCGCAAGAGGACCGTGGTCGGATCCTCGTCGGGGACCTCGTGGACCACGACGCGGGAGACCACGTCGCCGCGGTGGCGCCAGACGTGGACCAGGGCGTCGTTGACGCCGCCAGGCTCGCTGACCAGGGTGCCGCAGCGCAGGCCGTCGAGCTGGCTCTGGCGGATGAACAGCTTCTTGCCGGGCAGGCCCTCGTAGGAGCTGCGCGTGCCGTGGCCGACGGCGCCCTCGACCAGGGCCAGCGGCGCGGGCGGGATGGCGGCGCGACCGAGCCAGGCCGCCGTGGTGAGGAGCGCGGTCGCCAGCAGGGTCAGGCCGAGCCCCTTGGTCGAGAACACCTCGCGCACGTTGAAGGACAACAGCGCGATGGCGGGGGCGGTGGCGCCGGCCGAGATCAGCAGCGCGTGCAGGTGGGGTAGGCCCAGCACCATGGGCAGCATCAGGTTGAGCACGCCGAACAGGCAGATGCCGTACATCACCGAGGCCAGCCGGCGTCGACCCATGATGAAGTGATCGAAGACCACGTCGAGCGTGGACAGCACAGCGCACACCAGCAAGAGCGGCGGCAGCCAGAAGTTGCGTGACGACATCGACCAGGTCGCGCTGGCGGCGTACAGCGGGACCAGGAAGAAGAACATCTGCTGGTACAGGTTCTTGATGATGTAGTTGGTGACCACGCGCAGGCCGCGCTTGGCGACCCGCTCGTCGGGCGCGGTGTTGGCCGGCCCCACGATGAAGCGCAGCGCGATGAACAGGAGCAGCCACGAGATGGGCAGCACCATCAGCAGCTTGTCGGCGTAGGCCAGCCCCTTGCGCGCGAACAGCATGACGAAGACGCCGAAGCCGAGCGCGAAGAACGAGTGCAGCCACCAGGCGCGCTTGAGCCAGCCCTCGAGGCGACCGCGCGGGCGCTCGGGCTGGGCTTCGGCGGGGTCGGCGGCGGACACGGTGCGGGCAGTGTAGAGGTTCAGGCCGGGCGGCGGAAGCGGGCGCGGAAGGCGCGCATGCGCGCGGACGGGCGCCGGCCGGCCAGGGCGGGCTGCTCGTCGTGGTGCTCGGGGAAGGCGCCGGCGGTCTGGCCCAGCTCGAAGATGGCGACCTCGCGCTTGCCGCGGTCGCCGGTGCGCCACGGGATGGCGGTGGCACCGACGCCGGCGCCGACATAGAGGGCGCCGGTCGCGGGCGTGGCATTCGAGCGCGAGCCATACAGGCCGTGCACATACTTGTGGCCGGCGAGCTTGCCGACCAGCAGCTCGCCGAGGCCCAGGCTGGTGATCTGCCCGGCGTGGGTGTGGCCGGCCAGCACCAGGGCGACGCCGTGCCGCCACAGACCGTCGGCCTCCTCGCCGATGTGCGACAGCCCGAGCGACGGCAGATCGCCGCGCAGGCCGCGCACGGCGCGCGCACGATCGGCCTGGCCAGTGAAGGCGTCGTCGAGGCCGACCACCTGCAGACGCTGGTGCTTGAGCGTGATGATGGTGTGCGCGTTGTCGAGCACCTCGGCGCCGCCACGACGCAGGGTGGCGCGCACGGCGTCGGCGCCGGCCCAGTGATCGTGGTTGCCGAGCGTGGCCACCACCGGGGCGTCGAAGCCGCGGATGACCTCCTCGAGGTCGTCGAGGTAGCGCAGGTTGTGGCCCACGAAGTCGCCGGTCAGGCACACCAGGTCGGGCTTTTCCGCGTTGGTCATGGCGACCGCGGCGCGCTGCACCTCCATCGGGGTGATGCGGCCGACGTGCTGGTCGGTCAGGTGCGCGATGCGCAGCGACAGGCCGCGGTGGGCCTCGGGGCCCGCGAAACGACGGAGGGCAATGTCATGGGGCACGTTCCGAGTGTAGCGGACGCCGGCGGGGACGCACGGCGGGCTAGCGGTAGGGCGAGGTGGTGAGGCGCAGATCGTGGGCCAAATTCGCGAGATCCTGGACGTGGCGGGCCAGGGTGGCGGCGTCCTCCTCGATCTGGCGGAGCTGCATCACGACCTCGTGGTGGTCAACCTGGATGGAGGCGTGTGGGGGCTTGCGCCGCAGATCGAGCGGGAAGCTGGTAGTGATGCTGGCACGCAGCCCGGCGGGCAGGCCCTCGTCCGGTGCGGCGGAGGCCAGGGGGACGATGACCACCTGGAGGTCGCGCAGCAGCGGGCGGATGGACAGGTCGCCGCGCTCGACCGGGGTCTCGAGGGCGTGGCCGAGGGCATACCAGGTCGGCAGGTGAAGGCCCGCGATGGCGGGCAGGGGCAGCTCGGCGCGCGCCAGCTCGAGGGCGCCGGCCAGGGCGATGAGCTCGCCGACGAAGGCGAGCAGTCGACCTTCGTGACGGCCCGAGTCGGCGAGCACCAGCCGGATGTGATCGTCGGCCAGCCAGCGCCGGGTGCGCGCGGGCAGGTCGCCGCGCAGGGCGGTGAGCAGCGCCTGGACTTGCGGTGAGACGTCTTCGTCGGATGGGCCATCGGGACTCACGCGCAGGCCGATGCGCAGCGGCTGGAAGCGCAACTCTGCGACCAGGCTGCCGTGGACGCCGGGGGTGCGCTGCAAGGTGAGCGCGCACCCGTTCACGACGCCGGCCATGCGGGTGTCGGCGCTGCTCAAGCCAAACCCTTGCGCCACACGCTGCCAGGTGGCGGCCACCGCCTCGTCGCTGAGCACTGGCGAGGGCAGCGCAGCATGTGCGGGCCGGACCCGCGGGGCCTCGATGTGGATGGGGACGCGCAGGGTGGGTGTGGGGCCTGGCCCGGAGAGGGCGGCGAGGGCGCGTGGGCTGGCGCTCAGCAGGTGCGCCTCCAGCCACCACTGCAGCGCGCCGCTCTGGCCCAGGAACCCGGGGGCGAGATCGGGCGTCGTGAACCCGAAGTTTGCTGTGCCCGGGCTGAGCGCGACGCCGCGCCAGGGTAGCCCGTGCTCCTGCACGACCACGGCCCGGGTGTGCACCGTGGTCTCGCGGGCGAGGAGGACGAGGGCGACGGTCCCCGCGATGTTGCCCAGCGCCGGTGCGAGTTCGACCCGGCCCGTGATGGGCGCGCCCACCGTGAATACGCTGGAGTCGACCTCGAGGCTGAACAGTGGCTCGCCGTCCGGGGCGGGAAGCAGCGCGCGCAGGGGTGGGCCGGGGGCCGGCCCGGGCGGCGGCGCAGGGCCGATCGCGATGTGCCAGGCGCCCTCGAGGTCGCCGCCCCAGGACACGTCCAGGTGGGCGTGGATGGCGTAGCCGACCTCGAAGTGGCGGCCGCGGTAGGTCGGCGGGAGATCGACAGGGAGCTGGAAGTGGCACTCGTAGCTGGTGCGCCCGGCGGGCAGCTTGCCGGGCACGATGGTGCGCGGTGTCAGCTCGAGGACCATGCGCACGAAGGTCAGTGCGGGCAGGCCGTCGTCGCTGCTGAGCACCGCCGGGATGGCCGGTAGCGCGTGCTCGGCGCGCTGGCCGTCCTTGTGGATGCGCTCGTGGCCGCGCAGCACGACGTCGAGGCCCTCGCCGACGATGGCGCGATCGCTGTCGACGATGAGGGTGGCGCGCAGGAACTCGCCGGGGCGCCCAGGGTGGGCGCGCATCGACAGGCGCGGTCCGTGGTCGCGCGCGGCCATCAGCGGTAGGGCGAGGCCTGGTCGCGTAGCAGGAGCGCCAGCTCGGCGAGGGTGTCGAGGCGGGGCAGCAGGGGGCGCGGATCGGTGGGGGTGGCGTCGAGGTGCAGCGCGACGCTGTGGGCGGTGATGGTGAGGGTCGCCTCGTCGTCGTCGCGGGCAGCGGCGACGGTGGTGGTGGTGGGGGTGGTGGTCGCGGTGTCGGCGGGGGCGGCGCTGGGCGTGTCGGGGTGGCTGCCCGAGATGCAGCGGGGCAGCAGGGCGGCGGCGGCGGCGGGTAGCTCGGCGGCGCTGGCGGGGATGCGGGTCTGGTGCCACTCGGGCGCCAGCGGGTGCGGCAGGGTGACCTCGAGGGTCATGCCGGGGAGCTGGCTGCCGTCGCCGTCGCTCCAGTCGGCGCGCAGGGCGATGGCGAGGCCGCGCAGCTGACCGGTGATGGACATGTCGGCGGTCTCCAGCGTGCCGCCGATGCTGTCGGTGAGGGCGCGCCAGGCCGGCACGTGGCTGACCAGCAGGGCGGGGGGCGGCACCGCCAGGCGGGCGTCGGCGAGCGCGCGGGCCAGGTCGCCCAGCGTGGTGGCGAACTCGACCAGGCGGGCCTCGTGCTGGCCGGCGTCGGCGAGCACGAAGCGGGCGCAGGTGTCGCTCAGCGAGGCCTCGGGCAGGCGGCGCAGCACCGGGGCCAGGGCGCGCAGGAGGGTCAGGGCCTGGCGGCGCTCGCGGGCGTGGATGGCGTAGCGGGGATCCTCGCCGTCGACGTCGTCGGGGGCCAGGCCGCGCGGGCCGCGCAGGAGGTGATCGCGCGGCTCGACGTGCAGGCCCAGGCGCAGCGAGCGCGGCGCCAGCTCGCCCACCAGCTTGCGCCGGGCGCCTCGGCGTTCTTGACTGATTGTCAACATACTGCCCGCGATCGCACCGCGCAATTCACCATCGCGGTGCTCGAGGCCGAGCTTGGTCGCGACCTTGTCCCAGAGCGAGCGCACCCGCTCGCTGCCGATCACGGGCGGCGCCACGCGGGCCTGCGGCGGCAGCGCGGCGCCCTGGCTGGCCAGCATGTGCAGCGGCAGGCGGACCACCAGGTTGCCGACGTCGGTGTAGGCGCGCGCCTCCAGCCGCCACTCCAGCGCGCCCAGGCGCGACTTGAAGCTGGGCGTGAGGCCGCGCGGCAGCGTGACCTCGAAGGGCGTGGGCTGGCCGTCGGCGCTGGCCAGCGTCAGCGCCGGGAAGGCGAAGCGCTGCGACTCGGGGTCGGCGTCGTCCGCGGCGATGCGCGGCCGTTCGTAGCCGATGAGCGCCAACTCGCAGCCGCGGCGTGCGCCGGTGGGCACGTTGGACAGCGCCAGCGCGCCGGTCAGGACGTCGCCGGCGGCGACCACGCTGGCGCCCAGCGAGATCTCCAGCAGCGGCTCGTCGCTGATCGCGGCCCCGGCGGCGCCGGCGCTGGAGCCGCGCTCGGGGCGCGCGCTGGCCGCGCTGTGCGGCTGGCCCGGGCGGGTCAGCGCGCTGGGTGGTGCGTCGAGGGTCACCGTCCAGGACGACACGGTGTCGGTCCTGCGGCGCTGAAGGACGCGGGCCTCGACGACGTACAGCACGTCGAGGGCGGTGCCGTCATGGCTGGGCGGCAAGGCCGGCGGCAAGGCGAAGCTGACCTGCAGCTGCTGACGCCCGGGCGGCAGCAGGCTGAGCGGGATGGTCTGCTCGAGGTCGAGCAGCTCGTGGCTGTCGGCCAGCTCTCCGCGGTCGAAGCGCTCGCGGCCGGTCAGGCGCAGGCGGACGCCGCTGACCGGGACGGCCTCGGCGCAGTCGATGATGAGGGTGACGGTGAAGGTGTGACCGGGGCGACCGCGGGGCGCGGGCAGCGCCAGGCGAGGCCTGGGCCTCAGCAGCGCCATCAGGCGGGCAGGCTGGCGATGACCTCGGCGACGCAGCAGGTCAGGTGCTCGCCGGTGGCCACGTGCAGGAACTCGTTGGGGCCGTGGGCGTTGGACTCGGGGCCGAGCACGCCGGTGATGAGGAACTGGGTCTTGGGGAAGCGCTCGCCCAGCATGGCCATGAAGGGGATCGAGCCGCCCTCGCCCATGGCCGCGGGGGCCTGGCCGAAGTAGGCCTTCGACGCCGAGTCGGTGGCCTCGGCCAGCCAGGGTGCGGTGGGCGGCGCGTCCCAGCCCGGCGAGCACTTCTCGGAGCTGAAGCTCACGCGCGCGCCGTAGGGCGGATCCTTCTCGAGCAGGCGCTTGACCGCGGCGGTGGCCGCCTCGCCGTCGCACGAGGGCGGGATGCGGATCGACAGCTTGAGCGCGGAGAACGGGCGCAGCACATTGCCACCGGCCTCGAGCGCGGGCAGGCCGGCGGCGGCGGTGACCGACAGGGCCGGGCGCCAGGTGCGGTTGAGCATGAGCTCGGCGGTGTCGCCGGCGACCGGGCCCATGCCGGGCGCCCAGGGGAAGCGCAGGAAGGTCTCCTTGCCCAGGACCTGGGCCGACACGCTGGCCTCGGCGACCCGGCCGGGCGGGATGGTGACGTGCAGCTCGCGCGGGCGCAGCTCGCCGGTGGCCGCGTCCTCCAGGCGATCGAGCAAGTGGCGGATGACGCGGAAGCTGGACGGCACCACGCCGCTGGCGTCGCCGGAGTGCACACCCTCGCGCAGGACCTCGACGCGCAGGTCGCCGACCACCAGGCCGCGCAGCGAGGTGGTGGTCCACATGCGCTCGTAGTCGCCGCAGCCAGAGTCCAGGCAGATGACCAGCTCGGGGATGCCGATGCGCGCGGCGTGGGCCTCGATGTGCGCGGGCAGGTCGGGCGAGCCGCTCTCCTCGCTGCACTCGATGATGACGCACAGGCGCGGGTGCGGGATGTTCTGCTGCTGCAGCGCCTCGATGGCGGCGACCGAGGCGAACACGGCGTAGCCGTCGTCGGCGGCGCCGCGGCCATACAGGCGGCCGTCGCGGTCGACCGGGGTCCACGGGCCGAGGCCCTCGCGCCAGCCGTCGAAGGGTGGCTGCTTGTCGAGGTGTCCATACATCATGACGTTTCCGCCGCGGGTTCCGGCGACGTCGATCATCAGGACCGGGGTGCGGCCGGGCAGCCGCAAGATGTCGACCGTGGCGCCGCGCAGCTTGCGGCTGACCACCCAGTCGCGCGCCAGGGTGATGGCGCGGTCCATGTGGCCGTGGACCTCCCAGGCGGGATCGAAGATCGGGCTCTGGTTGGGGATGCGGATGTAGTCGCGCAGCGCGGGCAGGATGCTGCTCTGCCAGACGTCGTGGATGAGCGGCTGGGTCTTGGCCTTGTCCATGCGCGGGATGGTAGGTGAAAACAATTTGCCGAGTATCGGCAAATTTATGTTAGAAGGGCGGCGATGGTGAAGCACGGACGACCGGGTGGGTGGGCGACGCGGCTGCTGCTGGCGCTGCTGGGTGGCGCGGCGGGCTGCGAAGCGGCGGCGCCGGGGGCTGGGCCGGGGCCGGGCGAGCCGGATGGCGCGGTCGCGACGCGGGATGGCGCGCTGGCGCAGCCCACGGTGGACGCGGCGGCGACGCCGACGCTGGACGGCGCGCTGGCCCAGCTGGACGCGGCGCCGGTGCTGTGGCAGCTGGTCGGCGACCTGCCGGTGCTGGCCTGTGGTGACAGCGCGGACAGCGTATATGTGACGCCGGGCGGGCTGCCCGTGATGTCGCCGGCGCGGCGGGGCGAGGTGGTGCGCTGCGCGGCGGCGGGGATGCTCGACGAGGCCACGGTGCGGCGCGAGCTCGACGGCGCGGGCGCCGGGGCCAGCGCGGTGGCGGCGGCGGGCGCGGTCACGGTGTGGAACCTGTCGTACCGGACCCTGCGCGGCGACGGCAGCGCGGGGATCACCAGCGCGCGCGTGTATCTGCCGCGGGTGCCGCGGCTGGCGCGCCCCGGGGCGGGCGTGCCGCTGGTGGTGGTGGGCCACCCGACCACCGGGCTCGCCGACCTGTGTGCGCCGTCGCGTGACGCCGCCGCGCTGCGTGATCTGGCGCTGCCCTGGGCGGCGCTGGGCTATCCGACCATCGCACCCGATCATGCAGGCCTGGGCACCGAGGGGGTGCACGCGTATCTCGACGGGCGCGACGCCGGCCAGGTCATGCTGGACGGCGCGCGCGCGCTGCGCCGGCTGCTGGGGCCAGGGCTGGGTGATGACGTGCTGGTGGTGGGCTACAGCCAGGGCGGCGGCTCGGCGCTGTCGGCGCAGGCGCTGGAGCGGAGCTATGGCACCGAGGGCAAGCTGCGCGGCGTCATCGGCTTCGCGCCCGAGTGGCCGACGCGGCTGAACGCGTTCGGCTATGTCGATCTGCTGCGCAACCCCGGCGGGCTGACCATCTTCACCGGGGTGTCGAAGGTCGCCATCACGGTGCTGCGCCAGTACGCCTGGTTCGGCATGACGCGCGGCGAGGCGGCGGCGGGCGACGGCTTCCCGGCCGCCGAGCGGGCGTCGATCGTTCAGGCGGTTGACGGGCAGTGTCTGCTCCCCTTGGGCGGCATCCTGCAGGCCAACCAGCCGCGCATCGGCGAGCTGACCGACGAGGCGCTACGCACCTCGCTGCTGGCCTGCATCGACGGCGGCGCGGGCGCGCCCGGCTGTGTCGAGCCGGGGGCCAGCTTCCATGCCTTCCTGCAGGGCAACATCCTGCACGGCGATCCCGGGGGGGCGCCGATCCTGTACATCCAGGGGCTGGCGGACCAGATCCTGCCTGCCGCCGAGGAGGCCGCGTGCAACCTGGCCGCGCTGCGCGCCGACGGGGTCAGCCCCGAGGTGTGCAGCGATGGCGCCGCCACCCACGCGACGGTGCTGGGGCGCAACCTGGCGCACGCGCTGGCCTGGGGCCAGGCGGTGCTGGCCGGGACCTCGCGCCCGGCCTGTGCATCGGCGAGCCTGCCGGCGTGTCGGTGAAGAGCGTGGCGCGGGTGGCGCAGCGCCGGGCGCGCGCCGACGGCCAGCCCGACGGGCGCCACGAGCGCACCCGGCGCACGCGCGCGGCCATCGTGCAGGCGCTGTTCGAGCTGACCGAGGCTGGCGAGCTGGAGCCGACGGCGCAGGCCATCGCGGAGCGCGCCGGCGTCGCGGTGCGCTCGATCCGGCAGCACTTCGTGTCGCGCGAGCAGCTGTTCCTGGCCGCCGCGGAGGTGCACGCCCGGCGCAGCCTGGCGGCGCGTCCCACGGTCGACCTCGCGCTGGCGGCGCCGGCGCGGGTGGCCGCCTTCGCGGCGCTGCGTGGGCGCGAGCTGGAGTCCACGCGCGCGCTCAGGCGCGCGGTCGGGCTGGTCGAGCATCGCTCGTCGATCATCGCTCAGGCGGCGCGCCAGCTCGGCGCGTTGCGCCGGCGCGAGGTGGCGCAGAGCTTCGCCCGCGAGCTGGCGACGGCCCCGGCCGCGGCGCGGCGTGGCCTGCTGGACCGGCTCGACGCGGTGAGCACAGGCAAGCTGTGGGATGTGCTGCGCGGCGAGCTCGGCCTGTCCGCGACGGCCGCCGAGCGCCAGCTGGCGGAGCTCGTGGGCGCCATCCTGGGTGTATGATCCGCGGGCGTGTCCTCGCGTGAACCAGACGTGTCACCCACCGTGCTGGGCCGGCCCGGGGCGGATCTGGCGCATGACGACACCGCGGCGCCGACGCCGCCCGACCTCGCCGGGCTAGGCAGCGCGGCCACCGCGGCGCCCGACGACTCGGCGCCGACCGGGACCGGGACCGGCCCGCAGCGCGCGCCGACGCCGCGCGGCAGCACCGCGAGGCCCGACCATGACGACCTGGTCGCGGTCGATCCGGCGCACTATGTGATGGGCTTCGAGATCGCGCGCGGCGGCATGGGGCGCATCGTGGCGGCGCGCGATCGGCGCCTCAGGCGCCCGGTCGCGGTCAAGGAGCTCCTGCCCGGCACCGGCGGGGACGCGCGGCGCTTCGAGCGCGAGGCGCTGATCACGGCGCGCCTGCAGCACCCGTCGATCGTGCGCCTGTACGAGGCCGGGCGCTGGGACACCGGGCGTCCGTTCTACGCCATGGAGATGGTCAGCGGGCGCTCGTTCGATCGCGTCATCGCCGAGGCGCGCACGCTGGACGCGCGGCTGGCGCTGCTGCCACACATGATCGCGGTGGCCGAGGCGCTGGCCTATGCCCACGCGCAGCACATCGTGCACCGCGATCTCAAGCCGTCCAACGTGCTGGTCGGCGCCTTCGGGCAGACCGTGGTGATCGACTGGGGGCTGGCCAAGGATCTGCTCGGCGAGGCCGACTCCGGGGCGTCGCTGAGCGCGCCCACGCCGACGCCGCTGCCCGCGCAGCCCTCGGTGCCCGAGCCGGGGCTGACCATGGCGGGCTCGATCATGGGCACGCCGGCGTACATGGCGCCCGAGCAGGCGCGCGGCGAGCCGGTCTCTGAGCGCGCCGACGTGTATGCGCTGGGTGCGCTGCTGTACTCGATGCTGGCCGGGCACGCGCCCTTCCGCGGCGACAGCTCGGACGAGGTCCTGCGCGCGGTGCTGGAGCGCCCGCCCGAGTCGCTGACCCGCGCGGTGCCCGGGGTGCCGCCCGAGCTGGTCGCCATCGTCGAGAAGGCGATGGCACCCGAGCTCGCGGCGCGCTACCCGACCGCCGGCGAGCTGGCCAGCGAGCTGCGCCGCTTCCAGACCGGGCAGCTGGTGGCGGCGCATCGCTACACCCGGACCTCGCTGCGCTGGCGCTGGCTGCGGCGCCACCGCGCCGTGGTCGTGACCGCGGGGTTCGCCCTGCTGGTGCTCGGGGTCATGGCGGTGCTGGGTGTGCGCAGCATCGTGGGCGCTCGCGATCGCGCCGATCACGAGCGCCGGCTGGCCCAGGCCGCCAACCGCGAGGCGCAGCGGGCGCGTCGCGCCGCCGTGCTGCGCGCCGACGAGCTGGTGCTGGCGCAGGCGCGCGCCGCGCTGCGCACCGATCCCTCGGCGTCGCTGGCCTGGCTGGGCACGCTGCCGGTGACGTCGACGGAGGCGACCTGGACCAGCGCGCGCGAGATCGCGGTCGAGGCCGCGCGCCGCGGCGTCGCCATGGTGCGCCGCGGCCACGGCGACGACATCAACGAGCTGGAGTACGGCCCCGGGGGCCAGCTGGCCTCGGGTAGCGACGACGCCACGGTGCGGCTGTGGGACGCCCGCGGCGAGGCCCGCGTGCTGCGTGGCCATGGCTCGGCGCTGGAGGTGGTGCGCTTCTCGCCCGACGGGCGCTGGCTGGTCAGCGGGGCCATGGATCAGCGCGTGATGCTGTGGCCACTGACCGGGGGCGCGGGGCGCATGCTGACCGGCCACACCGGCACGGTGCGCGCGGCGTCGTTCTCGCCCGACGGCACCCGGGTGGCGACCGGCAGCGAGGACGGCACCGTGCGGCTGTGGTCGGTCGACGTCGCGGGCACCCCGACCGAGCTGCGCGTGGGCGCACCGGTGCGCGCCGTGAGCTGGCTGCCGGCGGGGCGGCTGGCGGTCGGCCTCGAGGATGGCCGGGTCATCCTGATCGACGAGACCGGGCGTCCGCTGTGGCGCGGCGCCGACAAGCATCGCGGCACCGTGCGCGTCATGGTGGTCAGCCCCGACGCGGCCTTCCTGTACACCGGCAGCGAGGACCACGACGCGCGGATCTGGGAGGTCGCGAGCGGCAAGTCGCGCGCGCTGAGCGGCCATGGCGACGTCATCCGCGGCGTTGATCTATCCCCGGACGGGCGGACGCTGGCCACGGCGTCGGCCGACCACACGGTGCGCCTGTGGGACGTCGGCAGCGGCGAGGCGCGCGTGCTGTCGGGCCACGACGCCGCGGTCAAGGTGGTGCGCTTCTCGGGCGACGGCAAGCAGCTGGCGTCATCGGGCAGCGACGGTGTGGTCTGGCTGTGGGACACCGCGACCGGCGCCGGGCGACCGTTGCGCGGCCACGAGGCGGCGGTCAAGGTCATCGCCTTCAGCCCCGATGGCCACACCCTGGCCTCGGCCGGCGACGACGACACCGTGCGGGTGTGGAGCCTGCAGGGCCCCGGGCAGGCGCCCAGCGACCCGGCGGCGCTGCTGTCGTGGATGGCGGCGCAGACCAACCTGCGCGTCGAGGCGGGCGCGGTGCAGTGATGACGGAGGGCACGGCCCAGGAGACGGGGAAGGGGACGGCGGCGGCGGCCACGGCCATGGCCACGGCCACGGCGGGGCTGACCCTGGAGGAGTTCCTGGCCGCACATCCGTGGCCCGCGGACATGAGCGCGCGCGGCCGGCCGCTGGACTTCCTGTGGCACTTCGAGCTGGCGGTGTCGGACGCCGAGCTGTGGCCCTGGGTCAGCGACACCTCGCGCTTCAACCGCGCCTTGAAGATGGCGCGCATGGAGTTCTGGGAGCAGGACGGCGTGCGCAACGGGCGGGCCAGGAACGGCGGCTTCTTGCAGGAGTGGGTCGAGGTGCCGTGGACCTGGGTGGCGCGGCGCTCGCTGCAGTCGCTCCGGACCTACAGCCGCGGCTTCGCCCACTTCGTGCGCGCGATCTACCTCATCGAGCCGCTGGCCGAGGGCCGGGTGCGGCTGACCGTGTATTTCGGCTGGATCCCGCGCGGGGGCTTCGGGCGCACCATGCTGCGGCTGTTCTTCCCCAGCTTCGAGGGCGGCTACCGGCGCGTGCTGGGCGAGATCGAGCAGCACGTGCGTGCGGCGCGGCCCGAGGGCTCGCCGTACCGGGCGCCGCCGCACCAGCTGGCGCCCGAGGCGCGCGCGCGGCTGGACGCGCTGACCACCGAGGTCGCGGCGCGCCTGCCGCCGGCCGCCGAGCTGGGCACCGAGCCGGCCGCGCTGCTGGAGCGGCTGCGCGCGCACATCGCCAGCGGCGACGACATGGAGCTGACCCGGCTGCACGTGCGCCCGCTGGCGCGCGAGTGGGGCGTGCCCGAGCGCGCCCTGCTGGTGGCCTGCCTGCACGCGACGCGGCGCGGCCTGCTGGAGCTGAGCTGGGACGTGGTGTGTCCGCACTGTCGCGGCGTGCGCACCGAGGCGGCCACGCTGGGCGATCTGCCGACCGACGCGGCGTGCCAGCCGTGCGGGGTCGCCTTCAGCACCGACGCCGAGAACAGCGTCGAGGTCAGCTTCCGCGTGCACCCGTCGATCCGCGACGTGCCCGAGGTCTTCTTCTGCAGCGCCGAGCCGGCCAAGAAGCCGCACATCGAGCTGTGCCAGGTGCTGGCGCCGGGCGAGCGCCGCAGCGTGGCGACCACCCTGCCGCCGGGGCTGTACCGCTGCTGGCTCAAGGGCGAGGCCAGCTTCACGCCGCTCGGGGTGTGCACCGGGCCTTCCGAGACCGCCTGGGTCGCGGGGCGGCCGCCGGTGCCCGCCGAGGTGGCCGAGGGCGCCCGGCTGACGCTGGAGAACCCGACCGCGGCGCCGGTGACCTTCGTCGTCGAGTCGCCCGGCTTCAAGGACGACGCGCTGCGCCCGGCACACCTGTTCGGGCTGCAGGAGTTCCGTGATCTGTTCTCGCAGGAGTCGCTGGCGGCCGAGGTCAAGCTGTCGATCGGCGAGCAGACCATCCTGTTCACCGACATCGTGGGCTCGACGCGCTTCTACGAGACCCAGGGCGATCCGGGCGCGTTCGCCGAGGTGCGCCGCCACTTCACCGCGGTGTTCGACGAGATCAGGAAGCAGCGCGGCGTGGTGGTCAAGACCATCGGCGACGCGGCCATGGCGGCGTTCGCCGATCCGCTGCACGCGCTGCGCGCCGCCGCCGCCATCCACGCGCGCTTCGACGGCAAGGGCGCGAGTCCATGCCGGCTGCGCATCTCGATCAACACCGGGCCGTGCATGGCGGTCAACCTGAACGCCGCCATCGACTACTTCGGGCGCACCGTGAACATGGCGGCCAAGCTGCAGGCGCTGGTGGAGGCCGGGCAGATCGTGTTCCCGCGCAGCATCGAGAGCGCCCCCGGGGTGCGCGACTACCTGACCGCGGTGGCGGCCCGGCTGGAGCCGGTCGAGCTCAGCCACAAGGCATTCGATCAACCATATCCAGCGTTTCGCTGGGATCTCGAAGGTGTAGGCGCGCATACCACAATCCCTCTTGCGGTGGGGCGCGGGGCCGAGTAGCGTCCCCGAGTTCGGCCCGAGGAGGATTCATCGTGACGCGCCTTCGTCTGCTCGCCCTCGCCGCGGTGCTGGCCACCGGCTGCACCGTCGACAACTCGCCCGCGACCACCGGCGACGATGACGCCGGCCCCGACCTCAGCCCGTCGCCGACCCCGACGCCGGATCCCACGGTGCCGCACTGCTCGGCGCTGGATCCGCGCACGGTGCCGGCCACGGTGGCGGCGCTGCCCGACGCCGGCGAGGCGCCCTACCTGGCCGTCATCAACAGTGCGCAGCGCGATCTGCGCGTCATGATCTACATCATGGGTCGCGGCGGCATCATCGACGCCCTCAAGGCCAAGGCGCAGGCGGGCGTCAAGGTGCAGATGATCCTCGACGGGGTGTCGCAGAAGGACGTCAACCAGAAGTACTACGACGAGCTGGCCGCGGCCGGCGTGCAGGTGGCCTGGAGCGACCCGTCGTTCTCGTACATGCACGCCAAGACCATCATCGCCGACGGCAAGCTGGCCACGGTGTCGTCGGGCAACTACTCGCTGGTGTTCTCGATCCAGCGCGAGCGCAACTTCGTGGTCACGCTGTCGGATCCGCATGACGTCGCCGATCTGGTGGCGCTGTTCGACGCCGACTGGGAGCACCGCGCGGTCGACATGAGCTGCACGCGCCTGGTCATCGCGCCAATCAACGCGCGCGCCCGGCTGCTCGACCTCATCCGTTCGGCGCAGCGCACGCTCGACATCGAGTCGATGCAGCTGGCCGACACCGACGTGCGCGCCGCCATCGCGGAGCGCTCGCGCGCGGGCGTCACCGTGCGCGCGGTGCTGGCGCCGTCGAGCTGGATCGACGCCAACGCGCAGGCGGCGCAGTTCCTGGCCACGCTGGGCGTGACGGCGCGCTGGATGACCGACCCCAACGTGCACGTCAAGGCGCTGCTGGTCGACGGCGAGCGCGCCTACACCGGGTCGGAGAACTTCAGCTACACCTCGCTGAACAAGAACCGCGAGGTCGGCGTCATCCTGACCGAGACCGGCGGCGTCAAGGTCATCAAGGACATCTTCGAGCGCGACTACGCCGCGGGGACCAACTTTTGAGGTTGCGCGCGCCAGCCCGGCTGGCGCTGCTGGCCAGCCTGGGCGCTGGTTTGGTGGTCGCGGCCGCGGCCACGCCGGCGGTGGCGCGCGCGGAGTCGGCCCCGGCGGCGCGCCCGGTGACGCTGCGCGCCGCCGGTGATCTGGCCTTCTCGTGGCAGGTCGGTGAGGCCGTCGCCACCACCGACTTCGATCCCTTCGCGGCGCTGGCCGGCGCGCTCGGCGAGGCCGACGTCAGCTTCGCGAATCTCGAGACCGTGCTGAGCAAGGCGCCGGCGCCAAAGGGCGTGGTCGAGCGCCCCGGGGTGCCGCTGATCCGCGGCGCGGCGCGCGCGGCCGACCTGGCCGCCAAGGCCGGCATCGACGTGGTCTCGGTGGCCAACAACCACGCCTTCGATTTCGGCGCCGCGGGCCTGGCCGACACCTTGCGGGAGGTCGCGCGCGTGGGCCTGGTCGCCATCGGCGCCGGAGCCACCGCGGACGACGCCGCGCGGCCGCACATCATCAAGGTGCGCGGCCTGACCATCGGCATGCTGGCGCTGGCCGAGAAGTCGAACCACCCCGCCAACGGCAAGGCGGCGCTGCACAAGCTGACCTCGGCCGAGGCCGCCATCCGGGCGCTGCGGCCGCAGGTCGACGTGGTGGTGGTCTCGGTGCACTGGGGCGTGCAGTACCAGCTGAGGCCGACCAAGAAGCAGGTCGCGCTGGCGCACGCCATGATCGACGCCGGCGCCGACGCCATCATCGGCCACCACCCGCACGTGCTGCAGACCATCGAGGCCTACCAGGGCAAGCCCATCTTCTACTCGCTGGGCAACTTCGTGTTCGGCACCCAGCCGATGCCCCGTCGCCTGTCGGCCATCATCGAGCTGGAGCTCGGCCCGCGCCACGTCGCGCGCGCGACCGTGCTGCCCGTGGTCCTCAGCGGCGAGCGCGGCAGCCCCACGGTGTCGCTGGGCCCCGAGGGCGACGACGTGCGCGCGCGTCTGCGCGAGGCCAGCGCCAAGGGTGCCTTCACCGAGCGCGCCGGCATGCTGGAGCTGGTCCTTCGGCCGCCGCAGTAATACTCTGGCGGCATGCTGATCGAATTTCCGACCGCGGACGCGATCCCCGAGGCGGCGCGCTGTGACGGTGCGCCCTGGTCGATGCGCTGGCTGTGTGATGGCGAGGTGCGCACCTGGACCGGCGAGGGCGCCGACGTGCGCTCGCCGGTGTGTCTGCGCGCAGCCGATGGCAGCCTGACGCCCGCGGTGCTCGGGCGCCTGCCCATGGTGTCCGCGGAGGCGGCGCTGCAGGCGCTCGACGCGGCCAAGCGGGCGTGGAACCGCGGGCGCGGCGCGTGGCCGACCATGCGCACCGCCAAGCGGGTCGCGGCGCTGGAGAAGTTCGTCGCTGGCATGGTGGCGCGGCGCGAGGAGGTGGTGCGCCTCTTGATGT
Source organism: Deltaproteobacteria bacterium (assembly GCA_020853705.1). Lineage (GTDB taxonomy): Bacteria > Myxococcota_A > Polyangia > Haliangiales > JADYYK01 > JADYYK01. The sequence continues at coordinate 21,808 of JADYYK010000019.1, forward strand.
GGGAGATCGGCAAGACGCGCAAGGACGCGGAGACCGAGTTCGATCGCACCGTGGTCTACGTGCGCGACACCCTGGAGGCGCTCAAGGCCATCGATCGCGACGGCAGCCGCTTCATGATCGAGGCCGGCACGCTGGGGCAGATCCGGCGCTCGCCGCTGGGCGTGACGCTGTGCATGGGGCCGTTCAACTACCCGCTCAACGAGACCTTCACCACGATGATCCCGGCGCTGGCCATGGGCAACACCGTGGTGTGCAAGCTACCGCGCTACGGGGGCCTCTTGCTGGTGCCCCTGTTCGAGGCCTTCGCAACGGCGTTTCCGCCCGGCGTGGTCAACATCTTCCAGGGTGACGGCGCCACCACAGTGGGGCCCATCATGGCCAGCGGGGACATCGACGCGCTGGCCTTCATCGGCTCGAGCCGGGTCGCCAACCTGCTACGCAAGCAGCACCCGCGGCCCAACCGCATGCGCTGCATCACCGGCCTCGAGGCCAAGAACCCGGCCGTGGTGCTGCCCGACGCCGACCTCGAGCTGGCGGTCAAGGAGTGCGTCTCGGGCGCGCTGTCGTTCAACGGCCAGCGCTGCACCGCGCTCAAGCTCTTGCTGGTGCACGACAGCATCGCGACCGCGTTCGTGGACAAGCTGGCCGCGGCAGTGGCGGCGCTGAAGGCGGGCATGCCGTGGAGCGCGGGGACGCAGCTGACGCCGCTGCCCGAGGACGGCAAGCTGGAGTGGCTGGGCAAGCTGGTGGCCGACGCGGCCTCCAAGGGCGCGCGCGTGATCACCGGCGGCGAGACCGAGGGCACCTTCTTCCGCCCCGCGGTGCTGTACCCGGTGGCGCCGAGCGCGCAGCTCTACACCCAGGAGCAGTTCGGCCCGGTGGTCCCGGTGGCGACCTTCTCCAGCGACGCCGAGATCGACGCCTTCATGCAGCAGAGCCCCTACGGCCAGCAGGTCGCGCTGTTCGGGCGCGATCCGCAGCGCATGGCGGGCCTCATCGACGCCCTGGTCAACCAGGTCTCGCGCATCAACCTGAACACGCAGTGCCGGCGCGGACCCGACAGCTTCCCGTTCACCGGGCGCAAGGACTCGGCCGAGGGCACCCTGTCGGTGCACGACGCGCTGCGCTGCTTCTCGATCCGCACCGTGGTCGCGGCGCAGACCGACAACGCCGGCAAGCAGCTGGTCGAGGACATCGTCAGCGGCCGGCTGTCGTCGTTCCTGAGCACCGACTACATCTTGTAGGCGGGGCGGACGGCCGGCGCGGGCTTGCCCCCGGCGCCGGCCCCGGCAGCGCGCCGGGCGCCGCGCAGGAACAGCCAGGCGCCCAGCAGCAGCACCAGCGCCGAGAAGCCGCCGCAGATCCAGCCCCACAGCCAGTACGGCCCGCCCAGCGCGCGCGACATCTGCTCGACGTCGGAGGGCAGGCCGGGGCCGGCGCTGCGCGTGAACAGGTAGTCGCCGCGCGAGTACACGCTGAGCGCCAGCTGCACCGCCAGGAAGACCACCGTGAAGTGGGCGACCTGCTCGGACGCGCGCCAGGCGATGACGCCGCACAGCCCGGCCAGCACCAGCGTGAAGGTCAGCCCGAAGCTGCCGCGCACGAAGATGGCGGCGGCCAGCACCAGGGCGCCGGCGGCGACGGCGAGGCAGATGCGCGCCAGCCGCGCGCGCCGTGCCACCACGAAGGCGACCGCGGCGATCAGCGCCGGCCCGACCAGGCCGCCTGCGGAGATGAAGCCGCGCGCGAAGCTGCCCACGTGGCCGTGCCAGTGCGTGACGCCGGAGCCGTCGGCGTGCATCTTGAAGAGATCGAAGTGGCCGCCCGCGATGACCGCCGCGATGCCGTGGCCGAGCTCGTGCACCAGGGTCGAGATCAGCACCAGCGGGTAGGCGACCCGGCCGCCGCCCGGGATGAGGTACAGCGCCACCGTGACGCCGATCGACAGCGCCAGCACCAGGCGGGCGCGCCCGACGTGATCGACGGGACTGCCAGCGCGGGCGCGGGTGGTGGGGGTGGCCATGCTCAAGGATGGTCCGAGCCGACCGTGCGCGCACGCAGCGCGGCCAGGCGGGCCTCCAGGCTGCCGCGGCTGAAGCGGTCGGGATCGGCCAGGCGCTGGCGGGCGCCCTCGGCGCTGCGGAAGGCGCCGGCGGGCACCGTGGCCTCGCCGGGCGGGATGAACTTCAGGACCTCGGCGAGGCAGGCCTGCGCGCGCGCCAGGGCGCGTGGGGTGCCGCGCGCCACCGCGGCCTCGGCCAGGGTCAGGAACTGGTCGGGCGTGATCAGCGTCGACGCGTCGTCGCCGCCCAGGTCCAGGCCAGGGGGCGGCGGCTCCGGCGGCAGCACGAAGACGAACTCGCGAGGGGTCGCGCAGCCGACGCAGGCGCCACGGAAGACCGACACCAGCTCGGCGCCGTCGCGGCGGACCTGGTGTGGTCGCTCGTGCAGCTGGTGGACGCCACAGCTGCACGGGTGCAGCTCCATGTACAGGTGCTCTTCCGCGACCGAGCGCGGGCGTAGCCGCATCGGGGGCGCCATGGCCGCATGCTAGATCAAAAATCCCCGGCGAGGCCTGCTACCATCACTGCCGATGAGCGCCGCCGAGCATGACCTGGTCGCGGTCCCGGCCACCACCGGCGCGGTCGGCCTGGCGGCCAGCCAGGTCGAGGCCCTGGTGCTGAGCAACAGCACCCTGGCCACCGCGCAGGCCCTGGCTGACGGGAACCCTGGCGGCAGGCCTGGTGCCGACGCCGGGCTCGCCGATGGCGCCCGCGCGGGTGCCATCGCTCAGGCCGCGCCGGAGCGGGTCCGCATCGCGCTGCGCACGTTGATCCCGCGCCGACCGCTCACGCTGCGCGGGTTCCAGATTGATCGGACCCGGGTCACCAACCGGATGTATGCGCGTTTCCTGCGCGACAGCGGTCACGGCGCGCCATCGAGCTGGCCGAATGGTCGCATGCCGCCTGGACGCGAGGGCTGCCCGGTCACGCACGTCAGCCACAAGGACGCCTTCAGCTACGCGACCTGGGCCGACCTCGAGCTGGCCAGCGAGGCCGAGTGGGAGATCGCCGCGGGCGGCGCCGACGGTCGCCGCTACCCGTGGGGCGACGACGCGCGCCCCGAGCTGGAGATCCTGCGCAAGGCCGACCCTGCTGCGCTCGCCGCGGACGCCTACCCGGCGCTGGCCAGCCCGTTCGGCGTGCTGGGCCTGGTGTGGCCGAGCTGGGAGTGGTGCGCGGACGCCTTCGCGCCGCTGCCAGGCGGCGAGCCGGCCGCGTTCGAGGCCGCCTATCCAGAGCATCAGCAGTCCCACCGCGCGCTGCGCGGGGGCCATTCGCACTGGCAGCAGTATGGCGTCTGGGCGCGCATCGGCGCCGAGCCGTCCACGACCCGCTTCGACCACGGCTTCCGCTGCGTGCGTCGGGGCCTGTGAGGGCAGGAAAGCGCACATGACGACGACGCCGAAGCCGACCGACCGCCAGGGCTGGATCGACCTGCTCAAACGCGACATCTCGGCCTTCAACGCCGCGCGCAAGACGCTGCCGTCGGACGCCCGGCTCGACCTGTCGGGCGCCGACCTGGCCGGCCTGGATCTGACCATGGCGCACATCGGCACCTGCAACCTGACCAGCGCCGACCTGAGCGGCGCCACCGTGATCCCGCTGGTGCTGCAGTCGTGCCGGCTGCAGGGCGCCAAGCTCGATGGCCTCAAGGGCACGCCGGCCGACGCGCTGGCGCGCATCCTGGTCATCCACGCCATGTGGACCGATCCGGGGGCGCACAAGCGCTCGCCGACCAAGCTGCACAACCTGACGCGCTGCGATCTGTCGGGCGCGCGCCTCGGTGGCCTCGACCTCAGCGACGTCAGCCTGAGCGAGGCCTGGCTGGAAGGCACCGACCTCTCGGGCTGCACGCTGGGCCACACCCTGATGCTGAAGGCCAACCTGACCGGTGCGCGCCTGGTGGGCGCCAAGCTGGAGAGCACTGCGCTGGAGGGTGCGCGCCTCGACGCCGCCGACTTCTCGGGCGCCATGCTGGAGTCGGTCGATCTGAAGTCGACCCGGCTCGATCGCGCGCGCTTCGATGGCGCCAGGCTGGACAACTGTCAGCTGTCGCGGGCCCAGGGCAAGAGCGCCTCGTTCGCGCGCGCGACCCTGGAGCACCTCGACGTGTTCGGCGCCAGCTTGCTCCAGGCCGACTTCAGCGGCGCCAGCTTCGAGAACGTCGAGTTCACCGGCTGCGCGCTGGACGGCGCCCGCCTCACCGGTGCCAAGGTGGTGGGCAAGCTGGTCTTCGACGGCGGCAGCCTCACCGGGGCCAAGCTCGACGGCATGACCGGCGTGGCGCCCAGGTTCGACGGCACCAAGCGCTGAGGGGACAAGTGCCTGACGCGGTCAGCCCTGTCGCGGGGGCAGCGGCGGCGGCGGGGTGCCGGTGGCGATGGCGCGCAGGTAGGGGCGGAACTTGCTGGCGGTGGCTGCCGCCAGATCGACGGCGCGCTCCAGGACCTCGGTGGCGACGGCCCCTTGTTCATCGAGGAAGACGTGGGCCTTCCAGACCACGCCCTTGCGCAGCTGGAAGCCGTTGACGGCCAGGGTGGCGTTGACCTCGCAGATGGCCAGGGCCATCGCGGGGCGCAGCTCGGCGGCCGGCGCGAAGTCGAAGCCGACCATGGTCCAGACCATGCGGTTGGGCGCGTCCCACAGCACGTCGACGGATTCGGTGCCGGCGGGGCGCTTGCAGATCAGCGAGAAACCCTGCGGCTGTACCCAGGGCTGATCACCGCGCTGGGCGAAGTGCTTCTCGGCCGACTGCATGTCTGCGAGCACGGGCATCGCGATCAATCCTCGGTGTCGGTCGGGTCAGACTCGTCGGACTCGGGCTCGGGGGTGGACTGCTGCGCGCTGCCGGCGGCCGCGCGGGCCTTCTTCCACATGGCCTCCTTCCAGCGCAGGTGCTCGTAGATGTCCTGCGGCCGGACGTCGCGCCCCGGGGCGGCCAGGCCGTTCGCCTCCAGGCCCAGCATGGCGAAGTCGGTCTCGTCGAACATCGGCACGGTGCTGCCGTCGGCCTGCTTGACGGTGAGGCGGCGCAGGTGCGCCATCAGCACGGTGCCGCAGTTGGTGGCGCGCATCTGCGCGTCGGGGCTGGTCGCCAGCACGAAGTCGGGGGGGACGCTGGTGGCCTCCTCCAGCGCGATGGCCGAGGACACGATGGACGCCAGCGCGGCGGGATCGATGAAGGCGGGGTCGAAGGTGTGGCCGAAGTCCTGGACCGCCTTCTTCTTCTGGCCCTGGGCGTCGAGCACCGGGTCGCGACCCTTGTGCTCCCACACGTACTGGTCGTTGTCCTGGCCGTGGTGCATGCCCGGCCGCGAGCTGATGCCGATCTCGGGCGCGCCGTGGAACGGCGTGTTGCGGCTGGACTGGGTCGGCTGGCGCCCCTTGGCGGTGGCGGCCTGGTAGGCCGGCGAGTCGGTGCCATTGTCGTTCTTGATGTTGGCGCTGACGGGGGCGAAGCTGGCGTGCATCCCGCTGGCCGGATCGCTGGCCATGATGTGGCCCTCGCCGCCAGGCTGACCGAGCCGGGTGTCGGTGCCATAGATCTGCACGCCCTTCTGGCCGGGCTCGATGTCGTTGGGCTTGTAGTCGGGGCTGAGCAGATACTGCATCTTCAGGATCTGCATCACGATGACGCGGCCGACGCGCCCCGCGACCTCGGTCTGGTAGGCGGCGTCGGACTCCAGGCGCGCCGGGTCGATCTTCAGATCGGCCAGGACCTGGCGGATCTGCCCCACTACACGCTGGTGCTCCGCCAGCGGCCCCGCGGTGCCCGGGCGGTTACTGGTCTGGGCGGTGGCCTGCAGCTGGGCGAACATCACCTCCAGCTCGCCGACCCGGCCCTGCTCATGGGCAGCGTCGTCGGTGGCCTCCTCGTTGGCGATCTTGACCGCCAGCTCGCGCAGCTCGTGCGCCAGCGCGCGCGCGACGTCCTCCTTGAGGGCGCCCGACGACACCGTGATGAAGGCGTCCGCCGAGCCGCCCTGCCAGAAGCGCTCGGCCACCGGGGCGTCCTTGCCAGTGCCCAGCCGGCGCGGGTCGAGCAGCGCCACCCGGACCTCGCCGCCGAAACCGTCGGGCAGGAAGAAGCAGCCCTCGGCGGCGTCGAAGCGGGCGCCTGGCGGCAGCACCGGCAGGTTCTTGCCGCTGGCAATGGCCTTGACGTCGTCCAGGGTCAGCTCGGCGCCGGGGTGATCACCGTGGAACTCGCCCAGGGCGAGGGCGTTGCCGTGGGCGCTCTTCTTGTCGTCCTCCTCGCTGCGCTGGCCGGTGTCGTTGTCGTTGGCCGGCTGCTGGGTCTCGGGGCCGGCCGTGTTGCGCTCCTGGCGCGCGTCGGTCTCCGCGGTCTGCTGCGCGGGGGTCGGCTCCCGGGGCGTCAGCTGCTGCTCCGGCGCTGGCTGCAGCGCGGGCGTCTGCGCGGCGGGCGTCTGCGCGGCAGGGGGCTGCGTCTGCTCGGGCGCGGTCGGCTGGGCCGGGGTGCGCGTCGGCTCGGGCGCGGTGGTCTGCGCCGGCACCACCGGCGTGGCCGGCTGCTGCGCGGTCTCGGGCGCCGGCTGCTGCGCGGGCTGCACGGCGGGCTGGTGCGTGGTGGCCGGGGGCGGCGTGGACACCGCTGCCTCGGCCGCCTGCGACGGCAGGTTCACGGTGGCCGGGCCGCCTCCATCGCCCCCGCCGCTGTCGCCGCCGCCGCCGCCGTCCTGGTTCGGCGCGGGCGGGCGCGCCTGCCGTGCCATGGCGTTCATGTGCACGTTGATCTTCTGCAGAGCGGCCGCGTAGTCAGTGGTCGAGGCGATGCCGCCCTTCTCGACCAGCGCCTTGGCGGTGTCCTCGTTGAACGTGGTGGGGTTGTCGCGGATGGTCTTGAGCGCCGGGTTCATCGCGGTCAGCTTCTTGATCTCGGCGCGGATGGGGGCCATCTGCTCGTCGCTGAGCGGCGCGGAGGTCCGGATGGCCTCGACCGCGGCCAGGAAGCGCGCCACGTACTTGGAGACCTTGACGCCCGCCTCACCGAGGTGCTCGTGGTGGTGGTGCAGGTCCTTGAGCGAGTCGCCGAACTGCTCGTTCATCGATGACAGGCGATCCTGGTTGGTCAGCGGCAGCTTCAGCTTGGCCTGCTGGTTGCCGACCACGTCGACCAGGGCGCCCTCGCTGTTGTAGGCCTCGTTGGCGTAGTTGAGCGCGTTGGCCTGGGCGCGGCGGTAGTCGACCGTGGCGGCATCGACCGCGGCGCGGAGCTCCGGGTTGCTGGGGTCGGCCTTGGCGGCGTCGATGGCCTCGAGCTGGCGCGAGCGCGCGGCGTCGACGCGCTCCAGGGCCCTGGCGTACAGGTTGTTCGACGCCATCAGGCGCAGATCGGCGTCGCTGCGGGTGGCGTTGGCGGCGTTGCCGCGCAGGAGGTCGAACTCGCGGTTGATCTTCTTGTCGACCTCGCGCTGGATCTGGTCGGCCTCGGCGAAGCGCTCCTTGAGCTGGTGACGCACGACCTCGCCCTGCATGGTGCCGCGCGGGATGCGCGCCAGCTGGGCGTCGCGGTAGACCTCCCACTCTGCCGGGGTCATGTACTTGCGCACCTTGACCAGCCCGGCGACGTCCTGGACCGCCTCGTTGTCCAGCACCGCGCCGCGGTTCTCGGCCGAGATCTGGGCGTCCTTGCCCTCGCGGGCGGTGATGAGGTCGCCCTTGTCGTAGATGTTGGTGTCGAAGGCGGTGCCCGCCTCCATGCCGAAGGTGTCGCGGAACTTCTGGTTGAACTCGGCGATGGCGGCGGCCACCGGACCGCCCGACAGCGACAGGTCGTAGTCGGACGTGACCTTGACCGAGCCCATCGACTCGTACTTGAGCCCGCTCTTGGCCGCGATGATGCCGAGCTCGTGGTCGACCCAGGCCTTGCGGAAGTTGACGATGACCCACATCGAGGCCTCGTCGTGCGGCAAGTAGGCCTCCTGGATGGCCTTCCAGTCGCGCATCGCCCGCACCACCTGCTCGGCCTCGGCCGCGGTGCGCACGGGCATGCCCCTGACGAACGGGCGCGCCGGCTCGGTGGTGGCCTGCTGGCTCGGGGTGGCGGTCTCGCCCTCCTGGGGCTGGGTCTCCTGCTCCGGCGAGGTCTGCTGCGCGCCCTGCGTGCCCTGCGGCACGGCCGGCGAGACTGACTGGTTCTCGTCCTGGCTCGAGTCGGCGTCCACCGTGGTGCCGGGGCTGGACTGGGGCGGGGCGGCCTCGCGCTCCTGGCGAGCCTCGGTCTCGGCGGTCTGCTGCGCGGTGGTCTGCGGTTCGGTCTGCACCGGGGTCGGGGTGACGGGCAGGGCCGTCTCCGACTGGGGTGCGCTGCTCTGCTGTGGCGGGCTGCTCTGCTGGGGCTGCTCCGTGACGGGCAGGGCCGTCTCCGACTGCGGCGCGCCGCTCTGCTGCGGCGGGCTGCTCTGCTGCGGCTGCGCCGTCGCGGGCTGCGGGGTCGCGGGCTCTGCCGTCGCGGGCTGCGCGGCCTGGGCCGCGGACTGCGAGGGTGGCAGGTTGACGGTGGCCGGGCCGCCGCCATCACCGGCGTTGCCGCCGCCACCGTCGTCACCACCCCCGTTGCCCGGGGCCTGCGCGGGCGCCGGCGGCCGGGTCTGTCGCGCCATCGCGTTCATGTGCACGTTGATGCGCTGCAGGATGGCCGCGTAGTCGTCGGTCGACCGGATCCCGGCGCCCTCGACCAGCGCGCGCGCGGTGTCCTCGTCGAAGCTGGTGGGGTTGTCGCGGATGGTCTTGAGCGCGGGGTTCATCGCGGTCAGCTTCTTGATCTCGGAGCGGATGGCAGCCATCTGCTCGTCGGTCAGCGGCGCGGAGGTCCGGATGGCCTCGACCGCGGCCAGGAAGCGCGCGACATACTTGGAGACCTTGACGCCGGCCTCACCGAGGTGCTCGTGGTGGTGGTGCAGGTCCTTGAGCGAGTCGCCGAACTGCTCGTTCATCGATGACAGGCGATCCTGTGCGGTCAGCGGCAGCTGGAGCTTGGCCTGCTGGTTACCGACGACGTCGACCAGGGCGCCTTCGCTGTTGTAGGCCTCGTTGGCGTAGTTCAGGGCGTTGGCCTGGGCGCGTCGGTAGTCGACCGTGGCGGCGTCGACCGCGGCGCGGAGCTCCGGGTTCTGGGGGTCGGCCTTGGCGGCGTCAATGGCCTCGAGCTGGCGTGCGCGCGCGGCGTCGACGCGCTCGAGGGCCTTGGCGTACAGGTTGTTCGACGCCATCAGGCGCAGATCGGCATCGCTGCGCGTGGCGTTGCTGGCGTCGCCGCGCAGGCGGTCGAATTCGCGGTTGATGGCCTTGTCGACCTCGCGCTGGATCTGGTCGGCCTCGGCGAAGCGCTCCTTGAGCTGGTGGCGCAGCACCTCGCCTGGCATGTCGCCGCGTGGCACCTTGGCCAGCTGCGCGTCGCGGTACGCCGTCCACTCGGCCGGCGTCATGTACTTGCGCACCTTGACCAGCGCGGCGACGTCCTGGATCTCCTCGTTGTCCAGCACCGCGCCGCGGGTGGCCGCCGAGATCTGCGCGTCCTTGCCCTCGCGGGCGGTGATGAGGTCGCCCTTGTCGTAGATGTTGGTGTCGAAGGCGGTGCCCGCCTCCATGCCGAAGGTGTCGCGGAACTTCTGGTTGAACTCGGCGATGGCCGCGGCGACCGGGCCGCCCGACAGCGACAGGTCGTAGTCCGAGGTCACCTTGACCGAGCCCATCGACTCCGCCTTGAGGCCATGGCGCGCCGCGATGAGGCCGAGCTCGTGGTCGACCCAGGCCTTGCGGAAGTTGACGATGACCCACATCGAGGCCTCGTCATGCGGCAGGTAGGCCTCCTGGATGGCCTTCCAGTCGCGCAGCTGACGGACCACGGCCTCGGCCTCGGCCGCGGTGCGCACCGGCGGCCGGGCCGGCTGCAGCGCCGGGGCGGTGGAGGTGGACGGCGCAGCGGTCGTCGAGTCGCCCTCTGGCGTCGGCGTCCCGTTCTGGGCCGGGTTGACCTCGGGCCCCGTCGACGAGGACGTGTCGGGCGCGGGTGTGTCGCCCGACGGCTGGGACTGCTGCGCGGTCTCGGGCGTCGGGTTGCCGCTGCGCGACGACTTGCCGGAGAGCCCGTGGGCCTCGTTGGTCGCCTTGTCGCTGCGCTGGGCGCTGCCGACGATCTCCTCGTAGGCCTCGTCGAGGGTCTTGCCCGCGTCGGTGTGCTTCTTGACCAGCTGCGCGAAGGTCGGGCCGTCCGGCTGGCCGTACTTCTCGGTGTCGCGCGCGCGCAGCTTGGCCACGCCGGCCTGGTCCTGCATCAGGTCGCGCGCGGTCTCGCGGGCGTCCTTGCGCAGGTTGTAGGCGCGGCGGGCGCGCTCCTCGGCCGACAACCCCTGCTCGACCCACTGCTTGTTGAGGTGCTCGATCTGGGCCTCGGCGGCCAGGTACATCGCGCGGATCTGGCCGTCGGTGAGCTGGGCGCCCTCGTCCTGCGCGCCGCGCAGCGCCGCCATCGCCTCCTCGTGGGAGTGCGCGATGTTGGGATCCTGGGACAGCGCCGGATCGACGGCGGGGGTGCCGTTCTGGGTCGGCGTGGTGCTGGGCGTGGTGCTGGGCGTGGTGCTGGGCGTGGTGCCGGCCGTGCTGGCGGCCTGGCTCGCGTCGGGCTGCGCCGGGGTGCTGCTCTGGGCGGCCAGGCGCGCACGCTCCTCCTCGGCACGGCGGCTCTGCTCTGCGCCCTCGGTGTTGCCGAGCGCCTGCGCGTTGCGCGGCGTGACCCCTCCCGGCGTGCCGGTGGCGGGTTGCGCCGACTGGTCCGGGGCGGTCGATTGCTGGGGCCCCGTGGTCTGCGGGCTGGCGGTCTGCTGCTGCGGCCCGCCGGTGGCGGGTACCGTCGCGGGGGTCGCGGTCTGCTGCTGCGGCCCGCCGGTGGCGGGCACCGTCGCGGGGGTCGCGGTCTGCTGCTGCGGCCCGCCGGTGGCGGGCACCGTCGCGGGGGTCGCGGTCTGCTGCTGCGGCCCGCCGGTGGCGGGCACCGTCGCGGGGCTGGCGGTCTGCTGCTGCGGCCCGCCGGTGGCGGGCACCGTCGCGGGGGTCGCGGTCTGCTGCTGCGGCCCGCCGGTGGCGGGCACGGTGGCGGTGGCGGCATCGCCGTCGGGCTCGACCGTCCGCGGCGCGCGCGACGCGGCCAGGCGCGCGGCCGCCTCGGCGCCGGCGGCGTGTCGACGGGCGTCCTCGGCGGCGTTGGCTGCGTCGATGCCGGCCTGGTGTGCAGCTTGCTGGTGCGCCGCCAGCGCGGCGCGGGCGGCCTCGACCTGCGCGAACAGCGCGGCGCGGGCCTCGTCTTGCTGGCCACCCACCGGGGTGGACGCCTCCAGGATGCGCAGCGCGGACTCCAGGCGGATGCGCGCGGTCTCCAGCGCCAGCGCGGCCTCGATGGCGGTGCGCGCGGCGGTCTCGGCGCGGCCCATGGCGGCGCTGGCAGCCTCGACCTCGGTGATGACTCCCGCGCTGGTGGCTCCGCGCGGCAGCCCGGCCAGCGCCGCGGTGGCGCGACGCGAGCTGGCCACCGCGGCGTCGAACGAGCCCTGCGCGCTGTCGCGCGACTGCGCGGCGGCGGTCCCGGCGGCGGTCAGGTGGCCGAGCTCGGTGCGCGCGGGGCCAGCCGGATCGGCCTGCTCGGCGCGGCGGGTCTCGGCGGCGGCTGCGGTGCTGGCGGCGGCGCTGGCCTCGTCGGCGGCGCGGCGATCGGCCTCGCCGGCGGCGCGCACCTCGGGCACCGACAGCGGGTCGACGTTGCTGCGCTCGTTGAACTCCTGCGAGGTCGCGGCGGCGTGCACGAAGCGCTCGAAGGCGGCGCGCTCACCGGGGGTCAGCTCACGCCCGATGCGGGTCTGGTGCGCGCTGACCGCGCTCGACACCGCGGCGTTGCGGGTGGCCATGAAGGTCGCCGCGCTGATGACCTGCGGCCCTTCGCCCTCGACCACCGCGTGCATGTAGGCGCGCTGCTGGCTCGGGGTCATGCCGGCGCGGTGGCGCGCCAGCTCGACGGCGCCGCGGCGCGAGCGCACCGCCACGTTGGCGTCCGCGATGTGGGTCTCGTTGGCGACGTCCTTGAAGCCGTCCAGGATGCCCATCGCGAGATCACCGGCGATGGCGCGCGCTTCCAGCCCTTCGGCGCGCCAGGTCTCCTCGTTGACCAGCCGTTCGGCCACGCCCTCGGCGAGGCTCTCGGGGATGTCCTCGACGGCCTGACCGACCACACGGCCGGCGCGGTCGCGCAGGGACATGCGCGCGGTGGCCTCGGCGACGTCGCCACCCTCGTCGACGGCGTGGTGACGGGCCTCGCTGGTGCCGCCCTGGCTGGCCTGGTGGCGGGCCTGGTCGGGGCTGGCCACGGCGCCGTGGTGGCCGCTCTCGGCGGCGTCCCCCGCGGCGTCGGCGCCCTCGCGCCGGGTCGCGGTGCCGGCGGCGTCACTGGCGGTCTCGGTGGCGCCCTCGGCGGCGCGCGCGGCGTCGTGGTCGAGCTGCTGCCGGGCCTCGTCGCGGCCGCGGCGCGCGGCGCCGTCCTCGATGGCGTCCTCGGCGCGCTCGCGCCCCTCACGCTCGGCGGCGTCGCTGACGCCGCGGGCCGAGCTGCCGGTCAGGCGGCCGTGCACCGCGCTGCCGGTCATCATGATGCCCTGGGTCAGCGCGGCCACGGTGGCGGCCTGGATGGCCTCGCCGGGCACCCGCGCCAGGCGCGCCATGCCGGCGTCGCGGCCACGACGCCAGCCCTCGTCCCAGCCGTGCATCCAGTGGGTCGGATCGATGGCGGCGCCGCCGGCCTCGACCACGCCCTCCATGCTGGTCTGCAGCGCCTCCTCGCCGGCCTCGGCCAGCAGCGAGCGCCACACCGGCGGTCGCACCAGCGCGCCGGCGCCGATGGCCTCGGCCTGCTGCGCCATCGTCCCGGCGCGGCTGAGGCCCTGGATCAGCGAGCCAGCGTAGTACTGCGCGCCGGCGGTGACCGCGCCCATGACGGCCTGGGTCGCGATCTCGCGCAGGCCCTCGTTGCCGAGCTCGTAGCCCGAGCCCATGATGGCCTCGCGCGTGAGCGCCTGGCCCATGCCGGCGGCGGCGCCGGTCATCATGCCGAGCAGGATGACCATGGCGGGGCCGGTCGCGGTGCCCGCGGTCAGGATGGTCACGATGACGGTGATGAGCACGCCGACCACGGCGGCCGCGATGTCGGCCACGCGCGACTTGGCGGCGCGGAAGCTGCCCAGCGCGGCGTCGAACTCGGTGCTGCGCTCGCCGATGCGCGCGGTCTCGTCGGCGGTGACCTGGTTGTAGGCCGCCGGATCATCGCTGACGATGGAGTTGCCGACCTCGGCGCGGTAGTCGCCGATGGCGCGATCGAGGCGCTGGCCCTCGCCGCCCGCGGTCAGGCGGTCCATGTTGTAGTTGGAGTCGGCGCCGCGGTTGACCTCGTAGTTCTCCTCGGCGAACGCCAGCCCCTGCAGGGCGGTGCGGTTCGGGTTGGAGATCTCGCGCGAGGCCACGGTGTCGTCGCTGGCGCCGATGTGGCGCGCGATCTTGCTGGCGTCGAGCCGCGGGATGCGCTCGCGGATGATGGTGCGCCACTCCAGCCACTCGGCGTTGTCGCGGGTGCGACGCTCGCCGTCGCCGGTCGCGCGCGAGTCGGCGAAGGCGCCGCCGGCGTGGCTGAGCAGCAGCTGCTCGAAGCCCTGCGAGGTGTCGATGACGTGGTTGGTGAAGCGGATGTGCAGGTCGCGCTCGCGCTGCACCATGTCGGGCTGCGACTCGCCCGCGCCGTCCATGGCCTCGCGCGCGCCGCGCCAGTTGCGGTAGATGTCGCGCAGCGACTCGCCGCCGTTGGGCGCACGGTCGCACACCGTGGTCCAGCGCAGGATCAGGTGATCGTCCGAGGCCGCGCGGATGGTGTTGGCGATGCCGCTCTCGTCGTCCGAGACCGGGCCGGCGTTCTCGTGGATGCGCTCGTTGGTGGGATCCGTGACGCCGAGGACGCCGTCGCGGATCAGGTTGATCATGGTGTCGGTGCCGAGGTCGTTGGTGACCCCGAGGGCGCGGATGCGGGTCGCCACGCCGCCGTGGACCTCGTCCCAGATCTCGCGACGCAGCCGGGTCTCGTGCTGCTCCGCCACCGTGGGCGGCACCGGCCCGGCGGCCCGCGGGGGCGCCATCGTCCCCGGCGCGACCGGCCGGCCGCCGCCCGACTCCGAGGCGCTGCCCGAGCTCACCACCCTGGTGCTGACCTCGCCGGTGGCGCCGCCGTCGCGCGCCGCCGGGTTGCCGGTCACCGCGGGGCGCAGGTTGAAGCCGTAGATCGCGATGGCCTCGCTGAGCAGGGTGTCCCAGCCCAGGGTGCAGGCCGCGTTCATGCGCTGGATGGCGTTGAAGCGCAGGTAGGCGATGCGCTGCACCTCGTTGGCCGGGATCTCGCCCGGCTGCGGCTCGGTGCCCTCCGCCGCCGTCGATGGCGTGAGGCCCGACTCGGCCGCGGCGTCGGGGAAGCGGAACGCCAGCGCCTGGCGCACCAGCGCGGCGCGTGCCGGATCGCCGGCGACCGCGCGCATGACCTGGGCCTGCAGGCGCGGGTTGGCCTGCAGGCTGCGGTACTCGTCGAGGCTGAGGTGGGTCAGGTGCTCGAGCACGTCCTCGACCTGGAAGCGCATGTCGGTCGACACTTCGTCGGCGCTGCGCGAGGCCTGCTCCAGGCTGGACAGGTGGTCGTCGGTGCCGGGCTCGACGTCCGAGAACAGCGCGTTCATGGCGTCGCGGCGCTGCTCCTCGGTGTCACACAGGGCGTGCAGCCGGCGCAGGTACGCGGGATCGGTGCGGCGGCGCGCCCGCTCGGCCGGCGGCATGGCGCGGATCGAGGCGATGATCTGCTCCTCGTTCTCGGTCAGATCGCCCTCGGTCAGCACGTGGGCGTCGGCGTTGTCCTCGCCGGCGCTCAGCACCAGCCCCTCGGTCTGCGAGCGCTCGTAGCCCGACAGCTCGGCCTCGATGATGGCGCGCACGTCGGGGTTGGCCATCAGGCGCTGGCAGTCCTCGCGCACGCGCGCGTTGACCTGGGCGTCGGTGACCGGCGTGGGCTGGCCGTTCTCACCCCGGGGCGCGCTGCGCTGCAGCTCGGCGCGGATGTCGCGCCGGCGCTGCCGCATGTAGTCCTGGATGTCGGACCGCATGCGGGCTTCATCGGTGTTGTCGAACATGCCGCCGATGAGGCCGTGCTCGCCGTGGGCGCGCGACTGCAGCCGGTCGGTCAGGTCGGCCTGCCCGGTCAGCGTCTTGTAGACGCGATCCCACTCGTAGCCGTCGTCGCAGAAGGCGCGCAGCCGCGCCATCAGGGGCGAGTCGACCAGCACGCGGCGGCGCTCCGCCTCGGTGGCGGCCTCGACCAGGCGGTACAGCTCGTCCATGTTGTTGGCGTCGGCGGCGGCGCGCATGCGCACCTCGACGCTGATGGCGCCGGTGGCGGCCAGATCACGGATCTGATCGATCTCCGCCAGATCGCCGGCGACATGGATGCGGGTGCCCGAGGCGCCCGCGACGTGCTGGCCCTCCTCGCTGCCGCGCGCTCCCACCGACGAGAAGGTGTGCGGCCCGCCGCCAGCGATGGCGGTCTGCTGGGCGCGCGCCTGCTCGAGGTAGAAGCGCAGGTCGATGTCGCCCGACAGGCGACGGAAGAAGATGTGGATGAGGCGCTGCTCCTCCTGGGTGCGGCCCTCGAGCTCGTTGGTGATGAGCTGGATCTGACCGGCGCCGTGCAGCGTGCGCCAGATGTTCTCGGCGCGGGTGCGGGCGTCGGCGATGGTGAAGTCGGGCCGGCACAGGTGGCGGTTGGACTCGTTGATGACCGGCTCGTCGGGCAGCACCGGCGCCGCGCTGATCTGGTCGGCCGGCAGCTGCATCAGGGTGGCCGCGGTCGAGGTGGTGATGTGGGCGCGATCCCCCAGCGAGCGCACCAGCTCGACGGCGTGGCGGGTCGGATCCATGCCGAAATCGCGCCGGTAGAAGTCGCGGAAGGCGCGTGGCGCGGCGGTGTCGACGCCGCCCGACTGCACCGCGGCGGGGCCGCCCGCGCGCGCGCCGGGCAGCCGCGCGCCGGCCGGCGGCAGCGTCGCCGTCACCGGGGCGTCCAGCGCCGGCAGCGCCAGCTTCTCGCGCAGGGCGCGGCCGGCGGCCTCGAAGTCCTCGCGCTGCGACATCGGGCCCAGCCGCGTCATGGTGGCGAACAGCTCGCGCGCCGCGGTGGCCATCTGCTCGCCGCCCGCGCGCGCGGTCACGCGCTCGGCCGCGACCTCGGCGGTGACACCCTCGGTGCCCTGCACCGCGCGCGCCGAGACGTCCTCCGCGCGCATGTGCATCACGGGCAGGACCTGGGTGCGCTCGTCGGCGTCGAGGGACTCGTTGAGCTTGGACTGCAGGGTGCCGCCGCCGACCTCGACGAAGGCGTTGGCGAGCAGCTCGACGGGGTGGATGTTGGGCGTCCCGGTGCTGGTCTGCAGCGCGGGCACGTGGGGCTCGACGCCGGCAAGGTAGCCGCGCCAGATCGACAGCACGTCGTCGGCGTCGGCGTAGCCGCTGGCCCACGACTCGTTGAGCTCGCTGGCCATCTCCTGGGCCTTGGCGTGGATGTACTGCGACAGCGTCTGGGTGCCGCACAGGGTCTCGCGCAGCGCCTGGTCGAGCGGGATCCGGCCGGTGCCCGAGGCGAGCGCGGTGCCGTCGGTGGCCAGGCGCGCCTGCCCGTCGATGGTGCCGATGGCGGCGGCGTCGACGCGGATGCCGAGCACGCGCTCGGCCTCCTGGCGGGTCTCGTCGGAGCAGCCCTCGTTGAGCTTCTGGCGGCAGCTGCCGCCGCGCACCTGGGCGTTGGCGCGGCGCTCCAGCTCGTGGCCGGCGCCGATCTGCCCGCGGCGCAGGAAGTCGCGGATGTGAGGCTGCGCCGCGGTGACCGCGAACGCGCGCAGCAGGCGCAGCACGACCGCGTCATCGACGTACATGCGCGACGACAGCTCGGTGGCCAGCGGGCCGACCGCGGGCTCGAACAGCTCGGTGTTGAGCTGCCGGGTCTGCTCACCGTTGAGCGGCAGCTCGTTGGCGGCGTCGGGGTTGACCTCGCGCTGTCGATCGACGGTGCCCGGATCGCGGGTGTCGGCCGGGTTGATGCCCCACAGCTGCAGGAGGAGGTCGTAGGGGCGCACCTGCACGCCGTTGGCCTCGACCGGCTCGCCGCCGCCGGCCTCGCTGCAGCGCTGCACCGCGCTGCGGAAGACCAGGTTGTCGCGCAGCTCCATCAGGTGGGCGCGATCGGTCGACGCCATCTCCAGGATGGCGCGCGCCAGGGCGGCCTTGTCGCCCGCGGTGGCGGCCTGGTGCACCCGATCCTCGGCGCTCGGCGCCTCGGTGCCGCGCGCGATCAGGCGCTGGATGAGATCCTGGTTCTCGGTCGACAGGAGCTCGTAGACGTCGTCCATCAGGCGGGCGTGGCGCAGCACGCGCTGACGCGCCGCCAGCCCCTCGGTGCCGGGGTGGCCGAGCAGGTACTGGCGCAGCAAGCCGAAGGCGCCCTCGCCGCCGGGCGGACGCGCCGGCGGGGTGTCGCGCATCGGCCCCTCGTGCAGGGGCGCGCGGCCGCTGGCGACCATGCAGGCGTCGTACAGCTGCTCGACGCTGTCGAGCTCGTGGTTGATGAGCACCATCTGCTCGGGCGTCAGCGCCGAGGTCAGGCGCTGCATCAGCGCGGTGTCGGCATACAGCAGGTCGCGCACCTCGGTGGGGGCGGCGTGGATGCGGCGCTGGATGGCGCTGACGTCGCGGGTGCGCACCGCGGTGCGCGCGCTGCGTCGCGCGGTCAGGGCGGCGCGATCGGCGGCCGGCTCGGCGGCCTCGGCGGCGGGCACCACCCGCTCGATGTCGGCCTTGAGCTCGTCGGCCTGGGTGCGCCAGGCCGCGCGCTGCTCGTCGGTCGGCCCCGCGGGCGCAGCCGGGGCGGCGGGATCGGCGGCCGCGGCAGCGCCGCCACCGCCCTGGTTGCGCAGCAGGCGCAGCAGGGCCTGGCTGCCGGCGCGGCGCGCCTCGCCGCGCGGCGCGCGCACGTGCACCGGATCGTCGCCCGCGATGCCGTCGGTGTAGGCCTGGCCCTCGCCGTAGCGCTCCAGCGGCTGCAGGATGTCGGTGGCCTGGGCCAGCCAGCGCTTGCCGGTGGCGCTGAGCTGGGCGTGCGCGGTGAGCAGGCGCAGGTTCGCGGTCGGCAGATCACCGTTGCCGGTGAACCACTGGGTCACGGTCTGGATGGTGGTCAGGTGCGGCGCGTCGGCGGTGGTGTCGGTGCGCGACTGCGTGAAGGCGGTCTTGTGGCTGGAGCGCTCGACGCCGAGCGCGTCCATGTAGTTGCGCGCGTCCTCGACCCCGACCGGGTTCGAGCGGACCTGGCGGAACACCGCCAGCTTGAAGGCCTCGACCTCGGGCACCGCGCCGCCGCCCTCGATGAGGCCGCCCAGCACCGTGCGCCAGGGGCCCTGGACCCGTCCTGCCAGCGCGGCCAGCTCGGCGCCCGCGTTGGGCACCGCGGCGGGGGCGGCTGGATCGACCGCGGCGCCCTCGGGCGGCGCGCCGGTGCGGGTCTGTGCGGGGATACGCGTCGTCGTCGGTCCACCCATCGCTACCTCGTCACCAGATCTGCCGTGATGCGCGGCGTTGGCGCCGCTCCTTGACCAAACCCCAGCTCGAGCGCGGTCGGGCGCTCGGCCCCCAGCGCGCCTGCGAACGCGCCCAGCCGCGGCACGTCGACGCTGATGGCCATGCTCTCGAGCAGGCGCCCCAGGGCGACCCAGTCGAGCTCCCAGTACTCCAGGCGCAGCTCGAGGCCGCGCGCGCTACCGCCCAGGCGCATGAAGCCGCCCTGGGTGGCCCAGGTCGGATCGAGCTCCTGGATCAGGCGCTGGGTGTCGGCCGACAGCGCGAGCTCGCGACCCAGCGAGGCCAGCCGCGCGGCCTCGGCGCTGCGCCGCTCGGGCACCCGCGGGAAGCCCAGCAGCACCTCGGGCTCACGCCCGGGCACGCAGCGCACGCCCGCCGAGACGCAGGGCGCGCCGTCGCCCAGGTAGCTGGCGCGACCGGCCAGCAGATCGCGCGCGGCCAGGTCGAGGCCGATGGCCTTGCCCAGCTGCTCGGCGCTGTCGACGGCGTCGCGCTCGCCGGCCGCGAACACCGTCATCGCACAGCGCCCCTGCGCGGGGCCGACCTCGAGCTCGATGAAGTGGTCGCGCGCGGGACGGCCCAGGAGCTCGCCCAGCGCGTTGGTCAAGAGCGGCCCGCCCTGCTGCCCCAGCCAGCGCACCAGCGCCTGGCGCGGCGCGGCCTCGACCGGGAAGCGCGTCTGCAGCGAGACCCAGCCCAGCTCCAGCCGCAGCGCCACGCGCGACAGGCGCGCCGGCTCGTCACCGAGCAGCGCCAGCCCTCCGGCGGCGTCGCCCAGGCGCAGCCCCTGGGTGTCGAGCGCGGCCACGAACTGCGCCAGCGCGCGCGCGGCCTGCTCCGACTGCGCCGGCATCAATTGAAGGACCTCGGGCCCAGCAGCAGGTGGCGCGCCTGCGCGCGCAGCTCGGCGGGTGCGTCGGCGGTCATCAGCAGCGCGGCCAGCCGGGGCGGCGCCGCGGGATCGCGCATGGCCAGGCCGCGCACGAAGGGCGTGAACATGGTGTCGGGCGCGCGCTGGGCCCACTCCAGCGCGACCTCGGTGAACACACGGGTCACCGCGTCGGGCCGCTCCAGACGGGGGGCCACGTTGTCGAAGAAGTCGTCCAGCGCCGCGCGCACCGCGCTGTCGTGCTCGCCAGCGTCGAGCAGCACGCGGGTCACGTGCGGGCCGCGCTCGCCGGCCGCGAGCAGGCGGCGTCCGATCAGCCGCCGGGTGCGCCGCTCGGCGGCGCCATCGGGCAGCCCGAACAGCGCCCCGGTCAGCGCCGGCGCCAGGCGGTACTGCAGCGCGGCGTCGATGACCAGCGGATCCTCGACCGCGGCCAGTGCGGCGCCTGGCAGCGGCAGCCCGCACAGATCGGCCGCGGTGACCACCCCGAGCAGGGCCGCGGCGCGCAGCCGGGGCGCCAGGGTGCGGTTGTCGATCAGCGCGCCCAGCCCCTCCAGCCCGGCCGCCCGATCTGCGCACGCCAGCACCGCGTCACGCACCCGATGGGCAGCCGCCGACAGCCCCGCAGCGGGGCTGTCGATGAGGATCTTCTCGAGGTCGCTGGGCCGCACGGTCACTCTCCCTCGGCACCCACTGCACGCATTCCTGGGCAGGCCATCATACGCGGCGCTCGGGCCTCGACCTTCCCTGCGCGCCACCCCATAAGATGGGATTCTAGCTCGACTTTTGGGTGTTTCGGGGAACCTCGGCAGAGACCAGTGCCGCAACCCTGAGCCGGGGCGGCTCGGTCGGCCCCAGCGCCAGCTCCAGGGCCTCGGCGCGCGCCGCGTCGAAGGCACCCGCCAGCTCGCCCAGCCGGTCTCCCACCCGGGCGTCCGGATGTAGTCCTTGCGCCAGCTTGACCACGTCATCCCAGGGCTGCGCGGCGAAGCACAGCCACAGCTGCGGCCGCCTGTCGTCGGCGTGCGCGCGCAGCGACGCCACCGCCGCCCCGTCGGGCGCCAGCACTGGCCACAAGGTGGAGACCAGCCGTCGCTGCGCCGGGCTGACTGCACAGGCGTCCAGCACCGGGTGCAGGCGGTCGCTGGAACCTCCACTCAGGTGCACGTCGACCGCGACATGCAGCCCCCGCACATCCGCGCCGACCTCGAGGCCATTGCTGACACCGCCGAGGCTGGTCACCAGCCCGAGCAGCGCGCTGGTCAGCGGCTCGGGCAGCCCCACCCCCAGCAGGCGCGCGCCCTCCTCGCCGGGCGGCGCCGCTCCGGTCAGCCGCAGCGCCATGCCCAGGCCGGCGCCCTGACCTCCCGTGCGCGCGCGCAGCGTGACCTCGCGGGTGCGGGCGCGGCGCTGACTCAGCGTGGGCAGCGCCGCGGCGAGCGCGGGCGCGACCCGCCCGAGCAGCGCCTCGACGCCCGCCCCGACCGCGGGGTCGCGCGGCCACGCGAAGGTCACGCCCAGCTCATCCCAGGGCGGACCGCTCCAGCCCCACGCGATGGGCGCCAGCGCCTCCCCGAGCTCGGCCAGGGTGGTCGCCAGCGGCGCGACGTCGAGGCCCAGCGCGCGCCCCGCCAGCAGCACCCGGGCGACCCGCGCGGCGGCCCGTTCGGTGGCATTGGCCATGCCTCACTGTACCCGCGGCGCCCAGCGGCCAGCATTGAAAAGTGCCGCCCGCCACGCCAAGATGCGGCATGTCGCGCGCCTATGCGAGTCCGCTCGAGCACCTCGACGATCAGCTCGCGCTGGTCGGCCTGCTGGTGGAGCGTCAGATCACCGCGCACTGGGAGCACGGCATCCTGCCGCGCGCGATGGATCAGTACTCGGGCACCTTCGTCGGCGGCGGCGAGGTCAAGGCCCTGCTGGGCGGCGGCCAGGCGCCCAGCGACGCCGGCGCCACCCGGCTGGCGGATCTCGACGCCGCCCTGGCCGATCACAGCGAGCGCATCGAGGGGCGCCTGGCGGCGTCGCGCGCCGAGGGCGCGGTGGTGCCCTGGGATGGCCTGCGCCGCGCCTTCGCGCTGACCCCGACCGAGCAGCGCGCGGCGCTGGTGCTGGCCGCGGTCGAGGTCAGCGCACGGCTGCGCCAGCTGATGCGCTACCTGGTCAACGAGGCCAACCGGGTGCACGCCGACGTCGGGCTGCTCGAGCTCCTGGTCTACGGCGCACCGGCGACGCGCGGCCTGCTCATCACCGAGCTGGCGCCCGACGCGCGCCTGCTCAGCCACCGCCTGATCGAGGTCGTGGGCACGCGCCGGCAGGCCGACGAGGCGCCCTACCTCTTGCGCCCGCTCAAGGTCGCGCGTCGGGTCATCGAACTCCTGCACGGCGTGGTGCGGCTGGATCCGGCGCTGGCGGGCGTGGCCGAGCTGGTGTCGTCCCCGTCGGCGCCCGAGCTGCTGCTGTCAGATCCCGACCTGGAGCGCACCGCGCAGCACCTGCTGGCCACCCCGGGCGGGCCCGCGGTGGTGCTGGTCGGGCCCGAGGGCTCGGGGCGCAAGTCGCTGTGCGCCCGCGCCGCGCGCGCCGCCGGCTGCGGCGTGCTGCGCATCCGCTGCGCCGAGCTGCCCGAGGACGGCGAGGAGCTGTCGCGCACGCTGTCCAGCCTGCTGCGCGAGGCGGTGCTGCTGCACGCCATCCCGGTCCTGGAGGAGCTCGACGCGCTGGCGCCCGAGGACGGCCGCGTCAGCGATCGGCCGCGGCGACTCGACGGTGCGCTGGCGGCGTATCTCGGCCCCCTGGCCGCGACCGCGCGCAGCGCCGAGGGTCACGCCGTGCCGCTGACCCGTGGCAGCGTGCGCCTGGTCATGAGCGTCCCCAGTGAGGCCAACCGCGAGCGGCTGTGGCAGCGCGCGCTGCCCGAGGCCTCCCCCGAGCTGGATCTGGCCCGGGTCGCCGGCCGCTATCCGGTCACCGGCGGGGTCATCGCGCGCGCGGCGGCCGCGGCCCGCGCGCTGGCGGCGGCGGCCGGCCGCCCGGTCGGCCCCGACGACGTCCACGTCGGGCTGCGCGACACCTTCGACGAGAAGCTGTCCGCGCTGGGCACCCGGGTGCTGCGGCGCCAGCGCTGGGACGACGTGGTGCTGCCCGAGGACACCATGGACGGCCTCAAGGAGTTCATCGCGCGGGCGCGCTTTCGGCGCCGCGTCTACGACGACTGGGGCTTCGCGCGCAAGCTGGCCAAGGGCCTCGGGCTGTCGGCGCTGTTCTCGGGACCGCCCGGCACCGGCAAGACCATGGTCGCGGGCATCATCGCCGACGAGCTGGGGCTCGACCTGTACCAGATCGATCTGTCGCGCATCGTGTCCAAGTATGTCGGCGAGACCGAGAAGAACCTGGCCCAGGTCTTCGACGCCGCCGAGACCGGCCACTCGATCCTGCTGTTCGACGAGGCCGACTCGCTGTTCGCCAAGCGCGGCGAGGTCAAGTCGTCGGTCGACCGCTACGCCAACCTCGAGGTCAACTACCTCTTGCAGCGCATGGAGCAGTTCACCGGCGTGTCGATCCTGACCACCAACCTCGAGAGCTCGATCGACACCGCGTTCAAGCGCCGCCTGGCCTTCAAGCTGGACTTCCCGATGCCCGAGAAGGAGGAGCGCGCCAAGCTGTGGGCCGCCATGCTGCCGGCCGAGGCCGCGCGCGCCGACAACATCGACTTCGAGCTGCTGGCGCGCAAGTTCGAGATGTCAGGCGGCTACATCCGCAACGCCGTGCTGCGCGCGGCCTTCCTGGCCGCGTCGGAGGACGCCGTCATCGAGACCCGGCACCTCAAGCGCGCCGCCGATCTCGAGTATGCCTCGATGGGCAAGGTGGTCTGATGCAGGGCAAGGCCGAGCGTCCCGACAAGCCGAAGTCGGACGACCCGCGCCGCGCCCGGCCCGCCCAGGAGCATGCCAAGCAGCACCGCGGCGAGTTCGCGCGCGAGCCGGCGGAGCGCGGCCCCGGCGAGGGCGAGGCCGCGGCGGTCACGTCGGCCGCGGTCTCCAACCAGGCTGCGGCGCTGGCCGCGGCGCGGGCGCGACAGGCGCAGCAGCAGGACGACGGCGGCGCGGTCGCCACCGCGGCGGCCGTGGCATCGCGCGAGTTCGCGGCCGGCGACGGCGATGCTGACGGGGCTGGCGCCGGTGCGCTGCCGCCCACGCTGCCTGGCGCCTGGCCCGCGGCGCCGCCGCCGAGCACGCTGCCGCCCGCGCTGCCGCCCGGGCTGCACAACTGGAGCGCGCTGGCCGCCGCGCCGCCCGCACCCCGCGCCGCCGCCGACGGCGCCACCGAGCCCCGGCCCGACACACCCGAAACCCCGAGCGCAGGCTGGCTGCGGCCACGGTAGTGCGAGGTCGATCTCGCGCCGGCTCGGCGCGGACCTCGCCCGCTCAGCGCCCGCCCAGCTCGCGGGCCACCAGGGCGGCCAGCGGCGCCGGCAGCCGCGCGCCGGCGGCCTGCGCCTCGGCCAGCGCCAGGGCGAGGTCGCTGTCGGCGATGCACCAGCTCGAGCACACGGTGGCGCGGTCGCCCAGCGCGCGGGTGGCCATCGCCAGCAGCGCGTCGGGGCCGGGTGCGGCGCTGCGCAGCCACAGCATCAGCTGGCGGGCGCGCGCGCGCTCGCCGAGGTCGGCGGGAAACAGCCGTGGATGGGCCGGGAACGGGAAGCTCTCGGCCAGGTACTCGGCGATGGCCAGGGACTCGGTGATGACGCGCCCGGCGTGCTCCAGCGCGGGTACCGTCGCGGTCAGCGAGCGCGCCACGAAGTCGGCGTCGCACTGCTCGCCGCGCGCGAGGTCGAGCGCGCGTTCGCTGAAGGGCAGCTGCTTGGCGCGCAGGGCCGCGCGCGCGACGTCGACCCAGCGGCAGCGCCCGGCGCGGTCGACGTAGAGCGTCAGCGCGGCGGTCATGACAGCGCGAGGCCGCAGTCGGGGCAGGCGCCGTCGACCAGGGCCGCGGTCGCGCCGCAGGCGGGGCAGGGTGGCTCGTCGTGCTCCGCGGCCGCGCCCGACGCGACTGCGGCCACGCCCTCGCGGGCGATGGAGTCGTGCCAGCTTTCCTGCAGCAGCGCGGCCAGGCGCGGCACGTCCTCGGCGCGCACCTCGAGGGTGACCTGCGGTCCGCAGCTCGAGCAGCTGGGATCGCTGCTGATGCGGGCCGGGATGTCGGCGGCCAGGCAGCTCTCGAGCAGGCGCTTGCTGTCGACCAGCGAGGCCTTGAAGGCGGGCACCGTGGCCTCGGCGGCGTCGAGCAGCTGGTCAGCCTCGCGGGCCTTCATCGCGCCACCAGGTCGGCCGGGAACCCCAGCAATATCAGGCAGGAACACATGCAGACATGGTAGCGCGGCGGGGCCCCGGCAGGGCATGGCAATGCGCACCCTGGCGGTTGATTCGGTGCGGCGGGGCCCAGACTGGCCGGCGTCGGCGCGGCATCATCGTGTCGATTGCATGAGCCGTTTTCCGCACCTCGGGCCTCCTTCCACCATGGAGCGGGCCTCACCCGAGCTGGCAGTGGTGACCCCGCTACCGGTGCGCGAAGGCGCGGCGCTGGATCTGGACGGGGCTTACCGGCGCTATGCGCGCTATGTGGCCGCGGTGGCGCTGCGGCTGCTCGGGCGTGACGCCGAGGTCGACGACGTGGTGCAGGAGGTCTTCCTGACCGCGCTGCGCAAGCTCGATGGGCTGCGCGACCCGGAGGCGATTCGCGGCTGGCTGGCCACGGTGGCGGTGCGCGTGGCGGGGCGCAAGCTGCGCCGGCGCAAGCTGTGGGCCTTCCTCGGGCGCGACGCCGACTCCGACGCGGCCTACGAGAGCATCGCGGCGACCGGGGCGACGCCGGAGGATCGCGCGCTGCTGGGGCGGGTGTACAAGGTGCTCGACGCGCTGCCGGTGGCGGATCGCATCGCCTGGACGTTGCGCCACGTCGAGGGCGAGCAGCTCGACCAGGTGGCGCTGCTGTGCGGCTGCTCGCTGGCGACGGCGAAGCGGCGCATCGCGGCGGCGCATGCGGTGATCGACAGGATGGTGGGCGATGAGTGACCTGGCGCGCAAGATGGAGCGAGCCCGCGCGGGGGTCGACGTCCGCTGGGACGCCGAGCGCGAGCGCACGGTGCACGGTGGGCTGCTGCGGCGCCGGCGCCGGCGCGCGCGGGTGCGCGCTGGGGCCGCGGTGCTGGGGCTGCTGGTGCTGGTCGGCGCGGTGGCCTGGCGCGTGGGGGCGGGAGCGTCGTCGGGCGGGCGCCAGCAGATGGCGGCTGCGGGCGGCGTGCGCTTCGCGGATGGCTCACTGGCGCTGCCGATGGCGGGGGCCGAGCTGGTCACGCGCGAGGCGTCGGACGAAAGGAGCGTGATCGAGCTGGTGCGCGGAGGCGCGCGCTTCCAGGTGACCAGGCGGCCCGGGCGGGTGTTCCGGGTCGAGGCCGGGCAGGTGGCGGTGGAGGTGCTGGGGACGGAGTTCACCGTGGAGCGGCTGACCGCGACGACGACGCGGGTCGCAGTGGTGCACGGTCGGGTGCGCGTGATGGACGGCGCGGGCGAGCGCATCCTGGTGGGGGGCGACGAGGGGGTGTTCGGGGGCAGGGGTGAGGGCAAGGAGGTCGGCCATGCTGCGGGAGGCGGGGAGGGCAGCACGAACCCGAACCCGAACCCGAACCCGAACACGAACCCGAACCCGAACCCGAACCCGAACCCGAACCCGAACCCGAACCCGAACCCGAACCCGAGCACGAGCACGAGCACGAACCCGAGCACGAGCACGAGCACGAGCACGAACCCGAGCACGAGCACGAACCCGAACCCGAACCCGCACACGAACCCGAACCCGACCCCGAACCCGAGCACTGCGGGCGGCAAGCCCGCCGCGAAGCCCGTCGCCAGGCCAGCGCCTGCCCCCGCGCCGCGCGACTGGCGTGATCTCGCCGCTGCCGGGGCCTATGACGAGGCCTATGCCGCGCTGCCGCCCGATCTCGCGACGGTGCTGACGCCCGAGGCCCTGCTCCTCTACGCCGACGTCGCGCGGCTGTCGCGCCACCCCGCCGACGCGGTCGCGCCGCTGCGCACCCTGGTGGCGCGGCATGCGCAGGATCCCCGCGCGCCGCTCGCCGCCTTCACGCTGGGCCGCGTGCTCCTCGATCACCTGGGGCGCCCGCGCGAGGCCGCGGCCGCCTTCGCGCAAGCGCAGGCGCTGGATCCCGAGGGTGCGCTGGCCGAGGACGCGCTGGCCCGCGAGGTCGAGGCCTGGTCACGCGCCGACGACATCCCGCGCGCTCGCGAGCGTGCGCGCGCCTACCTCGAACGCTACCCCGGTGGCAGCCGTGTGCGCTCGGTGCGCCGCTTCGGCGAGCTCGAGTGATCCGCCGCGTCGTCGTTCTCCTCGCGCTGCTGCCAGCCACCGCCCTGGCGACCCCGAGCTCCGTCGTGCCGGCGCCCGGCACCTCGTCTCCGACCTCGGCGACCTCGGCGATCCCGGCGACCCCGGCGACCCCGGCGACCCCGGCGACCCCCGCGGCCTCGGCCATCCGGCTGCGCCTCGACGACTGCCCCGACCTCGACGCCGCCACCATCGAGGCCCTGGTCGGCCTCGAGCTGTCCGAGACCCCGGCGCCGGCCCCCGGCGCCCCGGCCCCCGCGGTCAGCGCCATCTGCGCCGATGGGCTGGTCGTCATCGAGGTCGACGACCCGATCACCCACAAGTCGCTGTCGCGCGCCATCGACCCCTCGGCCTCGCCGGCCGCGGCGCGCTCGCGCCTGCTCGCGCTGGCCATCGTCGAGCTCATCCATGCCAGCTGGACCGAGCTGACCTTCAACCCCGAGCCACAGGTCCCCGCCGCCAGCACCGGCACCGCCACCCCGGTCATCGCGCGCTCCGGTCGCAGCAGCCTGGCCGCCATGGTGCGCGCCCTGCGGGTGCGCCCGGTGCGCCGCTTTCGCCTGCTCGGCATGGGCGCCAGCGAGGTCTTCCCCGGCGACGTCACCCGCTTCGGAGGCGGCCTGCGCATCGGCTGGGACGGGCGCCGCCTGGGCTGGAGCCTCGACGTCGTGATGCACCACGGTGATCGCGACGAGTCGGCCGGCAACGTCACCATCGACAGCGTCAGCGCCGACGTGGCCGCGTTCTATCGCGTGCTGCCCGAGACGCCCACGCTGCGCGTCGGGCTCGGGCTGCGCGGCGGCGTGGCCCAGCTGGTCGGCACGCCGGCGATGCCGTTCGACTTCCGCGGCGGCCAGGTCACCGGCCCGTTCGCCGGCCCGCTCGGGGTGCTGTCGCTCAGCGCCCCGGTCGGGCGCGTCATCATCGAGGCCACCATGAGCGGCGGCTGGCTGCCGGTCTCGGTGCGTGCCCAGGTCGACGGCGGCAGCGACACCCGCGTCGGCGGCGGCTGGCTCGGCCTGCGCCTCGGCGTCGGAGTCCTGCTCTGATGCGCACCGGCACCCGCACTGGCCCCCTCGTCCTGGCCGTCGCCCTGGCCCTCGCGGCCCTGGGCTGCGAGACCAGCGGCCGCGCCCTCACCGACGTCAAGCTGACGCCGCTGCCCTCGTGCGACGAGCGCGGCGTCAACTACCGCGCACAGCGCCGCCTCGATCTGCTGTTCGTGATCGACGACTCGGTCTCGATGGCCAGCAAGCAGGCCGCCCTGGCGCGCACCTTCGAGGCCCTGGTGACGCGGCTCGAAGCGCTGCCCTACGGCCTGCCCAGCCTGCACGTCGGCGTGGTCACCTCCGACCTCGGCGCCGGTGGCTTCGACGTCCCGGCCTGCGACACCAGCAACAACGGCTTCCTGTTGCCCTTCGACGTGCCTGGCCAGCCCGCCTGGCTGGAGCAGGAGGGCGACGCGCACAACTTCCCCGGCACCCTGGCCGCCGCCTTCGCGACCCTGCGCCCGGTCGATCACAACGGCTGCGGCTACGAGCAGCCACTGGCCGCGATGGTGCGCGCCATCGCCCCCGGGCTGTCGTCGAACCCCGGCTTCCTGCGCGACGACGCCGTGTTCGCCGTGGTCTTCGTGACCGACGAGGACGACTGCTCGATCTACCCCGGCAGCCACCTCTACGATCCCCTCGACACCCGCTGGGGGCCGACCAGCGTGCGCTGCTTCAATGAGGGCGTGCGCTGCAACGGCAGCCCGGGTGGCGCGCTGCAGGCCTGCCACGCCAACGCCGAGTCCAACCAGGTCGTGCCCATCGACGTCTACGAGGACTTCCTGCTCACTCTCAAGGGGCGCGATCGCTCGCGCCTGGTGCTCGGCGCCATCGTGGGCAACCCCGACCCGGTGGTGGTCGGCATCAACGCCGAGGGCGTCCAGGAGCTCCTGCCCTCGTGTCGCTACAGCACCGGCACCGCGCTGCCCGCGGTGCGCCTGGCCGAGCTGGTGGCCCGCTTCGGCACCGTCGGCAACCGCCAGTCGATCTGCAACGACGACATGACCGGGGTGCTGACCTCGCTGGGCGACACCATCGCCGCCTCGGTGCGCGGCTGCTTCAGCTCACCGTGAAGGGATACTTCACGACGCTCTCCCTGCCGGTCCTGGGGAAGCGCAGGCCGCGCAGCCGCGCGCGCACACAGCTGGCCAGGCCGCGCTTCATCAGATAGGCCGGCCCCTCGACCCGGGTCTGGGTGACGCGGCCGTCGGGGCCGACCACGACCCCGGCGTTGATGCGCCCGCTCAGCTCGGCGTTGCCGGTCGCGTTCACGATGCACTCGCCGATGGCGTCGGACACGCCGCCCATGGCGCCGTCGATCTCACCCTGGGTCAGCTCGCGCGGCTCCTCCCCGGGGCTGCCGGCGAAGTCCAGGCTCTGCGCGCCGCGGCTCAGGCTGTCACCCTCGGAGGTCATGCGCAGATCGGCTGGCCCCAGCACCGGCGCCGGCTCGTCGCCGGCCTCGCCCGCGCCCATGCCGCCGCCACCGCCACCGCCACCGCCACCGCCACGCGCCCCACCACGCCGCTTCTTCTTGCCGGTCGCCGCCACCCCGCCGTCCGCGCCTGGCGCGACCGTGACCGTGCCGCCCGGCGCCGCCTTGTCGCGCAGCAGCAGCCAGACCCCGCCGGCCCCCACCAGCGCGCCGACGCACAGCCCGAGCACGAACCCTCGCACGCCCCGGAGTGTGCCACGTCCGCGCCCCGCGGCCGTACAATGGAGCATGCCCCATGGCCGGTCCAGCTCCAGCGCCGCCGCGCTCATGTGCGCCCTCGCCCTGCTCGCCACCGCCCCGGCCGCCTGTACGCGCTCGCCGCGCGCCCAGCAGACGCCGTCCCCCCACGCCAGCGTCAGCCCTTTCCCGATCCCGACCACGCTCGTGATCGACGCTGGCGCCGGGCTCGACAGCCCCATCGTGCTCGACGATCTGCTGGTGCTGTTCCCGGCCAGCCAGGGGCCTGAGCTGGCCGGCCCGTCCTTCGGCAATGACCCCATCGCCAGCTACTTCCGCCCCGAGCTGAGCGAGGCCACCCGCGCGCGCACCCTGCTGGGCGGCTTCCTCGCCGCGCACGCGCCCGGCGTCGCGCAGAGCAAGCTCGATCAGCGCTATCTCACCTACAAGAGCCAGTGGGTCGGCTTCATGGTCGGCACCCGCCGTCTGCTCTACGGCAACTTCTTCTGCGACGACTTCGGCCACGCCTGGAAGACCAGCCCGCTCAGCGTCGACGACGGCGGCGACTGCTTCCTGCAGGTCGTGTTCGAGCCCGCGACCGACGCCTTCTTCCAGCTCATGATCAATGGCAATGCGTAGCCGCGTGGGTGTCCGCATCGCGCTGGCCCTGCCGCTGCTCGCGCTGGCGGCGTGCACCCGGGTGCCGCGCAACGACGACGCGCTGCCCACCATGCGTCCGGTGCAGCCCATCGTCAGCCCGGCGCCGTCGCCCGCCGACGCCCGCATGGCCGGCCTGTGGCGGGAGTTCTGGGGCGTCCCGGGCGAGACCGACGTGACCTACAACGACGAGTACCTCATCAAGCTCGACGACCGGCGCATCCTGGTCATCCCGCAGTCATCGGATCACCAGGACACCATCGTCTCGGTCGCCATCGACGGCGACGACCTCGACCTCGTCCTGCACACCACCTTCAACGTGCACTACCGGCTGCGCCTCGACCCCGACGGCCGCACCCTGCGCGGCACCGCCGAGACCCCGTCCAAGAGCTTTCCCATCCGCTGGGAGAGGCTCGGGGCAGGGTCGACCGACGACCCCGATTGTCCGCCAGCCGGCTGCTCCGATAGCCACCCGGACTGACGCTAACTCACTGATCTCACGGACCCGCTGTCCGGCCCGGCCCTTGCTATCTGTCCGGGCCATGAAGACGTCATGGTGCTGGGCGATGGCAGTGGTGCTCGCAGCCGGGTGCGCCTCCGAGGCCCCCGAGCAGAGCGACACCGGAGCGCACGATCAGATCGACGACGCGTTCGACGACGACGGCATCCCGGTCGAACCCGAAGAGGTCAAGGCCGACGGCTGGGGCTCGACCTCGTCACCGCCGCTGGTCCTGCGCGGCACCATCATCACCATGGACGAGGCGCGCGGCACCCAGGACGTCATCGAGAACGGCGCCGTGGTCGTCGAGGGCACCAAGATCAAGGCCGTCCTCAAGGCCGGCGAGGCCTTCCCGGCCAACGCCACCGTGCTGCCCTCGGCCACCGGCACCAGCGACTGGGTCATCACCCCGGGCCTCATCAACTCGCACAACCACCTGGCCTACTCGACGGCGCGGATCTATCGCGAGCTGCCGCTCTACGAGAACACCTACCAGTGGCGCGACGAGAAGTACTACGACACCCACATCCAGTACCCCAAGAAGGTCTTCGCGTCGTCGAGCGGCCCGACCTCGGAGTTCGCGGTCGGCCCCGCCGGCGCGCGGGTGCCCTATGACGGCCTGGTCGGTCGCTTCGGCGAGGTCAAGGAGCTGGTCTCGGGCACCACGACGACGCAGGGCAGCTACTTCGGCACCGCGGTCCCCAACGGCTATGGCAACCACCTGGTGCGCAACCTCGACTGGTCGAACTTCGGTCAGAAGCGCGTCAGCCAGCAGTCGCTGGGCATCCTGGTCGAGAGCTTCGACCCGCGCAAGCTGATCGCCCGCATGGACGCCAAGTCGATCGACGCCTGGCTGGTGCACCTGCTCGAGGGCACCGACCAGGAGAGCCGGGACGAGTTCGACTGCCTGCGCGCGATGGGCCTGGTGCGCAAGGAGACCGTCCTCATCCACGGCACCGCGCTGACCCGCGAGCAGCTGACCGAGATGGGCCGCGTCGGCGCCAAGCTGATCGCGTCGCCGACCGACAACCTGCTCTATTACGGCACCGTCGCCGACATCAAGACCGCGTGGCAGGTCGGCGTCAACGTCAGCATCGGCACCGACTGGAGCTCGGCCGGCTCCAAGAACCTGCTCGTCGAGCTCAAGGTCCTCGACCTGCTCAACAAGCAGATCTACGGCAAGTTCTTCAGCGATCGCGACATGCTCAAGATGGTGACCTCCAACCCGGCCGACGCCGTGGGCTTCACCACCAAGGTCGGCCGCATCAAGGCCGGCCTGTACGCCGACCTGGCCGTGTACACCAGGCGCAGCACCGGCAGCGCCTACCGCGCGGTCATCGACGGCACCGAGGCCGACGTGCGCCTGGTGGTCATCGGCGGCGACCCGCTGTACGGCGACGCCGCCGTGATGAAGAAGCTCAAGCCGACCGACAGCGAGACCATGGGCGCCTGCGGCTTCGAGAAGGCCATCGACATCACCACCACCAGCAGCAAGACCGGCTACGGCAACATCACCTTCGCCCAGGTGCGTGACGCCCTGGACGAGGGGCTGAAGTTCCAGTCCGGCTGGCTGCAGTCGCACTGGGAGCCGGCGCGGGCCGGCGCCTGGACCGGCGCGGCGCTGACCTCGGGCCTCAAGAAGGCGTTCCCCAAGGGGCTGAGCACGCGCAACATCGACCCGGTCTACATGTGCGAGGACGCCGATCTGATGGCCGAGCTGCGCACCGACGCCAACATCCGCACCGCCTTCAACGGCGTCTGTCTCGACCTGCGCCCCTGGTATGGCCAGGGCGTCCGCACCAGCTGCAACGCCATGCCGGCCAAGCCGGCCAAGCTGACGGTGGCGCAGCACCCGGGCACCATCCCGCAGCGCCCGCCGGCGTGGTGCGCGGGCCAGAACTGGAGTGGAACCGGGGCGTTGCCGAAGCCGCCGCGGTAAGACCGGACCGGACCATCCTCCTCGAAGCCGCGCTTCGAGGGGGATGAAACCAAGCAGCCTCGGCTGCCGTACTGCTCTCCATGAAGCTCCTCGCCGCGCTGTCCGCCCTCACTGTCTGCCTGCTCGCTGGTTGTCACGCCCCCAGCGGGCAGGCGCCCTCCACCAAGACCAGCGCCCAGCTCCCCGCCCCCGCTCCAGGTGCCGGCCCCGGCACGATGGCGATGGCGCCGCCGACGCAGAGCAAGGTGGTCAAGACCGACGCCGAGTGGCAGCAGTCACTCAGCCCCGAGCAGTACGAGGTGCTGCGCCAGAAGGGCACCGAGGCGCCCTTCACCGGGGCCTACTGGGACGACCACGGCGACGGCGTGTATGTCTGCGCCGCGTGCGGGCAGGTGTTGTTCGACGCCCATGACAAGTTCGACTCCGGCACCGGGTGGCCCAGCTTCACGCGCCCGGCCATGGCCGGCGTGGTCGACGACCACGTGGACGACAGCTACGGCATGTCGCGCACCGAGGTGGTGTGCAGCCGCTGTGGCGGGCACCTCGGCCACGTCTTCGACGACGGCCCGGCGCCGACCGGCCTGCGCTACTGCATCAACTCGGTGTCGCTGGCCAAGCAGTCGCGCAAGTAGCCCCCGGGCCGCGGGAAACTTGCCCGCGGCGCGCGCAGGCGGGACGATCGCGGCGTGCTGAACAAGCGAGAGCTGATCGAGCAGCTGTATGCCCACCTGCGTGACGCCCAAGGCGTCGCGCGCCGCGCCGAGGCGGCCGCCTCCGAGGAGGCCCGCGACGGCGCCAGCGCGTCCGAGAAGCGCGAGAGCGCCCGCGTCGCGCTGGAGAACCAGAGCCTGGCCAAGGGGCAGGCCCAGCGCGCCGAGCGCACCCAGGCGGAGCTTGTGGCGCTGTCGCGCTTCCAGGCCCCCGCTGTGGTGCGCGGCAAGGTCGAGCTCGGCGCCATCGTCGAGGTCGAGGACGGCGGCGAGGGCCGGACCTTCTTCCTGGCGCCGGTGGGCGCGGGCGTCGAGCTGGCGGGGCCGGGCGGCGATGGCTTCCTGTCGGTGGTGACGCCGGCGTCACCCGTCGGACGCGCCGTACTGGGCCGCAGCGTCGGCGAGTCGGTCGAGGTGGTGGTGCGCGGCGAGCCGCGCGAGTGGACCATCACCTGGATCGAGTAGGTGGCGCTCACCGAGTACATCGCGCGCTCGCTGGCGCCCGGGATCGGCCTGACCTCCGTGATGTTCTACAGCGCGCAGCTGCAGAACCGCATGATGTACATCACCGGCCGCGTCCGCGAGCTCGACAAGGAGGCGCGCGAGTGGCTGGGCAAGGCGCTGGAGGTCGGCAGCGACGAGGCCGCGCGACGGGACGAGCGCATGGCCAGCATCCGCATCCAGGTCACCACGCTGCTCGAGCGCGCGCACATGATCCGGCGCACCGTGCTGACGGTGTACCTGTCGCTGACGTGCTTCATCCTGACCATCCTGGGGCTGCTCCTGCTGGCGGTGCTCGAGGTGCGCACCGCGGACGTGGTGCCGGTGGCGACCTTTGCGGCCGGCTTCACCGCGATGGCGGTGGCGGCGGCGCAGTCGATGGCCGAGATGTACCTGTCGCTGCGCACCATCCGCGAGGACGTGCGCACCAGCCTGGGGCCGCAGACCAGCGCGTCGGCCGAGTAGGGCTCCCCGGAGAGGTTTCGCCCGCGCCCCCTCCGTGAGGGGCACTGGCTACCGCGTCAGCAGGGTCACCGCCCACAACATGGCGCCGACCAGCCCGAGCGCGGTCCAGGTCGCCCGGCGGCGTCGGCGGCGACGCAGCCGGGCCGCGGCACGCGCCAGCTCGGCGTCGCGATCCAGGCGCACCGTGCGCAGCAGGTCGGGGTCGGGGCCGGGCCGATACGGCGCGCCGGCGCGGGCGCGGCTGAGCAGCTGGGCCTCGCCGCTGGCGACCGCGTGCTCGAGGGCGCACGCCAGCTCGGTGCACAGCGCGATCGCGGCCGCGATGTCGTCGGGCTCGGCATAGTAGTAGCCGTAGCGCTTGGCCAGGCGCAGCTCGCAGTCGGCCACGGTCAGGCAGGTCGGGCCCAGCGCGCACAGGCGCGGCCGCAGCGCCGACGTCAGCGCGCTGCGCACGATGTCGGCCGGCGCGCCATGGATGTGGAAGCGCCGCCCCAGCTCGGGGTCGCCGAGGTCGAGATCGTCAGCGTCACACTCGCTGGGCAGCCAGCGATCGCGATCGAGCCCCAGCACCACCGGCAGGTGCGGCAGCGCCACGATGACGTCCCAGCCGCCGCTCTGGATGGCGAAGCCGACCTGGTGGCCGTCGCGCGAACCTTCGAGGGCGCCCAGCTCGCGGTAGCAGGCCACCCCGGTCAGGCACGCCGCCGCAGCCTCCAGCGCCTTGTCCCGCTGACGCATCCTCTCAGGTTAGCCTGTGCGCGCGGGCCGTGCACGCGACCATGGTCACAGCGCGGAAGCGTTTGCATCGCAGCGCGCTTTCCGCCACGGTGCGTCGGTGCCCGACAGCTTCTTCAGCCTGACGCCCGACGCGGTGCTGGCCGCCGTCGAGCAGGCCGGCCACGCCACCACCGGGCTGTGCTACCCGCTGAACAGCCTGGAAAATCGCGTCTACGAGGTCGAGCTCGACGACGACGCCCGGACCCGCCGCATCGCCAAGTTCTACCGCCCCGGGCGCTGGTCGCGGGCCCAGATCGAGGAGGAGCACGCCCTGCTGGCCGCGCTCGACGAGGCCGAGGTCCCGGTGTGCGCCCCGCTGCGCTTCCCCGACGGCGCCACCCTGCACCAGGCCGCCGGGGGGATCCTGTTCACCCTGTTCCCGCGCACCGGCGGGCGGGCGCCCGACGATCTCGACGACGCGACCTTGACCGAGCTGGGCCGCCTGATCGCGCGCGTGCACAACGTGGCCGGCGCCATGCCGCTGCGCCATCGCCCCGCGCTGTCGCCCGCGACCTACGGCCGCGCCGCGCTGGCCACGCTGACGGCCCCCGGCGGGCCCGCGATGGCGCCCGGGGTCGGCGCGCGCTACCTCGCGGTGGCCGACCGCATCTGCACGGTGGCCGAGGCGCGCTGGCAGGGCCTGGCCACGCAGACCATCCACGCCGACTGGCACCGCGGCAACCTGCTGCGCGGCAGCCGTGGCTGGGTGGTGCTCGACTTCGACGACATGGCCACTGGCCCCGCGGTGCAGGATCTCTGGCTGATGCTGCCCGCACGGGTCGCCGAGTGTCCGCGCGAGGTCGCCGCCCTGCTCAAGGGCTACCAGCAGCTGCGCGACTTCGACGACCGCGAGCTCCGCCTCATCGAGGCCCTGCGCGCGCTGCGCTACCTGCGCTACGCGGCCTGGATCGCCGCGCGCTGGAGCGACCCCGCCTTCCAGCGCGCCTTCCCGCACTTCGCGACCGACGCCTACTGGGAGGGCCAGACCGCGGATCTCGCCGATCAGCTGCGCGCGCTGGAGGCCTGAGCCCGTCGACACCAGGCCGGGAAGCCTCATGCAAACCGGAGGTTAGCCCGCAAGACCGCGCGCTCGGCTCCATGCGTATGCACTCTTCATGAGCCTCGTCAGTGAAGACCTCGCGGTGCTGCGTGTCAGGATCTGGGATCGCATCGATCGGCGCGTGCTGGCCACCCTGGTGGTGAGCGCCGCCGCCCACGTCGCCTTCATCGCCTGGGCGCGCAGCGCCGAGGCCGCCCACGAGCGCGCGCCGGTGGTCAGCTTCGGCGACAGCGATCGCTTCGCCGACCCGGTGGTGCGCTTGCCGCCCACCGCGCTGCCGGCGCCGCTGCCGACCACGCCGACCCCGGGCAGCGACCCCGGCACCAGCAAGCCGGGCACCGCGACGCCGACCATCACGCCGTCGCACAGCGGCGGCCCACGCACCGGCGGCCCCGCGCGCGTGACCGACGACGGCGCGGGCACCAATCGCTTCCTCGACCTGCTCGGGCGACGCACCCTCGACGGCCGCGGCACCCTCAGCCCGGGCGACGACCGCAACGTCGACTTCGATCGTGCCCTCGATCCCGATGCCAAGATCGACCGTGACGGCTGGAACCCCAACGCCTCGCGCGGGGAAGACGGCACCGCCATCGGCGCCAACGACCGCAAGGTCACCATCGGCGGCCCCGGCGACGTCGACACCGGCGACAAGGGTGACGACGACCTGCCGGTGCGCAAGCCGCCGCCTGGCGACCAGCCCGACCAGCCCGCCGTCAGCGCGGGCGGCGAGGACATCGCGCGCACCATCCGCAAGCGCTACATGGCCGGCTTCACGCGCTGCTACGAGCACGTCTTCTCGCCCAAGAACGCCGCCGCGGGTGGCCGCATGGAGGCCGAGATCGAGGTCAACGCCCTGGGCGCGGTGTCCGACATCGGGATCTCGCTGCCCGACGCGCTCGATGACAGCGCGTTCGAGAACTGCCTCGAGCAGCACATCCGCAGCTTCCGCTTCGGCGCCCGCAGCAAGCCGGCGACCGTGACGTTCCCCTTCCTCTTCATCGCGACCCGCTAGACGGCTCAGTCGAGCGGGTTCTCCGTCATCGCGACCCGGTAGACGGCTCAGTCGAGCGGGTTCTCCATCCGTCCCAGCGCGGCGTCGATGCCCATGCTGTCGACCTCGAGCAGCTCGGCCAGCCTGGCCAGCACGCGGCGCTCGCTGTCGTCGACCTTCTTGTCGGCCAGCGCGATGACGCACAGATCCTCGAGCAGCTTGCGCCGGCGCAGCCCCGACAGGTGCACCGTCAGCGGCTCGGCCAGCTCGCGCAGGCGCTCGCCGCGCTTTTTTCCCGACCAGGCCATGACCTGATCGACCGACTCGGCCAGCTGGCCCTCGCTGCAGATGCGCCGCGCGGCCTGCAGCTCGGCCTCCTTGACGCGCCCGTCGGCGGCCGCGACCTCGAGCGCGCCCAGGGCCAGAAACTCGCGCAGCTCGGCGCGGCAGGGCGCGCGCTCGGACAGGCAGGCCGGGTTCATGAGCTCCATGATGGCGGCGACCTCGCGCTCCAGCGCGGCCTCCGACAGCTTGCCGCCGGTCTGGTCGCCGCGCAGCTTGTGGTAGGTCGTCGACTGGTGAAACAGGTCGAGCGCGCGGATGCGCAGCGGGCTGTAGGGGTGGGTCGCGAACCAGTCCTGGTCGCTGGCCTCGAGCTCCTCGGCGGCCAGCGCGGTGAACTGGGTCGCGGCCTCGCGCAGATCGCCGACCTGGCGCGGATCGCACAGCCCGCTGGCGATCTTGAACTCCGCCGCCAGCGCGACGCCATAGTCGTCGCAGCACAGAAGGCCCACGCGATCCGCGGTCAGCTCGGCGTAGCGCATCCAGGCGTAGACCCGCATGGCGTCGACCGGGGCCAGCCGCTCGTCGCCCTGGAACGACAGCAGCGGGTACAGCTCGAAGTGATCGAACAGCACGTGGCCGAGCTCGTGGCCGATGACGCTGGCCAGCTCGCCGTCGCTGAGCTTCTCGATGGTCGCCGAGGTGATGCCCAGGACCAGGCGGCCATCCTCGGGCGGCACCACGAAGGCGTTGAGCTGCGCGTCCTGCATCACGAAGACGTCCATCGGCGCGGTCACGCCCAGCACCTTGCGGCAGTGATCGATCTGCTTCCACAGCCGGGGCGCCAGCGCCGGGGTCAGGCGCACCGCGGTCTTGAGCAGCTGCTTGCGCTGATCGCGCGGCGCCGGCAGGCCCACGGCGGCGCCGCCCGGGCGGCCCTCGCGCGGCGCGTCGGGCTGCTCGGCGTCCCGCAGCAGCCCGACCAGCTCGCGGCGCTCCAGGATGGCGGCGCGCAGCTCGCGGTCGCCATCGAAGATGACGCGGGCCTTGTCGAGCGTGGTCTCGATGCGGGGTCGCAGCTTCGCCATGGCCGCAGTGTACCTCCGCGCGCGGCGCGACCCGCACGGCGCGTCAGTGCACGCGGCGACCGCCGATGGGGTCCTTGGGGTGCCTGGGCGGCTTCAGCTTGTCGGCCAGGTAGTCGCGCAGGACCTGGCTGCGTGTGGGCAGGAAGTCGTTGACCAGCGCGTCCGAGATGCGGAAGCGGGTGCCTTCGCCCACCACCTCGGTGTCGCGCTCGCTGACGTGGACGAAGCCGAGCGCGCTCGGTGCGATGACGCCACCGCCCAGGGCGTGGCCGGCGCTGAGTCGGTGGCAGCCGGCGCAGGACAGAAACTGGGCGCGCTCGACGAGGTCCTCGGGCGTCAGCGTGCTGCCCAGCGCGGCCAGGCGGGCCGCGATGGCGGCGTGGAAGTCGGGCGGGGCGCTCTGGAACTGCACCACATAGTTGTTCTCGCCGCTGGCGCTGGCCTGGCTCTGCGCGGTGGTGAAGGGCTCCGCGAGGTCGAGACCGAGGTCGGCCAGGGTGGCCCCGGCCAGGTCGGGCACGGCGTCGAGGAAGGCGGCCCGGAAGGCGGCCAGCTGTGGCTGTGGGTCGTCGCCCAGCAGCCCGCCGAAGAGGGTGTTGCGCACCGGGACCGGGACCAGCTGCATGGCGGTGCAGGTGTTGCCGCTGCAGGTGCGCCGCAGCTTGAACTCGCGCAGCGACCAGACCTGGCCAGGGACTCCGTCAGCCATGAACTGGTTGCTGCGCACCTGTCCTGCACCGCTGGGCCCGGCGCCCAGGTGATCGATGTGGATGACCGGCGCCACGCTGGGGAGGCCATCGAAGTAGAAGTCCTCCAGCAGGTCTGCGCGCGCCTCGGGGTCCGGGACGTCGCCGAGGTCGACCCAGAAGTCGACGATCTTGCGGCAGCCCTTGAGACCTTGCTGCGGGTGCGGATTGGCGAGCGCCGCCTCGATGATGACCAGGTTGCGAGCACGGGGATTGTCGATGCCGGCCCGGCGCGCATAGACGATGCGGTACTCGCCGCAGTGCGAGCCGTCCGCGGGCGCCAGGTCGAAGCGGTTGAACAGGCCAATGGCGACGTACTCGTTGGGGTTCTGCCCCGGGTCGGTGAAGGGATCGACGCTCGCCTGGGCGCCCTCTCCAGGCGCCGGCCTACAGCTGTAGGGAAAGCCGTTCAGGCAGGGGTTTCCGGCGGCGTCGCGCTGGTCGTCGCAGTGCGGTCCCAGGCCGAGGCCGGGGCCCGGGTTCTGGGTGTCCCACCACTGCTGGAACAGCCCCAGCGCGGTCAGCCCGGGGACGTCACTCTGCGCGACCAGCTGGTCGAGCACGCGCCGCAGCGGGAAGCGCGCCAGGATGACCTGCTCGGTGACCGCCAGCGAGCGGCGGGGATCGATGCTGGTCGGGGCTGGCGCGGCGGCCGTGGAGTCGGCCACCGGGGCGGGGGGCTGGGCCGCGGCGGCGCTGTGCTGCCCCGGTGGGTCGGGCGCCTCCACGGAGGGCTGCACACAGGCGACGGTCAGGCTGGCCAGACCCATGAGAGGGGCGAGGCGGTGCAGCGACCTGGGTTTCCACGTCATGGCGGATCACGACCCTTCCCGGTCACGGCGCGGCCATGACCGATGCGACCACGCCCCATGTCTGACGGCACGCCAGACAACCGAAGCGCTCATCGTGAATCGTCGATTCCGCGGCGCCAATCAAGGAAGTTGTCGACTGTCGCTGCCGTTACGGACGGGTTTGCGAGAGCGCCGTGGCGGGAAGGCGCGCGGCTCAGCGCGGGCGAGCCAGGCCGGCGAGGATGCGGCGCCGGGTCGCGGCCAGCTCGGCGCGCAGCTCGGGCAGCTCGGACGGGTCACCGAGGTCGGCGAGCTGCTCGTCGAGGAAGCGCAGCGCG
Source organism: Deltaproteobacteria bacterium (assembly GCA_020853705.1). Taxonomy (GTDB): domain Bacteria; phylum Myxococcota_A; class Polyangia; order Haliangiales; family JADYYK01; genus JADYYK01. The sequence continues at coordinate 62,442 of JADYYK010000019.1, forward strand.
GCGCGGTAGCTGACGTGGCGGTAGTCGCTCTGGTTCTTCACCACCGGGTAGCGTCGCTGCGCGGCGCGCTTGCTGACGCCGCGGTAGACCACCACGCGGATGGTCATCTCGTCACCGGGCTCGAAGCAGGCGCAGTCGGCCCACTGCCACCAGGCCATGCCCAGCAGCGGAAAGGCCATGGCCTGCGGCCCGAAATCGAAGTAGTCGAGCACCATCATCCGGCCCGGCACGTCGGGTGGCGGTGGCGGCAGCTGCTTGGGCGAGCCATCGGAGTTCACGCCGGGGGCGCGCGCCTGGGCGGCTGCGGGAGGGCAGAAGCAGACGGTGCAGACGGTGCAGAGCAGCCCGAGGGCCAGGCCGGCGCGCAGCATGCGCCGTGTTACGCGGCGGTGGCGGCGGCCGTCCCGGCGCGGGCCAGGATCCAGTCGGTGACCCGGGCCAGGACCTGCTCGCGCTCGGGCTCGTTGAAGAGCTCGTGGTAGAGGCCGGGCAGGATCTCCAGGGTCTTGTCGGCGTGGCTGAGGCCGGCGTGCAGCTCGGTCGAGGCCGAGGGGTGCACCAGGGCGTCCTCGGCGCCGTGCAAGGTCAGGGTCGGGATGTCGATGCGGTGGGCGTCGGCCAGCGCGGCGTCCATGGCGCGCATCGAGGCGATGCCGAAGCCGGTGGTCAGGTTCTTGTGCACCAGCGGATCGGTGGTGTAGCGGCGCACGACCTCGGGGTCGCGACAGATCTTGTCGACCGGGACCAGCCCGGGCAGCGGGGTGCGCGAGTACAGCTTGTTGACCTGCTGCAGCAGGAAGAACACCGGGGCGGGCGGCTTGAGCGTGGCCTTGAGCGCGGCGCCCGAGGTCACCAGGCCGCGCAGGCGACCCGCCAGGGGACGCCGGGTCTCGACCCAGCGCACGGCGATGAGGCCGCCCAGCGAGTGGCCGATCATGAACAGCGGCGCGCCGTGGCGCTCGGCGCGCGCGACCAGCTTGTCGAGGTCGCCGAGGTAGTCGTCGAAGCTGTCGACGTGGACGCGGGTGCCCTCGCTCTGGCCGTGGCCGCGCAGGTCCATCATCGAGAAGCCGATGTTGGCCTGGGCCAGGCGCTGCTCGACCCAGCGGTAGCGGCCGTAGTGCTCCGACACGCCGTGCACGACCACGGCGTGGGCGTGGGCGCCGGGCACCACGCGCTCGCGGAAGTACAGGCTGAGGCCGTCGTCGCTGCCCAGGTAGCCGTCGGTCATGCGCGCATCTTACCCGGACTTGCTTTACCGTAGCGGCATGAGCGCAGGAGATGGCCCTTATCGCAAGGCGAACGGGGTGCTGGGGCAGGGGCCGCGCACGGTGCCGTTTTCGCTCAAGGCGCGCCTGTACAACCTCAACGTGATGTCGATCGTGGGCTGGAGCCTGGTCTCGTTCGGGATGATCTTCGTGTGGGTGTTCGCGATGCAGTCCGACATCGCGGCGCTGTGGCAGTGGGACGGCCCGCTGCAGCGCGCGCCCGCGCGGGTGGTGTCGTCGCGCGCCACCTCGAACAAGATCAACAAGAGCTACGTGTACGAGTTCACCTACGTGTTCACGGGGCCCGACGGCGCCGAGCACGGCGGGCGCTCGTACCAGACCGGCGGCTATCTGCGGGGCAACCCCGAGGCCGAGTTCCCCACCGGCAACCCGGGGCGCTCGCGCCTGGTCGGCATGCGCACCTCGGTGTGGGGGCCCTGGGGCAGCCTGCTCGGGCTGATCCCGATCGTCGGCGTGTTCTTCGTGAGCTTCGGTCTGCGGCGCGGGCGACGGGCGGTGACCTTGCTGGCAAACGGCAAGGTCGCGCTGGGCAAGCTGGTGCGGCGCGCGCCGACAAACGTGCGCGTCAACGGGCAGCGGGTGATGAGGTTGACCTTCGCGTTCCAGTCCGACGACGGTCGCAGCTGGGAGGCCGAGGCCCGCACCCATCAGACCCACCTCTTGATGGATGACGCCGAGGAGCAGCTGCTCTATCACCCTGTCGATCCGCGCTATTCGACGCTGGTCGACCACCTGCCCGGGGGACCGCGGGTGGGCGCCGATGGCCAGCTGGAGATGCAGGGTGGCAACGCCGGTGGGCTGCTGGCTGCCGCGCTGCCGGTGCTGGCGCTGGGGCCGCACCTCATCGTGTACCTCGCGCTGTTCGCGTAGCGCGGCGCTGTCAGAGGCTGGGCAGCGTGGCGCGCAGCCGGCCGCGGCGGAACACCCACAGCGAGCCAGGCACGCCGGCGGTCCATTGCTCGTCGCGGGTCAGCGGCGCGGTGCTGACCACGGCGACGCGATCGCGCGGCGTGGTGACCTCGGCGAAGTCGACACTGAGATCCTCGTCGGCCAGGGTGGCGTTCTTGAACGGCGCCTTGCGGATGATGTAGTGCAGCTTGGTGGCGCAGCGCGCGAACAGGTGGTCGCCGTCGGCGAGCAGGAAGTTGAACGAGCCGCGCTTGCCGATGTCGCCGCCGATGCGCGCCACCGCGCTCCACAGCTCCGGGGTGGCGCCGGGGTAGCGCGGGAAGCGGCGCTCCAGGCGGTGCAGCAGGGCGCAGAAGGCGTGCTCGCTGTCGGTGCTGCCGACCGGCTCGAAGCGGCCGACGGGCAGGTTGCGCGCGCCGCGCACGGTGCCGTTGTGGGCGAACACCAGCTGGCGGCCCCACAGCACGCGCACGAACGGGTGGGTGTTGGCCAGGGTGACCGGGCCGCGGGTGCGCTTGCGCACGTGGGCCACCGCGAGCAGCGTCTTGATGGGGTTGTCGCGGATGTAGCGCGCCAGCGGCGAGTGCGCGGCGGCGGTCGGCTCCAGGAACAGGCGCGCGGCGCGGCCGTCGTACAGGGCCAGGCCCCAGCCGTCGGCGTGGGGCCCCTTGAGGCCGCCGCGCAGGGCCAGGCCGGAGAAGGAGAACACGATGTCGGTCGGAACGTTGCACTCCATCCCGAGCAGCTCGCACATCGGCCCAGTCAGATGACCACGGCGGTGGTGGGGTTGTAAAGCGGCGGCGCGGGGCGGGGCGAGGTCGTAGAATCGGGGCGTGCGCGGGCTGGCGGTGATCGGCGTGGTGGTCGCGGTTTTCGGGGCCGCTGCGGCGGACCCGGGGCCGAGCACGAGCACGAGCACGGGTCCGAGCACGAGCACGAGCACGAGCACGAGCCCGAGCACGAGGGCCAGGTTCGGCGTGCCCCCGCTGCCGGCGGCGGGCCCGCGTTATGGCGAGGCCGAGCTGCTCGCCGATGCCCTGCGGGTGGCCGATCTGGTCGTGGTCGGGAGCGTCGCGGGCGATCAGCTCACCATCACCAGCATCCTCGCCGGCACCCCGGCGGCAGCCCTGCAGCCGCGCGAAGGTGTCGTGCGCATCGCGGGTCCGCGCTTCCAGCCCGGCGGCGGGGTCTGGCTGCTGCTGGCCACCTCGGTCGGCTACTACGCGCTCAATCCCCACGCCCTCGGCCTCCCGGTCGTCGACGGCCCCACGCTGGTCGCGGCCATGCCGGCCCCGCGCCCCATCACCCAGGTGCAGTACGGGACGCGCGACCTCACGGTCAGCGTCGTCGAGGATGGCCTGGCCACCCTCGTCCTCGGCTTCGATGCCGGCGGGGCGCTTCAGCGGGTGCGCCACGCGCCCGCCACCGGCGTCGGGTTCGACCTCGAGCTGGACGCCGGCCAGGTGCACAGCTTCAGCCATCTGCGCGCTGGCCTGCGCCACGGCCGCCACCAGACCTGGGCCGCCGGCAAGCTGGCGCTCGACGCGCGCTACCAGGACAACCTGCGCCTGCCCATCGTGCGCGCGCCGCGAGACCGGGCCGTCACCCGTCGCTCCGGCGAGGTCGCCATCCTGACCCGCACCGAGGCCGGCAACCGCTATGAGGTCCCGGCCGGGCTACTCGCCCGCCTGCGCATCGGCATGACCGCCGCCGCGGTGGCGCGCCTGCTCGGGGTCGACTTCTCCCTGCCTGACGGCATCCAGGTCGTCAATGCGACCTGCGCCAGCGACCTGCATGTCCGCTTCGCGCGTGGTCGGGTGGTCAGCCTCGACTGGTCGCCCAGTGGCAGGTTGGCCTGCAGCTCCAGCGAGTGACGGTCGGGACCTCGAAAATCTGAGGGGTCCCATCGCGATCTCGCGGGGTTGCATCGCAAAATCGGCTGGCCTGTCGCTTGCTGTAGCAGCGCACATGCGAATCGTTCGACTGCTCCCCCTCGTCCTCCTGGCCCTCCCGGGCTGCTTCTTCATCGGCACCGGCAGCGGCGAGGATGGCGGCCTGGCCGTCAGCGCCGAGATCGCGTCGGCCTCGCTGGCCAGCGACTGCCCTGCGAGCGCTGGCCTGAGCGACAGCACCGGCCCCGGGCTGGTCGCCGGCGACTGCGCCATCGGGGCCACCAGCTGCGGCGGCTTCTGCCAGCAGTCGACCCTGCAGCTCGACTTCAAGGCCGGCGCCGCGCGACCCAATTCGAGCGACGCCGCGGTGGTCGAAGTGGTGACGGTGCGCATCCTCGACGCCAATACCAGCCGCGTCCTCGACGAGGTCACCGCGCGCGCGCCGACGCAGTTCGTCAATGATCGCTTCCAGGCCTGGAACGAGCAGGTGGCGGCGGGGCGGCAGGTTCGTGCAAGCTACAAGCTGGAGGCTCCGGATTGGACCAAGATCGGCAGTGGCGAGGCGTTCCGTACCCGCAGCATGCCGCTGCGCGTGGAGGTCGTGCTGCGCATCGACGGCGTCCTGCGCACGCTGCGCTCGGGCGAGATCACGCGCGAGCCCGAGGTCGTGACCTGAGCCGAGGCTGCACCACCGCCCTGCTGGCGCTCGGCGCCGCGCTCGCTCTGGCCTCGTCTCTCCCTGCCTGCAAGAAAGCCCCACGCAAGGTCGCTCCCGACGCCGCCGCGCTGACGCCGTGGTCGGACGCCTGGCTGACCGATCAGGGCCAGCGCTTCATCGAGGACACCGCGTGGCGCCGGCAGGCCCTGCTCGACTCGCTGACCAACCACAAGAACTCGTACTCACGCCAGCGCCTGGGCTCGTATGCGCTGGGCGATCGCGGCTGGGACTCGCTGCCGGTGTGGAACCCGCGCAGCCGCGCCCTCGACGCCGCGCTGGCCAGCAGCGTCACCGCAACGCTGGCGGCCGGCGACGGGCTGGCGATGCCGCCAGGCACGCCCCCGCTGTGGGATGGCCAGCGCCCGACCAACCAGGCCGAGTGGATCGAGCTCGGGCGTCGGGTCTTCTTCGCGTTTCCGCTGCGCGCCGAGGTCTTCATGGAGTTCGCGCTGCCGCGCCCCGAGCTGCAGGCCGCGGTCGGCGTCGAGCACACCCCCGCGGGCGACTTCCCCGGGCTGGTGCTGTTCGATGACGTCGACGGGCGCACCCGGGTCGGCATCACCTGCGCGGTGTGCCACACCACGGTCGAGGACGGCCGCCTGATCATCGGCGCCGCGCGGCGCAAGTTCGACTACGGCAAGCTGCGCATCGCCTACCACAACGAGACCCACGAGCCGGTCGAGGCCGAGCTGATGCGGCGCATGGCGACCTGGGGCCCCGGCCGCGCCGACGTGACCGAGGATCTCGACGAGGATCCGGTCGCCATCCCCGATCTGTGGGGCCTGCGCGACCAGAGCGTGCTGACCCAGGCCGGCACCATCCGCCACATCGGGCCGGCGGCGCTGGCGATCCGGCAGGAGACCCAGCTCCTGCACGCCAACCACCAGCGCATCCGCCCCCCGCGCGAGCTGGCCTGGGCGCTGGCGATGTACCTCTACTCGCTGGCGCCGCCCCCGCGCGAGAGCCCGGTGACTCCCGAGGTCACGCGCGGCCGCGCCCTGTTCGACGACACCTGCCGCAAGTGTCACGACAACGCGGCCTACGGCGGCGAGCCGGTGCCGGCGGCGCGGGTCGGCACCGATCGCGCGCTGGCCGACGGTGGCGCGCGCGGCACCGGGACCTATCGGCCGGCGCCGCTCTTGCGCATCTTCGCGGCGGGGCCGTATTTTCACCATGGCGCGGTGCCGACGCTGGAGGACGTGCTGTCACCCGAGCGGCTGCAGCCGGGCTACACGCGCAGCCCGCTGCGCCCCGGCCCGGTGCCCGGCCACGAGTACGGCACCGACCTGTCGGCCGACGATCGTGCGGCGCTGGTGGCGTTCCTGAAGACCCTGTGACTCAGTTTTCTGAGGGGTTTGCCGGGCCGGGCTTGATCGATCGCACGGTTGCGTGTGGCACGTGCGTTGCTGTCTGATGAGGGTATGCGCACGACCTGGCTGCTGCTCGCTGTCCTGATTGCTGGCTGTGGCGACGAGTTCAGCGTGCCGCCGCGCGACGACGGCGGTGGCGGCGGGTGCAGTGGGCTCAGCCTGACGGCGTGCGCGAACAGCACACAGTGCAAGGTGCAGCCGGGCTGCTGCGGCGGCGCCTCGACCTGTATCGACAAGGACCGGCCCGCGGTGGCCTGCATCTGTCTGCAACCGTGCAGCGACCTCGGCGAGGCCGACTGTCGCGCGCGCAGCGACTGCAAGGCCGACACCTGCACCCAGTGCAGCTGCACCCCGACCTACATCGGCTGTCGCGCCAGGACCGCCGCGGCTCTGCCGTGCCCTGACGTCGACTGCGCACAGCCGCCCTGCTGCAGCACGAGCGCCGACTGTAGCAGCAGCGCCGGCTCGTACTGCGCCGAGCCCGGCGCGCGCATCTGTGGCGGCGCCTGCATGTTGCCCGAGCCGTGCATGGCCGACCTCGACTGCAAGAGCGCCGGGATGCCCAACGCGATCTGCGACCCGGTGCCGTGCTCGTGCGGCAGCGGTCTGGGCTGCCAGCCGGGCTGCGGCAGCAACGCCGACTGCGCCGAGGGCCAGACCTGCGACGCCACCCACCGCTGCGTCGCCAAGGTCTGCACCGGGGGCGCCGGGTGTCCGGCCAACTTCGACTGTGTCCCGGTGGGCCCGACCGAGCTGTGTCGCCGCCGCACCTGCACCAGCGCCAGCACCTGCGACGGCAGCGGCAGCTGCGTCAACGGCAGCTGCTACAAGAGCCTGGGCATGTGCGAGTTCCCGCGGCCGTAGCGGCTCAGGGCGCGGCTCACGGTTTTCTTGCGCGCAGCAGGGCGATCTTGGTCGAGTGTGAGAAGGGCGCCGGGTCGGCGGGCGGCGGGGTCACGCGGGTGTCCACGGTGCCCGCGCTGTCGAGGGGGACGTCGATGCGGCCGGTCAGCTCGAGGTAGCCGGTCTGGCACAGCGCGGCCAGCGCGGCCAGCCAGTCGGCGCCGCTGACGAAGAGGGCGTTGTTGATGGCGATGAGCTCGCCGCCGTCGCGCAGCAGCGGGCGCACCTTGTTCAAGACCTTGTGCGATTCGCGCACCAGATCGACGGTGCCGCCGCGGGTGCTGGAGAAGAACGGCGGATCGACGATGATGGTGTCGAACTGCTCGCCGGCGCGGCGCAGCTCGGCCACGCGCTTGAAGAAGTCGCCCACCATGAAGTCGGCGCGGCGCACCGGCAGCCCGTTCATGGCGTACGACTGCTTGCCCAGATCGAGGTGGTCCTGCTCGAGATCCAGCTGCACCACGCGGCGCGCGCCGCCGGCTGCGGCGGCCAGGCCCAGGCTGCCGGTGTACGCGAAGGTGTTGAGCACGTCGCGCCCGCCCGAGGTCTGCTTGAGGTGCAGGCGCAGGGCGCGGGTGTCGAGGTACAGGCTGGCGTCCAGGCTGCGCGTCCAGTCCAGCGCATAGCTGACGTCGTGCTCGCGCACGCGGCGATCGGGGCGCCCGCGCGTGACCACACCGCGACGCAGGGTGACGTCGGGCGAGCGGCGCGTCTTGACCACCACGCTGGTGAGCCAGGGCAGCCGCGCCAGCGCGGCGTCGATGGCGACCTGGGGGTCGCGCGCGCTGCCGCCCTCGGGGTCGCGGTGGTCGTTGACCAGCAGCGTGCGCCCGTAGACGTCGAGGCTCAGCTGCGGCCAGCCCTCGAGGTGGCCGGCCAGCAGGCGCAGCGCGCCGGTGTGGCCAGGATCGGCCGCCAGCAGCGGGGCGCGCGCGGCCAGGGCACGCAGCAGGACGGACAGGGACTCCACGCGCGCAGCCTACAACCATCGCGCCGTCCCTGGTACAAGGGGTCCATCATGGCGCGCTCGCCCCGTCGTCCGCCCCCTCGTGCCGCCACCCCGGGCGCGCGTCCGCTGCGTCCGCCCCGGCCCGGTGAGCCCGGCGGTGACGATGAGGCCGCGCCGCGTCGGCCCGCGCCGCAGGGGCCCGAGAGCCAGCGCCTGTATGGCATCGCCGCCGCCCTGGCGGTGCTGGCGCGCCGGCCCCAGGCCATCCTCGCGGTCGATCACACCCGCGACGCCGCCGCGGCCCTGGCACCGCTGCTGGCGCATGCCGCGACGCGCAAGCTCCCGGTGCAGGAGCGCAGCGCCGAGGTGCTGGCCCGCCTGGCCGGCGCGTTGCACCACGAGGGTGTCTGCCTGACCGTCAAGCCGCTGCCCCTGTTGTCCCTGCGCGCACTGACCGAGCACCTGCACGCTGGCGCGGGCGGGCGCCCGGCCGGTGCGGCGCTGGCGCTGGACGGTGTCGGCAACCCGCACAACCTGGGCGCCATCCTGCGCAGCGCAGCCTATTTCGGCGTGCGCGCGCTGATCCTGGCCGACGACGACAGGCAGGCCCAGCTGACCCCGGCTGCCATGCGCATCGCCGAGGGCGGGGCCGAGCATGTGCCCATCGCGCGCGTGCCGTCGCTGGCGCCCGCGCTGCGGCACCTTCGCGACAGCGGCGTCACCATCATCGGCACCGACGCCCGCGCCGGCGCCGCGCTGGGCCCGGCGTGGCCGCGTCCCTGCGTGGTCGTCCTCGGCAGCGAACGCCACGGCATGGCGCCCGCGGTGCGCGCCGCGTGCAGCCAGCTGGTGGCCATCCCGGGCGCGGGGGTGATCGATTCGCTCAACGTGTCGGTGGCGGCCGGGATCCTGCTGGCGCACCTGGCCCAGGGCGCCACGCGGGCATGAGGCGGCGCGCCGCCCTGCTGTCGGCGCTGGCGCTGCTCGGGCTGGCGGCGCTGGCAGGCCCGACGCCGGCACAGGCGCGCTCGCGCAGCGCCGAGGTGATGCAGCGCCGGCTGCGCAAGCTGTGTGGTGGCGGCAGTGCGCGCTTCGGCTTCGGCTATGGCCGGGTGCTGGACAGTGATCGCGCCGGCGGCGTCGGCCACCTGGGCAGCTTCGGGGTCGGCGCGCGCGGTGCGCTGGGCTGGCGCCTGGCGTGGGGCCCGGCGATTGACGCCAGCGTGGGCTGGGGCTACCGCTCGGCCTTCGCGTACGAGTTCGACCTCTTTCCTGCGGCGGTCGCGGTGCGCCTGGGCGCGCGCGGCATGCTCGGGTTGGCGGCGGGCGGTGGGCTGTCGGCGGCCTATGATCGCATCCCGTTCAGCTGGCAGCTCCCGGCCGAATTCTGGCTGGAGCAGGATCTCGGCGGGCGGGTGCGCGTCGCGCTGTCGGGGCGCGCCAGCTGGCTCAGCGACGACGCGCGTCAGGACGGCAGCCGCTTCGATCGCCTCGCCGTCGACGAGCTGTCGGCCCAGCTCGGGCTGCGCTTCGGGCGGCGCTACCACATGATGAACACGCTGGTCGGCTCGGGCTACGAGGTCAGCCTGGGCTACCGCGAACTCCTGGGCACCCGCATGCTGCTGGTCGGCTTCGGCTTCCACCTGTCGGGCGCGACGCGGTAGCCCGCGGCGCGACGCTGCCGGTATAGCGGGCGCTCTCACGCTTGGTCACCTCTCGTCCGGAGAGCATCGAGGCCCGGCGCGGCCCTGGCTGTCGGCAGCGCACGCAGCCCGAGCCGCGTCGCTCGCGGTGAGCGGCGCGTGGCGCAGTAGACCGTGTGCCAGGGTCGCGGCCGCCGGAGCGCCAGCGGTCGAGTTGTGGTGCGGTCGACCCAGGAGGCGTGCCCGGCCGCGTGGCCGACCGAAGTCGGGTGGCTTGGACGACGGGCTCCGCGGCGGCGGGCCCGACCAGGCCGACCAGGGCCCGCTGCTCGCCGCTGCGCCTGACGCGGCCACGCGCGTGCCACCACCGCGAGCACCCGTGTCGTGTGCCATGAGGATTGGTCGGGCATTTGTGCACTTTGTTGTTGACACGCTAAACGGGTGCGCCATGCGCCGAGGCAGAGCTGCGTCCTGGGATGCCTCCTGGGCGTCACCAGCTCGCACCTGGGCGCGCCGGCCACTCGGCTGGTCGATTTTCGCGTCCGTGTCGCCCTTCGTCGCACCAGGGCGCCGCCAGAGCGGCTCAGATCTGCATGGTAGGAAGGAGATGCGCACACGCGAAGGAGGCGGCTGATGACGCAGGTGCAGGTGGTGGGGGCGGCGAGCGAGATCCAGGAGGCGGACGGCCGGGTCGTCCAGGCGGTCGAGCGGCGCCGGCGGGCCGAGGCCGAGGAGGTCGCGGCGCTGCTCGAGGCGCGCGCGCTCGGCGTGCACGAGGCGCTCGGGTTCGCGTCGTTCCACGAGTACGCCGAGGCGCGGCTGCAGCTGTCGTCCCGGCTGGCCTACGAGCGCGTGCGTGTGGTCGAGGCGCTAGCCACGCTGCCGCGCACGCGGGCGGCGCTGGCCGCGGGTGTGGTCGGCTACTCGGTGGTGCGCGAGCTCACGCGCGTGGTGACGCCCGCGAACGAGCTGGCCTGGCTGGAGCGCGCCGCCGGCTGCACCGCGCGCGAGGTCGAGCGCCTGGTCGCTGGGCACGTCCCTGGTGACGACCCCGACGACACCCCCGACCCGGCGGAGGTCCTGACCCCGGTCAGCCTCGAGCTCACGCCCGCGACCCGCGCGCTGCTGCGCGAGGCACGCCAGCAGCTGCACCGCGACGCCGGCCAGCGCCTCGACGACGACGCCTTCGTCGCCGAGCTGGTGCGGCGCGCGCTCGCCGGCGGCGAGCACCGGCCGGGCACGCCGAGCTACCAGATCGCCATCAACGTCTGCGACCGCTGTGAGCGCGTGACCCAGGACGGCGC
>JADYYK010000020.1 GCA_020853705.1 Deltaproteobacteria bacterium
ACCGCTTCCTTCAGCGCCAGCCTCACGGCTGGAATCATTTCGCCTTGCGGTTCGCGTGGGGTCCCTGCGACCGGGTTCCCCAGAGGACTTTCACCTCCTGATCACGCCCGTGCCGGGCGCACAAAAGTGAAAAGGGGAGGCACCTCGCGGCGCCTCCCCTTCGGGACGAGGGCTAGACCGGCTTAGAAGTTGCCGGCCTTGTCGAACATGGTGACGAGCGTGCGCTGCAGGTCGAGCTGCTGCAGGAACAGACGCAGCTCGATGCGGGCCAGCTCGCGGACCTTGGCCTGGTCGGTACCCGTGTAGCTGTCACGGGTGGTGCGCAGACGCTCGGCGTACGCCAGCAGGCGCGAACCGATGCTGTTCGACGGGTGAGTCGCCGGGGGCGCGTCCCACGAGACGTAGGTGCGGCCCGACTCCGGGTCGGTGAAGGTCTTGCGCTGGCCGGGCGGGAAGCTGATCGACTCGCCGTTGCCGTCCAGGAAGATGCGCGACTCGTCGTTGAACGAGTTGTCGAAGGTGTTGCGGTACATCGCGAGCCCGTACACCTGGGTCACGAAGCGGGTGGTGAAGGTCATGGTCGGATCGACGTAGGCCTTGTTCGCCAGCAGCGGACGGGGGCCGACGCTGGTGACCGAGGCGTACTTGACCGGGTCCATGCCCGTGGTGGTCATATCGACGATCGGGGCCACCGCCGCCATGTCCTCGGTGATGGTCGAGCTGAAGGTGTTCTTCAGCTGCTTGCCGTAGACGGTCGAGTAGTTGATCGAGAAGCGACGGATGTCGGCGAAGGTGTCAGCGCCCAGGTAGTTGGCGCCGGCCTCGGCCAGCAGGTAGCTCGCGACCTCCTTGTCGAGGGCGAAGCCGATGCGGGTCTGGTGCTCGTACCAGTAGTAGCCCGAGTCGAAGTCCCAGGTGGTCGAGAAGTAACGGCCGTCGATCAGCGGGATGCTCTTGACGCCAGAGCCCATCGAGTCGCTGTCCTGCTTCAGGTACGACAGACCGGTCGGGTTGACCTCGCGGATGAACGAACCCGCCTCCGGCGCCGTGATGATCTCGCCGAACAGGTTCAGACCGGCCTCGGCCGACAGGCCCCAGCCCTTCCAGCCCGCGGCCTCGGTGAACAGCGGGGCCACCACGGCCGGATCGACCTGGGCCTCGAGCGACGCGCGGTAGCGCACGATGCTCTTGTACTGGCTCTGGATGGGCTCCAGGTAGCGGCTCATGATGCGGCTCTGGTAGCCCTGGCCCTCCCAGCCCCAACGGTCGCGCTTGAAGGCGTTGAAGATGTAGTACGACTTGTAGCGCTTGATGTAGTCGTTGCCGATCTCGTAGATGTCGGCGCCCTCGTCGAAGCGAGCGCAGGTCTCGGTGCCACCCGCGAACTCGTCCGAGCAGAAGCGGTACGGAACCACCGCGCGGCGCATGCCATCACGCTCGGTGAAGGCCAGGTTGCCGTTGATGTCGGTGCGGATGGTCGAGCGGTGCACGTTGGTGCGCGCCTCGAGGTCCGCCAGGGTCGGGAACTGGGTGTAGTTGATCGCCTTCAGGGTGCCGCCGGTCTGGTCCAGCGCGGTCGGCCAGCCGAAGCTCTGGTACTCGGAGATGTCCGAGATCTTGCCGATGTTGACCGGATTGGTCTCGTTGAAGACCTCGAGCAGATCGCCGTACGCGAACTTCAGGGCCGCGAAGTCATACTTGCCCAGGCCCTGGATGTCCGAGTTGAACTTCGCGCCGTAGTCCATCACGGTCGAGTACTGGTACTGGTTGATCTTGCCATCGAGCTCGGCCTGGGTCGGCGAGACCTCGAAGCGCTGCTTCAGCGTCGCCTTGTTGCCGCCGTTGGCCGCAATGCGCAGGTCCCAGTAATTCTTGAAGTAGTTCATCGCATCGATGCTGCCCTCGAAGTTGTGGCGCAGGCCCATGTTGTGGCCCATCTCGTGCTCGGTCACGCCGCGGTAGATGGCGGTGCGGACGTCCTTCCACAGGTTGTGACGGCCCTCCTCGGTCTTGAGGTCGTACTTGGCCTTGAACTCCTTGGCCAGACCGAGCGCCGACTCCTCACCGAAGTCGGCCATGCACATGGCGCGGCGCGCCTGAATGACGGCGCGGTCGTTCTGCATGCGGCGGGAGGTGCTCGAGAGCAGGCTGAGCGGCGAGACCTGGCGACGAACCTCGGCCGACAGGGTGGCGACGTCGGTGAAGGGGTTCAGACCATGACGCGCATAGACGTCAGCGGCCGCCATGCGCCACTCGGGGTCGGACAGCAGCAGGCCCTCCATCGCGGTACCCTGGATGGCCGCGAGGCGAGCCGGGCCGGTGTCGAAGCCCGGGCCGAGGACGCCCGAGTCCATGACCTTCTTCTGGCCACGGACGAAGATCTCGTTGGCATCACGGGGATTGGCCGGGACGCGCGCGCCCGAGTCAGCCTTGGGCACCCACGAGAAGTCCATGTTGTCGAACGGGTTGTGCGCCGGGTCGACCGCGGTCTCGTGCGAGCGCATACCCTCGAAGTTGGCGACGACGTTGTCGTGCACGTTCTTGCCGTCGGTGACCTGGGCGACCGTCAGCTCGTTGTTGAGGAGCAGGATGATGTCGCGCGACCAGCTCGCGTAGGTGTCCAGGCCAGCGCCGTAGATGAAGGCCGAGGCGTGGATGGTCTCGCCAGTCTCCGGGTCGGCCGGCATCGGGCCGTAGCCCAGCGGACCGCCGCGCTGGGGCTTGTCGACCCAGGCGATCATGTTGTAGCGGAGGTCGCCTTCGCGAACCAGCTTGCCCACGCCACCAGCGTCGGCGATGCAGCCCGGGGCCGACGTCGCGGTGGTCGGGTTCTGACCGCACCACAGGATCATCGGGGTCTCGTCGTTCGAGCCCAGGGCGACCGTCTGGCCGCTCTTGAGCTGGATCTGCATGGCGCCGCCAGCAACCTGGTTGTAGTGATCGACCACGTTCCAGAAGGCCAGCGACCAGCCCTTGACGATCTCGGCGCCGGCGTCCTGCAGCTCGGCCGGGTAGTTCGGGTTGGCCCAGTAGGTCAGCTGGCGAGCGGTGCGCTCCTGCTCCGGCTTGACGACCTTGTTGCCGTCCGCGTCCAGCTCGAACGAGCCGTCGGCGTTACGCACGTGGTGGTCGACCCACAGGTTGAAGCGGCGCGCCATGCGCACCTTGCCCGAGTCGGTCACGCCGTACTGGCGGTTGTAGGTGCGACGCTCGACGTCGAAGAAGCCGAACTTCTCCTGGTCCTTGTCGGTCCAGATCTGGGGCGCGTAGTCGCGCGTCGGGTCCAGCTTCAGGAAGGAGTGGCGCAGCTTGATCTCCTGCGCCGTGCAGTCATCCTGGTTGCCGTTGAACCAGCACATCGGGATGTAGCCGTAGCCCTCGTAGTAGACCGTCTCGGGCGACACGAACAGCTTGTTCGTGACGTCGATGTAGCCGACCTCGGTGACGTTGGCGTTGTTCTGGCCCGGCACCTGGCGGCGCTCGAAGCGCAGCGCCTCGGGACTGTTGGGGTCGGTCACGAAGTAGTTGATCGGGGCGGTCGCGACCTTGTCGACCGTGAAGCCCCAGTTGTCCGCCAGGTTGGCCGACCAGTCGACGCGGATGAACTCGCGCTCGTACCAGGGGCGCTCACCGGTCTCACGGATGGTGTTCGACTCCTCACCGGTGGCCGAGTTGTAGTCGCGGATGATGTCGAACTGCGACTGGATGCGCCAGGCGCCGACCGGCTGACCGACGATGCCGCCCTGCTTCAGGCTGTTGTCGGTGTTGTTGACCTGCTCGTAGGCCCGGCGGGCATACAGGATGTCCTCCTGGATGTCCCAGACGATCTTGTCGAGGTCCATCGCCTGTTCGCCGATGAACGTCGTCGCCGTGCCGTAGGGCACGTCGATGACAGTCGGCGCGTAGTACCACGTCCCAGTCAGATCTGCTTTGCGGACGATGTTGGGCTGCACAGTGTTGCGGACGGACCGCTCTTCCGCGCAGCTCGCCACCATCGCAGCACCCAGAAGCAGTGCCGAACCGAGGTAGGCTTTCGAGAACCTCATGCTGTTCCTCCCAATGTCGAACCTGTTTGAGACAACGTGCAAACCATTACGGCCCGAGGCCGCGGGACCCTACTACAGAAGCTCGGACAGCGCGAACGACGCCGAGATGCCGACCGAGGTGAAACCATTGCGGGTGGTGCTGAAGAACGGCTGGCGGATGCCGTGGCCGTCGGCGGTGCGCACCGGCGACGCGGTGGTCAGCGAGCCGCTCAGGCTGATCCAGTCGTTCAGGCTGTAGTCGGCGCCCAGCGAGAACACCTGCGAGTCACGGCGACCGCGGCCACCGTCGGCGTCGCCGACGCGGCCGGTCGAGGCGCAGGTGTCGTAGCTGGTGCCGTCCCACAGCACGACGTCGCAGTTCTCGATGGCGTAGGTGAAGGTGGTGGACAGCGAGTAGCTGACGTTGCCCGACAGCTTGGAGGTGAACTGGTAGCCGACGTTGACGGCGTTGTTGAAGCCGAACTCGGCGTTGCGGAAGCCACCGTGCTCGATGAACTCGGCCGGGCTGATGACCTGGCCATAGATCTCGGCGTCGGTGCCCGAGTAGTGGATGCCCGGGGTCGTATACTGGTGGAAGTACTTGGTGAAACGCGGCGCATAGCTGACCGACAGCTTGTCGTCCTTGAGGAAGCTGCGGCTCAGGCTGAGGCCGGTCGACCAGGCCGTGTACAGGCTGGCGTTGCGCGACGACAGCGAGATCGGGATGGCGAAGCGGGTCGAACCCGACAGGTTCATCTTCCAGGGCAGCTTGGCCAGCGAGCTGTGCGACAGGCCCAGCGAGATGTCGCTGTAGTTGATGCGCTTGTCGTTGCCCGAGACGCGACGCGGCACGCCGTTGGGGTCGATGAGGACGCCACCCTGCTCGGTCAGGACGTACTGCTCGGGCAGATCCTTGATGTACTCGTTGGAGCCGCCAGCGGTGCGGAACAGGTCGCTGTTGCCGGTCAGCTCGCTCTGGAACGAGGTGCTGGCGCTGGCCGACAGCTTGGACCAGAAGCCGGTCTTGAACAGGACCTTGCCGAGCTTCCAGCCGACGTTGAGGCCCAGCGAGGCGACGTTGTTGTAGTTCTCGGGCTCGGCGTTGATGCTGGACTCGTCCGAGATGTCCGCGCCGAAGGTCAGGCCGAACATCTTGGGGCCCTTGGCCTTGACCGCGACGACGGTGGCGGAGGGCGCGGTGCTGTCGCCAGTGGTGGCGACGTCATCATCAGAGGAGGTGGTGGTCGAACCAGTGGTGGCCGTCGCGCTGCCCGAGGCCGAGGCCGCCACGGTTCCACCAGCGGTGGCTTCCTCGGCGACCCGTGGGGTCTGGTCCTCGGCGCGGGCGATGCCGGCACCGAGAAGGGTGAACGAGACCAGAGAACCAACGAGCCAAGCCTGCTTCACGGGAGCTCCTTGACGGAAGGCGGGGGATCGCGGCGCGACCTTCTACAAGATCTTTGCCAGCCTGATCGGCGAACGTCACAAAGGCGAAGTAACGAGAATCGCGTGAGCAATGCACCAGAGATTCGCCGACCTGCCGTTAGCGGATTAACGTGTGCGACATTGCTGCACACCGATCGTAGCGGTTTCGGTCAGGCGGCCGAAAAGCGCGCAGGGATCTACCTGCTTGCAGGACAAACAGCAAACCAAATTCATTTGGTGTTGGCCGTCACATAGAATGCAAGCCTTCGAGATCTCGACGGACTGTGGATGAATCTGTGGTCAGTTTGTGGGCCGTTTGTGAGAGAGAGGCTCATTCAAGTCGCTAACGGCATGAACTCGCTTGACTTCGCGGCACGGCTCGGCGAGAATCATTTGGTTTTCGACTCGGTGGTCGTAGCCTTGGACAAGCTTTCACAGGGGAGAGTGTATGGATAAGAAGTTCTTCGACCTCGACGCCAAGGTCGTGGCTTTGAATGAGCGGCTGGCGCGCATGGGTAGCGGACGTCGTGCCGCCTTCCTCGATGACTACAACCACAAGCTGGATGTCTCGCTGCTGTACCACGACAACGCCCTCGAGGGTGTCGTGCTCCAGTACAGCGAGATCAAGGCGGCCATCGACACGCGCATCATCAGCGATGTCAGCCTCATCCCGATGTACGAGGAGATCAAGAACCAGAAGGCGGCGTTCCTGTTCGCTCGCGAGTGGGCCTACAGCAAGAAGAAGGCGCCGCTGGCCCTGGAGACGATCAAGAAGGTGTACGGCATCCTGTGCCCGACCGAGGGCGCAAAGGGTGCGCCGTACCGCAAGGACAACCCGCTGCACCGCGCCTACTACCATGAGATCTCTGCGCCCGATAAGATCCTGGCGCGCATGAAGAAGCTGGTCGAGTGGCTGGGCGAGGACGAGACCCGTCGTCTGCACGCGGTCGAGCGTGCCGCCCGCTTCCACCAGCGCCTGATGGCCATCTACCCGTGGACCCGTAGCGCCGGTAAGCTGGCTCGCGTGCTGAGCAACATGCTGCTCATGCGTGACGGCTACCTGCCCGCGGTCATCCACGCCATCGATCGTCAGCGCTACTATGAGGTGCTGCGCTCCGAGACCGCCGGCATCGTGCCGCTGACCGCGGAGAGCTGTGGCGCCTCGCTGGAGTCGGCCCTGCGTGCCCTGCACGAGTTCGACGAGCAGATCCGCAGCCGCGCCGCTTCGTAAATCCCTCCCGACGCCTCCTGAACCCCGGAACAGGACTCCTCGAACCTTCGGTTCGAGGGGCCTGTCACCCCACACCACCGTAACGTTCGCGTAGGTTGCGATCTCCAATGAGCATGTCCGTTCCGACCGTGCACGCGAACATCGTTTCGCGTGCCAAGCTGCCGACCCGCTGGGGTGAGTTCGACATCGTCGCCTTCAGCTTCCAGCCCGGTGAACCCGAACACGTCGCCCTGGTGCACGGCCTGTCGGCCGGCACAGCGGCCGGACCAGAGCCGGTGCCGCTGCGGGTGCACAGCGAGTGCCTGACCGGTGACGCCTTTGGTTCACTGCGCTGCGACTGCCGCGACCAGCTCGAGATGGCGCTGGCCGAGCTGGCGCGCACGCCACGCGGTGTGCTGCTGTACCTGCGTCAGGAGGGTCGGGGCATCGGCCTGGCCAACAAGGTGCGGGCATATGCGCTGCAGGAGCAGGGGCTGGACACCGTCGAGGCCAACCTGCACCTCGGCTTCGACGACGACCTGCGCGACTATGGCGTGGCCGCGGCCATGCTGCAGGCGCTCGGCATCGAGCACGTCTCCCTGATGACCAACAACCCGCGCAAGGTCTGGGGGCTGCGTCAGCACGGCATCGACGTCGCCGGGCGACAGCCGCTGAAGGCCATCGCGACCGCGCTGAACCGGCGCTACCTCGACACCAAGGCGGCCAAGTCGGGCCACTTGTTGTAGCGCGCTACCGCGGTATAGTCGCCGCGCTTTGACGACTGAAGCCAAGGGTGCGCGCGGCGGACGGTTCGCGATCGGCCTCGGGGCCGACGCGGCGGCCATGAACGCGTCGATCGACTTCGACAGGCGGCTGGCGCGCTTCGACGTGCGCGGGTCGCAGGCCCACGCGCGCATGCTGGGGCGCATCGGCGTCCTGAGCGCCGACGAGGTGACGCGCATCGTCGAAGGGCTGGCCGCGGTGCTCGGCGAGCTCGAGCGCGGCGAGCTCCAGCTGGAGGCGCGGCTCGAGGACATCCACATGAACGTGGAGGCGCGCCTGACCCAGCTCATCGGGGAGGCGGGCGCCAAGCTGCACACCGCGCGCAGCCGCAATGACCAGGTTGCGCTGGACCTGCGCCTGTATGCGCGGGACGCCGCCGAGGTCCTGATGGCGCGCATCGACGCGCTGGAGGCGGCGCTGGTGGGGCAGGCGCGCCGCACCGTCGACGTCATCGCGCCCGGCTACACCCACCTGCAGCGGGCGCAGCCGGTGCGCCTGGGCCACCACCTGCTGGCCTACTTCGAGATGCTGGAGCGCGACCGGGGACGGCTGGGCGACGCGGCGCGGCGTGCCGGCGAGTCACCGCTGGGAGCGGGTGCGCTGGCGGCGTCGAGCTTCGCGCTCGACCGCAGCGGCGTGGCCGCCGAGCTGGGCTTCCATGGCGTGACCCACAACAGCCTCGACGCCGTGGGCGATCGCGACTTCGCCATCGAGCTGACCGCGGCGTGTGCGCTGACGGCGACCCACCTGTCGCGCCTGGGCGAGGAGCTGGTGCTGTGGGCGTCCCAGGAGTTCGGCTTCGCGCGGCTGCCCGAGGGCTACTGCTCGGGGTCGAGCCTGATGCCGCAGAAGGTCAACCCCGACATCCCCGAGCTGGTGCGCGCCAAGGTCGGCCGCGTGGTCGGCGACCTGGTGACGCTGCTGATGGTCGTCAAGGGGCTGCCGCTGGCCTACAACAAGGACCTGCAGGAGACCCAGGAGCCGCTGTACGACGCGGTCGAGACCACCGCGCAGGTGCTGGGCGTGATGGCAGGCCTGGTGCGCGGGCTGGAGTTCGACGCCGCGCGGCTGGCGCGCGCGGTCGATGGTGGCCATCTGACCGCGACCGAGCTGGCCGACCACCTGGTCGGGCGTGGGGTGCCGTTCCGGCGTGCGCACGACCAGTCCGGGGCGGCGGTGCGGCGCGCCATCGAGCTGGGGGTCGAGCTGCGCGCGCTGCCGCTCGACGAGCTGCGCGCGGTGGCGCCCGAGGTTGGCCCCGATGTAGGCGAGTGGCTGGACCCCGCGCGCGCGGCGGACCGGCGTGACGTGGTGGGCGGACCGGCACGTGGCCGGGTCATGGACGAGATTGCGCGCGCCGAGGCGTTGCTCGCGGCGCGGCTGGAACCGAGCCAGTAAGGAGCCTTTCGCGATGAACCACTTCGAGTACCAGGGTGACCGGCTGTTCTGCGAGGGCGTGGCGCTGGACGACATCGCGGCCAAGGTGGGCACCCCGACCTACGTCTACAGCCACGCCACGCTGGAGCGCCACTTCCGCGTCTTCGACGAGGCCTTCACCGGGATTCCGCACATCGTGTGCTTCTCGGTCAAGGCCAACTCCAACATCGCGGTGCTGCGCGCGATGGTGAAGTGGGGCGCCGGCATGGACATCGTGTCGGGCGGCGAGCTCTACCGGGCGCTGCGCGCGGGCGCCGACCCGCAAAAGATCGTGTTCTCGTGCGTGGGCAAGCGCGAGGACGAGATCGAGGCCGGCCTGCGCGCCGGGATCCTGTGCTTCAACGTCGAGAGCCCCGGGGAGATCGAGCTCATCGAGAAGGTGGCGGCGCGCATGAACACGCGCGCGGCGATCTCGATCCGGGTCAACCCCGACGTCGACGCCGAGACCCACCCCTACATCTCGACCGGCCTCAAGAAGAACAAGTTCGGCCTGCCCATGGACGCCGCGCGCGCCGAGTACCGCAAGGCGATGGGCATGCCGCACATCGTCATCCGGGGCATCGACTGCCACATCGGGTCGCAGCTGACCAAGACCATGCCGTTCCACGACGCCATCGCGCGCGTGGCCGGCCTGGCGCGCGAGCTGAAGGAGGAGGGCGTGCCGCTGACGCACCTCGACATCGGCGGCGGCCTGGGCATCCCCTACAAGGAAGAGGAGCCGCCGTCGCCGGCCGAGTACGGTCGCGCGGTCATCGAGGCGCTGGCGCCGTTCCGGGGCATGGACCTCACGGTGATCTGCGAGCCGGGCCGCGTCATCGTGGGCAACGCGGGGATCTTGCTGACCAGGACGCTGTATCTGAAGCAGGGCGAGGCCAAGAACTTCGTCATCGTGGATGCGGCGTTCAACGACCTGCTGCGGCCCGCGTTCTATGACTCGTACCATGGCATCAAGCCGGTGCTGCGGCGGGCCGGGGCGGCGACGCTGACCGCCGACGTGGTCGGGCCCATCTGCGAGAGCGGCGACTTCCTGGCCCGCGATCGCGAGCTGAGGCGCCCCGAGCCGGGCGACCTGATGGCCTTCATGAGCGCGGGCGCCTACGGCTTCTCGATGTCGTCGAACTACAACACCCGGCCGCGTGCGGCCGAGGTGCTGGTGCACGGCGACCAGTTCTCGGTGGTGCGCGAGCGCGAGACCGTCGAGGAGCTGCTCGAGAACGAGCACATCCCCGACTGGCTGAAGTAGCCCCGTGGCCAGCGCGAAGCTGCTGGCGGAGCTGCCGCATCCCGAGCTGATGCGGGATCGCCTGCGCATGATGAACATGCTGGACGCCATCATGGCGCCCGACATGCGCGTCTTCGAGTGGCACCCGAAGTGGGGCCGCGGCGAGCAGCTGGGCGCCTTCAAGGACGGCGAGGGCAACTTCTTCTTCGCGTGGTTCTCGGCCCGCGGCGCGGTGCTGCGCGGGTTCGATCACGACAGCAAGATGTCGCCGTTCAGGCGCCAGCCGCCGGCGCCATGGCCCGGCCTGTTCGACGGGCTGCCCGCGCAGCTCGGCTATGTGCTGCAGGAGCCGGCGTTCGTGCAAGACGAGGTCACGTTCTGCCTGTGGCACGTCGGCGACGGCTGGCAGGCCGGGCGGGTGCAGCGGCCCCCGGGAAGACCGCGGATGGCGCCGACGCCCTGCTGGCGTGTTTCGGCCGGCGCTTTCGCGACTGGGCCGAGCAGCACTACGGCGAGAAGCTGGACCGGGCCGCGCTGACCAAGCTGTGGTGGGGCAAGCACGCGCTGACCACGGCCGACGTGCTGGCGCTGAACCCGCAGGCCGACCTGGAGGCGGTGCGCGCCGAGGCCAAGCTGCTGGGCTGGCGGATCGCGCTGGACGACAGGGCGGCGGCAAAGGCGGCCGCGAAGCTGCCCGTGAAGGCGCCCGCAAAGGCGGCCGTGAAGGCGCCCGCGAAGGCGGCCGTGAAGGCGCCCGCAGAGGCGGCCGCGAAGGTGGGCAAGCCGGCCGCGCGGCCTGCGCCAGGCAAGCGCAGCTTCGGTGCGGCCTCGTTCACCGTGCGCTGCGAGCCGACCAAGGTCAGCATGCTGATCCACGATGGCAAGCGGACCGTGGCGTCGGCCAAGGTCGACGTCTACGAAGAGCTGTTCGATCTCTGCAAGGCGCGCCTGAAGACCGCGCAGCGCACGGGCAAGTAGCCCAGCCAGAGGCAGGTGAGCGGCAGGTGAGAGGCAGCTGAGAGCAGCTACAGGTCGATGACGCCGACCGGGCCAGGGTCCTCGCCGAGGAAGCGAGGGCCGAGCTCGGTGATACGCGCGTGGTCGGTGACGAAGCAGTCGAGGGTGCCGGTGCCGGTGGCCAGGGCGTGGCGCTGGCCCAGGATGGCGGCGGCCTCGGCGGCCATGGCGTCGGCGGAGTCGACCAGGGTCAGGGTGCGGCCGAAGACGTGCTCGGCGGCGCGGGCCAGGGCCGGCTTCAGGATGGGGTAGTGGGTGCAGCCGAGGACCAAGGTGTCGACGTCGGGGTCGAGGGCGCGGAGCTCGGTCAGGTAGCGCTCGGCGATGGTGACGGTGACGGCGTCGTCGGTCCAGCCCTCCTCGGCCAGCGGGACCAGCAGGGGGCAGGGGTGCTGGACCACCGCCAGGGAGTCATCGATGGCATGGAGGGCGCGCACATAGGCGCCCGAGCGCACCGTGCCCAGGGTGCCGATGACGCCGACGCGACGGCTCTGGCTCGCGCGCGCGGCGGCGCGGGCGCCGGGCTCGACCGCGCCCAGCACCGGGACCGACAGCTCGTCGGCCAGCGCCGGCAGCGCGACGGCGCTGGCGGTGTTGCACGCGATCAGCACCAGCTTGACCCCGCGCCCGAGCAGGAAGTCCACGTTGAGGCGCGAGTAGCGCCGCACCGTCTCGGGCGACTTGTTGCCATACGGCAGGCGCGCGGTGTCACCCAGGTAGACCAGCGCCTCGGCGGGCAGGGCGCGGCGCAGCGCGCGCACCACGGTGAGGCCGCCCACACCCGAGTCGAACACGCCGATCGCCGCACCGATATTTTCCGCCATGGCCATGCCCGCCGCGTGTATAGCAGGATTTGCTACACTGTCTGAACCTGTAACGGCCAACCATTCGAGACCATTTCTTGGAGACCTTGCCAGCCCCCCCCGCGCCCGCGGCGGCCCCGACCTCGGCGGCCAACCTGGACGCGGACCTCAGCGCGCTGCTGTTCGACGAGCAGGCCGACCCGGCCGTCGTCACCGAGCAGCTGCGCGCGCGGCCCCTGGCCATGCTGGAGTGCGCGGTCGTGGTCAGCGAGACGCGGCGCACGCCATCGCGCGCGGCCACCAGCGCGGCGCGCGCCAACCTGGCGACGCTGGACGGGGTCGCGCCGGCGGCCATCCGCGACGCCCTGACCCGCATGCTGGTGTGCCGCGAGGTCGACGTCGCGCTGCAGTGGCTGCACCAGGCCGGCCTGCTCGGCAAGTACCTGCCCGAGCTGGAGGTCACGGTCGACTTCTCGCAGGAGGCCGGGCGCAAGCACAAGGACGTCTGGGAGCACACCAAGCAGGTGGTGCGCCAGGCGGTGCCGCGGCCGCTGGTGCGCTGGGCCGCGCTGCTGCACGACATCGGCAAGGTGCCGACCCGGACGTTCACCGGCGACGGCAAGGTGCACTTCCACGGCCACAGCGAGGTCGGCGCGCGCATGTTCGACCCCATCGCGCGGCGCTTCGCCTTCGACCGGCCGGAGCGCGACAAGATCCGCTTCCTCATCCTGCACCACCTGCGCGCCAACCAGTACGAGACCGGCTGGACCGACTCGGCCATCCGGCGCTTCGAGCGCGAGATGTGTGATCACCTGGACGACCTGCTGGACCTGTCGCGCGCCGACATCACCAGCCGGCGCCCGGGGCGGCGCAA
The DNA here is from genome assembly GCA_020853705.1 of Deltaproteobacteria bacterium. Classification (GTDB taxonomy): domain Bacteria; phylum Myxococcota_A; class Polyangia; order Haliangiales; family JADYYK01; genus JADYYK01. The sequence continues at coordinate 12,797 of JADYYK010000020.1, forward strand.
CGATCTGCTGGCCCAGATCAGCGAGCTGTCGCGGCGCATCGAGGCGCTGCGCGCCGAGGACGCCAAGGAGCCGCCGCTGCCCACCGGCGTCGGCAACGAGATCATGACGCGCTTCGCGCTGCCGCCGTCGCGCCTGATCGGCGACCTCAAGCGCAAGCTCGACGCCGCCATCGCGAGCGGCGAGCTGGAGGCGCGGCGCGAGTGCGGCTACTACTGCGACTGGCTCGAGGCCCAGGGCGCCATCCCCAAGCCTACTGCACCGTGAGCGGCTGCTCGAGGGTGCCGATGTGTTCGTTGCTGAGATCGGTGACGCGCACCATCAGCGTGTAGGCACCGGCGGGGACCCCGTCGAGGTTCACGGTCAGGGGGAAGGTGCCCTCGGGGCTCAGGGTGCCGTTGTGGCGGGCGCGCGGCACGATGCGCTCATTGCCGCCGCCGCGCAGCTTGACCTCGAGCTCCAGCTTGGCGGCCCTGGTGGCGTCGGCCAGCAGGCCGAGCACGGTGAAGTCGAAGCTGATGGGCTTGCCCGCGGGCTGCGCAGTCGCGCTGCCGGTCGAGAAGTGCAGATCCTTGAGGGTGAGGCCGCTCAGGTTGGCGGCGGCGGCCTGGCCGTAGCTGACCTCGGCCTGGGCCTCGCGCGACAGGTAGGCAGCCTTGTTGTCGGTGACCTTGACGTGAATGGTGTAGCGCCCGCCGGCCAGCCCCGCGGGGCGGTGTGACACCACCGGGCTGTAGCCCTGCTCGGGCAGGAAGCGCTGCACCACGGTCTTGGCGTCGGACACGATGCGGCGCCCGGTGGCGTCGTCGATCCACCACTCGAAGTCGAAGCTGGACTCGCCCTGCTGCAGGGTGAAGCCGGTGACGCGGGTGCGGAAGCGGATCTTGTCGCCTCCGGCGTAGGCGCCCGAGGTGTTGACCTCATCGGAGTCGGGCAGCGGCGACAGCAGAGTCGGGGCCTCGATGGCCAGGGTGCGTGCGCTGGCCTCGACCGGGAGGCCGACGCCCTGGGCGGCGCTGGGGTTGTCGACGCTGCCAACCGGCTGGGTCGGGCTCTTGCCATAGCCAGGCTCGTTGCCCAGGCGCTGGGTCGAGGCCTGCGACGCCTGCAGCTGCTCCAGGGTGACCTTCTGCGGACCCTCGTCACTCTTCTTGGAGCAGGCGGCCCCGGCGCAGGCGAGCGCGCTGGCGACGGCGATGGTGATGATGGGGCGAAGCAGCACTAGGCCTCCCTGTCGTCGGCGGCGGAGATGGCGATGCGGCCGACCGGATTGGTGCGGACGTCGGGCAGAAGCTCCTGGAAGGATAGCACCGCGATGTCGGCGCGCTCGAGTTCGAGCAGGCGGCGCAGCGGGCGGCGCACGTCGGCGGGCACCAGCACGACCGGGGGGCGCGCGGCGCCGGGGCGGCTGGCCAGGGCCCGACGCAGGGCGCCGAGGACGTCCTCCTGCAGCGCCGGCTCCAGCGCCAGCAGGGCGCCGGCGGCGGAGCGCGCGGCGGCCGAGCGCACGGCGTCCTCGATCTCGGGGTCGACCAGCAGCACGTCGAGCTGGCCGTCGGCCGCGTGCTGGTGCGACAGCTGGCGACGCAGGGCGCCGCGCACCCGCTCGGCGAGCAGGGCGCCATCGCGTTCGCCCGGCGGCGCGTCGGCCAGGGCCTGCACGATCCCGCGCAGATCGCGGATCGACACGCCCTCGTCGACCAGGCGGCGCAGCACGTCGGCCAGCAGTCCGGGGGCGATGCTGCGCGGCACCACCTCGCGCACCAGGGCGGGGTGGGTGCGCTCGAGGGCGTCGAGCAGGGCCTGGGTCTCCTGGATGCCGACCAGATCGGGGGCGCTGCGACGCGCCACCTCGGCCACCGCGCGCGCCAGGGCAGGGGCCACGTCGGCGGCCGCGGCCTGGGCGTCGAGGCTGGCCTTCAGCACCGGCACGCCGGCGAGCACGACGCGATAGGCGCCGGCGGCCAGGCCGGGGTCGACCCGCACCCGCACCGGCGGCAGCGGCACGCCGAGGTCGGCCATCAGCTCGCCGGTGACACGCGGCAGCTCGAGCGCGAGCAGCGCGCCGCCGTCGTCGGCGCCCGCGCGCGCGGCGACGTCGGGGGCCAGCTCCAGCGCCAGGGTGGCCATGCTGGAGATGGGCAGCGGGTGTGGACCTGCGCTGGCCCCGGCCCCGGCACGGTCGCCGGCGCCAGCTGCAACCGGGTTGCGAACAGCGTAGGCCACCGCGGCCACGATGACGCCCAGCACCAGGAAGGGCAGCGCGGGCAGGCCGGGCACCAGCGCCAGCACCAGCAGCAGCACCGCGGTGATGGCCAGCGCCCGCGGATGCGCCAGCAGCTCGCCGCCGAGGTCGCGGCCGAGATTGCCGTCAGCCTGCTCGCCGGGCACGCGGGTCACCACCAGGCCGGCGGCGGTCGCGAGCAGCAGCGCCGGCAGCTGCGTCACCAGCCCCTCGCCGATGGACAGGATGCCGTAGGTGGTCAGCGCCTGCGTGAAGCCCAGCTCGTGCTGGGTCACGCCGACGATGACGCCGCCGATCAGGCTGATGGCGACGATGACGATGGCCGCGATGGCGTCGCCCTTGACGAACTTCATGGCGCCGTCCATGGCGCCATACAGCTGCGACTCGCGCTGCAGGGCAGCACGGCGGCGGAGCGCCTCGGAGTGATCAACGGCGCCCGCGCGCAGATCGGCGTCGATGCCGAGCTGCCGGCCCGGCATGGCGTCGAGCGAGAAGCGCGCCGCGACCTCGGCCACGCGCTCGGCGCCCTTGGCGATGACCAGGTACTGAATGACGACCAGGATCAGGAACACGATGGCGCCGACCACCAGGTTGCCGCGCACCACGAAGGCGCCGAAGGCGCGGATCACGCGCCCGGCGTCGGCATCGAGCAGGATGAGGCGCGCCGAGCTGACGTTCAGCCCGAGGCGCAGCAGCGTCGCCAGCAGGAGCACCGTGGGCAGGGTGCCGAAGCGCGTCGCAGACGGCACATAGATCGACACCATCAAGAGCAGCGACGCCAGCGCGATGTTCAGCACCAGCAGGAGGTCGAGCAGCGGGCGCGGCAGCGGCACGATCATCATCGCGACCACCGCGATGACGAGGCCCGCCACCAGCACGTCGCCGTGGCGCGCCACCAGGCCACGCACGTCGCCGCGCGCGAGCAGCGCTCGCCACCCCGGCCTGGTCACGTCCGTCCCCGTCCCATCGCTCGCGGGCACATTAACACGTGTTATGATCGAGGCGCTGTCAGCGCACGGGCCGCGCGAGGCGTCGTCACCATGGAGAACCTCAAGAAGTATCGAAAGTCCGGCCTCGACCACTTCATCAAGTTCGTGCGTGAACTCCCCGTGATCCCCCCGCGCAAGATCTTCGCCAAGCTGGAGGAGCTCGGCTATCGCGGTCAGGACGACGCGCGCCGCGCCGCCGCGCTGATGGCGTACCGCCACGTGCGCCGCATCAAGCGAATCTACCTCGATGGCGCCAAGCGCGAGGAGGTGCTGCCCAAGGCCAACTACCTCTTCATCGGGCCCACCGGGTGCGGCAAGACCCACCTCGTCGAGCTGCTGTTCCAGCACATCCTGCGGCTGCCGACGGTCATCGTCGACATCACCACCTACAGCGAGACCGGCTACGTCGGGCAGGACTCCAACACCATCATCACGCGCCTGCTACACGCGTCCGACGACAACCCGCTGCTGGCGTCGATCGGCATCATCTGCCTCGACGAGTTCGACAAGATCGCCAGCGGCCAGAACAACGCCATCTTCGCCGGCGCCGGCACCACCAAGGACGTCACCGGCATGGGCGTGCAGCGCGAGCTGCTCAAGATGCTGGAGGCCGGCGAGGTCGTGGTCCCGCTGGAGCTGACGCACTCGACCTATGGCGACCACCTGGTGATGTCGACCGCCGACATCGCCTTCATCGCCGCGGGCGCCTTCTCGGGCTTCGCCCAGGTGGCGCGCCGGCGCGGCAACGCCGACATGGGCTTCGGTCGCAAGGGCGCTCGCCAGCTGAGCAAGGACGGCATCGACTCCATCGCGGTCAGCTTCACGCCCGAGGAGGTCGAGAACGTCGCCAACTTCCAGGCCTACGGCTTCCTGCCCGAGCTGATGGCGCGCTTCACCCGCTTCGTGCCGTTCCAGGCCCTGGACGCCGGGACCTTGAAGAACATCCTGCGCTCCAGCGTGCTGGATCGGCTGACCCGCGAGTTCGAGGACGAGGGCTTCAAGCTGCACGTCGGCGACGAGGTCATGGACCACATCGTGGCCGACAGCATGAAGCGCGAGACCGGGGCCCGCGGCCTGGTCGCCATCCTGACCCGGCACCTCGAGGAGGCGGCCTTCAACGCCTTCGCCGAGGTGCCCGGCGGGGACGTGGTCTTGCAGGTCCACGAGGGCAACATCAAGGTGGTGGTGGAGCCCGCCTGACCCACGGATCGGGGTTCGGTTCGGAGCCGGAGCAGGCCTTCGAAGCTCCGCTTCGAGGGCCTGTTGACACCTTGCCTTTTTCGGCTATGGTCCGCCCTTCCTGACAACGCACTACCAGGGGTAATGACGTGAGCGAGACTGCAGATAGCAAGGAAGCCGGCAAGGACAGCGTCAAGACCACGCTGTCGCGTGAAGAGAAGAAGTGCTCGAACGAGGGCTGCAAGCGCCCCTATCGCGCCAAGGGCTACTGCAACGTCCACTACGCGGCCTGGCGCCGCGGTGAGATGGAGAAGCACAAGGCCCGCTACAAGACCTGCGGCAAGGAAGGCTGCAAGAAGCCGATGGTCCGCTGGGGTCTGTGCACCGAGCATTACGCCGCCGCCACCGGCAAGGGTGAGGAAGCCGCCAAGGCTTGATCGAACGATCGCGCCGCTAACGGCGTTATCCCCGCATGGATGCCATTCAGATCGAAGGCGGACCTCGCCTCGAGGGTGAGATCCGCGTCAGCGGGTCCAAGAACGCTTCGCTGCCCATCCTCGCTGCCTCCCTGCTGACCTCCGGGTCCAGCACCTTCCACAACGTCCCCGCGCTCAACGACATCCGCACCATGTGTCGGCTGCTCGAGCTCCTGGGCGCCGAGGCCGAGCTGCCCGCGCCCGCGCCCAAGGGGTCGCGCCGCAAGGCCGACCCGCACATCGTCAAGCTGACCACCAAGGCCATCAAGGACACCACGGCGCCCTACGAGCTGGTCAAGACCATGCGCGCGTCGGTGCTGGTGCTGGGACCGCTGGTGGCGCGCCACGGTCAGGCCCGGGTGTCACTGCCTGGCGGCTGCGCCATCGGAGCGCGGCCGATCGACCAGCACCTCAAGGGGCTGGAGGCGATGGGCGCCAAGATCGTCCTCGAGCACGGCTATGTCACGGCCAAGGCCAAGCGGCTGCGCGGCGCCCGCCTGGTGTGTGACATCCCGACCGTCACCGGCACCGAGAACCTGATGATGGCGGCGGCGCTGGCCAAGGGCCACTCCACCATCGAGAACGCCGCCCGCGAGCCCGAGGTCGAGGAGCTGGCGCGCGTCCTCAACAAGATGGGCGCGCGGGTGCGCGGCGCTGGCACCTCGGTGATCGACGTCGACGGGGTCGACGAGCTGCACCCCATCGAGCACGCCATCATCCCCGACCGCATCGAGGCCGGCACCTTCATGGTCGCGGCCGCGCTGACCCGCGGCAACGTGCTGGTGCGCGACTGTCTGCCCGAGCACCTCGACGCCGTCATCGCCAAGCTGCGCAGCGCCGGCGCCACCGTGACCGCCGAGTCGGGCGGCATCCGGGTCAAGGGGCCGACGACGATCCTGCCGGTCGACATCACGACGCAGCCGTTCCCCGGCTTTCCGACCGACATGCAGGCGCAGTTCATGGTCCTGGCCACGCGCGCCAAGGGCCAGAGCGTGATCACCGAGAACATCTTCGAGAACCGCTACATGCACGTGCAGGAGCTGGCGCGCATGGGGGCGGACATCATGATCGAGGGCCGAACGGCCATCATCCGAGGTGTACCGCGCCTCACCGGTGCGCCGGTGATGGCGACCGACCTGCGCGCCAGCGCGTCGCTGATCCTGGCTGGCCTGGTCGCCGAGGGGCGCACCGAGGTGCTGCGCGTGTATCACCTGGACCGCGGCTACGAGCGCATCGAGAAGAAGCTGCGGCCACTCGGCGCGCGCATCAAGCGGGTCAAGGGTAGAATGTAGGCGTGGCTCGTTCGTCCGCACCTCCGCCTCAGCCGCAGCGTCTGCTGACCATGGCTGCCCCCAAGGGGCGGGTGCTCGACGAGACGATCGAGCTGTTCGCGCGCGCGGGCCTGGCGCTGCCGCCCCTGGAGTCGTCGCGCAAGCTGATCCACGAGGTGCCGGCCGCCGGCCTGCGCATCCTGGTGGTCAAGCCGGTCGACGTGCCGACCTACGTGGCGCACGGCGCCGCCGACGTGGGCATCGCGGGAGCCGACACCCTGGAGGAGGACGGCGTCGATCTGTACGACCTGCTCGACCTCGGCATCGGCGCGTGTCGGCTCAGCGTGGCCGAGTCGGCCCTGCGCCCGGTGCGCGAGGGCGGCCAGATCCACGTGCGCATCGGCACCAAGTACCCCAACCTGACGCGGCGCTACCTGACCGAGCGCGGGCTGACCGCCGAGGTCATCAAGCTGCACGGGTCGATCGAGCTGGGGCCGCTGACGGGGCTGTGCGATCGCATCGTCGACCTGGTGTCGACCGGCGAGACGCTGCGCCAGAACGGCCTGGTCGAGGTCGCGACCATCATGGACATCACCAGCCGGCTGGTGGTCAACCGGGCCGCGCTGAAGCTGCACGGGGAGCAGATCGACGCGCTGGTGGAGCGCCTTGCGAAGGTGACGCGCAAGGGCAGGGCGGCCTGATGCTGACCAGCCCCGGACGCGGCGGCATCCCCATCCTGCCCGAGGACATCCCGGTGCACGTGGAGAAGCAGCTGCGGGTGCACCCACGGGTGGCCTACCAGGGGCGCTTCTCGAGCGAGGACGCGCGCCGGCTGCTGGCCGGGCAGCTGCCCAAGCTGGTGCCGTTCAAGGGCAAGGCCTATGCAGAGGTCATCCCGGTCATCGACTGGGACCACAAGCTGCCGTCCAAGGCGCTGCTGCTGCGCCTGTTCTGCTTCTACGAGGGCGGCCCGGTGGCCGACGGCGTGGCGGCGTTCGACGCCCGCGTCGAGCTGATCGCGGCCAAGGACAAGTTCCCCGAGTTCGACGTGCCCGACTTCGAGGGCCTGCCCGCCGACGAGAGCTACGAGATCGAGCTCGACGTCGACGGCAAGCCGGGCAAGGCCCGCCTGGTGTCGGACTGGCGGCGCGAGGTCGAGGACGCCGCCGGGCGCATCGCGGTCGACGTCGCCAAGGCCTCGGCCGAGTTCGCCGCCGTGCTGGCCAGCGTCGGCAACCGGCCGCGCGGCCTGGGCGGCCTCGAGGCGGTCAGCTGGGTGCCCCCGTGCGAGAGCGAGCACCCACGCTGGACCGTCGACGTCTGGTACCTGATGCAGTTCGACGGCCGCATGGGCCAGGGCCGTTCGCTGGTGGTGGACACCATCGACCGGCGCGTCATCACCGTGCGCGACTTCAGCGTACGCGCAGGCGGCTAGCCGATATTCCGTGATTCTCGTCGCAGGCGCGCAGATCGCGCGCGGCGCCCCCACGTCTGCATGGACAAGGGGATGGACGCCAGATGCACCAGATCGTGAAGCGGTGGAAGACGGCGGTCATCGTGGTGACCGCGGTGCTGGTGCTGGTCGGCGCGCTGGGGCTGGGTTGCCGGCGCGAGGCTGCAGAGGTGCCGACACGCACGGTGACCATGGATGGCAAGCCCATCGTGGGGCTGTCGTGTCGTGTGGTGAACTGCCCGGACTGCCCGCACGTGACGGTGGATCTGCCCGGGGGACCCGAGGTCGCGCCGGTGACGCTGACGCGCCCACGCGGGCTCGAAGCGCCGCCTGGACCAGCCACGGTGTACGGCCACCTGCTGGTTCGCCGCCACGGCAGCTGGCCCCTGGGCAGCTACACCGGCGTCGAGCCCGCTGGCGGCAAGCTGACGCTGACCATCGCTGGTCCCGAGCCCAGGCAGGTCCTCTACAGCGAGTATCGCGCCACTCTCATGGAGGGCGGCCGCAGCGAGCGGGTGACCTGCTACGCCTACGGCGCCGACTGAGCCAGCGGGTACACGATCGGGAAGGCGTCGGTGGACAGGCGGCCCTCCTGGTCGGCGGGGAAGTGGCCGCGCATGGCCTCGGGCAGCAGGGCGGCGTCGCAGCGTGAGGCGGCGTCGAACATGCGCAGCACCAGGGTCTTCCTGTGGCGGTCGCTCTTGTTGGGCGGGCTGCCGTGCAGGGTCAGGCAGTGGTGGATGCTGACGTCGCCGGGCTCCAGGGCGAGCGTGCGTGCGTCGGCGAGCTCGGCGGCGTGCGCGGGTGACAGCAGGGGCACGATGCTGTCGACCTTGCTGTCGCTGAGGGCGCGCACGTCACCGAGGGGGCCCCAGAGGTGGCTGCCGCTGACGACGTGCTGGGCGCCGGAGTCGGCGTCCTCGGCGACCAGGGCGATGCGGATGGAGATGGCCTGCGGCGGCACCAGGTAGCCGACGTAGGTGTAGTCCTGGTGCCACTCGACCGGGCCGCCCTGGCGCGCAGGCTTGTAGAGCAGGGTGTCGTTGAGCAGCTGCACGCTGGCGCAGGCCAGCACCTCGGCGGCCAGCGCACCCAGGCGCGGGTTGCGCGCGGCGGCCAGCAGCGCCGGGTGGTGGCGCGACGGGGTGCCGACCTCCCAGACCACGCCGCCCTTGCGCCGCGGATAGTTGACGGCCGGGACACAGGCGTCGAAGCCGGCCAGGTAGCTGGCGAGGTCGTCGGGCGCGATGGCGCCGCGCACGACGACCCAGCCGTCGCGCGCGAAGTCGGCCGCCAGGGTGCCCGGAGCGCGGTTCAAGCCTTGACCAGCGCGCGCCCGAAGACGTCGGCCAGGGCGCGACACACCACCGGCGCGACCTCCTCGAGGTCGACGTCGCGCTGCAGCACCTCGGCCATCGAGGTCATCACGTCGGCCTTCAGCCCGCACGGGTTGATGGCCGCGAAGCGCTTCAGATCGGTGCGCACATTGAGCGCGAAGCCGTGGAAGGTGACCCACTTGCGCACCGCGATGCCGATCGACGCGATCTTCTTGTCGCCCACCCACGCTCCCGTCCAGCCCGGGTTGCGCGTGCCGGTGATGCCGAAGTGCGCCAGCGTGTCGAGCAGCGCCTGCTCGATGTTGCGCAGGTACGCGTGCAGATCGCGCTCGTCGCCGGCCAGCTTCAGGATGGGGTAACCGACCAGCTGGCCGGGCCCGTGGTAGGTGACGTCGCCGCCGCGCTCGATCTCGAGCACCGGGATGTCGCCGGCGGCGAGCACGTTCTTCATCGCCTCCTGGCGCCGGCCCAGGGTGATGACGTGCTCGTGCTCCACGATGAGGACGGTGTCGGGGATCTCGTCGCGCTGCCGGCGCGCCACCAGATCGAGCTGCATCTGGTGCACGAAGCCGTACGGGCGCCGCCCCAGCAGGACCCTGCGCAGCGGCGCCGGCACGACGCGGCCTACCGCCTCGGGATGTGCAGCGGCTCGCCCAGCGCGACGTGCGCGGTCTCCATCATGACCTCACCCAGGGTCGGGTGCGGGTGGATGGTCAGCGACAGATCACGCAGCAGCGCGCCCATCTCGATGGCCAGCGCGGCCTCGCTGATGAGGTCGGTGGCGCCCGAGCCGACGATGCCCACGCCCAGCACCTGGTCGGTCCTGGCGTCCGCGATGATCTTGCAGAAGCCGTCGGTCTCGGTGGTCGAGATGGCGCGGCCCAGCGCCAGGAAGGGGAACTTGCCGACCTTGACCGCGAGGCCCTGCGCCTTGGCCTCGACCTCGCTGAGGCCGGCGGTGGCGATCTCGGGATCGACGAAGATCACGGCGGGGATGCAGCGCACGTCGAACTCGGCCTTGTGGCCGCAGATGACCTCGGCGGCGACCTCGCCCTCGCGGGTCGCCTTGTGCGCCAGCATGGGCTGCCCGGCGACGTCGCCGATGGCGTAGACGCCGGGCACGTTGGTGCGCTGCTTCTTGTCGACCTTGACGAAGCCGCGCTCGACGGTGACGCCGATCTTGTCGAGGCCGAGGTCCTCGGAGTTGGGGCGGCGCCCGACGCACACCAGCACGGTGTCGGCGTCCAGGGTCTGCTCGCCGGCCTTGGTCGCGATCTTGACGCGCGCCTTGCCGCCGGCCTCCTCCCAGCCCAGCGCCTTGGCCTCCAGGTGGACCTCGATGCCGAGCTTCTTGATCTTGCGCGCGACCACGTCGACCAGCTCGGGGTCGTTGCCCGGCAGCAGGCCCGCGGTGGCCTCGACCACGGCGACCTTGCTGCCCAGCTTGGCCCAGGCGATGCCCAGCTCGAGGCCGATGTAGCCGCCGCCGATGACGATCATGCGGCCGGGCACCTCGCGCAGGGCGAGGCCGCCGGTCGAGTCCAGGATGCGCTTGCCGTCGAAGGCGAAGCCCGGGATGGCGATGGGCCGCGACCCGCTGGCGATGATGATCGAGCCGGCCTCGACGCGCTTGTCACCGTCGGCGGTCTTGACCACCAGGCGATTCGCGGTCTCGAAGCGCGCCTCACCGACCATGACCTCGGCGCCGGCGGCCTTGAGCAGCCCCTTCACGCCGGTGGTCAGCTTGGTCACGACCTCGTCCTTCCAGGTCATCATCTTGCCGACGTCCAGCTTCACGCCCGCGACGCTGATCCCCATCTTGTCAGCGTGTGAAGCCTTCTCGTAGGTCTTGGCCGCCTGGATGATCGACTTGGAGGGGATGCACCCGACGTTCAGGCAGACCCCGCCGATCTTCTCCTTCTCGATGACCAGCACCTTCTTGCCGGCCTGACCGAGACGGATGCCCGCCGGGTAGCCACCCGGGCCCGCACCGATGACGATGGCGTCGTACTTCACTGCGCTTTCCATGGTCACTCTCTCTCCGACAGGTAGGTGGCCAGCTGCTCGCGCAGGTGGGCCGGCGGCTCGGCGAACACATCTTCGATGATGGATTCGACCGGAGGTGGCGGCGCGGCCTCCTGGGCAGCCACGGCAGCGCGCACCTCGGCCTCGATCTCGACCGCCAGCTCGGCGTCACGCGCGGGGTCGAGCAGCCGCTTGTGCTCCAGGTAGCGCCGCATGCGCAGCAGCGGATCCTTCTGTTTCCAGGCCTCGGTGATGCCCTCGTCGCGATAGCGCGTGGGGTCGTCCGACGACGAGTGCGCACCCATGCGGTAGGTCAGCGTCTCGACGAAGCTGGCACCCCCGCCGGCGCGCGCGCGCGCAACCGCGGCGGCCACCGTGCTGTAGACCGCCAGCACGTCGTTGCCATCACAGCGGAACGACGGCAGCCCGTAGCCCAGCCCCTTGAGCGCGATGGTCTCGGCCGCGGTCTGGCGCTGCTGGGGCGTCGAGATGGCCCACTGGTTGTTCTGGCACACGATGACCAGCGGCAGCTGGTACACGCCGGCGAAGTTCATGGCGACGTGGAAGTCCTCCTCGGAGGTCCCGCCATCGCCGATGTAGCCCAGGCAGACCCGGCCCTTGCCCTCGATCTTCATGCCCCAGGCGACGCCGACCGCGTGCGGCAGCTGGGTCGCGATGCACGACGACATCGGCACATAGTTGGCGCCGCGCCAGCCCGGGTGGCACGGCATCTGGCGCCCCTTGCAGGGGTCGTCGCCGGTCCCGAAAATCTGCGCGATGTAGGCGCTGAGCGGCATGCCGCGGAAGATCCCGGCGCCGGCCTCGCGCAGCGCCGGCAGGATCCAGTCGTCGGGCCGGGTCGCCGCGGCGCTGCCGATGACCGAGGCCTCCTGGCCGCGCGCCTCGCCGTAGAAGCCGATGCGGCCCTGGCGCTGCAGCGCCAGCAGGCGCTCGTCCATGACGCGGATGACCAGCATGCCGCGGTAGATCTCGAGCAGCTTGAGCGGGGTCAGCTCGGGGCCGAGCTCGCCCTCGTCACACGAGCCGTCCTCGCGCAGCACCTGGTACAGGCCAGTGGCCTGCGCGATGTCGGCCTCGGCGAGACCGTCGAGACGGCGCCGCGGAGCAGTGCCGGGCGCCAGCGACATCTAGATCATCTCCATGAACATCAGCGTCGGATCCTCGAGGTACTCCTTCACCGCGGCCAGGAACTGCGCGCCCTCGAAGCCGTCGACCACGCGGTGATCGAGGCTGATCGACAGGTTCATCATCGAGCGGATGACGATCTCGCGGTTGCGCACCACGGCGCGCTCCGCGATCTTGTGCACGCCCAGGATGGCGACCTCGGGGAAGTTGATGATCGGCGTGGCCAGGACGCCGCCCAGGGTGCCCAGCGAGGTGATGGTGAAGGTGCTGCCGGTCAGCTCGTCGCGGGTGGCGCGGCCGTCCTTGGCGGCGACGGCCAGGCGCGTGATCTCGCCGGCCAGATCGAAGATGCTGCGCTTGTCGGCGTCGCGCACGGTGGTGACGACCAGTCCCTGCGGCGTCGCGGCGCCGATGCCCACGTGGTAGTACTTCTTCAGCACCAGCTCGCCCTTGGCCTCGTCGAGCGACGCGTTGACGACCGGGAACTTCTTCAGCCCGGCGACCACGGCGCGCACGATGAAGGGCAGGTAGCTCAGCTTGACGCCGCGCTCCTCGGCGCGGGCACGCGCGCGCTCACGCAGGGTGACCAGCTCGGTGACGTCAATCTCCTCGACGTAGGTGTAGTGCGTGGCGGTGAACTTCGAGCGCGCCATGTTCTCGGCGATCTTCTTGCGCAGGCCGCGGAAGGGGACGCGCTCCTCGAGGCCGCCGGCTGCAATGGAGACGGGCGCGTAGGCGGGACGGGCAACCGCGGGCGTGCTCGTGCTCGTGCTCGTGCTCGTGCTCGTGCTCGTGCTCCCAGGACGCGTCCCGCTGGCCGCCGCACGCACATCCTCCGGCGTCACCCGCCCACCCGCACCGGTCCCGACCACCGTCGAGATCTCGACCCCCAGCTCGCGCGCCAGATGCCGCGTCGCCGGCGCCGCCGTGACCTTGCCACCCGCTGCAGCCGCCGGCGCCGCAGCCGCCGTGACCGCCGCGACCGCCAGCACCGGCGCGTGCGCCGCGGGCCTGGCGCCACCGTTGACCTTCGCCGCGCCGCCGGCCTCCTCGATGGTCACCAGCGTCTTGCCGACCGGGCAGATCTGGCCTTCCAGATACATGATCTTGGCGATCTTGCCCGCCCGCGGCGACGGGATCTCCACCGTCGCCTTGTCGGTCATGACCTCGACCATGGGCTGGTCGAGCGCGATGGCCTCGCCCTCCTTGACCTTCCAGCGCACGACCTCGCCCTCGATCACACCCTCGCCGATGTCGGGCATCCTGAACTCGAACATTGTGCGCTCCTTCGCTGGCCTACTGGAACTCGACCGCGCGACGCATCGAAGCCATCACGCGCTCGGGGCTGGGCAGGTACTCGTTCTCGAGAGTGTACGGGAACGGCGTGTCGAAGCCGGCGACGCGCTCGATGGGCGCCTCCAGCGAGGTCAGCGCCTTCTCGGCGATCAGCGCGGCCAGCTCGGCGCCATAGCCGCAGGTCCGCGGGGCCTCGTGCACGATGCAGACGCGGCCGGTCTTGCGCACCGACGTCAGCACGGTCTCCAGATCCAGCGGCAGCAGCGTGCGCAGGTCGATGACCTCGGCGTCGATGCCGGCCTCGGCCGCCTTGGCCGCGGCCTCGATCACGGTGTGCAGCATGGCGCCGTACGCCAGCACGGTGATGCCCTTGCCCTCGCGTACGATCTTGGCCTGGCCCAGCGGCACCGTGTAGTCACCCTCGGGCACCTCGCCACGCGCCGCGCGGTAGACCCGCTTGGGCTCCATGAAGATGACCGGATCCTCGCCCCGCATCGCCGACAGCAACAGGCCCTTGGCGTCATACGGGTTCGACGGGATGACGACCTTCAGCCCCGGGGTGTGCACGAAGTAGGCTTCGGGCGACTGCGAGTGATAGTGGCCGCCGCGGATGCCGCCGCCGTAGGGCGTGCGGATGACCACCGGCGCGGGGTACTGCCCGCCCGAGCGATAGCGGAACTTGGCCAGCTCGTTGACGATCTGGTCGTAGGCTGGGTAGATGAAGTCGGCGAACTGGATCTCGGGCACCGGGCGCAGGCCGTACAGCGCCATGCCGACCGCGCTGCCGATGATGCCGGCCTCGGCCAGCGGGGTGTCGATGACGCGATCGGGGCCGAACTCCTCGAACAGGCCGCTGGTGGCGCGGAACACACCGCCGAACTTGCCGACGTCCTCACCAAGCACGACCACGCGCTGGTCGCGCCGCATCTCGATGCGCAGGGCGTCGTTGACGGCCTGGATGATGTTCATCACGGGCATGGCTATCGCATCTCCTAGTGGGCACTCAGCTTGCGGACACCACCGGCGGCCGCGATCTCGTCGAGTAGTTGCTGCTTCTGCTCGGCCAGGTGCCAGGGCAGGTCGGCAAAGACGTCGTCGAACAGCGTGTCCGGCGCGGGCGGGCCGACCGACTCGGCCGCCTTCAGGGCCTCGCTGATCTCGGCGTTGATCTCGTCACGGATCTGCGTGTCCCAGGCCTCGGTCCACAGCCCCTTGGTCTCCAGGTAGCCCTTGAAGCGCGTGATCGGATCGCGCGGCTCCCACTTCTTGGGCTCGTTGGGATCGCGATAGACCGAGGGATCGTCCGACGACGAGTGGCCGCCGCGGCGGTAGGTCACGGCCTCGATCATGGTCGGGCCCTCGCCGTCGCGCGCGCGCTGCACCGCGGTGTTCATCACCGAGATGATGGCCAAGAGGTCGTTGCCATCGACGCGGATGCCCGGCATGCCGTAGCCGATGGCCTTGGCCGCGAAGGTCTTGGCCGCGGTCTGGCGATCGCGCGAGGTCGAGATGGCCCAGCCGTTGTTGCGGCAGAAGAAGATGGTCGGCGCCTTGTAGACGCCCGCGAAGTTCATGCCGACGTGGAACTGGCCGGTCGAGGTCGCGCCCTCGCCGAAGTAGACCAGCGCGACGTCCGACTTCTTCGAGATCTTGGCGGCCCAGCCAGCGCCGACGGCCTGCGGGATCTGGGTCCCGACCGGCGAGCTGATGGAGACATAGTTGATGCGCCGGCAGGCGTGGTGCACCGGCATCTGGCGGCCCTTGACCAGGTCCTCGGCGTTGCCGAACAGCTGGCAGATGAACTCCTTGAGCGTGTAGCCGCGCCAGAACGCGGCGCCGGGCTCGCGATACGACGGGAAGATCCAGTCGTCCAGCGTCAGCGGATAGACGCCGCCGAGGTGGGTGGCCTCCTCGCCGGTCGAGGTCATGTAGAAGCCGAGGCGACCCTGGCGCTGCAGGCGCAGCATGCGGTCGTCCATGATGCGGACCAGCAGCAGACCGCGATAAAGCCGCTTCAGATCGGCGTCCGGGATGGGCGGCGCGACGGCGCCCGGCAGCAGGTGGCCGTTGTCGTCGAGGATGCTGAAGGGTTCGTCAGGCGATACGGGCTGCTTCGCGGTCACGGCCATGGAGCGGGACCTCCGGTGGGGCTGCGCGGCGGGTATAGATTGCTGAGTATGGGAAGTCAACGGCAAGGTGCCCTAAGTGCCCGGAAGGATTGCCGCGCTGCGTTAGCAGCGAGCTGCTTTGGCACCCTGGGATGAATGAGCTAGATTGCGACGGCCATGTTGACCTGGATCATCGTGTCCGCCGCGATCGCCGTCCTCGGTGGGGGTGCCATCGGGATCTACCGGGCCTCCAACGCGACCTCGCGCCGCGACCGCCAGCTCGCCGCCCCGCCCAAGGAGCGCACCATCCGCGAGCTCCTGCCCAACGACATCGTGACCTTCGAGAACAAGGACTTCCTGGTCGAGGGCCTCATCATCTACGACGAGGACGGCCACACCTGGAAGGCCGCCCGCATGGTCGACGAGGGCAAGGAGCGCTGGATCATGACCGGCATGGAGCGCACCCCGGGCCTGACCAGCCCGGTGCGCGTGCTGGATCGCGACACCACGCTGCAGATCACGGGCTATCCGCCCGAGCTCCTCGAGGTCGGCGGCGAGCAGTACCGCCTGGCGACCCGCGGCAACGCCGGCGTGGCCGCCCAGGGCGACGTCGGCATCCCCGGCCTCGGCAAGTCGCTGATGCGCATCCGCTACTGGCGCTACACCGCCCCCGGCGACAAGATGGTCATCGTCGAGCAGTGGGGCAGCGACTACCGCGCGGTCACCGGCAAGGCCGTCCCCGAGCACATGTTCACCCTGCTCCAGGCGACCTAGCAGGCCTCTCCGGCCATTCCCCGTTGCCTGTGGCCTGTGGCCTGTCTGTCCGGCTCTCAGTGCGCGTGGCTGCCGTGCGGCGGGTCCACCCCGATGGCGCCGGGGTCGATGGCGTTGATGTAGTCGCTGCCCGCCGTCAGATCGACGTGGTAGTGGTTGCGGTGGTCGGCGTTGAAGTTGGGCGTCAGGATGATGTTGAAGACCTTCTGGGTGTGCATCAGGCAGGCGACCTCGTGCAGCCACTTGTCCTTGTCGTTCGACGTGGTGGCGGTGCAGGTCGGCATGGTGTCGGGGTCGATGACGAAGTCGGTCTGGGTGTTGTAGGTGGTGGCGCCGACGCGGAACTCGTGCAGGTCGATGCCCTTGGCGTAGGCGTGCTGTGACGGGGTGCAGGTGCCGCTGTCGGGATCGCCGCCGCCGATGCAGCGGTAGTTGTAGATCCCGATGTGCTCGATGGCGGTGACGCCGCGCGGGCGCAGGACGTCGCCCAGCTTCTGCAGCGCGAGGGCCAGCTTGCAGTCCATGAACATCTTCGACTGCGGGGTCGCGGCGCCGTAGGCGTAGTAGGCGATGCCGTTGATGGGGGTGTTGACGGTGACCGGATCGGCGACGCCCTTGTTGTTGGGGCCGAGGACGTAGGACACGCCGAGCGCGTTGAGCATCTCGTGGCAGGTGCCGGTCTGGCCGGGCATGGCCTTGACCACGAAGTCGATGCGCGCGGTGCCGAGGTCGCGGCCGTCGGCGGCCAGCGCGTGCGCGACCACGAAGCGATCGCCGTCGCCCTTGAAGTCGGCCATCAGCGCGAAGTCGGGCGCCTCGGCGACGCCCAGCGAGAAGACGTCCTCGGCGACCCACTCGACGCTGGCCACGCCGGCGCTCGCGCTGGCGGTGAACTGGATGGGCGCCGCGAAGCCCGCGGTGACCGCCTTGTCACGGGTGAAGATCTGGCCCGGGGTCGGCGACGTGATGGTCAGCAGCGTGCCGGCGTCGCCACCGCCGCCTCCTGCGTCTATCAGGCCGTCGTCGTCCCCACCGCCCGCGCCGGGGCCGTCACCGGCGCAGCCGGCCGGGGCGCCCGCGCACAGCAGCAGAAGCCCCGCGATCCCCAGCGCGCCCAAGAAGTTCCGCTTCATCTGTTGCCGCCTTTGTTGGGCCCGCCGACCAGCAGGATCTCCAGCTCATTGTGCGCCTGGGTCAGCGACTGCGACAGCTGCGTCGCCATGCGCTGCTTGTCGGCGTCCTGCCCGAACAGATCGGGGTGATACCGGCGCATCAGCTTGCGGTACGCGATCTTGACCTCGTCATACTCGGCGCCATACGACAGCTCGAGGATGGCGTAGTACTGCGCGATCTTGACGTCGTGCCTCATGCCGCGCGCCGCCCGCGACCGTGCCCGCGCCCGCGCCTCGCGCTCGGCCGCCTCGGCGCGCCGCGACGCCGCCTCGGCGTCGGCCGCACGCGCCCGCGCCTCGGCCTCGATGCGCGCCGCACGTGCGCGCACGCCGCTCTGGCGCTCGGCCTCGGCCGCACGCACCCGCGCCGCCGCCTCTTCACGCGCGCGCAACCGCTCGGCCTCGACCTCGGCCTCGCGGGCCGCCGCCTCGCGGATCCGGCGCGCGCGCTCGCTGGCGGCGGCCTCCTCGCTGGCGCGGGCCTCCTCGCGGGCGCGCTCGCTGGCGCGGCTGGTCTCGGCCTGACGCTCGCGCGCGGCCCGGGCTGCCGCCTCGGTCGCGCTGCCGTTGCCGCGCGCGGCGTCGGCCTGGCGCTGCCTCTCGGCCTGCACGCGGGCGTCACGCTCGGCGGCGCGCGCGGCCTGCTCGCGCTGGTGCTCGCTGGCGCGCTCCTCGGCGTAGCGCTTGCTGTCACTCTTCTGCGCGGCGGCGCGCGCAGCCAGCTCGTCGGCCAGCGCCTTGCGCTCGCGCTCGCGGTCGAGCTCGTCGCGCAGGCGGAAGCTCTGCTCGGTGTCCTTGCGCCGATCCTTGCGCGTGCGCAGCTCGCGCTCGAGGTCGGCGTCGGTGAACTCCTCCAGCCGCTGCGCGGGATCCCCGAGCTGCGCCGCGCGATCCAGCAGCGCATTCAAGTTCGAGCGTACGACCTCTCGGATCCGACGGGTGATGCTCATGGTGCTACTTCTTGGTGGCGCGCGGGGTCGTGATGGTCGGTGGGGTGTTGACGCGAGCGCGGCCACCTGGCTTCTGCGCCGAGCCGCGCGGGTTGGTGTTGCCACCGCCGCCGTTGTTGCCCGCGTTGTTGAGCTGGGCGCGGCTGGTCGGGGGCAGCGTGGTCTGCGGCTTGCCCGTGCCGCCATCGCCCGAACCCGAGCCGGCGCCACCGCGCCCACCACCGCTGGGCTGCGCGGACAGGCCCTTCAGCGCGCCGGGCCCCTTGAGGCCGGCGTTCGGATCGACACCGGGGATGCTGCCCGAGCCGAAGCCGGGCATGGCGCGGGTGATCCGCGGCGACGACTGCGAGGCGGGCGCCGACGCACCCTGCTGCGGGCGCGCCGGGGTCATCATGATGTCGGTGGTGCGCGACGGGCCGGGCGTCGGCGCCGCCGCAGGCTGCGCCGCCTTCGAGGCCGCCGGGGTCGGAGTCCGGGGCGCCTGGGCGTGCTGCCCCGACTGCGCCGCGGGCGGCTGCGCGATCGGCGCCTGCGAAGGGGCGCGCCGCGTCAGCAGCTTGGCGATGAGATCCTGGCTGTGCTCGTTGAGCTGCACGAAGACCACGCCCATGCCCATCGGGCTCTTGGACACGCGCACGACCTCGCCGATGCCCTCGATGGTCTCGATCTCCTCCATGATGACGGAGAACTTGAGGTGGCAGCGGGTGCCCACCGGCAGCGGGGTCTTGGAGCGGATGAAGGCACCCGACCGCGACAGGTTGGTCACGTACTCGCGGATGAACTCCTCGACCGACTCGAACTCGCGGTTGATGACGATGCGATCGTCGCGCTGCACCTTCACCCTGCGATCAGACATGGCTATTCCTCGTCGAGCCCTGGCGGCGACACCGGCGCGGAATCGCCCACGCTCACGGTGTCACTACCCCCTTCGTCCTCGTCGTCACCGTCACCGTCACCGTCACTGTCGCTGTCGGCGTCGGAGTCCTCATCGTCCATCGGCTCGATGGCGCCGCCCACCGGGGCGACCGCCATGGTGGGCGCCTCGCCGCTGGTGTCGCGCCCGGCCGGCATCATGGCCTCGACCGAGACCGAGCCCAGCGCCTGCCCGCCCGCGCCGCCGGTGCGCTTGCGGCCGCGACCACCACGCCGGCGCCGCTTGCGCTTGCCAGCCGGGGCATCCCCTGGCGCCCCGCCGGGTGCGCCCAGGGCGCCGCCAGCCGGCGCGCCCTCGGGCCCGTCGCCGTCGCCGTCGCCATCGCCGTCGCCGTCCTGATCGTTGGCGTAGCCCTCGACCCCGGCGGCGCCGATGGCCTCCAGGCTGGCGTCGTCGCCCTCGCCTTCGGCCCCGGCGTCACCGATGGCGCCCAGCGACGCCGGCGCGGGCGGCGGCCGCAGCGCCGGCGTCGGCACCGGCTTCTCGCTGGCCGGCGTGCGCACGGTCAGGTGCACCGCGCCCTTCTTGCCGCCGTCCTTCTCCAGCGAGTCGGCCCAGCGCGGCTGGACCTCGTACTGCTCGAGGTGGAAGCTGCCGCGCGCACGCAGGATGATCTGCTTCTGCAGCCGCTTCTCCAGGTTCTCGACGTACTCGCGGTCGGCCGTCAGCATGAGGTCCGCGATCTCGGGGTGGCAATTGACCACCATCGCGTCCTCGCGCACCGTGAGCCCCTCGCGACGCACGTCGCGCAGGATCTGGTAGCAGATGGTCGTCTTCGACTTGATGTAGCCCTTGCCCTCGCAGTACGGGCAGGTCTCGGTCAGCATGCGCGACAGGCTCTCGCGCGTGCGCTTGCGCGTCATCTCGACGAGGCCGATCTCGCTGATGCGGGTGACGTTGGCCTTGGCCTTGTCACCGCGCAGCGCCTCGTCGAACGCGCGCGACACCTTGTCGCGATTCGACGACCGATCCATGTCGATGAAGTCGACGACGATCATGCCGCCGATGTTGCGCAGGCGCAGCTGGTCGGCGACCTCGCGGCACGCCTCCAGGTTGGTCTTGGTGATGGTGTCTTCCAGGCCGCTGCCGCGCTTGCCGACGAAGCGACCGGTGTTGACGTCGATCGCGGTCAGCGCCTCGCCCTGGTCGATCACCAGCGAGCCGCCCGACTTCAGGAACACCTTGCGCTCCAGGGCGCGGTCGATCTCGGCCTCGATGCCGTAGCCGTCGAAGATGGGCTCCAGCTCGCCGTACAGCTGCACGCGGTCCTTGAACTGCGGCATGAAGGCGGCGACGAACTTCATCACCCGCTCGTACTCGTAGCGCGAGTCGATGATGAGCTGCTTGACCTCGCTGGTGAACAGGTCGCGCACGGTGCGCAGCAGCAGATCGAGATCGCTGTACAGCAGCACCGGGGCGCGCGTGCCGCCCTCGCTGCGGCGCTTGATCTCGTGCCACAGCTTGATCAGAAACTCCATGTCGTCGCGCAACTCCTGCCGCGACACACCCTCGGCGACCGTGCGCACGATGAAGCCGGCGCCCTCGGGCCGCATCTCGTCGATGATCTCGCGCAGGCGACGACGCTCCTTGTCGTTGCCGATGCGGCGCGAGATGCCGACGTGATTGACGGTAGGCATGAAGACCAGGTGGCGACCCGGCAGCGAGACATAGCTGGTCGAGCGCGCGCCCTTGGTGCCGATGGGCTCCTTGGCGACCTGGACGGTGACCTCCTGGCCCTCCTTGAGCAGCTCCTCGATCTTGGCGCCGCGGGCGTGCCGGGCCAGCTCCTCGCGCGGGAACTCGTCGCGCTGGCCGGTCTCTTCCTCGTCCTGGGCGAACAGCGCCTTGAAGTCGTGCGACGACCCGCGCACGTCGGCGACATACAGGAAGGCGGCCTTCTCGAGGCCGATATCGACGAAGGCGGCCTGCATGCCCGGGAGCACCCGGACCACACGCCCCTTGTAGATGTTGCCCGCGACGCCGCGATCCCGCTTGCGCTCGATGTAGAGCTCGGCGAGCTGACCCTTCTCGATCAGAGCGACCCGGGTCTCGGGGCCGTCCGCATTGATGACTAGCAGGCTATCCGCCACGGTTAGTTGGTATCGCAGCGGTCACAGCGAAGCAAGGGATTCCAAGCCCTTTGCGTGCTATGCAAAAAGTTGCAAGGACCGAGGGCAGTCAGGTCATGGATGTCAGCCCTGGCCGGAGAGGCTGTGGGCTGGCAGACCATTCCAATCGCTGGAGTCCCTCGGAATCGCTGCCAAATTGGCAACCGGACCGGGGCTGGCCCGCCCGTTGCTCTAGCACCCTGGCAAGAACGCGGCGCCGCCTTCCCTTAGTTCTCATCCGGCGACGCGCTCCCAAGACTGACTTGGCTTGGTTGGACCTTGGTTCGATTGGCTTTGGGCTTGGATTAGACCTTCGACTGGCTTGGATTGCCGCTCCCTGACTTAGGAATCTTCGGGTCGCGCTGAAGACGAGTTTTGTTGGAGCAAAGAGCCTGGCGCCTCGCGCCGGGCTCTCTGCTTTTCGGCACACCGCTCGAGGCCGGAGCCGGAGCGGAATAGGACTCCTCGAAGCTGCGCTTCGAGGGGCCTACTCGCGGGCGACGAGGTACGCGGCGGCCAGGCAGATGAGGGCGTTCACGATGAGCCAGATCTGGCCGAACCCGAACATCGAGGGCACCCAGCGCACCCCGGTCAGCTCCCACGCGGCCTGGAACATCAGGTGCGCGGCGACGCCGATGGCGAAGCCGGCCACCACCGGGCGCAGGCGCTTGACGCCATAGCCCAGGCCGACCAGGGCGACCGGCACCAGGGCGCTGAAGAACAGCGGGTTGCCGTGGCCGCTCAGCCCCAGCACGGCGCGGTCCCACGACGGGAAGCCATGGGTGATGACCTCGGCGCCAGGCAGCCCGCCCAGGCCCAGGTAGCGCAGGAAGAACAGGCCGCTGGAGCCGACCACCAGGGCGCCCAGGAAGCCCGGCGTGTAGCGGATCCCGAGCGCCTTCTTGTCGAGCAGGCGCGCCGCGATCCCGGCCGCCGCCAGCAGCGCGAAGCCGAGCTGGTACCAGCCGAAGGTCACGTTGACCTTCGACAGCGCGCCGGCCGCGTCCACGATGCCGTTGCCATAGTGCGCGTCCCACTTGCTGCCGTTCGGGTTCTTCGCGGTCGCCTTCATGATCGACTCGACCGCGTCGGGATCGCTGACGCCCTGCGACACCAGCAGCGCCGCGACGCCGGCCACGTGCGGGCTGGCCATCGAGGTGCCCTGGAACATCAGGTAGTCGTTCTTCTTGATGTCGCCGGGGACGATGGTGTTCTGCAGCACGCCGTCGGGCATGCCGTCACCGTTCTGGTCGACCCGGGTGTCACCCCCGGGGGCGGCGACGTCGATCTCCTTGCCCCAGTTCGAGTAGTGCGTGGTCTTGCGGTCGAAGCGCGTGGCCGCG
This sequence comes from Deltaproteobacteria bacterium, assembly GCA_020853705.1. Taxonomy (GTDB): domain Bacteria; phylum Myxococcota_A; class Polyangia; order Haliangiales; family JADYYK01; genus JADYYK01. The sequence continues at coordinate 35,601 of JADYYK010000020.1, forward strand.
ACGGCGATGGCGCCGGGGTAGGCGGCCGGGAAGCTGACCTTGCCGCGGCCGTCGTTGCCAGCGGCGCACACCACGACGACGCCATTGTCGTGTGCGTGCTTGACCGCCTTGGCCAGCACCTTGGACGACATGCCGCCGCCGAGCGACATGTTGATGACCTTGGCGCCATGATCGGTCGCGTAGTAGATGGCGTCCGCGATCCCCGCCACCGACCCCGAGCCGCGCGCCGACAGCACCTTGAGCGGCATCAGCTTGGCCTTGTAGGCGATCCCGGCGACGCCGACGCCGTTGTTGGTCGACTGCGCGATGGTCCCGGCGACGTGGGTGCCGTGGCCATGATCGTCGGCGCCGTTGTTCTTGTCGGTCTTGTTGACGAAGTCGTAGCCCTTGATGATCTCGGTGCCGGCCAGGTCGGGCACCTTGGCGATGCCGGTGTCGATGACGGCGACGATGACCTCCTTGCCGGCGGTCACCTTCCAGGCCTCGGGCATCTCGATCTGGCGCAGGTGCCACTGGTACTTGTATTTGGGATCGTTGGGGAAGCCCTTCTCGCCGGGCTCGGCGTCGACGGGGGTCGCGACCTCGGCGGCCTCGGGGATGCTGTACAGCATGTCGGGCTCGGCGGCGGCGACGTCGCCCAGGGCGCGCAGGCGGGCCACGATGGCGTCGCGACGGGCGGGGTCGACATGGGCGCGGTAGAGGCGCTCGTCGCGCGACTCCGGCGAGATGTCCTCGAAGCTCACGCCCAGCTCGGCGCCGATGGCGGCGATGCGCGCGGTCGACACGTCGTCATCGAAGTCGACGATGACGTCATCGACGTCGAGGTCGCTGGAGCCGAGGTCGGCGTAGGTGGCGGTCGGCTTGTTGCTGTCGGACGCCAGCTGCTTCGAGGTCTGCCCGTTGTAGAACCACCAGGCCACCACGACCGCGACCAGCACCAGGACCCAGAACCATGTCGATCGGCGCTTCATGACTCACCAGTATACGGGTGACTCTTGATACGCGCCAAACCTGCGAAAGCTGCAGGTGCCCCCTGGGGGCGGGGGACTACAGCAGGACCTTCTCGTCCTCCTCGATGACCAGGTCGTCGGCCAGCACCAGGCGGGTGTCGAGCTTGCGGTCACGGGCCAGCTTCTCGAAGTACTCGCGCACCTCGGGCACGGCGTCGATCAGGCGCTCGAAGTACTCGCGCGCCAGGTACAGGATGGTGGCGCGGCGCGCGGCGGTCACGGTGGCCGTCGCAGTCGAGCCCTCGAGCAGCGCCATCTCGCCGAAGACCTCACCGGCGCGCAGCAGCGCCAGCGGGACCTCGACGCCGTCGGACCTCTTGCTGACCTGCATCTCGCCCGACAGCACCAGGTAGAGGCCGGTGGTCCAGTCGCCCTCGCGGACGACCACTGTCCCGGGGTCGACGTCGTGCGAGGTGAAGCGCTGCAGGAGCTCCATCTGCTGCGGGCGCGGGAAGGGGCGGAACATGGCCGAGGTCGCCAGCAGGTTCTTGACCAGGCGATCGCGCGCGAAGCGATCCAGGGCGACCGCGACGCCGTCGAGCTCGTCGGCGATGGCGCGCAGGGTGTCGCGCCCCATCTCGAGCAGATCGGCCTCGCCGACCACCGCGACGGTGGCGGTGCGCGGCGCCGCCTGCAAGAGGGCCATCTCACCGAACAGCGCGCCCTCGTGCAGGCGGGCCAGCTCGGTGGCGCGGCCCAGGGCGTCGGTGTTCCAGACCCGGACCTCGCCGCCGGCGACGACGAAGAAGGAGTCCCCGGGCTCGCCCTCGCGGATGACGAAGGTCTGATCGGGCAGCCGCTTGACCAGGATGGCGTCGATGACGCGGCGAAAGCCGTCCTCGCTGAGATCGGACAGCAGGGGGATCGGGTGCAGGGCGGCCGGGAAGGTGCCGAAGTCATCGCCGGCCTTCTGTGCGCGCAGCGCGGCCTCGACCCAGAAGTTGGGCGGCGCCTGCTGGGTCAGGTCGGTGATGTCGACGTTGCCATCCAGCGCGGGCGGCGCCATGCGCGCGGCCAGCTTGCCCAGGCGCGTCGAGTTGCGGCCGTACAGCTCGACCATGCCGGTGACCAGGTCGCCGACGTCGGCGCCCAGCGCGGCGGCCATGCGGATGGCCACGAAGGCGCGCAGCGGATGGCCCGAGCGCAGATCGAAGCCGGCCACGCCCCGATACACCTGCGCGGCGTCGGCCTTGTGGCCCAGCGCGGCCAGACAGTCGGCCACCTTCATGCGCGACTCGGCGTCCAGCGGCGCCGAGGCCACCACCTTGTCGAACAGCCGCAGGCTGCTGCCCGCGTCCCCCGAGGCGAAGGCCATGAGCCCGCGCGCCTTGACCTCCCTCAGCGACACCTTCATGGCGGCGAGTATATCGGGGTCGCACGCGCGCCGCGAACTGCCACGCGCGGCCGCGGTGGTCCCCACGCTAGGGCTTGCGGATGTTGCGGTCGATTCGGCGCAGGAATCGGTACAGCAGCAGGCACACCAGCAGCAGGATTCCCGAGGCGATGGCCGCGGGCAGGGCCACGTCGTCGCCAGCCAGGTAGCTGTCGAGCGAGCCCTTGAGCAGCCACATCTGCACGATGACGACGATGGCGATCAGCGCGTTGGCGCCATCGATCGCGGTCAGCCCGCTGCGCTCGCGGTCGTCCCGCCTGGGGTTGCGACGACGGGCGCGCATCAGGTCGACTCGTCGCCCGGGCCGTCGACCTTGCCGACCGCCACGATGTGGTCGCCGCGGCGCACCAGCCGGATGCGGGGCAGCGGGCGCGGCGGCGGACCCGCCAGCACCTGCCCGGTGCGCACCGAGAAGAAGCCGTGGTGACACGGACACTCCAGGACATCGCGCCTGGGCGCATAGACCACGGCGCACGACAGGTGCGTGCACTTCTGATCGTAGGCCACGAAGGTCTCGGCGTCGGGGCGCACCAGCAGACAGGGATCGTCGGGCCCGGGATAGTTGAAGACCTTGACGCCCCCGGGCGCCACCTCGTCGATGCGGGCGACCACCGTCTCGGGCAGCTCGGTGTCGTCCTTGCGCATCATCGAACGCAGCAGCAGCCAGACGTTGCCGGCGAACATGGCCAGGCTGGTCAGGGTGAGAAACTTCCCGAACTGGCGCCGACTCACGTAGCGCTCGTCCTCCTCGCGGAAGGACAGCTCCTCTCGCCACAGGGCGTCGTTCACGGCGGGTGCGTCCACCGCGGGGACCTCGGGACCATCAGGAGCGACGGGCTTCATGCTGGATCCTCCTCCCACAGGTGTTCGCTGACGTCGAAGCTGAGGCCCTGGTCGGCGCTGATGGCCCGGGTGCCGGCGGGCGCCATCATGTGCACCTTGGTCACCACCTCCTGCGCGCCAAACTGGAAGGTGTTGACCGGGACCTCGCGGCGCTCGCGCGCGATGAGCTCGCGGCTGACGAACGACAGCGCCTGGCTCGGGCACACGGTCGCGCACATGGGCCGCTTGCCGACCGAGGTGCGATCGAAGCACATGTCGCACTTCATCATCTGCTCGAGGCGCACCATCATCTTGGGCACCCCGAACGGGCACGCCAGCACGCAGTTCGAACAGGCGATGCAGCGCGGCTTGAGCGACGACAGCACGACGCCGTCGACGTTCTGCTTGATGGCGTCAGCCGGACAGACCTCGGCGCAGGTGGGGTCCTCGCAGTGCATGCACACTGTTGGCGTGGTCGCGATGCTGCGGCTGCGATCGATGTAGTCGACGTGGATCATCGGCGTGCCGCGGTGGGTGTCGCACTCGCTGCAGGCGTTCTCGCAGGCGCGGCAGCCGATGCAGCGCGAGGGATCGACGAAGAAGGCCAGGCCGTCGCTCATCCGGACACCACGGGCAGGCGGCGCGGCTCGCCAGCGGCGCGCGCGATGCGACAGGCCGAGACCTTGAACTCGGGGATCTTGCTGCGCGGATCCAGGGTGCGGTGGGTCAGCACGTTGGCGCTGCGCTTGCCCGGCCAGTGGTAGGGGATGAAGACCGTGTCGGGCCGGATGGTGGTCACCACCTTGGCGGGCAGCTCCAGCACGCCGCGCCGGCTGGTCACGGTGACGCGATCGCCGTCGCTGATGCCGTGGGCGGCGGCCAGCCGCGGGTGCAGCTCGACGAAGGGCTCTGGGCACTGATCGTGGAGCGGACCGATGCGCCGGGTCTGGGTGCCCGACAGGTACTGGCTGACCACGCGGCCGGTGGTCAGGAAGGTGGGAAACTCGTCGGACACCGGGTCGCCGCTGGGACGATCGGCCACCGCTTGCAGGTGGGCCTTGCCGTCGGCGTGATAGAAGCGGCCGCCCTCGAACAGGCGCGGCGTGCCGGGGTGGCCCTCGCTCGGGCAGGGCCAGAAGATCCCCATCTCGGCCTCCAGGCGCTCGTAGGTGATGCCCGCGTAGTCGGCGACGCCGCCGCGCGAGGCCTCGCGCAGCTCGGTGAAGATCTCGCGAGGCGAGGCGAACGCGAAGCGCTCCGGCTGCCCCAGGCGACGCCCCAGCTCGCACAGGATGGCGGAGTCGGCGCGTGCGCCCTCGGGCGGCGTCACCGCGGTCGCGATGCGTACCACGCGGCCCTCGGCGCTGCACACCACGCCGCCGTCCTCCTCCTGCAGGCTGCCCGCCAGCACCACGTCGGCGTGCTGCGCGGTCTCCGAGAGGAAGAAGTCGATGACACAGAAGAACTCCAGCTTCTCCAGCGCCTCGCGCACGTAGGCCGAGTCGGGCAGCGACACCAGCGGGTTGAAGCAGATGGAGAGGAGCCCCTTGATCTCGCCGCGGTGGATGGCCTCCATGATCTCCATCGCGGACAGCCCGGCCTGGGGCAGTGCGCTCTCCTCGATGCCCCACACCTTGGCGACATGCTGGCGTGCCGCAGGATCCGAGATGGAGCGCTGCCCGGGCAGCTGATCGCACTTCTGACCATGCTCGCGACCGCCCTGCCCGTTGCCCTGGCCGGTGATCATGGTGCAGCCGGCGCCGACCCGGCCGATGTGCCCGCACGCCAGGGTCATGTTGATCAGGGCCAGACAGTTCTCGACGCCCTTGGACTGGTGCTCGAGGCCGCGCGCGTGCATCGCGATGGCGCGCTCGGCCTCGGCGAACCAGTGCGCCGCCTTCTCGATCGACGCCGGTGGCACCCCGGTCACGCGCGCCGCCGCCAGCGGATCCCAGCCCTTGACCGAGGCCTCGACCTCGGCGAAGCCGGTGGTGTGCGCTTCGATGAAGGCGCGCTTCTCGAGGCCATCGCGCAGGATGACATGCAGCATCGACATCAGCAGCACCGCGTCGGTGCCTGGGCGCAGCGGCAAGTACAGGTCGGCGTTGCGCGTGATCGGCGTCATGCGCGGGTCGGCCACGATGATGCGACCGCCACGATCACGACAGCGCCAGACATGGTCGGTGGTGATCGGCGCGCACTCGCCGATGTTGGCGCCGATGATGAACAGCACCTGGGCCTCGGGGATGTCGCTCCAGGGCAGCGGCGAGCGATCGACGCCGAAGACCTGCTTGTAGGCGGTGCCGGCCGAGACCATGCACAGGCGTCCGTTGTAGTCGACGTGGCGGGTGCCCAGGGCGACACGCGCCAGCTTGCCGACGAGATAGGCCTTCTCGGTCGTCAGCGAGGCGCCGCCGTAGACCGCGACGGCGTCCTTGCCGTGCTGCTCCTGGAGCGCACGCAGGCGGGTCACGGTGGTCGCCAGGGCGTCGTCCCAGCTGGTGGGGCGGAAGCCTTGCTCGGTGCGCACCAGGGGCGACAGCAGCCGATCAGGGTGACCTGACTGCAGGTAGCGACGCACCCCCTTGGGGCACAGCATGCCGCGGTTGAAGGGAAACTCCTCCCAGGGCTCGAAGCCGACCACCTTGTTGTCGGCGACCTTGAGCTGGATGCCGCACTGTTGCCCGCAGAAGCAACAGTGCGTCTTGACCAGCTTGTCGACGCTCTGCCTCGACGCACCCTCCCAGCCGCCCGGCGGTGCGTAGGCGGGGTGGGGCCCGTACTCGGCGGCGAGCGCCTCGGGTGAGGCCGGCAACTTCATCGGGGCTGTCCTTTCAGGCCGAGCTGCGCGGCCGCGACCGTCTTGCGCTTGCAGGGCGGACACAGCGCCTGCCAGTGCCCTGGCGCCCCCGGCACGGTGTAGTCGAAGCCGAGCTGGCCGAGCACGATGCGCAGGTCGTCGATCTGCATCTGCGCCGCGAAGGGAGCGCCACAGCGCGCGCAGGCCGCGGCCTGGCCGTGTCTCCCGGCGTCCTGGTACAGCTTGACGCCCAGCGAGGCCGGGCGCTGGAAGATGTGGAAGAACTTGCCGAAGGGCAGGAACAGCAGCGCCACGATCACGGTGATGGCGTGCAGCAGCGCCAGGAACTCGTACGAGGCGCCGCGCATCCACAGCGACGACACCGTGAGCGCCAGCCCGGTCAACGAGATGGCGAACAGCAACACCAGGGGGAACATGTCGCGTGCGAAGGACTGCAGCGCCTGGGCGCCGCGCTCGCGCAGCCGGCGCGCCAGCGCCAGCGTCACGCCGCCCAGCACCAGCAGCGCCGAGACGTCGAGGCCATGAAACAGCAGCCACGACAGCACCGTGTAGAGCCGGAACGAACCGGTCGGGAAGCCGAACAGGTAGGTGACGTAGACGTGGGGCTGGTCTGGCGGGGTGCGAAAGTGGATCCAGCCGAACACCAGCGGAAAAGTGATCGCGACCGCCAGCACGCAGCCCCAGAAGATCAGCTGGTGCGCCAGCCAGCGCATCGGTGAGCGCCGATAGATGAAGGTCTGCGCCAGCAGATGGGTCCCGGCGGCGCGCCCCGCGCGCAGCAGCGAGGGCACCACGCCGCGCTGGCGGACGATCTCCAGCCCACGCTGCCAGAGCAGCCGCGTCGGTGGCTTCTGCATCCAGACGCTGTAGTGGTAGACCACGCCCCAGGTCGCGAAGATGACCGCGAAGGTGTAGATCACCAGCGCGGAGTCGAAGTTCTGCAGGTTGCGCGAGCCGATCACGATGGCCGCACACAGCAAGCCCGTGCACACGGTGGCCCACGCCCCGGCGCGCAGGCGCTGGGAGGTGCGTAGCCAGGCTGGACCCAGGGTGTGCTCGAGCGACTGCTGGCGGCGATAGAACAGCCGGTGGTTCAGGATGGCGAGGCCCAGCGCCAGCGCGGACAGCAGGATGACGGCCGGCCAGATCACGCCCAGGCGATCACGCGAGAGCCCGACCAGCAGCGGTGGGAAGAAGCCACCCAGCCCGCCCATGGCGCCGATGAGGCCGGTGGCGGTGCCGGTGTCACGGGGGAAGTACTCGGGCACCAGGCGAAACACCGCGCCATTGCCGACGCCGAGCAACACCGCGCAGCCGAGCGCCCCCGCCGTGAACGGCTCGATCTCGGGCCACGCCAGCAGCAGCCCGAACGGCACCACGCCGGTGAAGACGCCAGCCAGGACGCGCGCGCCACCGATGCGGTCCGCCAGCGCGCCCCCGAGAGGCCGGCACAGCGTCGACAGCAGCACGAAGATGGCGGCGCGCAGCCCGGCATCACTGGCGGCGAGGCCAAAGTCCGCGCGCAGCAGCGTGGGCAGGTAGACCGACAGCGCCACGAAGCCGCCGAAGGTCAGGAAGTAGAACAGACTGAGGACCCAGACCAGGCGCTCGCGGCGGAGCAGGCCGAGGGCCTGGCGGAGGTTCCTCGGCCTGGCCGCAGCGCTGGGAGCGTCGCGGGCCAGCAGCGCGAAGCCGATCCCCCACCGCAGGAGCGCGAGCGCGACAGAGTGGAACACCGCGGGCCAGCCGACGCGCCGCGCCAGCATGGGCGCGCCGAAGATGACCAGGGCCTGCCCCATGGTGCCGAGGCCGAAGATGCCGAGCGCCGCGCCCTGGCGGGCCTTCGGGACCCAGCCCGAGACGTAGCTGACCCCGACCGAGAAGGACGAGCCCGCCAGGCCGAGCAGCAGCCCCAGCACCAGCAGCGCGCTCAGGCTGTGCGCCGACGGCACCAGGTAGACAGGGAGGGCGACCGCGACCATGAGGACGCTGAAGACCACGCGACCTCCGAAGCGATCGGCCAGGATGCCCATGGGCAGCCTGGCCAGCGCGCCAAGCAGCACCGGCGCCGTGACCAGCATCGCGGCCTCGGTGGCGGTGAGCCCGAGGCTGGTCTTGACCACCGGGCCGAAGGCGCTCATGAGGCCCCAGCCGGCGAAGCAGAGCATGAATGAGAAGGTGCCGACGCCGAGGTGCCAGGGGGACGACGGCTCGGGGCCGGACGAGCTCATGGCCCGGATGAGAGCACGGTCCACTTCCTTAGCGCGAAATTTCTGCGCAGCACATCGTCGCAAGGTACTGCAATTGCTGCCATCGACGCAGAGTCTGCGCGAACGGTTCGGGATGGGCGCGCTCGGAGCCCCGATCGTCGTTCCCGGCTGTCACATCTGGCTGCGCCGTTCTGGCACAATGGGGACGTGGCTGGCCTCGCGGCACCGACGCTGAACTGGGAGGACATCCTCGATCTGCACGTCATCAAGAAGCTGACGCAGATCATCAACCGGCGCTGGCAGCTGGGCGTCGGGTTCGCCAGCACCGATGGCAAGTGGGTCAAGCCGCCGCGGCTGGTGCTGGGCGACGGCGCGTGCGAGGCGGTGCAGCTGCGCAAGCCGGGCATGGCGGCGTGCGAGAAGACCGCGGGCGAGGTCGCGGGGCTGATCGAGACGGCGTTCAAGCGCGGCGAGCTGAAGGCCGTGACCGCGGTGTGTCACGCCGGGCTGCGCGAGATGGGGGTGCCCATCGTGCTCGGCGGCGAGCTCCTGGGCGCCATGCTGGTGGGCGGCTTCATCGTGGCGGGCGACGACGCCGGGGCGGGCCAGGTCGCGCAGCGGCTGGCGGCGCCGGCGCTGGGGTTGCCGCGGACTGACGCCGACCGGCTGACGGCGCGGCAGCCGCGGCTGAGCCCGCGTGACGTCGACTACCTGACCGAGCTGATGGAGCTGTGCGCCGAGGAGATCGTGACCTTCCAGGCCGAGATCGTGCGTCGCGAGCAGCGCCTGGAGAAGATGCAGCGCGACCTCAACACGCGCTACTCGTACGACGCCATCATCGGGCGCAGCCGGCCCATGCAGGAGATCTACCGGCTGCTCGACAAGGTCATCGACTCGGACTCGACGGTGCTGATCAGCGGCGAGAACGGCACCGGCAAGGAGCTGGTGGCCAAGGCGATCCACCACAACTCGGCGCGCAAGCACCGGCGCTTCGTGATCCAGAACTGCTCGGCGTTCAACGACAACCTGCTCGACAGCGAGCTGTTCGGGCACAAGAAGGGGTCGTTCACCGGCGCCATCAGCGACAAGCAGGGGCTGTTCGAGGTCGCCGACGGCGGGACGTTCTTCCTCGACGAGATCGGCGACATGAGCCCGGCGCTGCAGGTCAAGCTGCTGCGCGTGCTGCAGGAGGGGACCTTCATCCCGGTCGGTGACACCTCGGCCAAGCAGGTCGACGTGCGCATCATCGCGGCGTCCAACCGCGACCTCAAGAAGATGGTCGAGAAGGGCGAGTTCCGCGAGGATCTGTACTACCGCGTCAACGTCATCAACCTGACGCTGCCGCCGCTGCGCGACCGCCGCGACGACATCCCGACCCTGGTCGAGTTCTTCCTCAAGAAGAACGCCAAGGGGCGCCGGCTGCAGATGAAGCGGCTGACCAAGGAGTGTCTGGACCGGCTGCTCGACTACGCCTGGCCGGGCAACGTGCGCGAGCTGGAGAACGAGATCGAGCGCCTGGTCGTGCTGGCCGGCGACGACAAGGTCATCGCCGACGACCTCCTGTCGCAGCGCATCCGCGACCAGGCGGCGCGCGAGGGCGACGACGACTATCTGGAGCCGTCGTCGCTGCCCGACTCGGTCAAGACGCTGGAGCGCCAGATGATCTTCGAGATCCTCAAGAAGAACCAGTGGAACAAGACCAAGGCCGCCGCCGAGCTGAAGATCAGCCGGCGCAACCTCATCCGCAAGGTCACCAAGTACAAGCTGGAGCAGCGCCCGCGCGGCAAGGCCTGAGGGCTGGCCGTCCCCACTTGACTGGGGTCAACGCGCGTCGCCGGGGCCGCGCTACGTGCAGGCTGGAGGTACTGCCATGGGTGTCCTCGACAAGCTCGAGCTCGCGGCCGACGAGAAGAAGCTCGACAGCTGGACCCTGATGTACGAGCCCCAGAAGGGCGGCAAGTTCAACGGCAAGCTGCTGGTGACCAGCAAGCGGCTCTGCTACGATGCGCAGTTCGACGTCTCGGTGGGTGGCCTCATCGGTGAGGCGCTGTTCGTCAAGCGTGGCTCCGAGGCCTACCTCGAGATCCCTCGCGCGCGCATCCGCAACGTCGCGGTCAAGAAGGGCCTGTTCTCCAAGCGCGTCCTCCTGACCCTCGACGACGGCAGCGTGCACACGTTCAACCGCGGCATGTTGTCGATCGATCCGGTCGCCGCGGCCATTGGCCTGACCTGACCCAGGCAGCAGGCGCAACCGCCCGCGGGTGTCATAGTGTAAAGTATTGTTTTCACATCTGCGCGACCTGGTAAACAATACTTTCCATCATGGCGCGTGCGACGACGGCACCCTTTCCGCGTGTGGCCCGCTCGCTGGCCGAACTCGGCGCGCGCATCCGGTTGGCGCGCCTGCGCAGGCGCCTGTCGGCGGCCCTCGTCGCGGAGCGCGCCGGGATGACCAGGCCAACCCTGCACGCCCTCGAGCGAGGTGAGCCTGGCGTGAGTCTGGGCGCCCTGGCCAACGTCCTGCACAGCCTCGGGCTGGATGGGGATCTCGGGCTGGTGGCGCGCGACGACGAGCTGGGGCGGCGCCTGCAGGACGACGAGCTCGAGGTGCCCACGCGTGCACCTCGCAAGCGCAGGGCGCCTGGCGATGGCGGGTGAGCGCCAGAGCGTGGAGGTGTGGGCAGACTGGAGCTGGCTCGCCGAGCCGCAGCTGGTCGGCCGGCTCCATGCCCAGACGGCGCGCGGCAAGCAGATCTTCTCCTTCGAGTACGCGCGCTCGTGGCTGGCGACGCCGCACGCGCGGTCCCAGCTCGACCCGGCTCTGAGGCTCGGCCACGGAGCGCAGATCGTGGCGAATGGACGAGAGAACTCTGGCGCCTTTCTCGATTCGTCGCCCGATCGCTGGGGCCGGGTCCTGATGACGAGGCGCGAGGCGCAGCGGGCACGCAAGCAGCGGCGCAAGGAGCGCACGCTGCTCGAGCTCGACTTCTTGCTCGGCGTCTTCGACGGCCACCGCCTCGGCGGCCTCAGGTTTCGCTTCGAAGGTGGTCCGTTCCTCGACGACGATGCAACCCTGGCTTCGCCACCCTGGACCTCGCTGAGCGAGCTGGAGCAGGCCAGCCTGAGGCTGGAGCGCGCGGGCGTGGAGCGTGACCCGTCGTACGACAAGTGGCTGGGTATGCTCATCGCTCCCGGACGATCGCTCGGAGGCGCACGGCCCAAGGCCAGCGTCCGCGACGCCGAGGGGCGACTCTGGATCGCCAAGTTCCCCAGCGAAACCGACGATCGCGACGTGGGCGCATGGGAGACCGTGGTCCATGGGCTGGCGACCAGGGCGGGCATTCGCACCAGCGAGGCGTTGTGCCGACGCTTTGCCAGCAAGCGCCACACCTTCCTGACCCGCAGGTTCGACCGCGACGATGCGGGCCAGCGGGTGCACTTTGCATCCGCGATGACCCTGCTCGAGCGCAGTGATGGCGAGCCTGGCGCCAGCTACCTGGAGATCGCCGAGGTCATCGCGCGGGTTGGTGCTCATCCGGAGCGTGACCTCGAGGAGCTGTGGCGACGCATCGTGCTGTCGGTCTGTGTGTCGAATGTCGATGATCACCTGCGCAACCATGGCTTCCTCCTCGAGGCAGCGGGCGGCTGGTCGCTGGCCCCGGCATACGACGTCAACCCTGTGACCTCGGCACAGGGCCTCTCGCTGAACATCTCGGAGACCGACAACGCCCAGGATCTGGAGCTGGTGCGCGAGGTGGCGAAGCACTTTCGCGTCAAGCCAGCGAAGGCCGACCAGATCATCGAGAAGGTGGTCGGGGTGGTGAAGGGCTGGCGCAAGGCCGCCAGCGCGGTCGGGATCTCTGCCGCTGAACAGTCGCGGATGGCGACGGCGTTCCGGGTGGTGGCATAGGCGGCGCGCGCGTGGCGTAGGAGCCGGGATGAAGGTGACGAAGTGGAACGCGATCAGCGGCGGCCTGCTCGCAGCGCTCGCGGTGGCCAGCTGCCAGAAAAGGAAGCGCACTGGGCCAGGCACGCCCCCGTCGCCGAGGGCCAGCCCAGAACCGACGTCGACCGCGCACGCCGCGCCAACCGATGCCGCGCTGCCCGATGCCGCGCCGACCGAGCTCGACGGCGTCAGGGTCGGGGTCCTCGAGTCCGGGCCAGAGCCCTGGGCGATCGAGCCGCTCGTCGGCCGCGGGATCCCGGCGCTGTCGGTCGACGGCAGGCTGTATGTGCGCGCTGGCAATGGCAACGCCGGTCCCAACATGGAGCCCGGCTTGAACGTCGACCTGGTCGATGTCGCGACCGGCAAGGTGGTCAAGCAGCTGATGGTGCTCGACAGGAATCTGGAGGAGACGCCCGCGCTGGCGGCCCTCGAGCAGGCGGCGCGGGCGGCCAACGACGAGCTGGCCAAGATCCAGTGGCTGACCATGCTGCCCATCTCGGCCCTGTGCGACCCGGTCCAGGGCTGCCAGGAGGGCGACCCCTACGGGTTCAGCATCGATACGCCCGCGCTGCACGGCCGCCTGACCTGGCACGATCCCAACCTGACCTGGCAGCCCAGCACGCCGGGCGGCAAGCCCTTCGCCAGCAAGCCGAAGTGGAACCCGAAACCCTACCGGGGCGAGCCGGACCTGCCGCTGTGCACCCACAGCGCCGGGGCCGACCTGCTGTGGGTCGCGCCCGGCAGCAAGACGGTGCTGGTGGCGACCCGGTTCATGCTCACCCACGCCTGCGAGGGCGTCGAGGGCACCATTCACGCGGTCACGCTACCGTAGCGACGTCAGCGCTACCGTAGCGACGTCAGCGCTACCGGAGCGGCGTCAGCGTCCGCTACACCAGCACGCGGGCGCCGCCGCCGATCTTGCGCAGCTTCTCCAGGCGGCGGCCCAGGAAGTCCTTGGCCGAGCTGGCGGCCTCGAACAGGTTGGCGCCGTGGCCGAGGTGGGTGGCGATGGCGCTCGACAGCACGCAGCCGGTGCCGTGGGTCTTGCCCTCGACCGGGATGCGCGGCGCGACCAGCTCCAGCGCGGAGCCGCCCTCGCGTACCAGGACGTCGACGGCCTGGTCGCCCGCCAGGTGGCCGCCCTTGACCAGCACGGCCTTGGCGCCCATCTCGCACAGCGCCTCACCGGCCCGGCGCATGCCGGCGCGGTCGCGCACCGGGATGCCGGTGAGCGCCTGGGCCTCGAGCAGGTTGGGTGTCATCAGGGTCAGGCGCGGGAACAGCACCGACGCCAGCACGCGGGCGTCGTCCTCCATCAGGGCGACGCCCCCCGACGAGCGCATCACCGGGTCCCACACCACCGGGGCGTCGGGCACCAGCGCCAGCGCGCCGGCGACCGCGTGGGCCTGGGCGTTGGTGACCAGCATGCCGATCTTGACGGCGCGGATGCTGCCGGCGCAGTCCTCCAGCAGCGCGGCCAGCAGCGAGCGCACCACGGCGTGCTCGACGGCGTTCAGGCCGTAGACGTTGTTGGTGTCCTGCTCGGTCAGCGCGGTGGGCACGCCGACTGCGCGGCCGCCGAGGTCGGCGACCACGCGCGCATCGGCCAGGAAGCCGGCGCCGCCAGTGGGATCGAGGCCGGACACGATGAGGATCTGCGGCGGCTGCTTGATCTCAGCGGACATCGACGGTCACCTTTTCGATCTTGTCGCCCACGAACAGGAGATCGAGCGCCTGACCTGCCGCGCCCGTGGTGTCACAGCTGCCGAACCAGGTGTAACGGCCCTCGAGGTGGGGCGCGCGCGCGTGCATGATGAAGAACTGGCTGCCGCCGGTGTCCTTGCCGGCGTCCGCGATGCCCAGCGCGCCGCGCGCAAACGGCTGCAGCGAGGCCTCGGCGCGCAGCAGGTAGCCGGGACCACCGGTGCCGTCGCCGCGCGGGTCGCCGCCCTGGACCACGAAGTCGGGCACCACGCGGTGGAAGGTCAGGCCGTCATACAGCTTCTTCCTGGCCAGGCCGACGAAGCTGTCGACGGTGCGCGGGGCCACCGCATGATCGAGCGCGCAGCTGAGCGTGGCGCCGCCCTCGACCGTGATGGTGGCCTTGACGCTGGCGTCGCGCGGCAGCTCGGGGTGCGGCACCGGATCGGGCGGCACCGGGCGCGCCGCGGGCGGCTGCTTGCCGCGCTTCTCCAGCGCGGCGCGGGCGCGACGCGAGACCTCGCCCGAGGGATCGCCCAGCGCGGTCTCCAGCGCGCCATCGACGCTGGCGTGGGCCGGGAAGGCGCCCAGTGTGGTGACCGCCGAGATACGGGCCTCGATCCACTCGGCGCCACGCAGGCGGGTGGCAATCTCGACCAGGCGATTGAGGGCGGCGAAGTCGGCGTGCTTGCGCTCCTCGGCGGCGACGCGCGCGGCGTCGGCGGCGGCGGTGACCACGCCGATGTCGTCCTCGGCCAGGCGCTCGCGCACGATGCGCTGGGCGCGGGCGTCGTCGAAGCTGCCCGCGGCGGCCGCGGCGGCGGCGCGCACGGTGGCGTCCTTGTCGCCCGCCAGCGTGGTCAGCGCGCGCAGGCGGACATCGAGCTGGCCGCCCTTGACGGCGGCGGCGCCGTCCGACAGCGCGTCGGCCAGCGCGCGCCGCGGCAGCGTGCCCAGCAGCAGCGCGGGATCACACTTGGCCAGCGCGTCGAAGGCGCCGCCATGAGCCAGCACGGCGGCGGCCGAGCAGCGCACCTGGGCGAAGCGGCGCCGGCGCGGCAGCGGGTCACCAGCGGGATCGGGCAGCGCCAGCAGCGGGCGGATGGCCTTGGCGACGCCGGGGACCTTGGCGCGCGCGGTCAGCGCCTCCAGGGCGGCGATGGCGACGTGGGTGCGGGCGTCGCCGACCATGGCGGGCAGCACCTTCATGAGGCCGGTCAGCGCTGACGCCAGCTTGGGGTCAGGGCGCTCGATGAGGCCACGCGCGGCCTCGACCTGGACCCGCCAGTCGGCGTCACGGCCCAGGATGGCGAGGGCGTCGACCTCGGGCAGCGCCTTGCGGATGGCCAGCGCGCGCAGCGCCATGGCCGCGGTCTCGGGCGCGCCACCGCCGGTGGCGACCGCCAGCAGGGCCTCGATGTGGCCGAGCTCGAGTGGCGCCGGGATGACCTCCGGCGCGGGCGGCGGCGCGAGCACACCCGCGTCGGGGCTGGCGGCGGCGCTGGGCGACGGCGGCGGCGTGACCGACGGCGGCTGGGCGGCGCCTGGCGCGGCGCTGGGGGCCGGCGCCGCGGGGGCCAGCTCCTTGGCGCGCACCAGCGCGAACGCGGCGGCGTAGCGCACGCCCTCGTCGTCGTCCTTCAGTCGCTTGCTGAGCTCGTTGACACGCTCGGCCCCGATGACCTTCTTGCGCACGCCATAGCGGCCCAGCGCCAGGGCGCCCTCGGCGCGGGTGGCGGCGTCCTCGTCGAGCAGGGCGCCGCCCAGGACCGAGAGCCCCTCGTCGCCGCCGCAGAAGCCGATGGCGCGCAGGATCGCCCTCGAGACATAGGGATCCTGCGTCTCCAGGGTGAAGCGCTTGACCAGCTCGGGGCCGGCCTTGGCGTCACCGGCGATGGCCAGCGCGTCGGCGACCTCGATGCGCACCTCGCGCACCGGATCCTCCAGCAGCGCGCGCAGCTGGGGCAGGCTGGCCTCGTCCCCGATGCGGCCCAGGCCACGCGCGGCGCGGGCGCGCACCGGGCTCTCGGAGTCGCGCAGGTACGGCAGGATGGCGCCCGACGCGCGGGCGTCCTCGGCCTGCTCGATGGCGTCGAGCTTGTCACGCACCTGCGCGCCGGGCCCGCCTGGCCCGCCTGGCCCGCCGCCGTCACCGCTGGCGGCGGCGACAGCGGCATCGCCGCCCGCGGGCTTGGCGGGCTTCTTCTTGCCCTTGCAGCCCAGCAGCGCGCAGCCGACCAGCACTGTCAGGGTCGCGTGATAGGACCCACCCACCCACAGACGGCGCGGGGACCACTGCCCGGCCGCCTCACCTCGCCTGGTACGCTTCACTCGAACGCCGCGATCCCCGTGATTTCCTGCCCGAGGATCAACGTGTGGATGTCGTGCGTGCCCTCGTAGGTGAAGACCGACTCCAGGTTGCACATGTGGCGACCGCACTGGTACTCGTCGGTGACGCCGTTGGCGCCGAGGATGTCACGCGCGGAGCGCGCGATGTGCAGCGCCCAGTACACGTTGTTGCGCTTGGCCAGCGAGACCTGCTGGGGCCGCAGCTTGCCCGAGTCCTTGAGCTTGCCCAGGCGCCACGACACCAGCTGCGCCTTGGTGATCTCGGTCAGCATGTCGGCCAGCTTGGCCTGCACCAGCTGGTAGCCGGCGATCGGACGCGAGAACTGCTTGCGCGACTTGGCGTACTCGGTGGCCTCCTCGAAGCAGGCCATGGCGGCGCCGATGGCGCCCCACGAGATGCCATAGCGCGCGTTCGACAGGATGTTGAGCGGCCCCTTGATGCCGATGGCGCCCGGCAGCATGGCGTCCTCGGGCACCTCGACGTCCTCCAGCACCAGCTCGCTGGTGACCGACGCGCGCAGCGAGAACTTGCCGTGGATGTCGGCGGTGGTGAAGCCCGGGGTGCCGCGCTCGACCAGGAAGCCGCGCACCCGGCCGTCCAGCTTGGCCCACACGATGGCGACGTCGGCGATGCTGCCGTTGGTGATCCAGCGCTTGGTGCCGTTGAGCTTGTAGCCACTGGGCGTCTTGACCGCGTTCGACAGCATGCCGGCCGGGTTCGACCCGAAGTCCGGCTCGGTCAGCGCGAAGCAGCCGATGGCCTCTCCAGCGGCCATGCGCGGCAGCCACTTCTGCTTCTGCTCCTCGGTGCCGTACTCGTAGATCGGCGTCATGCACAGCGAGCCCTGCACCGACGCGAACGAGCGCACGCCCGAGTCGCCGCGCTCCAGCTCCTGCAGGAGCAGGCCGTACGCGATCGACCCCATGCCGGCGCAGCCGTAGCCCTTGAGGTGCGCGCCCAGCGCGCCCATGGCGCCCAGCTTCTTGGCCAGATCCATCGGCAGCACGCCATCGCGGAACGCCTTGTTGATGCGCGGCATGACCTCGGCGTCGACGAAGGCGCGCATGTTGTCGCGCACCAGGATCTCGTCCTCGGTCAGAAGCTCGTCCAGTCCGTAGAAATCGACGCCGTGAAATGACATCAGTGTCTCCCGCGTAGCTTGCGCACGTGTCGTCCGTTTGCCGCCGCGCAGTATACTCTCGTGCCATGGACCGGCCTACAGTCCCCCTTGGCCGCGTACTGGTGGCCCTCCTGGTGGCCCTGCCGGCCACCGCCCGCGCAGATCGTGCGGGGGATCTGCAGGCTTTGCGCCGTGGCGTCGAGGCCTTCCAGGACGGCCGCTACGAGGAGGCCGCCGCCGCGCTGCCCCGCCTGCCCGACGCCCAGCCGCTGCGCGTCGAGGACTACCGGCGCAGCCTGCTGGCGCAGTCGCTGCTGCTGACCGGCGACGCCGCGCGTGCGCTGCCGATGTTCCAGGCCCTGGCCGCCGCCGGCGGGGCCTTCGCGCCCGAGTCGGCCTGGCGCGCCGCCGACTGCCTGTACGAGCTCGGCAAGCTGGCCGACGCGGGCAAGGCCTACACCAAGCTGCTGAGCGCAAAGACCCCCGGCGGTGAGCCCGCGGTGGCGCGCTTCCATCTGGCGGAGATCGCCGCCGCCCAGAAGAAGAAGCCCGAGGCCGCGCGCCTGCTGCGCGAGCTGTACCTGGCCGAGCCGCAGCACCCGCTGGCCGACGGCGTGCCCGCGCGCCTGGAGGAGCTCGAGGGCCGCGCCCCCGTGTTCAGCGTCAAGGAGCGCGTGCGCCGCGCCGAGCTCCTGACCGAGGCGCGCCAGTGGGACCGCGCCATGGCCGAGCTGGCGCTGCTGCCGGCCACGCTGCCGCCCGCCGAGCGCGACCTGGTCGACTACTGGACCGGCACCACGCTGTACCGCATGCGGCGCCAGTACGAGCGCGCCGGCCGCCTGCTGCTGGGCGTGCACGAGCGCATGGGCAGCCGCCGCGTCGAGGCCATGTTTCACGGCGCGCGCGCGCTGTCGCGGGCCGACAAGGATGACGAGGCCATCGTCTGGTACCGCAAGCTGGTGGCGCAGCACCCGAGCAGCGTGTGGGCCGCCGAGGCGCAGTACCTGGCCGGCTGGCTCGACTACAACAAGGGCCGCTACGCCGAGTCGCAGCCCGACCTCGACAAGCTGCTCGACAAGTATGGCGACTCCAAGTTCGCCACCGACGCGCTGTGGTTCCTGGGTTTCGGGCGCTGGCTGCTGGGCAAGCCGGCGGACGCGCTACCGTACTTTTCCAAGCTCGCGGATCGCTCGGGTGAGTTGACAGGTGGTAAAGGTCGCTACTGGAAGGCGCGCGCCCTGGCGGCCACCGGCAAGGACGCCGAGGCCATCGCCATCTGGCGCGCCCTGCCGGCGAGCTACCCGCTGTCACACTACGCCGAGCTGGCGCGCATGCAGCTCGCCACCCGCAAGATCGAGGTCGGCCCCTTCGGCGACAAGCCGCCCGGCGGCAGCGCCCCCAAGCTGGGCGCCATCGACCCAGCCGTCGCAAGTGATGCCGCGATCGGACGTGTGGACGAGCTGCTGGAAGCCGGCCTGCCCACCGCCGCCTCCGACGAGCTGCGCCGCGCCGAGGCCGCCCTGCGCAAGCGCTTCGGCGCCCGCGCGCTGCCGGTGCTGTTCGACCGCTACCACAAGGCCGGCAACTTCCAGCGCCCGTACCTCTTGGCCGAGAGCATCGGCGCGCGCGCCCTCGACCTGCCCCCCGAGGGCGACGCCCGCGCCTGGTGGGAGCTGGCGCACCCGCTGGCCTACCGCGCCCTGGTCGAGCGCTGGCAGGACCTGGGCAAGAACCCGCCCTACTGGCTGTACACCATCATGAAGAAGGAGAGCGGCTTCAACGTGCACGACGCCTCCTACGCCGACGCCCTGGGCCTCCTCCAGATGATCCCGCCGACCACCCGCCGGGTCGCGCGCGCCCTCGGCATCGAGTACTCCGACGACCTGCTCTACGACCCCGAGGGCAACATCCGCACCGGCTCCTGGTACATCGGCCACCTGGTGCAGAAGTTCCGCGGCCAGCTACCCCTCGCGGCCGGCGCCTACAACGGCGGCCCGCGCGCCATGATCCGCTGGACCAAGCTCTACGGTGGCCGCCCCCTCGACGAGTTCGTCGAGCTGGTCGCCTACATGCAAACCCGCGAGTACATCAAGAAGGTCGTGGGGATCTATGCCCACTACCTGTGGCTGTACGAGAAGAAGTCCATCGAGCTGCCCGCCGTGGTGAACGGCGACTACCTGGCAGACGATGGCATCGACTACTAGGCGCGGCAGATGGCGGATCTTGCGGTGGGGGCGTTTGCCCATTATGTTCCGCGGTCAATGGGCTCCAAGGGCAAACACAAGGTGATCCAGGGCACGGTGCGCAGGAGCGCCATGGTCGGCGGCACGGCGTGGGAGCTGCACGCCGGTGACGACGTCTACGAGCTCGACAGCACCGACCCAGCCCTGCTCAAGGAAGGCCAGCGCGTCGAGGTCGAGGGCGACATCGCCGAGGACCAGATGAGCTTCACGATGACCGGGCCGATCCTGCGCGTCACCCGCTTCAAGGTGGTGTGATGGCCCTCGCTCTCGCCAAGGAGATCCGGATGAAGTTCGAGCTGAAGCACACCTTCGATCACCCCGTCGATGTCGTCACGCGCGAGTTCCTGAACCCGGCGCTGTTCCCGCACCTGCAGGCGAACATGCCCAAGACCATGGTCGCCATCGCGCCGGTCGAGTGCTCCGACCAGGGCGGCACCGTGACGCGCAAGACGCGCTACAAGCCGCAGCCGCTGATCAAGAGCATCGGCCCCAAGAAGGTGACCCCCGAGATGATGGCCTGGGTCGAGGAGTCGACCTTCGACAAGGCGGCCCGCGTCCTCAAGTTCAAGAACGTCCCCGACTCGGGGCGCCTGCGCTCGCTGCTGGTCAACGAGGGCACCATCACCTTCCGCGACGTCGGCGGCAAGACCGAGCGCACCGTGTCGGGCGAGCTCAAGGTCAAGGTGTTCCTGCTGGGGTCGATCGCCGAGAAGATCATCTACAAGAACGCGCAGGAGATCCTCAACGAGGAAGCTGCCGCCTTCAAGAGCTGGCTCGCCGACAAGAAGTAGCCCGCGCCCGCGTCCCCGCCCGCCACCGCTGCCCGGTCCCCACTCCCGAAAACACGCGAGGCGCCCATCGTCCCCCCGGACCGACGAGCGCCTCACGCTCACACCCCCTGAGTCTACTGCGACGGGACCGGGTCGCCTTCCTTGGCGTCCCCGACCAGCACCACGTCACCGGCGCTGAGCCCGCTGTCGATCACGGCGTCACCGCCATCGACCTTGCCCGAGACCGTCAGCTTGGCGACCTTGCCGTCCACGACCACCCAGACATAGTCGCCGTGCAGCGCGGCCGCCGGGATCACGATGAGGCCCTTGCTGGGATCGGCGTCCGACTTGAGCAGCGCCACCGTGCCGCCCGCCGCCGGCTGCGGCTGCACCGTGTCGGCCACGCGCACATTGATCTTGTTGCCCTCGACGCCGTCGACCACCCCGGCGATCGCCTTGCCATCCAGCATCAGCGTGGCGGGCTCGCCGACCTTGTAGCGGTCCTTCTCGCCGAGCTCGAACACCGCGCGCACCGCGGGCGGGCCGCCGCCGACCTGGACCACATCCTGCCCGAAGGTCACGGAGTCGCCGGTCTTGACCAGCGCCTTGGTCGGGCCGGCCACGGTGGCCTTGGCGATGACCGCGTCGTACTTCTTCTGCACCTCGGCCAGCTCGCCGGCGACGCGGTCGATCTCCTTCTGCTGCGACGCCATGGCCTTGGGATCAGGCGGCTCCTCCGCCTTGATCTTGTCCATCTTCTCGTTCTTTTCCCTCAGGCTCTTGGCGCGGTCCTTGACCCGTGACTCGAGGCCGGTCCAGCCCGCCAGCTTGCAGACCACGTCGCCCACCGCGACCTCGGTGCCGTCCTTGGCGATCCAGTTGACCTTGCCGTCGCCGCCAATCTTGGCGTTGCCGGTGTCACCGCCACCGGTCGCCACCAGCACGGCGGTCTCGGTGTGCAGGTTGGCCGGGTCGGGACGCGTGGCCGCGGCGACCTTCTCCAGCTTGGGCGCGGGCGGCGTGGTCGGCGTCGGGCTGGGCTGCGCGGTCGGCGTCGGCGACGCCACCGGAGCCTTGGTGCCGGCCGGCTTCTTCTTGAGGACCTTGAAGTAGTACACCGCGGCGCCGGCCCCGACGAGGATGAGGAGCAGGAACAGCAGCAGAGCGCTCGACTTGCGCGGCTCTTCGGGCGTGGGCAGCGGCGCCACCGGCTTGGGCGGCGCGGTCTTGGGCTGCTGCTTGGGCGGCAGCATCATGCGCTCGGAGCCATCGCGCGGCGAGGTCGCCGGCGGCTTGGGTGGCTCGAACTTGGGCTCGGCGATGCGCAGCGCCGGCGTGGACGGGACCGGGTCGGACACCGTCGCGATGGGCGGCGACAGCTCCTTGACCAGGTTGTCGGTGGCGGCGTCCACCACCGCAGCGCCGCCTGGCAGCGTGGCCTTCTGCGAGACGCGGCCACCCAGGTCGCGCGTCGAGGTGGTCTCGTCTTCCAGACCCGTAGCCCCGATGCGCATGTCGCTCTGCGACTGCTCGCGGTTCTCGCCACCCAGCGGCTGCGGCGCGGGCAGCGGCGTGACCCCACCGGTGTCCTCGCTGCCCGGCTTCCAGTCCAGCGGCTTGCCGGCCAGCGGGTTCGGCTTGTTGGCGGTCTGCTCGACCAGCCCCTCGAACGAGGTCTCGTCGCTCCCCGGTCCCGGCGGCGGCGACATCGCCAGTACTGGCGGTCGCGCCGGGGGACGCTCGGGCACCTTGGTCGACTCGATGGCGCGGCGACGCAGCTCGTCGGCGTCGACTACGCCGGTGGCCGCCTCGTGCGGGTCCAGGTCGTTGTCCACCGGCATGGCCCGCGTGACGTAGCCGAGGCGCTCCAGCTCGGTGACGAACTGCATCAGGTCGGCGGGCGTGGTCTCGAAGCCCAGCTCCTGGCGTGCATGCAGCACCAGGTCGCCGGCATCACGCGTGCCGTCCATCGATGAAGCCACCAGGTATTCGAAGTCGTAGAACCGGAAGCTCCGTCCGGAGCCCGGATCCGAGACCTCGACCCACTTGATGCCAGCGTCTTCGACCGGCTGTGCGACCAGATTGTCGCGAAACTTCGGTCGCCCGCTGCCCCCAGATTCGGCGCCTACCGACACGTCATCCGCCTCTCTTGAGCTCGGTGAGGACCAGCTTGGCGACCGCCTTCAGCGTGTCGAACACGCCGACCCCCGTTGTGGCGACCGCCTCGAAGTCGGGCACGCTCTGCTTTGGATTGCAGATGGCGCGCAGATCACTCAGCGGCGCCGCGTTGGGAAGGTCCCGCTTGTTGTACTGCACGCAGTACGGCAGCTTGTCGAGGTCGTAGCCCTGCTCCGCCAGGTTGACGCGCAGGTTCTCGATCGACTCGATGTTGGCTTCCATGCGCTCGACCTGCGAGTCGCCGACGAAGACCACGCCGTCGACCCCCTTCAGGATGAGCTTGCGGCTGGCGTCGTAGAAGACCTGGCCGGGCACCGTGTAGAGGTGGAAGCGCGTCTTGAAGCCGCGGATCTCACCCAGCGACAGCGGCAGGAAGTCGAAGAACAGCGTGCGCTCGGTCTCGGTGGCGAGGGAGATCATCTTCCCCTTCGCCTCCGGATTGGTCTTGGCATAGATGTACTGCAGGTTGGTCGTCTTGCCGCACAGACCCGGCCCGTAATAGACGATCTTGCAGTTGATCTCGCGTGACGAGTAGTTGATGAAGCTCATGTCATCGCCTCAATCGTCTCGAGATCAATCGTTGAACAGGTTGTCGATGTCGTCGTCGGTGATCTCGGCAAACACACCCGCCGGAGCGCCGGACGAGGCCTCGAGCTTCTTGATGAGTTCGTTGAAGATCTTCACCAGGCCTTCAGCAGCCCGCTTGACGCGCAAGCGAACCAGGCCGAGCGATGAGCGGTTGTCGAACAGGACGACCAGGATGACGCGCTGGGCGACGATCGAGATGTGGACGTTGGTGCTCTCGCCTTCGTGGAACTGACCGGCGAACTCCTTCTCCGAGAGCAGCTTGGCGATGCCGCCCGTCGCAGCCACGTTGCCGGCGGTGAGCGAGGACAGCGACGTGACGTCGAGCTGTTCGGTCTCGCCTGCCGCCGCGATGGGCTGGCCGTTCTTGTCGATGCAGAGAACCGCTTTGGCGTTGGCGTCTCGGTGGAGGCCTTCGCAGATCCTCTGGATCTGTCCAGCTTCCTCCTCGAACATCACCAGATGCGGGCTCGCCATCGCCTCTCCTCGCAGGGACCGATCACGTACAGTCGCGCCAAGCGGTTGTATCGAACTATCGAGAGATCTTCAAGTTTGAACTTGTGACAGGCCCGTGAGCCGGCTTGCCAAAGACAGCACGCCTCAGACCTCGCGTCGGGCCTCCAGCGCCCGCGCGATGGTGACCTGGTCGACATACTCCAGCTCGCCGCCGATGGGCACACCGCTGGCGATCCTGGTCACGCGCGGGCCCAGCGGCCGCAGCAGGCGGGCCAGGTACAGCGCGGTGGCCTCGCCCTCGACGTTGGGGCTGAGCGCCAGGATGACCTCGCGGATGGGCTGGGCGGTGCCGCCGGACGCGGCCTCGGCGTCCCGCAGGCGGCGCACCAGGTCGCCGATGCGCAGGTCGTCGGGGCCGATGCCCTCCAGCGGTGACAGCACGCCGTGCAGCACATGGTAGCGGCCGCGGAAGGCGCCGCCGCGGTCAACCGCCAGCAGGTCGGCCGGGGTCGCGACGACGCACAGCAGGCCCGGGTCGCGGCGCGCGTCGGCGCACAGCGCGCAGGGGTCGTCCTCCGTGAGGTTCATGCACGACGAGCACAGGCGGACCTTGGCCTTGACGTCGAGGAGGGCCTGCGCGAGGCCCTGGGCCAGCGACTCGGGCGCGCGCATGACGTGGAAGGCCAGGCGGGTCGCGGTGCGCTCGCCGATGCCGGGCAGCTTGCCCAGCTCGTGGATGAGACGCGTGATCGGATCGGCGCCGGTGCCCATTGATGAGGCCTTGCGCTACCGACCGCCACCGAGCAGCCCGCTGAGGCCAGGCGGCAGCGCGCCAGCCAGGCCGCCGGCGGCGCCCTGCATGGTCTCGGCGGCCAGCTCGGCGGCCTTGCGCAGCGCCACGTTGCAGGCGGCGACCACGAGATCCTGCAGCATGCCGATGTCGCTGGGGTCGACCACGGCCTTCTCGATCTTGAGCGAAACCAGCTCCTGCTTGCCGTTGGCGATGGCGACCACCATGCCACCGCCCGCCGAGCCCTCGACGGTCTTGCGCGCCAGCTCCTCCTGGGCGCGCTCCATGTCCTGCTGCATCTGCTGGGCGGCCTGCATCAGCCCGCCCAGGTCGAGCCCTCCGGGCATCTCGGGTCCCTTGGCCATGGTGTGTCCTCCGCTAGTCGACGTCGTCCGTCTTGATGAGCTCGACGTTGGTGGAGAAGACGTCGAGAGCTGCCTTGACGAGGGGATGCTGCCGCGCCTCGGCCTCGCGCGCCGCACGATCGACGCGCTGGGCCTCCATCTCGCGCGCCCGCAGCGAGGCCGGCGCCGCGCCCGCATCGGCCTTGTGGCCGTTGACCGGGAGGCCGCGCAGCGAGCGCGTGGTGAGGTCGACCTCGTGGCCGAGGACCTCCTTGGCACAGTTTTTCACCAGCTGCAGGTGGTGTGGCTCGTTGAGGTGCTCGAGCGCGGCGTTGGCGTCCTCGGGGATGCCGATGATGAGCTTGCGCCCGTCGATCTCGGCCTGCGCCAGCGTGAGGTTGGAGGCCAGCATCGGCCGCTTGACCTCGACCAGGTCGACGATGCGCTGCCAGGCCGCGGCGTTCGAGGCCGACAGCGTGGCGGCCGGAGGCGCGGGCGCGGGCGCGGGAGAACGGGGAGCTTGCGGGCTCGGGCTGGTGCTCGTGCTCGGACTCGTGCTCGGGCTCGTGCTCGGGCTGGTGCTCGTGCTCGTGCTCGTGCTCGTGCTCGTGCTCGTGCTCGTGCTCGTGCTCGGACTCGTGCTCGTGCTCGTGCTCGTGCTCGTGCTCGGACTCGTGCCCGGACTCGTGCTCGTGCTCGGGCTCGCGCTCGGCCTCGCGCCCGTCTGCGCCTGCGCCTGCGTCGGCGCGGCCGGCTTCTGGATCGGCCTCGGCGCGCCGCCTCCAGTCCCGCCGGCCCCACCACCGCCGCCGCCGCGCTCGATCCTCTCCAGGCGCTCGATCAGATCCCCGATCGGCTCCAGCGGCACCGCGTGCACACAGTCCACCAGCGCCAGCTCCAGCGTGGCCCTGGGCAGCGGCGACTCGGTCAGATCCACGCAGGCCCGCGCCAGCCGCTCGAACAGCATCGGCAACAGGCCGGCCGGCGCGCCCTGCGCGTCCCGCTTCAGCTCCGCGACCTCGACCTCGCCGCCGTCCACCAGCCCGCTGGCGTCCTTGACCTCCGACACCAGCGCCAGATCCCGCAGGTGCCCGAGCAGCGCCTTGGCCAGCTGCGCGACGTCGACCCCGCGCGCCTCGGCGGCGTCCACCGCGCGCAGCGCGGTCTCCAGCTCGCGCGCCACCAGCGCCCGCGCCAGCCCGGCCAGCAGCGCCCGGTCGGCGACGCCCAGCACCTCGGCCACGCTGGCCGCCGTGATCGGCTTGCCGCCGCTGTAGGCGATCATCTGATCGGTCAGCGACAGCGAGTCGCGCATCGAGCCGCCGCTCTCGCGCGCCAGCAGCGTCAGCGCCGCGCCCTCGACCTCGATCTTCTCGGCGCCGAGGATGCGCCCCAGCGCCTCGGCCACCTTCGACAGCGGCACCAGCTTGAAGTCGTAGCGCTGACAGCGCGACAGGATGGTCACCGGCAGCTTGTGCGGCTCGGTCGTGGCCAGCACGAAGGTCACGTGCGGCGGAGGCTCCTCCAGCGTCTTCAGGAGGGCGTTGAAGGCCTCCGTCGTCAGCATGTGGACCTCGTCGATCACGTACACCTTGCGGCGCAGCCGGGCCGGCTGGTAGCGCACGCTCTCGCGCAGCTCGCGGATGTTGTCGATGCCGCGGTTGGACGCGCCGTCGATCTCGATGAAGTCGGTGGCGCGCCCCGCCGTGATCTCGGTGCACGGTCCGCACACGTTGCACGGCGTCGCCGTCGGCCCGGTCTCGCAGCACAGCGCCTTGGCCAGGATGCGCGCCCCGGTGGTCTTGCCCACGCCGCGCGGCCCGCAGAACAGGAAGGCGTGGTGGATGCGCCCGCTGCCCAGGGCGTTGGCCAGGGTGCGCGTCACGTGCTCCTGCCCGACCACGTCCGCGAAGGTCTGCGGGCGCCACTTGCGCGCGAGGACGAGGTAGCTCGGCGCGGTGTCGTTGTCGGCCATGGCCATGGGGGGGTTCAGACTAGCGGACGCTGCCGAAAAAAAAAGGGCTCCAGGCACCCACTCAACTCGCTACCGTTGCTTCCTTCCGGACCTGGCGGGGTTCACGAGTATCGCGTCGCCCAGAGCCATAAACTCTGGTGTTGCTGGCGGAGAGAGAGGGATTCGAACCCTCGGAACCTTGCGGTTCACACGATTTCCAATCGTGCCCGATCGGCCACTCCGGCACCTCTCCATTCTGGTCCGGCGGAGCTGATCCACCTCACAACAAAATTTGGTTGGCGGAGAAGGAGGGATTCGAACCCTCGCTACAGTTGCCCGTAGACCGGTTTTCGAAACCGGCGCCTTCAACCACTCGGCCACCTCTCCGGACTTCCCTCTACAGCTCAAAGAACCGGCGCAAGATAAAGACGGGGTTAGCACCCGTCAAGGGTTTTCGCCACCTTCGCGTTCGCGCAGCTTCTGGAAAAAGCTCGACAGCATGAACCCACACTCCTTGGCCAGGACGCCGCCGACCACGATGGCGCGGTGGTTGAAGCGGGTGTCATCGACCAGGCGGTGCAGGGTGCGCACGGCGCCCGCCTTGGGGTTGTCGCAGCCATAGACCAGGCGCTCGATGCGCGAATTGATGATTGCGCCCGCGCACATCGGGCACGGCTCCTGGGTCACGTACAGGGTCGCGCCCTCGAGGCGCCAGCTCTTGATGGCCTGGGCCGCGGCGCGCAGGGCCAGGATCTCGGCGTGCGCGGTGGGATCGTTGAGCTCCTCGCGGGCGTTGCGCTCCGCGGACAGCATGACCCCGTTCAGGACCACGACGGCGCCGACCGGGACATCACCCACGAGCGCGGCCTGGTGCGCCGCGTCCAGCGCGCGGCGCATCCAGTGCTCGTGTGTTGCCAGGCTGGGTTCCATCAGGTGATGCTGCGGCGTTGGTGGGAAGCGCACCCGAGAGGATTCGAACCTCTGACCCTCGGTTCCGTAGACCGATGCTCTATCCAGCTGAGCTACGGGTGCATGTCGAGAAACAGCTACAAAAGAACGGTATTGCGGTGTTGCGGAGACAGAGGGATTCGAACCCTCGATACAGGTTGACCCCGTATACTGGTTTAGCAAACCAGCGCCTTCAGCCACTCGGCCATGTCTCCATCGTGAAGGTGTCAAAGAGCTGGAGCAGTCGGAGTGGAGGAGGAGGGATTCGAACCCCCGGCACCCTTTCGAGTGCGACGGTTTTCAAGACCGTTGCCTTCAACCACTCGGCCACTCCTCCTCGAGGGCCGTACCTCTGAAGCTTCGAGAACTGGCGAAGTATCAGACCGTTCGGTCCACTGTCAAGCGGATCCCTCCCGGGTGATGCGGGTTTGCCCATTCATGTAGCGCTGCAGGGGGGCCGGGATGTCGATCGAGCCGTCGGCGCGCTGGAACTGTTCGATGATGGCGACCACCGTCCGACCGATGGCCAGACCGCTGCCATTGAGGGTGTGGACGAGGCGTGGCCTGGCCTTGGGATCGCCCGCGGGCCGGTACCGGATCTGGGCGCGACGGGCCTGAAATGCCTCGAAATTCGAGCACGACGAGATCTCGCGGTAGGCGTCCTGGCCGGGCAGCCAGACCTCCAGGTCATAGGTCTTGGCCGAGCAGAAGCCGAGGTCGCCGCCGCACAGCGCGACCACCCGGTAGTGCAGCCCGAGCTGACGCAGGACCTCCTCGGCGTCACTCCTCAGAGACTCGAGCTCTGCGTAGGAAGTTTCCGGGGTCACGAACTTCACGATCTCGACCTTCTCGAACTGGTGCTGCCGGATGAGCCCGCGGGTGTCCTTGCCGGCCGAGCCGGCCTCGGCGCGAAAACAGGCCGAATAGGCGCAGTACTTGATGGGCAGCCGCTCGCCGTCGAGGATCTCGTCGCGGTGATAGTTGGTCACCGGGACCTCGGCGGTCGGGATCAGGAACAGCTCGTTCTCGCCCATGGTCTTGAAGGCGTCGTCCTCGAACTTGGGCAGCTGGCCGGTGCCGATCATGGCCTCGCGGCGCACCAGGTAGGGCGGGTTCATCTCGCGATAGCCGCGGCTGCCGTGCAGATCGAGCATGAACTGCGCGAGCGCGCGCGACAGTCGCGAGCCGGCGCCGAGCAGCACCGTGAAGCGGGCGCCCGAGATCTTGGCGGCGCGCTCGAAGTCCATGATGCCGAGCTCGGGGCCGAGGTCCCAGTGCGCCTTGGGGGTGAAGTCGTAGCTCGGGCGCTCGCCCCAGGTCGAGATGACGACGTTGGCGGTCTCGCCGCCGCCCGCGGGCACCGACTCGTGGGGCAGGTTGGGCACGTTCTGCAGCAGTGTGTCGCGCGAAAGCTCGAGCGCGGCCAGGCGCTCCTCGCCGCTCTTGACCTGGTCCGACAGCGCGCGCAGGCGGTCGCGGTTGGCCGCGAACTCGGGCGACTTCTTGTCGAGCTTGCGCATGAGGTCGTTGGCGGCGTTGCGCTCGGCGCGCTGCTGATCGAGCGCGGTCTGCAGCTCGCGGCGCTCCACGTCGGCGCGCAGGGCGGGCTCGACGGCGGCGACCGCCTCGGCGTTGCGGATGGCGAGGCGGCTCTTGACGGCCTCGGGCTGGGCCGTGACGAGGTGTGGGTCGATCATCTGTTTTCCTAACGCTTGAGAGGGGTTACGGTTAGCATGCAGGGCGTGGCGCGTCAATTAACCAGCACTCCCCGAGCCGGGTCCTTGTGATGTGCAGCTGCTGGCCACGGTGCAGACGATGACAGCCGAGCGCCGGCCGGCGCGCCCGCGGCTGGAGGTCGTGGCCGACACCGGCGCAGGCAGCGCTGGCCCTGGCCCTGACGATCCCGATGGCGAGCTGATCGAGGCCTGGCGCAGCGGGCAACGCGCGGCGTTCGCCGAGATCGTGCGCCGGCACCAGCGCGGGCTGTTCGCGCTGGCGCGGCGCTATCTGCGCGACGACGACGAGGCGCAGGACATCGTGCAGCTGACCTTCGTGCGCGCGTTCAAGGCGCTGGGTGAGTTTCGCGGCGGCTCGCAGCTGCGCACCTGGCTGTACCGCATCGCGGTCAACGGCGCGCTGAACCGGCTGCGCGACGGCCGCACCCGCCGGGCCGAGCCGCTGGACGACGCGCTGCCCGCGGTCGAGCGCGAGGCGGCGGCGCGCGCGCAGGCCAAGGAGCCCGAGGCGCTGCGCGGGGTGCTGGGCGCCGAGGACGGTGCGCGGGTGCGCGCGGCGGTGGCGCGCCTGCCCGAGAAGCAGCGCCTGGTGCTGGAGCTGCGCGTGTACCAGGACCTGTCGTTCAAGGAGGTCGCCGTGGTGGCAGCGTGCAGCGAGAACGCAGCCAAGGTGAACTTTCACCACGCGGTGAAGCGTCTCAAGCAATGGCTGAGCAGCGGCGCGGCCGAGGTCGCAGCCGATGGGGAAGCGTCATGAGCGCCATGGGTGAGCAGTGCAAGGAGCTGGAGGCCGCGCTGATCGCGGTCGCCGACGGCAGCGCGACGGGCGAGGAAGCAGCCCAGGTGCGTGAGCACATCGCGCTGTGCCCGGCCTGCGCACAGGAGCTGGCCGAGACGCGCGCGCTGCTCGGCGGGGTCCGAGCGGCCGAGGCGGACAGCGAGACGGGGGGCAAGCCGCAGGCGTTCTGGGATGCGCTGGAGAAGAGCGTGCTGCTGCGGGTCGAGGCCGAAGCAGGGACCCAGGCCGGGGCCGGGGCCGGGGCCGAGGCGACGAAGCGCGGGCGCGACCGGGAGCGGGCGCGCGCCCGGGCCCAGGAGAGCGACGAGCTGGCGGCGGCGCGGGCACGCAAGGTCGACGAAGGCCGGCCCATGGGGCGGGTTGCGATCTATGTGTCGCTGGTGGCGGCGGCGGCGATCGCGGTGTTCTACGGGCTGCGGCTGCGCGGCGGCAGCAGCGACGCGCCGGAGCTGGCGACCCGCAGCGACGCCGGGGCGCCGCACGAGATGATCGATCCGGGCGAGCTGGCGCTCGAGGAGGCCGCCGGCCCCGACGAGCTCGACCTGCTCGACGACGAGGCGCTCGGGCGGCTCGATGACGAGCTGGAGCAAGCCGAGGAGGAGGCCTTCGGTCGGCTGGATGTCGATGTGGGCGACGACGGTGATGAGGATGGCGAGCCGATGCGGATGATCGACGAGCTGTCGGACGACGATCTGCAGCGGGTGTACGAGGCCCTGGAGCCGGCCCCCCAGGGTGATGCGGATGCCAGTGACCCCGGGAAGTCCGGGTAGAAAGAGATCGAACATGAACACCAAGCGAATCCTGACGATCGTGATGCTGCTGACCCTGGTGGGGGCGGGCGCGGCGATGGCGCAGCCGGGCAAGCCCAGGCCGGGTGGCCCGATGAAGGGCGGCGGGCCCATGAAGGGGGGCGGCCCCGCGATGAAGGGCGGCGCGCCTGCCGACCTGCTCGAGAAGGTGCGCGAGCGCGTGCGCATGATGCGGATGTGGAAGCTGACCGAGCTGCTGTCGCTGGACGAGGCCGCGGCGGCCAAGCTGTTCCCGCTGCTCAAGGCCTGGGACGACAAGCTGGAGCCGGCGCAGAAGGAGATCCAGCAGGCGCGCAAGGCGCTGCGCCAGGCGCTGCAGAGCGCGACGCCCGCTGACGCCGACAAGGTCGCGGCGCCGCTGATCGACAAGCTGCTGGCGGCGCAGAAGAAGCTGGGGGCGCTGCGCGATCAGCGCGTCGCTGAGCTGCGCAAGGTGCTGACCCCGTCACAGCAGGCGCGCATCATCATCGTGATGCCCCAGGTCGATCGCGCCATCCAGCGCGCGGTGCGCCGGGCGGTGCGGGGCGAAGCAGGCAAGGGCATGGGCATCGGCGGACGCAAGGGCATGGGCAAGGGCATGGGCGGAGGTCCGGGCATGAAGGGGGGCGCTGGTCCTGGTGGCGGCGGCCTCGATCTGGACGACGACGGCAGCGGTGACGGTGACCCTGACCTTGGCGAAGGCGAGATCGAATAGCGGATCCACATCGACGACCACTTCCCGTTGGTGTGGTAACCTGCGGATGGCATGAGAGTCTCCTGCGAGAAGTGCGCCTCGCAGTACAACGTGGAAGATGCCCGGGTCCCGATGTCGGGGCTACGGATGCAATGCACCAAGTGCGGGCATTCCTTCACGGTGGAGCGGGCCAAGGGTGAGGGCGGTGGGCAGGGGCCGGCAGCCACCAAGCAGGCGCAATATCAGGTGCGACGCAGGAGCGGTCGCGTCTTCGGTCCCTTCCTGGAGGGGGCCATCCTCAAGATGCTCAAGGAGCAGACGCTCGCCGGGGACGAAGACGTCTCA
Organism: Deltaproteobacteria bacterium; assembly: GCA_020853705.1. GTDB lineage: Bacteria > Myxococcota_A > Polyangia > Haliangiales > JADYYK01 > JADYYK01. Next base: position 67,604 of record JADYYK010000020.1, read on the forward strand.
CTCGACGGCAACACCTGGACAGCGCTGAAGGACCTGCCCGCCTTCGCCGCTCATTTCGGTGCCGGGGGCGGCAGCGACGAGCCCGAGCTGCCCGCGCCCAAGGCGCCCGCCGCGCCGCCGCCCGCGCCGCCGGCGACCGCCGCGCGCCCCGCAGTCGCACCACCACCACCACCGGGCGGCAAGCCGTCCGTGGTCCCCCCGGCCCGGCCACCCGCGCCACCCGCCGGACTGAAGCCGCCCCCTGCGCCACCCGCGTTCAAGCCCCCGTCGCCCAGCAACGAGCTGGTCGACCTGCCGGCGCCCAAGCGAGGCGGCGCGGCGCCGACCGGGGGCGCGCGCAACGAGGAGTTCGCCGACCTGCCCGCGCCCAAGCGCGCCAACCCGGTCACCGCTGGCCTCGGCCCCATCCCGACGGGTGATGGCGGTGATGGCTTCGACGACTTCGCCGACCTGCCGGTCCCCAAGGGTCAGCGCGATGGTGGCGTCGATCTGCCCGCGCCCAGGCCTGGCGGCGCCAGCGCCGGCCGGCAGGGCCTCGTCGATCTGCCCGCGCCCAAGCCGGGCGGCGCCAGCGGCGGCCTGCAGGGCCTCGTCGATCTCCCTACGCCCAGGCTGGGCGGCGCCAGCGGCGGTCCACCGGGTCTGGCCGACCTGCCCACACCCAAGCGCGCCCAGAGCGGCCTCGATCTGCCCTCGATGGACTTCGCGGATCTGCCCGCGCCCAAGCTCGACTCGGGCATGGATCTGCTGGCGCCCAAGGATGATCGCGGCATGGATCTGCTGGCGCCCAAGGGCGAGCGCGGCAGCAGCGACCAGCTGGCCCCCAAGGGGGAGCGCGGTGGCATCGACCTGCCACGGCCCAAGCGCGAGCAGGACAACCTGGGCATGGATCTGCTGCAGCCCAGGAGCGCCGCCGATGGCCTGACACCCAAGCGCTCCCAGGGCACCGTCGACCTGCCCACGCCGCGCACGGACGCGGGCATGGATCTCCTGCAGCCCAAGGCTGGTATCGCGCTGTCGGCGCCCGGGCTGGAGCTGGACGGCGGCGCCGCGCTGGAGTTCGACGAGCTGGCCTCGGAGAAGAACCGCGGTCGCAGCGTGGCCGGCCCCGGCCCCGCGCCCGCACCGCCCCCCAGGGGTGGCACCGCGGCCGATCTGGAGACGCTGGACGACTTCGACCTGCTGCCGATGAACCGACCCCCGACCAGCGCGGCCATCCCGGCCGCGACCAAGGGCATGCAGCCGGGCAGCTCGGGGAGCTTCGCCAAGGCGAACCCGACCGGGACCGGACCGCGCTCGCTGGGGTTCGGGCGATCGATCACCGGGACCGGTGGCAGGCCGGCGCCGCCCGGGGACATGCCCGTGCTGGAGATGCCGGGGCTCGAGCTGGGCTCGCCAGGCGGCAACCTGGACAGCTCGGCGCCGCTGGATCTCGGCCCCTCGCTGGCGCCAGACTTCGACACCGGCCTCAAGCTGACCACCGGTGCCGGGCCCAGCCCGCTCGATACCGGCGTCGTGAACTTCAACAGCCCGGGGCCCGAGGGCGGCGCCGACGGCAGCATCGCGCTCGACCGCCTGCCGCCCCCCGATGACCAGCCGGCGTCCGAACCCCTGGTCAGCACGCCCAGCATCGACAAGGCGCTGGCGCCCAGGCCCGAGCCCAGGCCGCGCAAGCAGATCAAGGAGCTGCGCTCCATCCCGCGCACGCCGGTGTACGCCGGCCTGCTGCTGCTGATCCTCGGTGGCGGCGCCTTCCTGTACCTCAAGTACCAGCGTGACCAGAAGGCGGCGGCGCGTGCCGAGCGCAGCAAGCAGCTGGCCCAGGCGCGCAAGCTGATGCGTGGCGACGGCCTGGATCGCTACAAGCGCGCGGCCCAGCTGGCCGAGCGCGTGGCCACCGAGGCGCCTGGCGACCTCGAGGCCAAGGTGCTGGCGTCCCAGGCCTTCTACATGTCGGCGGTCACGGTGGGCGGCAACGTCGCCGCCGCCAACAAGGGCAAGAGCTACCTGGCCTCGGCCAACGCGGCACCCATCAGCCCGGACCTCAAGCGGGCACGCGGCCTCAAGTCCTTCATGGCCGGCCAGCTCGGCGCGGCGCGGACCTCGCTGGAGGCCGCGGGCAAGGACGCCGACTCGCTGCTGTTCCTGGGGTTGGTCGAGCTGGCCGCGGGGCGCGGCAAGCCGGCGCTGGAGGCGCTGCGCAAGGCGCTGGAGCTGGCGCCCAAGCGCCCCGACGCCCAGCTGGCGTTCGCGCAGGCGCGCGTGATGGCGAACGACACCGGGGCGCTCGACGGGCTGCGCGAGTTCTTCAAGGCCAACCCGACCAACCTGCGCGCCGAGCTGGCCCTGGCCATGAGCGAGCCGATGTCGGCGCTGGCGCGCGCCACCAAGGTGCGCGAGATCATCTCGCGGCTGCCCGGCAAGTCGGCCGCGCCGCTGGAGTCGGTGGTGATCTGGACGCGGATCGCGCGCCAGGCGCTGGCCGAGCTGAACCTCAGCGAGGCCGACGTCGCGCTGGCCGAGGTAGCCAAGTTCAACGTGGTGCTGCCGCTGACCAAGCTGGCCCAGGCCGACCTGGCCTTCGCGCGCGAGAAGCTCGACGAGGCGCTGCCGCTGTATGACGCTGCCATCACCATGGACCCGGGCATCGTCGAGCCGCTGCTGGGGCGCGCCCGCATGCAGATCCAGCTCAAGCAGTACAGCAAGGCCGAGGCCGACCTGACCACTGCGACCGGTCTCGACAAGAGCGATCCGCGCGTCGTGTACTGGATGGGTCGCATGGCCGAGGCGCAGCGCGACGTCGCCAACGCGCTGACGCGCTACCAGGCCGCCATCGAGCTCGACAAGGGCTACCTCGAGGCCTACCTGCGCAAGGCGCAGCTGCACCGGGGTGAGAAGCAGAACGACGAGGCCAACAAGACCCTGAGCCAGGCCATGGAGCAGGCGCGCAAGGATCCGCGCGCCATGCTGGCGCTGGCGACGGCGTACCTGGATGGCCGCGAGCTCGACGACGCCGAGGATGCCCTGCGTCGCGCCATCGCGGCCGATCCCAAGCTGCTGGAGGCGCACATGCGCCTGGGCGCGGTGCTGGAGCGGCAGGACAAGCTGGAGGCAGCGCGCCAGGCCTACGCCGCGGCCTACATCGCGGTGCCGGGTGACCAGGACGCCGCGGTGGCGCTGGTGCGCACCTCGCTGGCGACGGGCAAGGTCGAAGAGGCGCGCCAGGTCTTCGCGACCGCCATCGCGGCGCCCGATGTGTCGCCCCGGATGATCGCCGAGGCCGCCCTGATGGAGTACCGCACCGGCAACCTGGCCCGGGTCAAGGAGCTGGGCGAACGCCTGCGCACGGCGGCCCAGGAGAACGCGGTCGGGCTGTTCGCCAAGGGCGCCGAGAGCTATCGCCAGTACCTCGACCCCGGGGCCGACGCGACCCCCGCGGATCGCGAGCGCAAGCTGAGCGACGCCGTGCAGTCGTTCAAGAACGCGCTGACGGTCGACTCGCGCGCCGAGTTCCACTTCGCGCTCGGGCGGGCGCTGGTCGATCAGAAGCGCTTCGACGAAGCGCTGCAGGAGTTCGCCGCGGCCGTGCGCAAGGACGAGTCGTACGCCGACGCGCGCGCCGGCCTGGTGCGCATGTTCATCCTCAAGCGGCGCTTCGCCGAGGCGCTGACCGAGATCGAGCGCCTCATCAAGCAGCGCGGCAATGTGGCCGAGTACCACCGCCTGGCCGGCGACGTGGCCATGGAGACCAACGACATCGACCGCGCCTTCACCGCCTACCAGGAGGCGCTGCGCAACAACCCGAAGGACGGCGAGTCGTACTTCCGCCTGGGCAAGATCTACGAGAACCGCGAGCAAGGGCGCGAGGTCGTGCGCACGCTGGAGAAGGCCGTCGCGCTGGGCAACCCCAAGGCCGACCGCTGGATGCCCGAGGCCTATCGCGCGCTGGGTTATGCGCTGAAGGACTCGGGGTCCACGCGCAAGGCCATCGCGGCGTTCAAGAAGGTGCTGGCCATCGCGCCCGACGGCACCGATGCCGAGGACGCCGAGCGCCAGCTCGCCATCCTGGAAAATCGCTGATGAAGCTGGGCCATCCGGGGGACACCGTGGGGCAGCGCGTGAAGCGCGCGGCCGACGTGGCGTGGACGGGCTTCAAGTTCCTGCGCGGCGCCGGCTTCCTGGGCGCGCTGCGGCCGGGCGGCATCGCCAACTTCGTGCGCACCGCGGACATGCGGGCGCGGCGCGGGCCGGCGACCATCCTCAGGCTGCACGCGTGCAACACGCCGGCGAAGCTGGCGGTGATCGACGGCGACATGCGGCTCGACTACCGCGCGCTGTACGGACGCGTGTGTCGGCTGGCGCACGGACTGGTCGCGCTGGGCGCGGCGCGGCGCAGCACCATCGCCGTGATGATGCCGAACTGCCACCAGTACCTGGAGGCGCAGGCGGCCATCGCGGCCATCGGCGCCACCGTGGTGCAGATCGGCTACCGGCTCAAGGCGCCCGAGGTGGCTTACATCCTGGAGAACTCGGGCGCGCGGGTGGTGCTGTACTGGCACGAGTACGCCGGCGTGATCGAGGAGGCCATGAAGCAGGCCGGGGTCCCGGCCACCCAGGCGGTGCGCGCGGGCGGCGCTCCCGGGCCGGGCATGGCCTACGAGACGCTGCTGTCGCGCGGCGATGATCGGGCGCCGCCGCCGATCGCGCGCGGCGAGAGCGAGGGCTCGCAGGGCGGCGTCATGGTCTACACCTCGGGGACGACGGGCAAGCCCAAGGGCGCGCACCGCGACTTCGAGGCCACCGGGGTGCAGGAGGCGCTGCACTTCCTGCTCAAGTTCCCGCTGTCGCACGAGGACCGGCACCTCGCGGTGTGTCCGCTGTACCACTCGGCGGCGCCGTTCTTCACCGGCATGACCTTCCTGGTCGGCGGCACCGTGGTGCTGGAGCGCCACTTCGAGCCCGAGCAGATCCTGGGCCTCATCGCGCGCGAGCGGGTGACCTCGTCGATGATGGTGCCGACCATGCTGAACCGGCTGGTCGGGGTCGGGCCCGAGGTGCTGGCGCGCCACGACACCGGCTCGCTGCGCTGGCTGATGAGCGGCGCGGCGCCGCTGCCGACCGACCTGGCGCGGCGGGTGGAGGAGGCCTTCGGGCCCATCCTGTACAACTTCTATGGCGCGACCGAGACCGGCCTGGTCACGGTGGCGCTGCCCGGCGAGCACACCGCGCGGCCCGGCACCATCGGGCGCGCCGTCGAGGGCAACCTGATCCGGCTGCTGCACGATGGGCGCGAGGTCGGCGTCGGCGAGGTCGGCGAGCTGTGGGTGAAGAACTCGATGCTGGTGGGCGGCTACCACCGCAACGAGCGCGCCACCAGCGAGTCCCGGCGCGACGGCTTCTTCTTCGTGGGCGACCTGGCGCGACGCGACGCCGACGGCTACTTCTACCTGGCCGATCGCAAGAACGACATGGTGATCTCGGGCGGGGTGAACATCTATCCGCTGGAGATCGAGCAGCACCTGCACACCCACCCGGCCATCTCGGACGTCGCGGTGGTCGGCGTGCCCGACCCCGACTGGGGCGAGTCGCTGCGCGCCTTCGTGGTGCTGCGCCCGGGCTTCGCGGGAGACGACGCCCTGCGGGTGCAGCTGAAGGTGTTCTGCAAGGACGCGATGGCGGACTACAAGTGTCCGCGGCGCTTCGACTTCGTGGAGACCCTGCCGCGCAACCCGACCGGCAAGGTCCTCAAGCGCGAGCTGCGCGACCGGCAGTAGGCGAGGCGGGCCCGCGCATGGCCGTGGTGATCGGGACAGCCGGGCACATCGACCACGGCAAGACCGCGCTGGTGCGCGCGCTGACCGGCATCGACACCGACCGGCTGGCCGAGGAGAAGCGTCGCGGCATCACCATCGAGCTCGGCTTCGCGCACCTGGATCTGGAGGACGGGGGCGGGCGGGTGCGCTGCGCGGTGGTCGACGTGCCGGGCCACGAGCGCTTCATCAGGGCGATGGTGGCGGGGGCCACCGGGATCGACGTCGCGCTGGTGGTGGTGGCGGCCGACGAGGGCGTGATGCCGCAGACGCGCGAGCACCTGGACATCCTCGGGCTGCTCGGGGTCGAGCGCGCGGTCATCGCGCTGAGCAAGGCGGATCTGGCGCCCGCGGGCGGCGACCTGCGCGCGCTGGCGGAGGCCGATCTGGCCGAGGCGGTGCGTGGCAGCGCGCTGGCCAAGGCGCGCGTGGTGCCGTGCTCGGCACGCACGGGGGAGGGGCTGGACGCGCTGCGGGCGGAGCTCCTGCGCCTGGCGCGCGAGGTGCGCGGGCGTGATCCGGCGGGGCTGTTCCGGCTGCCGCTGGACCGGGTCTTCACCATGAAGGGGTTCGGCACCGTGGTGACCGGGACGGTGGCGGGTGGGCGCGCGCGGGTGGGTGATGATGTCGTGCTGCTGCCGGGGGGCCGCGCGGCCAAGCTGCGGCGGGCCGAGGTGCACGGGGTCGAGGTCAGCGAGGTCACCGCGGGGCAGCGTGCGGCGCTGAACCTGGCCGGGGTGGCGCGCGACGAGGTGCGGCGCGGTGACGTGCTGGCGCTGGCGGGCGGTGCGCTGGCGGCGGCGCAGGTGTTCGACGCCGAGGTCCAGCTGCTGCAGAGCTGTCGCGCGCCGCTGCGCTCGCGGGCGCGGGTGCTGCTGCATGCCGGGACGACGCAGGTGATGGCGACCGTGCTGCTGGCGGGGGGCCGCGAGCTCGAGCCGGGGGCGCGGGGCGGCGTGCAGCTCAGGCTGGAGCGGCCGATGGCGGCGGTGCCGGGCGACCGCTTCATCCTGCGCGGCTTTGCGCCGCAGCTGCACCACGGGACCACGCTGGGCGGCGGGGTCATCGTACGGGTGCGACCGCCACGGCTGCGGCGCGCCGGGGCCGAGGCCGAGGCGGTCATCGCGCGCTTCGCGGGGGCCGGGGCGCAGGCGCGGGTCGCGCTGGAGGTGCGTGCCCAGGGCCGCGCCGGGCTGGCGGCGGCGCAGCTGCCGGGGCGGGTCGGGGCAGGGCAGGCGGCGGTGACGGCCGCGGTGGCCTCGCTGGTGCGCGCGGGTGAGCTGCTGGTGCTCGGCGAGCTCTTGCTGCACGCCGAGGCGTTCGCGGCGCTGGGTGAGGCGGCGGCGACGGCGGTGCGCGCGGCCGGGGAGGGCGGGCTCGGCCGCGAGGAGCTGCGCGCCAAGCTGGGGGTCGAGGCGCGCGTGTTCGAGGCCGTCTTGACCGACGCCGCGCGGGGCGTGCTGGTGGTGGACAGGGATCGGGTCAGCTTGCAGGGCGCGGCCGGGCCGACGCTGACGGCGCTGGCGGCGCGCGTGGCCGAGACGGTGCGCGCGGGGGCGCTGCAGCCGGCGCGCCCCGAGGAGCTGGCGGCGCTGCTGAAGGCGCCCGAGGCCGAGGTGGCGCAGGCGCTGGCGGCGGCGGTGCGCGCCGGGCTGCTGGTGCGGGTCAAGGATCTGGTGTTCGCGCGACCGGCGCTCGACCAGCTGCGCGAGCGGCTGCGCGCGTTCCTGAGCGAGCATCGCGAGATCACGCCGCAGCAGTGGAAGGATCTGGTGGGCGCCACGCGCAAGTACACCATCCCGCTGGCGGAGTTCTTCGACGCCGAGAAGTTGACGTTGCGGGTGGGGGACCTGCGGAAGCTGCGTTCAGGGGCGGCCGGAGCGGCCGGGGCGGCGGGTCAGAACAAGTAGTCGGTGCCGACGCCGCCGAAGAAGGCGAAGTCGTGGAAGCCACCCTCGAGGTTGATGGTGAAGTGCGGCGAGATCGAGATGCGCGTACCCAGCAGCACGTTGATGGTCGGCAGCACCGGCGGCACGCCGTCGTTGAACTTGGGGCTGTTGCTGGAGCGCACGTTGCGCACCGACTGTGCGGTGCAGCCGCTGGCGGTGCAGTCGGCGCCGGCGGGGCGGCAGCCGCTCGGATCGGCCAGGTTGGTCGAGGTGCAGCCGCTGGCGTCCTGGCGGATCATCTCGCCGAGCACGAAGCCGACGCCGAGGCCGGCGCCATAGCGCAGCGCGATGAACTTGGAGAACGGCCGGTGCCAGATGAACGAGATGTCGGCCGACAGGAAGGCGAAGTCCTCGAACTCGACCCAGTCGGCCGCGCCCGGCTGCGCGCCGGCGTCCAGCCAGATGCCGTTCTCGCCGTTGTGGCTGGCGTACTCGGACGACACCACGATGTCGAGGTTGCGCTTGCGACGCACGAATTCGAGGCCGAAACCGGCCGAGTTGATGGAGCCGGTGTGGTGATCGAAGAACAGGTCGAGCATGAAGCCGGGCGTGGTCACGGCGCGGGCGCGGGCGCCAATGCCGTAGTAGGTCTTGTTGGGCTCCTCGATGAGGACGGCGGGCAGCTCGTCGGCGTCGGGGTCGGCGGGCTTGTCGGCGTCGCCGGGCTTCTCGCCGGGCAGCATGGGCTCCTCGGGCTCGTCACCGACGGGAGCGGCGGCGGGCTTGTCGCCCTCCTCGGTCGGGTCGGGCATGTCCTGGGCGCGGGCGCTGCCGAGGGCGACCACGGTGCTGGTCATGAAGGCGACGACGACCAGGGACACGAACTGCTTGCGCATGAAACACCTCTCCTGGGGCCCGGATGATGGACGTGGGCGCCCTGGCCATGCAGCATAGTCACATGCGCCGGGGGCTGTCACGAGCAGTGTGGTCGCTGGCGGCGCTGCTGCTGGCGAGCTGCGAGGAGCCGCCGGCCGGGGCGCCCGCGGGGGCGGTGTGCGGGGCGGCCAGCGAGTGCGCCAGCGCACGCTGCGAGCTTCTGCGCTGCGTGACGCCGTGCGCGTCGGCGGCCGATTGTCCGGCGGCGCTGCCGGCGTGCGCGACGCTGGCCGGTGAGCTGCTGTGCTTGCCGGTGGGCGAGCTCAGGCTGACACGGGCGCTGGCGCCGGCGCCGGCTGCGGGCGCGGGTGCCGATGCCGGTGCCGGTGCGGGTGCGGGTGCCGATGCGGGTGCAGTCGCGCCGGTCGAGGTCGAGGTGCCCAGCCACGCGTCGGGGCTGGCGCTGCTGGTGCGCGGCGGCGGCGCCGACCTGGCCCAGCTGGCCGAGGTGACCGGCCCCGACGGTGCGCGTGTGGCGGCGGCCGGTGACGACACCACGGCGGTGCGCTACCAGCCGTCCCCGGGCGCCAGCGCGCTGGTGCTGCCGCAGTCACCCGAGCTGCCGCTGCTGCCGGGGCGCTATCTGGTGCGCGCCAGCGCGGGCGCGGCGGGCGGCAGCCTCGAGGTGCGCTACCTGCTGGGGCCGCCGCCGGCGTCACCGCGGCTGCACCTGCACCTGCACTTCGTCGGCCTGGCGGGCGCGTGCTGGCCGACCAGCGAGGGCACGCTCGACGCCGCGCGCGCGACCCAGTCGGTCGGCTTCCGCGCCCTGCTCGACGAGGCGCGCCGCGTGCTCGGCCAGGTGCCCATCCGCATCGGCGACATCACGTATCAGGATCTCGCCCCCGATGCGCGCTGGGACCCGCTGCTGCTGACCAGCGGCCGCACCACACCTGCGTTCGGCGCCCTGCTGTCGACCGGCAGCGCGCCCGACGGTGATCACGCCCTCGACGTCTTCTTCATCAAGAGCTTCGACCCCAGCGCGGTGGCCGCCCTGTCGTCCAGCGTGCCGGGCCCGCTCGACGCCCATGGCACCCCGTCGTCGGGCACCGTGGTCGCGCTGTCCCCGCTGTGCGGGGGGCTGACCCCGAAGGACCTCGGCCGCCTGCTCGCGCACGAGCTGGCCCACTTGCTCGGCCTGTTCCACAACGAGGAGGCCGACGGCACCCAGGACACCATCGCCGACACCCCGATGGGCCCGCAAAACCTGATGTACTGGTCCCCGACCGCGATCGAGCTGACCCCCGGCCAGCGCTTCGTGCTGCTGCGCAACCCGACCCTGGACGGCCGCTGAGAGCCGGATCCCCCGCCGCCTTGAGCCGGATCCCCCGCCGCCTTGGGCCGGATCCCCCGCCGCCTTGGGGGTGGGTGGGTCCTACCACGCGACCCTGACACTACTCGGCGGCTTCGTCCTCGCTGGCGGGCTCGTCACCCGCGCGCGGGTTGATGCCCAGCGCGCGCATCTTCTTGTACAGGTGCGAGCGTTCGAGCTGCAGGTCCTTGGCGGTGTTCGAGATGTGGCCCTCGTTCTCCTCCAGCGCCTGCAGCACGATCTCGCGCTCCGCCGCCGCGACCAGATCCTTCAGCGCGGTGCCCTTCTGCCAGCGCGCCT
>JADYYK010000021.1 GCA_020853705.1 Deltaproteobacteria bacterium
CATCTCGCCCGGCCCCATCGAGGGCTCGTGGGGCATGGACAACGTGGCCTCGCCGACGCAGGAGATGAAGGACAAGATCACGCGCGCGATGCCGCTGCGCCGCTGGGGCAGCTTCGACGACATCGCCAACAGCGCCCTGTTCCTGGCCTCGGACGCGGCGTCCTACGTGACCGGGACGATCCTCGAGACCGACGGCGGCGCCACCATCGCGAGCCCCGAGTCGGCCCATGTCGACGTCGGCGCCGACCCCCGCGTCAAGGGGCCGAGGCCGCGCACCTGAGGGTTTGACTGCGCCTGGTTGCAGCGCGAACCTCCCTCGCGCTGTGACCACGCTTCACGCCGCGCCGCGTCGGGCTGAAACCAGCCCGTAACGAAGCCCGATGATGATGCGCCTGCGCTGCCCGAGTGCAGCGACCGAAAGGGGAGACGACATGAAGACTGTCAGGCTGCTGAGCTGGGTGCTACCGATCTCGCTGGTGATGGGGAGCGCCGGCATGGCGCTGGCGCAGGACGAGGACCCGCCCGCCGAGGGTGGCGAGATGGCGCCCGAGGAGGCGCCGCCAGAGGGTGGCGAGGCCCCGATGGAGGGCGACGCCGCTGCCACCGAGGGCGATCCTGCCGGGTCCGAGGCTGCGCCCTCGATGGCTGCCGACGTCGAGGCCTCGGCCACGCTGACCAAGGCCAACTGGCCGCTGGCGCTGGTCGATCGCCCCATCACGCTGGTCAAGGGCCTGCTGCAGGTCCGCGGCGACATCAACGTCAACCTGACCAAGGAGCTCGAGGGCAAGCCGTTCGCGATCGCGCCCGACATCTACTACGGCGTCAGCGACGTGCTCAACGTCGGCCTCATCCATGGCACCGGCCTGTGTCTGGCCGGCAAGGAGAACGGCTGCGCCAAGGTCTACAACGACGTCGGCATCGATGCGATCTATGCCCTGACCCTGAAGCAGTTCCAGGCCGGCGCGCACGTCGCCGTGCTGGTGGGCAGCTTCGATCCCGAGGTCGTGCTGGGCGCCAACGTCGGCGTGCTGCTGCAGTACACCATGGGCAAGATCAACTTCTACTTCGACCCCAAGGTCTACATCGGCCTGACCCAGCGCGACGCCGGCAACAAGGAGAAGATCGACGCCCCGCTGGAGATCGACTACCAGGTGACCCCGAAGCTGGCGGCCTCGCTGTTCACCGGCATCGGCGGTCCGCTCGATGGCTTCGCCGACTTCATGGCGGTGCCGGTCGGTGTCGGCGCGCTGTTCGGCATGTCGAACAAGCTCGACGTCGGTGGCGCGTTCGTGTTCCCGAACCTGGCTGGCAAGGGCGGCACCGCCGACGCCCGCGCGCTCAACATCTTCGTCAACTTCCGCATGTAGTCTTCGGCTGCATCTCGGGTGACCAGCGGCGACCCCACGGGGTCGCCGTTTTTTTTCGCTGCGTGTAGGCTGCCGCCATGCGCAAGCTGGGACTGCTGGTGATGCTGGCGATGCTGTCGGGCGCGTCGTGTGGCGACGACGAGGGGCGCGCGAAGACCCCGGACGCCTCGATGCCGCCGCCGGCGGGGCCCTTCGACGGCGTGCGCCTGGCCCATGATCTGGCGGCCGCGGGGCTCGACGGCGCGGTGCACGTGGCGCGCGACGAGTTCGGCATCATGCACATCAGCGCCAGCACGGTGGGCGATCTCGGCTTCGCGCAGGGCTACGTCACGGCGCACGATCGGCTGCCGCAGATGGACATCCTGCGCCGCTTCGGCGCTGGCCGCCTGGCCGAGCTGTTCGGCGCGCTGTCGCAGGACATCGTCAAGCGTGACCTCGAGATGCGCGTGCACCGCATGCGCCCACTGGCCGAGGAGGCCTGGACGGCCCTGCAGGCGTCGACCGACGCCGAGGATCGCAAGCTGGTGCGCCTGCTCGGCCGCTATGCCGACGGGGTCAACGCCTATGTCGCCGACGTCAAGGCCGGCAAGTGGCAGATCGACGAGGCCTTCACCAGCACCTTCGACGCCACGCGCTTCTCGCCGTGGGAGCCGGTGGATGCCCTGGTGCTGGGGCGCTTCCAGGCCTTCGCGCTGTCGTACACCGCGCCGGTCGAGGTCGACCTGACCGACGTCTACCAGGCGGCGCGCACGCTGTTCATCGATGCCCCGGGGTCGACGGCGTACCAGCGCGCGCGGGCGGGCATCGCCAGTGACCTCCTGACCATCACGCCGGTGGGACGCGCGGCCACCATCGATGGCTTCCCCAACGTGGCCAGCGACAGCGGGTCGCGCGCCGATGCCGGGCGCGGGCCGACCGCGCAGCGCACGCGCAGGCGGCGGCCGCGGGGGCCCAGGCAGCCCCTGGTCCCGCGCGAGCTGCTGGAGGGCGCGCGTGACTTCTTCGCGCGCGCCAGCACGCCGTGGGGCAAGGGGCCGGTCGACGCGCGCAGCTTCGTGGCGCCGCGCGCGGGCTCGAACAACTGGGTGGTGGGGCCGACGCTGGCGGGGGGCAAGGCGCTGCTGGCGGGAGATCAGCACCTGTCCCTGCCGAATCCGTCGATCTTCTACCCGGTGCACCTGACCGTGGCCGGCGAGCTGGATGTCGAGGGCATCACCTTCCCGGGCATCCCGGGGATCGTGCTCGGCCACAACGGCAAGGTGGCGTGGACGGCGACCACCGCCTACCACGACGTCAGCGACGTGTATCTGGAGACCATCGTGCCGTGCAGCACGGGCGGCGGCGAGTGTGTGCAGCACGATGGCGGCCAGAAGCCGATCGAGAAGTGGACCGAGGAGATCAAGGTCGGCGCGCTGGGCACGGTGACGCGCACCGTGATGGCGACCTACGAGCGGGTGGCGCACCACGGCCCGTTCATCCCCCGGATCGAGAACGGCGCCGTCGTCCCCCGGACCGCGTCCACGGCGCTGTCGGTGGCCTACACCGGGTACCAGCCCTCGTTCGAGATCCGCGCCACCTGGGGCCTGATGCACGCGCGCACGGTCGATGACGGCTTCAAGGCGCTGGGACAGTTCTCGTATGGCGCGCAGAACTGGGTCCTCATCGACGACGCGCAGAACTTCGGCTGGACCACCAACGCCAAGGTGCCGCTGCGCAAGGCGGCCGCGTACAGCTGGAACGCGAAGACCAACCCGGGCGGGCTGGCGCCGTTCTTCGTGCTGCCCGGCGACGGCAGCGCCGACTGGGACGGCATGATGGCGCCGCGCTACATCCCGCACGCGGTCAACCCGGCGCAGGGTTACCTGGTGACCGCGAACTCCGACCCGGTGGGCGCGACCTTCGATGGTGATCCGCTCAACGGGCCGATGGTCGATGGCCGCCCGCTGTATGTGGGCACGACGTACGCGGCGGGCGTGCGCAGCGAGCGCATCACGGCGCGCATCCAGGCCGCGGCGGCGACCGGGCCGGTGACGCTGGACGCGCTGGCGTCGATCCAGCACGACTCCACGTCGACCATGGGGCGCAAGCTGCGCGACGCCCTGGTGACGGCGCTGGGAGCGCTGGATGGCGGCACCCAGGCGCCCGATGTGGCCGGCTATGTGGCCGGGCTGTCGACGGGGGACAAGGCGCGGCTGGCGCTGGCCAGGGCCAAGCTCGCGGGCTGGACCTTCGCGACACCGACGGCGGTGGCGGCGAGCGCGACGGCGGCCGAGCTCGACGACTCGGCCGCGACCTCGCTGTTCAACGTCTTCATGCACTACTTCATCGAGGAGGTCTTCAAGGACGAGTTCACCGCGATGAACCGCTCGGTGTGGGTGCTGGAGGAGAACCTGATCGCGCGGTCGATCTTTGCCGTGCTGGTCGAGCCCAGCAAGCTCACGCAGAGCGCGACCTCGGGCCAGCCCATCGTGTGTGACGATGAGGCCGCCGGCGCCGACCAGAGCTGCACGGTGGCGGTGCTGCGCGCGATGCTGAAGGCGCTCGACTGGCTGCAATCGACCGAGGGCTTCGGCAGCGCCGACCCGACCATGTGGCGCTGGGGCAACAAGCACACGCTGGCGCTGCACCCGCTGTTCCCCAACGAGGTGCTCGACGTGCCGGCCACCGGGGGCTTCGCCAAGCCGGGCGATACCTTCGTGGTCAACCGCGCAGACGCTGGCTGGCGCGACCTCGACTTCAGGCAGGACGAGGACGGCCCGGCGCAGCGCTTCCTGGCCGAGGCGGCGCCCGGGCAGCCCATCCGTGCCCGCATGGCCCTGCCCGGTGGCGTGGTGTTCGATCCCAGGAGTCCGCACTACCGCGACCTGATGGACGGCTACTACCTGGCCGAGAAGCACTTCGACATCCCCTTCACGGTGGCCGAGATCGTCAGCCATGGTGAGGAGCGCTGGATCTTCCGGTAGCGGCTGGGTACCTTGCGCGGCCATGGGTGCGCTCAAGGGATCGATCAGCGTGCGTCGCTATGTGGTGCTGGACAAGCTGCCGGCGGAGGCGCGCAAGAAGCTCTCCCGGGGGCTGCGCGCGCACGCCTTCGTGCCGGTGGATCCGCGCGGGGACGCCGAGCGCAGCGTGGGCTGGGTCGACCTGCATGACGGCGACAACGCCGAGCTCGGGCCGGAGCTCCTGTTCTGGAACGGCGCCGACGGCGAGCAGCTGCGCGTCACCCTGCGCATCGACGTCCTCAAGCCGCCGGCGGCGGAGGTCAAGCGCCAGACCGCGGTGCGCGTGGCCGAGCGCGAGAAGGCCGAGGATCGCTCGCTGGCGCGGCGCGAGAAGCAGGCCATCAAGGACGAGGTCGCGCGCCAGCTCAGGCTGCGCACGCTGCCGCGGGTGCGCCTGACCGACGTGGTGTGGAACATGGACACCGGCGTGCTGTGGCTGTGGTCGCAGGCCAAGGGGGTCAACGAGGCCTTCCTGGAGCTGTTCGCGAAGTCGTGCGGGCTGAAGCTGGACGTCGATGGGCCGGCGCGCTGGGTGCGCGGCGCCAAGCTGGGGCGCGGCCTGGAGTCGCTGGAGCCGACGCCCGAGCTGTGGGCCGGCTTCCCCGGTGTGCGGCCGCTCGGCGGCGCCACGGAGGTGGCCTGACCATGGCGGCCAAGCGCGCGATCAAGCGTGAGCCGACCCTGCGCGACGAGATCGCGGCCTCGGGTGAGACCCCGGTGGACGCGGCGGCTGCGGCCGAGCGCGCCGACCGCGAGGACTTCGCCTTCCTGGCGCGCGAGTTCCTGGCCTGGCTGTGCTGGCACGCCGACGTCGAGGGCGGCACCTTCGAGCAGGCGGGTGACGTCGCGCCGTTCGCGATCACCGTGGGCGCGCGGGTGGCGCTGCGCGCGCCCATGGGCGGCGTCACCGACGTGGCGCTGAAGGGGCCGACCACCGGGCTGAGCGCGGATCTGCGCTATGCGCTGGCCGGCGGCCTGTCGGTGCGCGAGGTCGACCTGGCGCTGGAGCAGGGTGACCGGCGCTGGACCTTCGGGCTCAGCGCGGACAACTTCGACCTCAAGCGGGTCAAGCTGCCCGAGCTCTTGACCGAGGAGGACGACGAGCCGATCGAGGAGCGCCTGATGCTGCTGGGCGCGCTGGACGCGGCGCTGCGCGTGGCCTTCGCCGAGTTCCTCGGCGTGCGCGCGCGGCCGGCGTGGACGCGCACGACCATGGTGCAGATCAGGGAGTGGCTGGAGGCGGGGACGTAGGACGGCGGCCAGGCGGGCGACGGGCGACGGGCGACGGGCGACGGGCGACGGGCGGCGGCGCGCGCGCGTCGGTCGCCGTGGAAGAAGCGCGCTATCATGCAGCCGTGAGACGCGGGCGTGTGCCGGTGGCGGTGATGGTGGTGGTCGCGCTGGGGTTGGCG
>JADYYK010000022.1 GCA_020853705.1 Deltaproteobacteria bacterium
CGATGCGATGGGACTGCCGAGGCTGGAGGCGGACCCCAACCTGTGAACCGCCGGATACGGACCCGTACGTCCGGTGGTGTGAGAGGGGTCGGCCAGTCCCTACTGGCCGCCCCTATCTCGATCGGCCAGCGCATCGGGGCCAGCGGGGCCAGCGGGTCATCCTTGGGCTGGTCTGGCGCGGAGACCACAAGCCTTCGCAATCTTCACCGATAGGTCTTGGAATTCTGACCGACAGGTGTCCGCCAGTTTGGCATGGCTCCCGATCGCCCCATCGGCGGGAGTAAGGTCAAACATCGGCTTGTGGGCCTCCTGCGACATAGGCATGAGACTGCGGAAGTTGCGCAGGGTCGCCAGACACCCGTCTTCGCTCTTCCGGGCCCTCCGGCCGACCACACTCTCGAAGTACACCCCAGGAATCCGCTCCATCCACTTGGCGAAGGCCCTGGCGGGCCGGTCGAGCCTCACTGCATGCTGAAGTACGACGTAGCCGGCGGGATCCATAGCTCCGCTAGGTAGATCGATGTTCTTTGGTGGGCTCTCCGTCACCCTTGCCCAGGTTGCCTTCCATGCCCGGATGGTCGGCCCTAGGTTCTTCAGTCCTTGAAGGGAATAGAGATCTGCCGCCATTGGGATGACCAGGTAGTCTGCTGCCAGGAGCGCCGCGCGATTGATCGCTCCAAGATTCGGTCCGACATCGAGCAGTGCCACGGACGCTCCGACATCTTCGGCCGCACTCTTGGTGATTCGATAGAAGGCTGATGTCGCTCGCAATGCAGCAGGGTCTGCGTTGAGACACTTTGGCCATGCTTCTGACAGCCGATCCTCGAACCTCGAGAGGGCGAGGTCTCCAGCGATCAGGTTCAGGTTCCCCGAGATCTCCTCGACCGCCGGCTGTCCGATATCCCCAGTGCCCTCGATGATTGGAGCGACGCAACTGAAAATGGTCTTCTGTGGCTCGTTCCAGAGCTTCTCAAGGTACTCCTCGTCAAAGAATGCCGAAGTGAGGTTGGACTGAGGATCTAGGTCGACTGCGAGGACGGAGTGCCCCAACCTTGGCAGCATGTGCGCCAAGTGGTAGACAAGGGTCGTCTTCCCAACGCCACCCTTGTTGTTGAAGAAAGCAATGGTCTTCAAGAAGTGCCTTTTCGTAAAGTGACAAGAACCGTTGTCGGTTCGAATTGAAAATCGGCTGGAGGGTTTCCGTTGTCTCGGAGCGCCTTGGCTGTTCGAGCGATGCCGACGCCGAAGCGATCTACGTACCCAAGACCCTTGAGAATCTCCGCAATCACAGGATTCCGATAGTCCGTCATCCTCGCGTAGTTGTCCCGAGTGACATTTCCATACAGGCCTCCCGGACTCTGGATCTCGACTCGGTCATCAAACCAGTTGATGCGGACGGGCGACGCCGTGGAGTCGTAGGTCCGATGCATGATCGCGTTGTGGACGATCTCGCGAAGCGCTCCCAGCGGGTAGGTTGGCTTGTCCTCATGTTGCATCGATCCGGGCACCTGTCGGCGCGCCACGTCAATGTTCCCCATGACGACTTCATCGAGAAACCGAAGTTGGGTTGCCAGGTTGCCTGCGATTCTTCGGTTGCTCTTGACTGGCGCACCGAGGTCTTCTCCTGCGTAGCGAACGAACTGAATATAGGAGCCAGGGATGAAACTCTCTGGGTCGATCCCAAAGGCGATGATCCCGGCATTGGTTGGCGTGTCGGTCCCAGGCGCAACAATACGCAGCGAAGCCGCTTGTTCCTGTGGGGTTCGGTGATTGGCCGCCAGCGTCGCAGGGTCAATAACGTTGCGAAGGTACGACTGAAAGTCGTCCAGCAATAGATCCGGAAATGAGGCGCCGCGGCAAGGCCGGCGGTCGAACGTGAGCGTCCCATGGACGGCTCGTTCGGCGAGCGTCCGCTCCTCTTGCTGTGACGCTACGGCGCGACGTGGACCAACGCGGATTCGGACCTGTCCCTTGTGACGAACTGGAGGAGCGTCGCTCGGGAATACCTCGACGACGGCGATTGGCTGGCCAAACAACATCACTCGATCGACGTTCATCATGGGCAACGGAATGATGTTGCCGTCGTCCTTCATACCCCCGAGAGTGAGCAGCAGATTGTCATCAATCTTAGTGCCCGCATGGGTTCCATCGTCTTTGGCACCGATGAAGACGTAGCCCGGTTTCCCGTGGGCAGGCAGGTCGTTGGCGTACGCGCAGATGGCATCTCGAATCTTGACGCCATCGGTGGCCGACGCCTTCCTCTCGACGCGATCGGTCTCAAGGTCGCGAAGGAGAGCTTCAAGCTCTTGTGGGGTGGAACGCACCGCTCGCATCGTATCCCGTCACATCCCGCGACGCCAACAACTGCACACGGCGAGGTCTAGCCTAGCGGATCGGGCCCGGCCGCCAGGCGGGCCGGGGGCTGCGCCAGCCAGCGCAGGTCGGGGTGGGCGCCCCACGCGGGCAAGAGGGCGGCGGGCAACACGTGCGTGCCGCGCGGACACAGCCCGAGCGTGGCGGCCAGGAAGCCGACCACCTCGGCCGGCGCGTGCCCGGCGGCACGCAGCGCGTGCACCTGGGCGGCGCCGTCGCGCTTGGCCAGGCGCACCCCGTCGGCGGCCAGCACCAGCGGCACGTGGGCGTAGCGCGGCGCCGCCGGCGCCAGCCCGAGCAGCTCGAGCAGCAGCAGCTGGCGTGGCGTGGAGTCGGTGAGGTCGTCGGCGCGCAGCACCTCGGTGATGGCCATCTCGGCGTCATCGAGGGCGACCGCGAGCTGGTAGGCGGCGCAGCCATCCGCGCGTACGATGGCGAAGTCGCCGACCTCACGCGCGATGTCCTGCGCCACCGGGCCGCGCACCAGGTCGTCGAAGCTGCGCTCGCCGGCCGGCACCCGCAGGCGCAGCGCGGCGCGCGCGCCCGCGGCGATGCGCGCGTCGGCCTCGGCGGGGGACAGCGCGCGGCAGGTGCCAGGGTAGCGTGAGGCCGGCGCGGTCTCGCCCGGGTGCGGGGCGCTGGCGGCGCGCGCCAGCTCGGCGCGGGTGCAGAAGCACGGGTAGGCCAGGCCGGCGGCGCGCAGGCGCGCGGCGGCGTCGGCGTAGCGCGCGCGACGCAGCCCCTGGGTGTAGGGCGCGTGCGGGCCCCCGAGGTCGGGCCCCTCGTCCCAGTCGAGGCCCAGCCAGCGCAGATCATCGAGCAGCGCCTCGGCGGCGCCGGCCCGCGCGCGCTCGGCGTCGAGGTCCTCCATGCGCAGCACGAAGCCGCCGCCGCGTGCGCGCACCGACAGCCACGCACACAGCGCGGTGCGGGCTCCGCCCAGGTGCAGGGGGCCGGTCGGGCTGGGCGCGAAGCGACCGCGCACCAGGGCGTCCGGTTGGCCTGGTTGGCCCGGTTGGCCCGGTTGGCCCGGTTGGCCCGGTTGGGGGGTGGAGACGGCAGCCGACATGGCTCAGGGATCTTGTACACGATCCGGGGCCTCGCCTCCCCAGGCGGCGTGCCCCAACTCCGCGATAATCGGGGTTGCCGAATGGGCGCGCACCTTGCAAAAATGAAGGCAAGTGCGGCTCAAACTCCTGCTCCTGCTGTCCCTGTCCCTGTGCAGCGCCGGGTGTCTCACCGGCGAGGTGATGACCGACACCCCGGGGCAGCTGCCCGATGGGCGGGTCCCTGACGGCGGTGGACCCACCGTCGACGGAGGCCCCACCGTCGATGGCGGTGGCGGCACCCCGCTGACCTGGACCGCGGACATCGCGCCGATGTGGGGCCCCGCGGCCTACAACTGCCTGGTCTGCCACTCGACCGCGGTGAAGATGGGCAACTACTCGGTGAACTCGTACGCCGAGGCCAGGATGGGCGGCGGCGACGCGGTCGCCAACATCATTCCGGGCGACGCCAACTCGACGCTGAACCAGGAGCTGCGCCCCAACCACCAGGGCAAGACCCTGACCGCGGCCGAGCTGAAGAAGCTGGAAGACTGGATCGTGATCTGGAACGCGCGCGAGAACTGACGATCACACGGTCTCGCTCCAGGGAACAAAGTTGGCCGGTGGATCACCCCGGGCCTCGCTGGGCGACTCGTAGCGGGTTACCCCGGCTTGTCAGCGAAGCTCGGTCAGGATGTGGTCGACCCCGTGGGCGACTAGTATTCCCGAGTTGCTTGGTGTCTCCAGATCCGTAGAAACGCCCCCTGCCTTTCCGTTGACCTTTTGCACGACTTCGACGCGCTCGGTCATTCTTCCCGATACGACTCCAATGACCGAGTACTGCGTGTCGTTGGGGAGAACGGTGACCAGCGGGCCGCCCGAAAAGCCAGGGTTGCTGTGCCCGTCCAAGAAGATCTCGAAGACGCCTAGTCGGTTCGTCTGAAAGGCGGAGATGCAGCCCTTCTTGGCAAATGGGAGTGGGTTGGCGGCGTTCATGCCCATATCATCCATCTGCATTCCCAGTGGATAGCCCAGGAAGAAGGCGTCTTGGCCGTAGGCGAATCCCTTGCAGGTCGCGGGCAGCGGGAGGTTTGGGGCGATGGGACTCGGGAGCCGAATGGCGGCGATATCCGCCTTGGCAGGTTTCGCCCAGATCGGGGTTGCCGCCAGGGTCCTCCATGCCCCGTTCAGCAGGATCGCGAGTTCGCCTCTGTAGCCACGGAGCACGTGGCGTGCAGTAACTAGGTACTGCGCGTTTCCAACATCCAGCACAAAGCTGGTCCCGAGCTGGTCGCCGTGCTTCACCTTGAACAATCGCGTCAAGACGTTGCTGGTCAGCACCATTTGCCTCTACTTCTGCCCCTACTTCGCCAGCGAGAGCAGATACTCGACGACGTCCCAGCCCTCGCTGTCGCTGAAGAAGTCGCTGCCCTGGGGCATCGGCGTGCCGCCGACCCCGGTCATCATGGTGCGATACAGCTGCTCGGGGGCGCTGCCGCTGATCCAGGTGAACGGCGCGGTGAAGTCGGACGGCCTGACCGGGTTGCCGCGCGCGTCCTTCAGCTCGGCCGCCTTGGGGCCGTCGCCGCGGCCGGCGTCGCCGTGACACTGCGGGCAGCCCGCGGCCTCATAGGCCTTCTTGCCGCGCTCGCGGGCGGCGGCGCTGGGCGCCGGGCGCGCCGGCACCGTCACGATCTCGGGCGCGTCCTTCTGCTTGGCGAAGCGCGACGACAGCGACTCGACGTGGGCCACCAGGGCCCAGCGGTCGAGCTCGGGCAGCTTGGCGA
>JADYYK010000023.1 GCA_020853705.1 Deltaproteobacteria bacterium
CGCCCGGGCGCCTGGGTCACATCGGCGAGCAGCTGCTGGGCCCGACCCTGCTGGCCTTCGGCACCGAGGCGCAGAAGCAGCGCTTCCTGCCCGGGATCAAGCTGGGTCGCGAGCTGTGGTGCCAGGGCTATTCGGAGCCCAACGCCGGGTCCGACCTGGCCAACGTGCAGACCCGCGCCGAGCGCGATCCTGCGACCGGCGAGTGGGTGGTCACCGGGCAGAAGACCTGGACCTCGCTGGCCCAGGGGGCGGCGTGGTGCTTCGTCGTGTGTCGCACCAGCCCGGCGCCCCGCCACAAGGGGATCTCGTACCTGCTGGTGCCGATGCGGCAGCCGGGGGTGTCGATCCGCCCCATCGAGCAGATGACCGGGACCTCGGAGTTCAACGAGGTCTTCTTCGACGGCGCGCGCACCGCGGGTGACAACATCGTCGGCGACGAGGGTGGCGGCTGGAAGGTCGCCATGGCCACGCTGGGCTTCGAGCGCGGCGCCTCCACGCTGGGGCAGCAGCTGGCGTTCGCCAACGAACTGCGCGAGATCTTCGCGGTGGCGCGGCGCCGTGGGGCAGACCGCGACCCGCTGCTCCGGCAGCGCCTGACCCAGGCCTGGATGGGGCTGCGCATCATGCGGCTGACCGCGCTGCGCACCCTGTCGGCTGCGCACACCGGGCAGCTCGGGCGCGCGGCGCTGACCAGCAAGCTGTACTGGGCGACCTGGCACCGCGACCTCGGCAAGCTGGCCATGGACGTCCTCGGCCCCGAGGCCGAGGTGCTGGCGGGCGCGCCCTATGAGCTGACCGCGCTGCAGCGGCTGTTCCTGTTCTCGCGCTCGGACACGATCTACGCCGGCTCCAACGAGATCCAGCGCAACATCATCGGCGAGCGCGGCCTCGGGCTGCCTGCGGAGCCGAGGCCGGAGGTCAAGTGACGACGCCAGCAGCACCGACACCGCCCACCAGACCCGCTGGACATGCGCTGCTCGCCGGCAAGGTCGTGGTGGTGACCGCCGCCGCCGGCACCGGGATCGGCTCGGCGACCGCGCGCCGCGCCATCGAGGAGGGCGCCACCGTCATCATCAGTGACGCCCACGAGCGGCGCCTCGGCGAGACCGCCGCGGAGCTCGGCAAGCTGGCCGGCGCGCCGGTGGCGCACTTCGTCTGTGACGTGACCAAGGAGGCCGACGTACAGCGCCTGGTCGACGGCGCCGTCGCCGCCGCCGGGCGGATCGACGTCATGGTCAACAACGCCGGTCTGGGCGGCACCGCCAGCGTCATCGACATGACCGACGAGCAGTGGGCCCGCGTCCTCGACGTGACGCTGACAGGCACCTTCCGCTGCGTGCGCGCGGCGCTGCGCCACATGGTGCCACGCGGCGCCGGCGTCATCGTCAACAACGCCAGCGTGCTGGGCTGGCGCGCCCAGGTCGGCCAGGCTCACTATGCCGCCGCCAAGGCCGGCGTGATGGCGCTGACCCGCTGCGCCGCGCTGGAGGCCGCGCCGTCGGGCATCCGCATCAACGCGGTGGCGCCCTCGCTGGCCATGCATCCATTCCTGGCCCGCGTCACCAGCGAAGAGCTGCTGCAAGAGCTGACCGCGCGCGAACCCTTCGGTCGCGCCGCCGAGCCCTGGGAGATCGCCAACGTGATCGTCTTCCTCGCCAGCGACTATGCGAGCTACATGACCGGCGAGACGGTGTCGGTCTCGAGCCAGCGCGCGTGACACCATGACCATGGACAAGGACGCCGTCGGCGCCAGCGGCGCGCCGTTCACGCTGGAGGTCGAGCGCGGCAAGATCGCCGAGTTCGCCCGCGCCACCCACGGGGCGGATCCGGCCTATTTTCGGCCCGAGCGCGCGGTCGTCCCGCCCACCTTCCTGACCACCATCCTGTTCTGGGAGACCCTGGTCGAGGGCGCCAATCCGTGGGCGCGCCTGAAGATGGACCAGCAGCGCGGCATGCACGCCGAGCAAGAGTACGAGTTCCACGGCCCGCCCCCGCGCGCCGGTGACCGGCTGACCTGCACCTCGAAGGTGACCGAGCTCTATGAGAAGGCCGGTCGTCGCGGCGGCGTGCTGACCTTCGCGGTCATGGTCCCCGAGTTCCGCGACGCCACCGGCCGCCTGGTCGCGACCGCCAAGATGACCGGCGTCGAGACCGAGCGCGCGCCCGACGAAGGCGGCGCGACGGGCGGTGGCAAGTGACGCCGCGCTGGGACGACCTCACCGAAGGCCAGGGCCCGTCGCCGCGCGAGCTCGGCCCGCTGACGCGCACCGACTTCGTGCGCTACCAGGGCGCCTCGGGCGACATGAACCCGATCCACCACGACGAGCCCTTCGCCAGGGCCGCCGGCTACCCCGCGCCGCTCGCGGTCGGCATGTTCCAGGCAGGCGCGCTGGCGACCTGGGCCGCCGACTGGCTGGGCCCCGAGAACGTGCGCAAGACCCGCGTGCGCTGGAAGGAGCAGTGCTGGCCCGGCGACGTGCTGCACTTCAGCGCCAAGGTGGTGAAGAAGTACGAGAGCGACACCGGTGAGCGTCGCGTCGACCTCGAGCTGTCGGCCGTGCGCGCGGGGGGCGGGGTCGCGGTGCAGGCCTGGGCGACCTTCGTCGTGCCCCGGTAGCCGAGCACGAGCACGAGCACGAGCACGAGCACGACGCCGTGGAGCTATGAGCTCGCCGCCCCGAGGAACGCCGGCTTCTCACCGCCACCGTGGACGACCAGGTTGCTGCCGCTGATCCAGGTCGCCCCCGACGAGGCCAGCAGCACGCAGGCGTCGGCCACGTCGGTGGGCTGGCCCAGGCGGCCGAGCGGGATGGTCGCGGCGACGCGGGCCAGGGCGGCGGCGTCGCCATAGTGCTGCGCGGTGTCGGCGGTCTGGATCAGGCCGGCGCTGATGGAGTTGACGCGCACGCGCGGCGCCCACTCGATGGCCAGCGACTGCGTCAGGTGCACCAGGCCCGCCTTGGCGGCGCCATAGGCGGCGGTGCCGGGTGACGGACGCAGCGCGCTGATGCTCGCGATGTTGATGATCAGGCCGCCGCTGTCCTGCTTCTGCATCACGGCGTTGGCGCGCTGGGCCAGGTGCAGGGGCGCCAGCAGGTTGAGGCCGATGATGGCGGCGGAGAAGCGCGGCGAGGCGGTGGCGGCGTCGGCGGGGGGCGAGCCGCCGGCGTTGTTGACCAGGAGATCGAGGCGGCCGTGCCTGGCGACGGCCTCGTCGATGACGCGGGCGGCCTGGTCGGGCTCGCGCACATCGGCGGCGACGAAGTGGGCGTCGCGGCTGGCGGCCCCGGTGCCGACGCTGACCGGGGTCTCCGGGGCCTTGCGGGCGCAGATGACCACCTCGGCGCCGAGCTCCAGGAAGCGCGTGGCGATGGCGCGGCCGATGCCCTTGCTGCCGCCGGTGACCACCACGATCTTGCCATCCATGCGCTCCTGCTGCTGCGGCTCCGCCAAGGCGTCCTCCTGTGGACAGGGCGAGTGAAACATGTTCTAGTGCGTCCAGTTTGCCACGGAAGAGGAAGCAATGAGCAAGATCTGTGACGGTCGCGTCGCCATCGTGACCGGGGCCGGGCGCGGGATCGGCCGGGCCCACGCGCTGGAGCTGGCGCGCCAGGGCGCCCGCGTGGTGGTCAACGACATCGGCGTCGCGCTGGACGGGCAGGGCGGCTCGCAGAGCCCCGCCGACGAGGTGGCCGAGCTCATCCGCGGCCTCGGCGGCGAGGCCATCGCCAGCCACGACGACATCGCCGACTGGGCCGGGGCGGGGGCGCTGATCACGCGCGCGCTCGACGCCTGGGGCCGGCTCGACGTGCTGGTCAACAACGCCGGCTTCGTGCGCGACCGCATGCTGGTGTCCGCCGAGGAGCAGGACTGGGACGCCGTCATCCGCGTCCACCTGAAGGGCCACTTCGCGCCGACGCGGCACGCCGCCGCGCACTGGCGCGCGCGCGCCAAGGCCGGCGGACCCGGCGCGGTGCAGGGCCGCGTCATCAACACCTCCAGCGGCGCCGGCCTGCGCGGCAGCGTCGGGCAGGCCGCCTATTCGGCCGCCAAGGCGGGGATCGCGGCGCTGACGCTGGTCGAGGCCGCCGAGCTCGGCCGCTACGGCGTCACCGCCAACGCCATCGCCCCCGCCGCGCGCACGCGCATGACCGAGACCGTGTTCGCCGAGATGATGAAGGCGCCCGAGTCCGGCTTCGACGCCATGGCGCCCGACAACATCGCGCCGCTGGTGGCCTGGCTGGCCAGCGCCGACTCCGACGGCGTGACCGGCCGCGTGTTCGAGCTCGCGGGCGGCAAGCTGGGCATCGCCGAGGGCTGGTCGGAGGGCCCCACGGTCGACAAGGGCGCGCGCTGGGAGGCGGCGGAGCTGGGCGGGGCGGTGCGCGGCCTGCTGGCGCAGGCCCGTGCGGTGGTGCCGCCCTATGGCGCGTGACAGCCACGGCGACCTCCAGCGTCCGCGCTGCTCGCCGACGTTTCCCTATCCGACGCGCACGCTGAACACCGAGGTCGGCCACGTGGCCTACTTCGAGCACGGGCGCGGCCCGGCCATGATCTTCATCCATGGCCTGGGCGGCGATCTGACCCACTTCGAGCACCTGGCGCCGGTGTTCGCACGCCACTTCCGCGTCATCGGCGTCGATCTGCCCGGCTGCGGCCGCTCCGACAAGCACGGCCGCCAGTCCCTGGCCCGCCACGCCCGCGCCGTCATGGAGGTCATGCGCGGCCTCGGCATCGAGCGCGCCACCCTGGTCGGCCACTCCGCCGGCGGTCAGGTCGCCGCCGAGGTCGCGCTGTGCGTGCCCGGCAAGGTCGAGCGCCTGGTGCTGATCAACTCCGCCGGCCTGCGCAGCTATCCAGCGCTGCTGCGCCTGGGCGCCCGCATGCTGTTTCACCCCGCCGTGCTGCGGCGCATCCTCGGCCCGTCGTCGATGAGGCTGCTGGCACGCGTCTTCCACAGCGAGAACGCCCACACCCGCGCCTTCCGCCGCGGCGCCATGGGCCGCCCCCGCGAGCCGCTGCTCAGCGAGCTGTGCAAGGTCGTGCACGACCTGATGCCCGACCTGATGCAGCCCACCGTCCACGACGGCGCCCCCGACGTCTCGGTGCCTACCCTGGTCATCTGGGGCGAACGCGACCGCCTGGTGCCCCTGTCCAAGGTCCGCAGCGCCGCCGCTCGCTTTCCCAGGGGCCAGCTCGAGATCATCTCCGACTGCGGCCACATGCCGATCATCGAGACCCCCGCGGTCACCATCGACCTCATGCAACGCTTCCTCCAGGTCCAGGCCGGCTTCAGCCAGTCCGCCGCCGGCTGAGCCGCCACGTTCCCGCAGGCCTCTGAGTACCTGCTTGCTCCTCAGAGGCGCTGAAGAATGGCGCGAAAGGCCTCGAGAGGGATGGCCTTGCCCCTGCGGACCGCGATCACGGCGTCGTCGAAGGCCTTCTCGTCGTCGTCGTCGAGGGCGATCTGAGGCTGGGCCTCGTCCACCATCAAGACCAGCGTCGTGCCCTCGGGGAACCTGGCGCGGGTGACGATCTTTCCCCTCACGACCTTGGCGCGAGCGGTTCGCATCCATCAGAGGGTACTACCGAATCGGCGCTCGCGCCGCGCGAAGCGGGCGCGGTCGGCAACCTAGTCCGGGATCACCGTGCCATCGCCATCCAGGGCGTGCTTGAGGATCTTGCCGACGGCGTTGCGGGGCAGGGGGGTGGTGCGGAGCTCCCAGTGTGCGGGCACCTTGAAGTCGGCCAACCCCGCGCGAACGAACTCGGCCAGCGCCGCCAGATCCAGCTGCTTTCCCTGGCGCGCAACAACGACGGCCTTGACCTCCTGGCCGAGCGACTCGTGGGCGACGCCGATCACGGCGGACTCGGCGACGTCGGGGTGCTCGGACAGGCGCTGCTCGATCTCGGCGGGGTAGATGTTCTCGCCGCCGCGGATGATGAGGTCGCGGCTGCGCGAGGTCAGGGTCAGGCGGCCGCCCTCCAGGGTGCCGAGGTCGCCGGTGCGCAGCCAGCGGCCGGGGCCGAGGACGTCGGCGGTGGCGGCGGGGTTACGCCAGTATTCCAGCATCACCAGCGGGCTGCGGATCGTCACCTCGCCGGTGACGCCGTCGGGGACCGGGCGGCCGTCGGGGTCGCGGATCTCGAGGGCGACGGTGGGCAGCGGGCGGCCGACCGAGCGCGGGAAGGCGCAGAGCTCGTCGCCGGGGTTCAGCGTCGCCAGCGAGGCGCACTCGGTCTGGCCGTAGCCGACGCCCATGGTGGTGCGGGCGCCGGGCAGGGCGGCCCGGGCGCGGCTCTGCAGCGCGGGTGGGATCGGCGAGCCGCCGCCGCCGAGCTGGCGTAGCGAGGACAGATCGCGGGTGGCGACGTCGGGGTGTTCGATCAAGCGGTGCAGCAGGGTCTGGGTGTAGCCCCAGCTGGTGACGCGCTCGGCCTCGATGGTGGCCAGGGCGTGCGCGGCGTCGAAGCGGCCGGTCAGCCAGATCGAGCGGATGCCTCCAGCCAGGCAGATGACGGCGGCGTTGTGCAGGCCGGAGACGTGGAACAGCGGGCTGGTGACGAGGACACTGGGCGGCGGCGCGTCGGCGGGCGGCGGCGCGGCCAGGCGCATGCGGGTGCCGTGGAAGAAGTTGCAGCCCACCAGCGCGAGGACGTTGCGGTGCGACTGCAGGGCGCCCTTGCTGCGACCGGTGGTGCCGCGGGTGTAGAGGATGACGGCGGGGTCGTCCTCGGCCGCGTCCACGGCCGGCAGCGCCTCGCCGCGCGCGCGCCACAGCGGGCTGAAGTCGCGCTCGATGATGATGGTGGGGACGCGGGCGCTCGCGGTGTCCAGGCGCTCGGCGCGGCGGACATCGCAGATCAGGAGCTTGGGGTCGGCGTCGGCCAGCGCGTGTGCGATCTCGGGGCCGGCCCACCAGGCGTTGAGGCCGACCGCGACCGCGCCCAGGCTGACGGTGGCCCAGAACGCCACGATCCATTCCGGGCAGTTGGCGGCCAGGATGGCGACGCGGTCACCGCGGTCGATCCCGCGCGCGCGCAGGGCGGCGGCGACGCTGGCGACGCGCGCCAGCAGCTCGTCGAAGCTGAGGCGGGGGCCGGGGCCGGCGGCGCCGGTGAAGACCAGGGCCTCGGCGGCGCCGAAACCGCGCGCGCCCGCGAGCAGCGCGCCGAGCGAGCGCGGGCGGCGCTTGAAGACCTGCATGCGCTCGCCGAGGACGTCGGCCCACTCGAGCTCGAAGGGCGCGCCGGGCGCGAGCAACTCGGCCTCGACGCGCGCCAGATCTTCAAACTTCGGTGCGGGCATCCACGTAGTTGACGCGCAGCTCGGTCAGCTCGGCGGCGGCGCTGGCGTTGACCTCTTGCCCGACGGGTGACCGGTAGGCGGCGCGCATGGCGTCATAGTCGTCGAACACCAGCAGCGAAAGGCCCGGACTGGCCAGGTAGCCGCGCAGTCCAGGCAGCCGGCGCGCCAGGCCGACATGCTTCTCCCGGTAGCGCGCCTCGTCGCGCACGCCGAAGGTCGCGGTCAGGACGAAGCAGTCGCGGCCAGCACCCGTGGGCGGCGCCACGACGACGTCGACGTTGCCGTTGCGGTTGTCGAGCTTGCTCATGTGCGCCGCGGTGTCGGCCATCAGCGCTGCGCCGAGCGGCCCCTGCATCAAGGCGCTGCCGGCTGCCATGCCATCGTCGAAGGTGATGATGCCAGCGCGATACCGCGTCGGTGTCAGCTTGCGCGTCGTGCGCAGCTTGCCTGCGAAGTAGTGGCGCAGCCCGGGCAGCGTGCGCGCCACCCCGAGGTGGTTCTCGAAGTAGTTGGCCTCCTCGGCCGCGAGGTCATCACTCTTGAAGCGAAACGTCACGACCGAGAGCCACATGCCATCTTCCTCAGCTCGAACTTGAGCACCTTGCCACTGGCGTTCACCGGCAGCGCGTTCACCACTTCCACCCTGCGCGGCACCTTGTAGTTGGCCATGCGCGCGCGGCTCCACTCGATGATCTCGGCCGGGTCCGCCAGCGTCCCGGCCCGGGCCACCACGAAGGCGACGCCGATCTCGCCCAGGCGCTCGTCGGGCGCGCCGACCACGGCGACCTCGGCGATGGCCGGGTGGGCGCGCAGGGCGGCCTCGATCTCGGCCGGGTAGGCGTTGAAGCCGCCCACGATGAACATGTCCTTCTTGCGGTCGGTGATGCGCAGGTAGCCGCGTGCGTCCATCACGCCGATGTCGCCGGTGCGCAGCCAGCCGTCACCGATGGCGGCGGCGGTCTCGGCGGGATCGTCGAGGTAGCCGGCCATCACGTTGTAGCCGCGCACCCAGATCTCGCCGGGCTGGCCGCGCGCGACCTCCGCGCCGGCGTCGTCGACCACGCGGACCTCGACCTCGGCGATGGCGCGCCCCGAGGTGGTCGCGATGGTCTCGGCGTCGTCGCCGGGGCGACACATGGTGACCACGCCGGTGCTCTCGGTCAGGCCGTAGGCGGTCAGCACGGTGTCGAAGCCGAGCTCGTCGCGCATGCGGTGCACCAGCTCGACCGGCACCACGGCGGCGCCGGTGACGGCCAGGCGCAGCGAGCCGAGATCATGCCCGGCGCGCTCGGGGTGCGCGAGCAGCGACTGGTACAGCGTGGGCGGGCCGGGCAGCACGCTGACGCGGTCGGCGGCGATGCGCGCCAGCACCGCGCCGGCGTCGAACACCGCCTGGGGCAGCACCGCGCAGCCGGTCATCAGGCCGGCCAGGAAGCCCGCCTTGTAGCCGAAGGTGTGGAAGAACGGCGCCACCACCAGGTAGCGGTCATCGGCGCCCAGGCCCACGGTGTCGGCCCAGACGCGGAACACGCGCACCGACTGGGCGTGCGTGCACATGACGCCCTTGGCGCGCCCGGTGGTGCCCGAGGTGTAGATGATGTCGCTGAGAGCCTCGGGGCGCACCGCGGCGGCGCGCGCGGCGGCCACGCTGTCCGGCACCTTGGCGCCAGCGGCGATGAAGCTGTGCCAGTCGCGGGTGCCGTCGCTGGGCGTGCCCCGCATGACGATGGTGGTGGGCGGCAGCGGCGCGCCGGCGGCCTCCAGCAGATCGGGGTAGTCGGTGCCCAGGAAGCCGCGCACCGTGAACAGGGTGCGCGCACCGCTGCGCGCCAGCAGATCGCCGGCCTCGTGGCCCTTGAAGCGGGTCGAGATGGGCACCAGCGCGGCGCCGGCCTCGTGCGCGGCCAGGGCGGCGACCACCCACTCCCACTGGTTGGGCGCCCAGATGGCGACCTTGTCGCCCGGGGCGACGCCGGTGGCGATCAGCGCGCGCGTGGCGGTGCGGACGGCGGCGGCCAGGGCGGCGTAGCTCAGCTGGACGTCTCCGTCGAGCAGCGCCGGGCGCGCGCCGAAAGCCGCCGCGCTGGCGGCCAGCATCGCGGGTGTCGTCATCGGGGGGCTGCTGGCTGGCTGCGTCATGGTTCGCGCTGGACATCAAAAGTGAAACATGTTCTAGTCCGGGTGTCCATGCCGATCTCGCACCAGATCACCGATGGAATCGCCGAAGTGGTGATGGACCACCCGCCGGTGAACGCGCTGCCGGTGCAGGGCTGGTTCGACCTGGCCGCGCTGCTGCGCCGCCTGGGCGAGGACCCCGCGGTGCGCGTCGTGATCCTGGCCGCCGAGGGCAAGGGCTGGAACGCCGGCGTCGACATCAAGGAGCTGGCCAAGGCCCCGCCGGGGGATCACTCGGCGCTGCTGGGCGTCAACCGCGGCTGTGCGGCGGCGTTCGCGGCGGTCTACGAGTGCCCGGTCCCGGTCATCGCGGCCGTGCAGGGCCACTGCCTGGGCGGGGGCATCGGCCTGGTGGGCAACGCCGACATCATCATCGCCTCGACCGACGCGACCTTCGGGCTGCCCGAGGTCGACCGCGGCGCGCTGGGCGGCGCCACCCACCTCTCGCGCATGGTGCCGCCGCACAAGCTGCGCGCCATGGTGTTCACGGGCGCCAGGGCCACCGCCGCCGAGCTGCACCACCACGGCGCGGTGCTGGCCGTGGTCGAGCGCGCCGCGCTGCGCGCCCGCGCCCGCGAGGTCGCGGCCCAGATCGCCGCCAAGAGCCCCACCGTGATGCGCGCCGCCAAGGACTGCCTCAACGGCATCGATCCCGTCGACGTCAAGCGCAGCTACCGCTACGAGCAAGGCTACACCTTCGAGCTCAACCTCTCGGGCGTCTCGCACGAGGCGCGCGCCGCCTTCGTGGAAGGCCGCGACGCCCGCTTCGACAAGTGACGGCGGGCCCCAGACCATGAAGGACAAGCGCATCACCGAGGCAGACGTCATCGCCGAGCTGCGTGACGGCATGACCATCGGCATCGGCGGCTGGGGTTCGCGCCGCAAGCCCATGCAGCTGGTGCGCGCCATCCTGCGCTCGCCGCTGCGCGACCTGACCGTCGTCTCCTACGGCGGCGCCGACGTCGGGCTGCTGTGCGCGGCGGGCAAGGTCAAGAAGGTGATCTACGGCTTCGTGTCGCTGGACTCGATCCCGCTGGAGCCGCACTTCCGCGCCGCGCGCCAGGCCGGCACCGTCGAGGTCATGGAGCTCGACGAGGGCATGCTGCAGTGGGGGCTGTACGCGGCGGCGCTGCGGCTGCCCTTCCTGCCCACGCGCGCGGGGCTGGGCTCGGACATCATGACGCTGAACCCGGAGCTCCGGACGGTGGCGTCCCCGTATGGCGACGACACCCTGCTGGCCATGCCGGCGCTGCCGCTGGATGTCGCGCTGGTGCACATGAACCGCGCCGACGCCGCGGGCAACACCCAGTTCCTGGGGCCGGACCTGTACTTCGACGACCTGTTCTGCGCCGCGGCGAAGCGGCGCTTCGTGTCGTGCGAGCGCATCGTCGAGACCGCCGAGCTGTCGGCCGGCGGCTCGGTGCACACGCTCAAGCTGTCGCGCCTGCTGGTGGACGGCGTGGTGGCGGCGCCAGGCGGCGCACACTTTACATCGTGTGAACCTGATTACCCGCGCGATGAAGCCTTTCAGAAGGAGTACGCCACCGCAGCCGGTGACCCCGCGCGCTGGGCCGAGTTTCGCACCCGCTGGCTGGAGTGTGACGCGGTCGAGTATGGGCGCCGCCTGGGCGAGCGCGGTGCCGAGGTGCACAAGTGACCGACCCGACGCTCGACGAGCTGTGCGTGGTCGCCTGCGCCGAGGCCTGGCGCGGCGACGGGGAGCTCCTGGCCAGCCCCATCGGCGTCATCCCCGCGCTGGGGGCCCGGCTGGCGCGCGCCACCTTCGCGCCCGACCTCCTGATGACGGACGGCGTGGCCACGCTGGTGACGCCCGAGGGCGTCGCCGAGGGCTGGATGCCGTACCGGTCGATCTTCGATCTGGTGTGGTCGGGGCGCCGCCACGTGATGATGGGCGCGGCGCAGATCGATCGCTTCGGCAACCAGAACATCGCCAGCATCGGTGACCCGCGCCGACCGAAGTCCCAGCTGCTGGGCATGCGCGGCGCGCCCGGCAACACCATCAACCACCCCACCAGCTACTGGGTGCCGGCGCACTCGCTGCGCACCTTCGTGGCGCGCTGCGACGTGGTCTCGGGGCTGGGCTACGACCGCGCCGCGGCGCTGGGGCCGGCGGCGCGCTTCCACCAGCTGCGCCGTGTGGTCTCGAACCTCGGCGTGTTCGACTTCGAGACCCCCGACCACTCGATGCGGGTGCGCTCGCTGCATCCGGGCGTGACCGCGGAGGCGGTGCAGGCGGCCACTGGCTTCCCGCTGGCCATCGCCCCCGGGGCCGACGTGCCCACCACGCGGGCCCCGACGGCCGACGAGCTGCGCCTCATCCGCGAGGTCCTGGACCCGCGCGGCACCCGCAAGGCGGAGCTCAAGTGAGCGGCCTGCACACCGCGTTCTGTGACCTCGTCGGGGTGCGCTACCCCATCGTGCAGACCGGCATGGGCTGGGTCTCGGGCCCGCGCCTCACCGCGGCCACCAGCGCCGCCGGCGCTTTCGGCATCCTGGCCTCGGCGACCATGACCTTCACCGAGCTGGAGGCCGCCATCGCCGACGTGCGCGCACGCACCACCGCGCCGTTCGGGGTCAATCTGAGGGCAGACCAGCCCGACATCGAGCGCCGTGTCGATCTGCTGATCGCCGCGCGCGTGCGCCTGGCCAGCTTCGCGCAGGCGCCGTCGAAGGC
>JADYYK010000024.1 GCA_020853705.1 Deltaproteobacteria bacterium
CGCCTCGTCGCGCACGCCGCCGAGCGACAGACGCACGAACTTGCGCCCCGTGGAGCGCGCGATCGACTTGCCCAGCGAAGTCTTGCCGACGCCGGGCGGCCCGACCAGACACAGGATCGGCCCGCGGACCTTCTCGACCAGCGCCTGCACCTCGAGGTACTCGAGGATGCGCTCCTTGACCTTCTTCAGGCCGTAGTGGTCCTGGTCGAGCAGCCGCTCGGCCTCGGTGATGTCGAGCTTGTCCTGGGTCTTGTCCTCCCAGGGCAGCGACAGCACCCAGTCGATGTAGTTGCGCACGACCGTGGCCTCGGCGCTCATCGGGCTCATCATCTTGAGCTTCTTGAGCTCCTTCTTGACCCGGCTCTGCGCCTCCTTCGACATCTTCTTGTTCTTGATCTTGTCTTCGAGCTCCTGGATCTCGTTCTTGAACTCGTCGCGCTCCCCGAGCTCCTTCTGGATCGCCTGCATCTGCTCGTTGAGGTAGTACTCCTTCTGCGTCTTCTCCATCTGCTTCTTGACGCGGGTGCGGATCTTCTTCTCGACCTGGAGAATCTCGATCTCGGCCTGCATCAGCTCGAACAGCTTCTCGAGGCGCGCGCTGGCGCGCTCGGTCTCCAGGATGGCCTGCTTGTCGGCCAGCTTGAGCGACAGGTGCGCGCCGATGGTGTCGGCCAGCCGCGCCGGATCATCGATGGTCTGCACCGAGATCAGCATCTCGGGCGGGATGCGCTTGTTGAGCTTCACGTAGGTCTCGAAGGTGGCGTAGATCGACCGCATCAGCGCCTCGGTCTCGACCGACGTCTCCGCCGGCTCGACCAGCTCCTCGACCTCGACCTGGAAGAACTCGTCGCGCGCGATGAACTTCTTGATGCGACCGCGGCGCTTGCCCTCGACCAGGACCTTGACGGTGCCGTCGGGCAGGCGCAAGAGCTGCACGATCGTGCCCAGGGTGCCGACCGCGAAGATGTCGTCCTCGCTGGGCTCGTTGGTCTTGGCCTTCTTCTGCGCCGACAGGAAGATCTCCTTGTCGTGCTGCATGGCCTCTTCCAGCGCCGCGATCGACTTCTCGCGCCCGACGAACAGCGGCACCACCATGTGCGGGAAGACCACGATGTCGCGCAGGGGAAGCAGGGGCACCTTGCGCAGCCTGCCGGGAGGCAGATCGCTCTTCGTCGTCGTCGTCATACAGGAAGGTCCTCGTGGTTGGTGGGCGCGCTCGAAAACCGGGCCTGGCCCTATGTACAACGGGGATCCAGAGGGGTCAACGAATCGCCCTCCAAGTCTGCGCCGCGCCTCGGCGCGCGCAACCAGTGGACCGAGAATCAGCTCCCGGCGCGCTGCCCGCGCGGGCTCAGGCGGCCTCGAACCTGCGCATGCTCACCGTCGGGGTGTCGTCCACCACCGCGAGCGCCGCCGCGCGGTCGATGGCCCCCGCCACGTCCAGATCCGACCAGCGCTCCACGCAGCGGTTGTTCTTGAGGCGCAGGATGGTGGCGCCGCTGGCGTGGATCTGGCGACCGGTGGCGGCGCGGCCCAGGAAGCCGGCGCGGTGCAGCCCGCGGAAGGTGTAGCGCACCACCACGCGGCTGCGCGCGGCGATGATGTAGTCGACCTCGAAGTGCGCGTCCTCGAACGCCGCCGCCAGCCCCTGGTAGAAGCCGCGCACCCCCTCGGCCCCTGCCGGCAGGCCAACCGGCAGGCCGTGGAACACCAGCTCGGGGTCGTACAGCTCCAGGTAGGCGTCGACTTCGCCCGCGTTGAACAGCACCAAAGCGTTGCGAACCAGGGTGCGATTCCGCTCTTCGACAGTGTTCCACAGGGTCGCCATGCCAGGGAGCATTGCCAGCGCCGTGCCGACCCGGACGGTCCCAGGCGCCTCGTGATTTCCGGCGCTTGCGGCGACACCCTGGGACAGACGCGGGTTCCAGGGCGGCCGGCAAAGCTGTTCCAGTGTTCCGCCCATGTGACGAGCTGACTGGTCCTGGCCGGCACGGCTTGCTATGAACGACCCATGTCCCGCCCCATCCCCGCCGAGCTCAGCGGCGGTCGCTTTCGCATCGTGCGCAAGCTCGGGGCCGGGGGCATGGGCGTGGTCTACCAGGCCCACGATCGGGAGCGCGACACCGACGTCGCCCTCAAGACCCTGCGCCGCCTGAGCGCCCAGGGGCTGGTGCGCTTCAAGCGCGAGTTCCGCCTGCTGGCCGGCCTGACCCACCCCAACCTGGTCGCCCT
Organism: Deltaproteobacteria bacterium; assembly: GCA_020853705.1. GTDB lineage: Bacteria > Myxococcota_A > Polyangia > Haliangiales > JADYYK01 > JADYYK01. The sequence continues at coordinate 2,233 of JADYYK010000024.1, forward strand.
CGGCGAGCTGATGGAGGAGGACGGCGGCTGGTTCTTCACCATGGAGCTGGTGCACGGCGTGCCGTTCTGCCAGCGCGTGCGCGCGCGCGTGACCGCGCCGGCCGACCTCGACGAGACCCTGACCTCGGCGCTGACCGGGGCGCGCATGGTGGCGCAACCTGGCGCCGGCGCCAGCCCCGGCTGTGACGAGGTGCGACTGCGCCCGGCGCTGTGCGAGCTCGCGCGCGGACTGCATGCGCTGCACAGCGCGGGGCGCGTGCACCGCGACATCAAGCCCTCCAACGTGCTCGTCACCGAGGCCGGGCGCGTCGTCATCCTGGACTTCGGCCTGGCCGCCGACATCAACGAGACCCGGCGCGACTCCGAGGAGATCATCGGCACCCCGGCCTACATGGCGCCCGAGAACGCGCTCGGCGAGTACTCGGCGGCCAGCGACTGGTACAGCTTCGGCGTCATGCTGTACGAGGCGCTGACCGGGCAGCTGCCCTTCAGCGGGCCGGTCATCGACGTCATGGAGGCCAAGCGCCGCATCGCGCCGATGCCGCCGTCGGCGCTGACGCCGGGCACGCCGCCCGATCTCGACGCCCTGTGCATGGCCCTGCTGGCGCCGCAGCCGGAGCGCAGGCCCGGGGGCGCCGAGGTGCTGCGCCAGCTCGGCGCGCCGCTGCCGCCCGAGGTCCGTGCCGCGGACGCGCTGACGTCGTTCGTGGGCCGGCGCAGCGAGCTCGGCGTGCTGGCCGACGAGCTGGCCGCGTCGCGGACCGGCGCGCGCACGGTGCTGGTCGAGGGCGAGTCGGGCGTCGGCAAGAGCACGCTGATGCGCGCCTTCGTGGCCGCGCTGCCCGCCGAGGTGCTGGTGCTGGCAGGGCGCTGCTACGAGCGCGAGTCGGTGCCCTTCAAGGCCGTCGACGGGGTCATCGACGCCCTCAGCCACCACCTCGAGGAGCTCGGCGACGCCGAGGTGGCCGCGCTGGCACCGCCCGACGCCGCGCGGCTGGCGCAGGCCTTCCCCGTGCTGGCGCGCCTCTCGCGCAGCGCGGGCGAGCCGGCCGCCATCCGCGACCCGCACGAGATCCGCCGCGTGGTCTTCGCCACGCTGCGCGAGCTCCTGACCCGCCTCGGCCGCGCCCGACCGGTGGTCCTCGCCATCGACGACGTGCAGCGCGCCGACGCCGACAGCCTGGCGCTGCTGGCCGACGTGCTGCGCGGCCCGGTGGCGCCCAGCCTGCTGGTGGTGGCGACGGTGCGCACCGGCGGTGGTCGGCCCGCCGACGAGCTCTGCGCCGGGCTGCCCGGGCCAGTGCGCGTGCTGCCGGTGCCGCGACTGCCGCGCGACGAGGCGCGCCACCTGGCGCTGCACCTGCTCGGTGGCGGCGCGCAGCAAGCCGATCTCACCCGCATCGTCGACGAGGCCGACGGCCACCCGCTGTTCATCGACGCCCTGGTGCGTCACCAGCGCGGCCTGCCCGGCCCGCTGCTGCTCGACGACGCGCTGCAGGCGCGCATCGGGCGGCTCGAGGCGCCGGCGCAGCGGCTGCTCGGCGCCATCGCGGTGGCCGGCGGCCCGGTGGCACAGGACATCGCCGCCGAGGTCGCGGACGTCGACAGCGCGGCGCTGGCGCCGCTGATCGGCGAGCTCGGCAGCGCCCACCTGGTGGCGGCGCGCGGGCTGCGCGCGGCGGATCTGGTCGAGTGCTACCACGACCGGGTGCGTGAATCGCTGCTGCGCTCGCTCGACGGCGAGGTCCTGGCGGCGGCACACCGGCGCCTGGCCGGCGTGCTGGAGACGCGCGGCTCGGGCGACCTGGAGGCGCTGTCGGTGCACTGGGCCGCCGCCGGCGAGGCCGCGCGCGCGGCCCGCTACGCCCTGGAGGCCGCCGAGCACGCGCGCGCCGCGCTGGCCTTCGATCGCGCCGCCCGCCTGTACCAGCGCGCCCTCGACCTCGGCCTGCCCGGGGGCGACGAGGTCGAGCGCCCGGTGCTGGTCGAGCTCGGCCACGCCCTGGTCAACGCCGACCGCGCCGTCGAGGGCGCGCGCGCCTTCCGGGCCGCCGCCGCGCGCACCAGCGGCGACGCCGCGCTGGAGCTGCGCCGCCTGGCGGTCGAGCAGCTGCTGCACGAGGAGCGCATCGACGAGGGGCTGACCCTGCTGCGCGGCGTGCTGGCCGACGTCGGGCTGACCCTGCCCGAGGATCGCCGCGTCTCGCTGGCGTCCTACCTCTGGCACCGCACCCGCGTGCGCCTGCGTGGCCTGGAGTTCCGCGACAGCCAGGGCGGCGCCCCGCAAGAGCTCTTGCGGCGGGCCGACGCCTGCTGGACCGCGGGCACCGGCCTGGTCTTCGTCGATCCGTTGCGCGCGATGGACTTCCAGGCCCGCGCCGTGCTGTTCGCGCTGGAGTCGGGCGATCCGCGGCGCATCGCGCGCACGCTGGCGATCTACGGCCTGTCGATGGCCGCGCTGGGCGGCCGCGGCGTGGCGCGCGCGCTGGAGGTCACCGAGACGGTGCGCCGCATCGCCGAGCGCACCGGCGACGATCACGCCCTGGCGCTGAGCGGCCTGGCCGCCGGCACCGCGCTGCACTACGGCGGTGAGTGGCGCAAGGCGCGCCCCATCTGCGAGGACGCCGAGCGCATGCTGCGCACCCGCGTGCGCGGCGCCGGCTGGGAGCTGCGTTTCCTGCAGGGCACCGTGCTGCAGATCCTGATGCAGCTGGGTGACTTCGCCGAGGTGCGCGAGCGCATCGGCCGCCTCGAGCTGGAGGCCGAGCTGGCCGAGAAGCGCGGCAACCAGCACCAGGCGCAGTACCTCAAGCTGCCGCTGGCGCTGGTCGGCTGCATGATGGGCAAGGACATCGGCGAGCTGCGCGCGCAGATCGCCGCCCTGCCCTCCAGCGGCTTCACCCGGCGCTGGGGCGTCTTCAACGTGCAGGCGCAGCTCGAGCTGTACGACGGGGACGCGCGCGGCGCCTACGATCGCATGCGCGCCTTCTGGCCCACGCTGCGCCGATCCTACCTGATGCACGTGCAGCACGTGCGCATCGTGGCCAGCTCGCTGCGCGCACGCGCCGCGCTGGCGCTGGCCGCGGCGACCCCGCACGGGCACCCCGACCGCCCCGCCTTGCACCGCGAGGCTGCCGACGCGGCCGACCGCATGGCGCGCGAGGGGCGCCCGGGCGCGACCGCGATGGCCAACGTCATGCGCGGCGTGGCCGCGGCGCAGCAGGGTGATCGCCCACGCGCGCTGGCCCTGCTGGCGGCCGGCGAGGCCACCGCGGACGGCCACGGCATGGCGCTGATGGCGCATGGCGTGCGCTGGGCGCGCGGGCGCTACCTCGGCGGCGACGACGGCCGCGCCCTGTGCGCCTCGGCCGAGGCCTGGCTGCTGCCCCGCGGGCTGCCGGATCCGGCGCGGCTGGCGGCGCTCCTGGCGTCCGGGTTGTGTGATACTCACGCCCGGTGATGGGTACGGCCCGGGGAGCGACCACGACTGCGCCAGGGTGTGAGCCATGAGCGGCTCGCATGTGGATGACGACTTCCTCGACAGCGACGTCGATCTGACGCAGTCGCGCTCGGTGCGCCTGGCGCGCGCCACCGAGCGTCCCGCGCCCTACCTGATGCTGGTGCTGGAGCGCCACCGCCTGCTGGCCGCCGGAGCGCGCTACCCGCTGGTCAACGTCGACGAGGTCGTGGTCGGCCGCGGCCGCGTCCGCGCCGCCACCCGCGAGCGCGACGGCGAACGTCGCCGCCTGACCATCCGGGTTCCCGACCCGCAGGCCTCGACCACGCACGCGCGCATCCTGCGCAGCGACGGCGGCTGGACCGCCCATGACGCCCAGTCCAAGAACGGCACCGTGGTCAACGGCGAGCCCGCCACCGTGACCCGCCTCGGCGACGGCGACGTCATCGAGATCGGCCAGACCTTCTTCATGTTCCGCGACGCCGTGCCGTCCGCGGTCGGTGACGCCATCGACCTCGACGCCGCGCAGCTCCAGCCGCAGGCGCCCGGCCTGGGCACCCTGGTGCCGCCGCTGGCGCGCCGCTTCGACGCCCTGGCCCAGGTCGCGCGCGCCTCGGTCGCGGTGCTGGTGCGCGGCGAGACCGGCACCGGCAAGGAGCTGGTCGCGCGCGCGGTGCACGCGCTGTCGGGCCGGCGTGGCGACTTCGTCCCGGTCAACTGCGGCGCGCTGCCCGACAGCCTGGTCGAGACCGAGCTGTTCGGCTACCGCAAGGGCGCCTTCTCCGGCGCGCTCGAGGACCGCAAGGGGCTGGTGCGCAGCGCCGACGGCGGCACCCTGTTCCTCGACGAGATCGGCGATCTCGAGCTGACCTCGCAGGCCGCGCTGCTGCGCGTGCTGCAGGAGCGTGAGGTCACCCCGGTCGGCGCCACCAAGGCGACCCCGGTCGACGTCCAGCTGTGCGCCGCCACGCATCAGGATCTCGACGCCATGGTCGAGACCGGCAAGTTCCGCCCCGACCTGCTCGGCCGCGTCGCCGGCTGGACCCTGACGCTGCCGCCGCTGCGCGAGCGCATCGAGGACCTGGGCCTGCTGCTGGCCGCGCTGCTCGAGCGCCAGCTGCCCGAGCGCGCCGACTCCGTCACTCTCAGCGCCGAGGCCGCGCGCGCGCTGCTCGACTACAGCTGGCCGCTCAACATCCGCGAGCTCGGCAAGACCCTGGTCGCCGCCGTCGCCCTCAGCGGCGGCGCCATCGAGCTCGAGCACCTACCCGACGATCTGCGCCGCGGCCTCGGCCTGACCGACGCCTCCGCCGCCCCGGTCGCGCCTGGCACCCCGCTGACCAGCGGCGACGAGCGCCTGCGCGCCGATCTGCTGGCCCTGTGCACCGAGCACCAGGGCAACGTCAGCGCCGTGGCCCGCGCCATGGGCAAGGAGCGCGTCCAGATCCGCCGCTGGGCCAAGCGCTTCGGCATCAACCTCGACAGCTTCCGCAAGTAGCCGCGCTGGCACATGTGGCACTGCGGAGTTGGCACCCTCGTAGCCTGGCAGGCAACGTCGCACACGCAAGATCAAGCACTTGAATGATGTCCGCCCCTGGCGTGCCGCTTGCTGTAGTCCTGGTCATGCCCGCTCGCCCCTGTGACACCCCCTGGACCCGCGAAGCCAGCCCGTTCCAGACCGCGTTCGACCACCTGCTGGCCACTGCCCAGCCGCCCAGCGCCGCCGCTCCGAGGCCCGCCGCGTCGCCGCCGACCCCGCGCCCCGCCAACGACGACTTCGACGCCTTCGACGACTGGTCCGACGTGATGCCGACCTGCGCCTAGGGTCCAGGGCGCGCCGCGGTCGATGGTATGGTCCGCCCATGTCGGACCAACTGCTGCTGGGCACACGCAAGGGCACCCTGATCCTCGATCGCAAGGCGAGCGGCTGGACGCCGCGCCCGATCGCCCACGCAGGGATGTCGATCAGCTACGCCGCCGCCGACCCGCGCGATGGCACGCTGTGGGCGGCCATGGATCACGCGCACTGGGGGCCCAAGCTGTCACGCTCCCGCGATGGCGGCGCGACCTGGGACAACCAGAGCCAGCTGGCCTACCCCAAGGGAGCCCGCTTCATCGAGCAGCACCTGCCGCTGCCCGATCAGGAGCCCAACCCCGACGCCCCGCCGGCCTACAAGGACGCCGCCCTGCTCAAGGTCTGGATGCTGGGCTTCGCGGGCGCCGATCAGCCCGGCGTCATCCACGCCGGCACGCTGCCGGGCGGCCTGTTCACCAGCCGCGACGGCGGCGACACCTGGGAGCTCAACCGCCCGCTGTGGAACCACGACAGCCGCGGCGGCGATCTGTTCGCCGGCCCGGCCACCAGCAAGAACCAGTGGGGCGGCACCCCGGCCGCGATCGCCTACGGCGAGTTCGTGCCCGGCATCCACTCGGTCGTCGTCGACCCGCGCGACTCCAACCACCTCTACGTCGCGGTGTCGTGCGCCGGTGTGGTCGAGACCCGCGACGGCGGGCGCACCTGGGCGGGCGCCAACCGCGGCATGCTCAACGACTACCTGCCCAACCCCGAGGCCGAGTGGGGCCACGATCCACACTTCGTGGCGCTGTGCGCGGCCCACCCCGACCGCCTCTGGCAGCAGAACCACACCGGCGTGTTCACCAGCGCGGACGGCGCGCGCAGCTGGAAGCGGGTCAGCCACGCCGAGCAGGCCGTGCACTTCGGCTTCCCCATCGCCGCCGACGAGCGCGATCCGCTGACCGCCTGGGTGGTCCCCGCGACCGGCGACAACGAGCGCATGAGCGTCAAGGGCGGCCTGTTCGTGGCCCGCACCAGCGACGGCGGCGCGACCTGGCAGGCGCTGCGCGAGGGGCTGCCGCAGGAGCACAGCTACGACATCGTGTATCGCCACGCGCTCGACGCCCGCGCCGGCCGCGTCGCCTTCGCCAGCACCACCGGCAACGTCTACATCTCCGAGGATCGCGGCGACAGCTGGCGCTGCGTCGGCCACAACTTCCCGCCGGTGCACTCGGTGCGCTTCGTCTGATGCCCGAGGTCGCCTTCACCCGGCACCTGCTGCGCTTCTTCCCCACCCTGCAGGACAGCGCCGTCCCCGGCGCGACCGTGCGCGAGGTCCTCGACGAGCTCGACCGCCGCTACCCCGGCTTCGCGAGCTACATCATCGACGAGACCGGCCGCCTGCGCCGCCACGTCAACATCTTCATCGGCGAAGAGCCCATCCGCGACCGCCTCCGCCTCAGCGACCCCCTGGCCCCCACCGACAAGCTGTTCATCCTGCAGGCCCTCTCGGGCGGCTGAGGCCCGGGAAACCCCTCGGTCCTGCGCCACCTTGGCCACGGCGGCGCGGTCGCCCGGGGTCAACTGGCCAGCACCGACGCAACAACCGCCCGCCAGCGCCGAAGACCTCCGCGGAGGCCGGCCATGGGCAGACAGCACACCCACCAGCAGTCCCACGCGGGCGATCGCGCCCACGACCACCAGAGAGGTCCCCGCGCCGCCGTCCCCGGCAAGCGCACCCTCACCGACAGCCTGTCACGCGCTGGTGCCGCGCTGCCCTGGGTCCTCGTGCGCGGCCTGCGCAACGCCGTCCACACCTCACAGCTCGAGCACGACCACCTGACCACCCAGCACGCCGCGCGTGCGGCCCTCGAACTCGCCCGCGAACAGGTCGCCCAGCACCACGCCGAGGCCCTCCCCCTGCTGCACGAGCTGCTCGACCAGCTCGCGGTCCACCGCTACGCCGGCCAGCAGCTCGCCGAGCCGCCGCCGAAACCCAGCGAGCCCTTCGCCGCCCTGGCCCGCCTCGGCCACGAGCTCGACCGCGTCATCGAGCTCAGTGGCGCCCTGCTGCGCATCGTCGGCCATGCCCGCGCCGAGCGCCGCAAGGCCGCCGCCCTCGCCATCACCGAGCACAGCGCCCGCCCGGTCGACCTGCGCTACCTGCGCGCCGCCCTCACCACGCACGTCTGGCCCGTGAGCGGCACCCTGTGGAGCCACCTCCACGACGCCCAGAACAGCAGCGAGGAGCCGGTCGCCTCGGTCGAGGCCAGCGCCGCCACCCGCGCCACCGCCCACGGCGCCTGGACCCAGCCCGCGCCACGCCAGTTCAAGCTCCACATCCGCTCCTTCGCCCCCTTCGCCCACTTCGGCGGCGGCTTCCGCGGCGACGACCGCGGCTTCAGCACCAGACGCGACAACCCCGCCGTGACGACCTCGCGACTGCGCAAGACCATCAGCTTCGACCTGGTCACCGGCCTGGCCCATCACAACGAGGCGCAGAGCGACGACTCACACGCCGATGGGCCCTTCGCACGCTCGATCTCCATGACCAGCCGGCAGAACCCATTCGGTGCGCCGCCGAACGCCAAGGCTGGCGCCAGTGGCGACAGCCTGCGCAGCCAGCACCACGGCGACACGCTCGACCTCACCCAGAAGATGGCCGCCAGCAATCCCCTCGTGCTGCTGGCACCCGACATCGACCTCGACACCACCTTCCACCTGCAGGCCACTGACCACGGCACCTTGCTCGTGAAGGGCCACATGGCTGGCGACGGCTTCCCCAACGCCGAGGTCCTGCTCGAGGACGCCACCGGGACCATGGTCCTCATCCACGGCTTCGCCACCAACAAGGGCTCGTTCGCGGGTCCGACTCTCGCCCTGTGGGGCGACGACACCTACTCCATGGGCAGCTTCGAGGTCGAGCTGACCGTCGACGCTGCCGGCCATGTGACCGGCGTGTTGCAGCGCGGTGGTCAGATCTCGACCGCCAGGTTCAACCAGCGCGGCGAGGGGCGACGACGACCGACCGCGAGGATGATCGACCGCAAGATGCGCCAGGAGATCGATGAAGGAGACCCCACGTACGAGAACCTCATGAACGGTGGCATCCTCGGCGACGAGGTCGAGGAGGACCCCCGATGAAGTGGCTCATCATGTTCGGAGCTCTCTGCGCCGTGCTCGGGGGCTGCCGAAAAGCCGGCGACGATCTCGTCCTCATCCCCGAGGGCTACCGCGGCTGGGTCCTCATCAAGCAGGATCCCGAGTTCGGCCAGCGCTTCGTGGCCGAGCATGGCCAGCGGGTCTGGCGCGTGCCAGCGAGCGGCGTCCTGTTCACCCGCGGCATCGTGCGCGACGAGGCCTACGCCTTCGAAGCGCCCGACGGACGCCGCACCCCGATCCGCTCGGTGTTCCCCCAGCACACTGACTACTCCAAGATCGACCAGGTGATCATCACCGGGATCGCGGGGCTTGGCTACGACTCGACCTCCGACTGCGGCTACCGGCGTCTACGCGGCGGCATGCAGTTCTTCGTTGGCCACCCGAAACACGACGACCACCTCGGGACCGACAACGAGCACGCCCGCATGACCCAGCGCGCGCTCGCGGAGTACGAGCAGAACCACGGCGTCTCCGGCAACTGCGAGGACTTCCCCAAACCGACAGGAGCGCAGCCGTGACGCGGTCAGGATTACCGGGCTGCGCGCCACCAGAGGGTTCGGCTCGCCGCCGGGTTACCCTGGTGACCAGCGACCGCACACGCAAGGACGCAGGCCCGTGTCTGCCACAGGTAGGCTCTCCCAGACCTCTCACGAGGATGACAAGCCCGATGCGACTGCTGACCCTCCTCACCAGCATTGCCCTCATCCCCGTCCTGGCGTCGCCGGGCGTGGCCGCGCCGGTCGCGCTCACGCATCGCACGTCACCGGGTGACGAAGGCGACCTCGTCAGCCCGGCGCTTGCCGAGCTCGCCAAGCGCGGGTTCCGGACCGGTGCCGCGCTCAGTGACGAAGTCGACAAACAGATCTCGCGTCCCGGCGACACGCTCGAGTCGAAGGACGTCCTGCGCTGGACCGCGCTGATCGACGCTGGCTACCAGGCCTTCACGCGCGGCGACTTCGAAGCTGCCGAGGTCAAGCTCACGGAGGCGCTGGCTGCCCTCCGTGCGCGCCCCGCGACCGTGGCGCGCGAGCAGAGCCTGCGCGATTTCACCGCCCGTGCCCACGTGGGGCTGATGCTGGCGCGGTCGCGGCTGGGGCGCGCCGACGACGCCAACTCCGTCGCGGCCGACTATCTGCGCGACTTCCCCGACCGCGAGCTCAGCCGGCGGCAGTACGGCCCCGAGCCCATCGACTTTCTGCGCCGGGTCCGCGAGGCGCTCGACGCCCGGCCGAAGTCCAGCCTGCACGTCGTGGTCGACGACCTGACCGCCGTGATCTTCGTGAACGAGCGCTACATCGGCGTCGGTGATGTCCACGTCGCCGACCTCTATGCTGGCGAGTACCGCGTCTTCGTGCAGCGCGGAAGCGCCCAGGGCCGCGTCCACCTGGTCAGCCTCGCAGCGGGTCAGAACCAGGAGCTGCGCATCAAGTGGGCCCTGGACGCCGCGCTGCGCACCGGCGCCGCACCCGCGCTGCTGACGGGCAGTGTGCAGGCAGGGCTCGCCGCCGCGGCCGACCTCGGAGTCCTCCTCGGCGCTCGCCAGGTCGCGCTGATCGGCGTGCGTGAGATCGAGGGCCGCCGCGCCCTGGTCGGTACCCTCCTCGACGCGGACTCGGCCCGCGCCACCCGCGAGGCCATGGTGTGGCTCGAGCCCACCACACCCGGCCGCGAGCAACTGCGCGCCCTCGGCAAGTTCCTCGCCGACGGCAAGCCCCTCCCAGGCGTCGAACCTCTGCCCAGGCCAGCTCCCGCGTCCCGCGCGCCAGCGCCCCGCCGATCACGGCGGTTCGGGGCCTTGAAGTGGCTCACCCTGGGCGCCGGTGTCGCGGCCGCTGGCGCCGGCGTCACGCTCCTCGTCATCGACGGCGACGGCGCCTGCGACGGCCCAGCGCGCTGCCCAGAACGCTACTCGACCTCGACCGCCGGCTACATCACCCTCGGCGGCGCCGCCGTCGCCCTCGGCGCCGGGATCTACATGCTGCTGACCGACTCCCGCCCCGCGGAGCACCCCATCGCCACCATCGCCCCCATCCCCGGCGGCGCCACCCTCGCCCTCACCGGAGTCTGGCCATGACCCGCCTCGCCCTGTGCGCCCTCATCCTCCTCGCCACCAGCTGCAAGGAGCGCGACCCGCTCTACTGCAAGACCAGCGCAGACTGCGAAGATCCAGCTCGCCCCCTCTGTGACCTGACAGGCACGGCTGCAGGCAGCGAAGGCCTCGCGAACACCTGCGTCACGGCGGCCCCTGGCGACGGGGGCATGACAGACGGGCGAGTGGCAGACGCCGGCGGGTCCTCGGATGCAGCGATCGATGCTGCAATCGATGGGGGGCAGTGTGCAAGTTCGGCAGCCTGTGGAACCGACCTCCCCATATGCGATGTGGTCTGTCGGGCTTGTCTTGCCCCAGCTGAGTGCCTCGCACGGAACCCCGGGCGCCCACTTTGTATCACTGGGCGCTGCCTCGAGTGCAGCTCCGACTCTCAGTGCTCCTCGGGCGTCTGCGACACTGCTCAGGGAACCTGCGTCGCCGAGGGGGATGTCATCTATGTGGCGACCAACGGCAGCAGCGACGTGTCGTGCGGTTCCCGAGCGACGAGGTGTCTCACCCTCGGCGCAGGCCTGGACAAAGCCGGGGTTCGTCGTTTCATCCACCTGGCTCCGGGCACCTATACGGAGAGCGTGCTGATCTCTGGCAAGGCGGTGACGATCGTCGCGCATGGCGCAACGCTGACGACAGGCGGCGCCGCGGGCCAGGACACCCTTGCCGTTCGGGCCGGGTCTGATGTCACGGTCCGGGGCCTAAGGGTCACTGGCGCACCAGGTGGAGTCAATTTCGCCGTCATCTGCGCTTCCGAGACGGGGGCCCCAACGCGACTCAGCGTCAGCCAGGTTCATGTCGTCGACAACGGCTCATACGGCGTGGAGGTCCACGATTGCGACCTCACCATGGACCGCTCTTTGATCGCCAGAAACGGAAGCGCCGGACTCTCGATCTCGAGTGGTTCCACCTTCAGTGTCACCAACAACTTCATCGTCGGCAACCAGGGCGGTGGTGTGTACCTCGGCCCTGGCCCACTTGCGATGCCTACCGGTCGCTTCGAATTCAACACCGTTTCACAGAACATGAAGTCGGCCAGCTCGAGCCTTCAGTTCTCGGGGATCTTCTGCAATGCGCTAGGAGCTACATCGATGGCCAACAACATCATCCACGGCAACACAGGCGCGCCAAACAACGGAGGCTGCCCCCTGACCTACTCGGTGGTGGAGGGAGGTACGGGCATGGGCATCATCGACATGGACCCCCTGTTCGTCAGTCCCGGCACCGGGGATTTTCATATCATGCGTTTCTCGCCAGCGAGGAACAGCGGCGACGACAGCCGCTTCGTTCCGTTTGACTACGATGGAGATCCGCGGCCAGCGGTCGACATCGACATGGGGGCCGACGAGTCCATTCTCTGAACCGAGTCCTCAGCCCGGATTGGGGCTGGCCGCCGCGTTGTAGAAGACGTTCAGCGGCACGTCACCAGCTGCTCCATCATCGCTGCAGATGCGAACATCGAGGTAGCTGGTTCCGGCGCGGGTCTGAAATCCACCCGAGTTGTTTCCTGTGCAGGCCTGGCCCCCCGTGCACATATAGCGGGCGATGTTGGGGACCGCGGTGGGCTCGGTGCAGTCGCGGTTAATGGCGTCGGGGTAGGTGTTGTTGAGGTTGTCGATCACCGACTCGATGCGCGGGTTTCCACGGACGGTGTCGGTGCCCGTGAAGCATGTCGTAATGGAGTAGCTCCCTGGCGGCATGCCGAAGATCCTCACGGTGGTACAGCCGCCGGCCGGATAGACCACGTGGCCGATGCGCTGGCCCCAGGGGTAGACCTGCCAGCTCGTCGCTACACAGTCGACGTCCTGAGGGAACAATCGACCATCGCTGCTGCAGCCCATGTTGACGCCCTGGAAGACACAGCAGCCGTCTTTCGCGGTGCGATCGCAGGTGGTCTTGCCAGCGCCGCAGACCAGATTGCAGGTTGCGGCACTGCCGGTCGACCCGGCAAAGCACCCGCCAGTGGTTGGACAGGTCGGACAGTTGCCGTCGCAGGTCTCGTTGAGCATGGGCTCGACCACGTTGTTTCCACAACCCGGACAGTTGATGTCGGTCACCGCGGTGCAACCTGTGGGACAGAAGCCGTCATCGGTCCGGCTGCACGGTCTGGTCATGGCCGTGCAGCGCGCAGTGCAAGTTGCTGCCGTTCCCGAGTAGGTGCGAATGCTGTTGGCGTCGCTGACACAGCTGGCCGCCGTTGGGCACGAAGCTGGCGGGTCGCAGGACTCGGTGCCCTCGATGCGGCCGTTGCCGCAGCCCGCGCAGTCGACGTCGGTCACCGCGGTGCACGCGCTCGGGCAGAAGGTGTCGCTGACGTTCGAGCAGGGTCGCGCCACCGTGTTGCACCTGGCGTTGCACGTCGCAGCGGCGCCCACGAAGGTGCGGATGTTGTTGCCGTCGCCCACGCAGGTCGCCGCTGTCGGGCAGGTCCCTGGCGGGTCGCAGGTCTCACCCAGGCCGGTGTCGATGGTGCCGTTGCCGCAGCCGGCGCAGTCCATGTCAGTGGCCGCGGTGCAGCCCATCGGGCAGCACTGGTCGGTGGCGGTCGCGTTGCACGTCTTGGGCGTGTGGCTGCACAGCAGGGTGCAGGCCGCCGCGCTGCCGGTCATGGTGTCGACCGTGCAGGTGTTCATGTCGTCGCAGCTCAGGCAGCTGCCTGGCGGATCGCAGGTCTCGCCGGTCTCCAGGCGCCCGTTGCCACAACCGTTGCAGTCGCGATCGGTCGTCGGCGTACAGCCCGACGCGCAGCAGCCGTCGTCCACGCCGCACGCCGCGCCCGCGCACATGTCGCCACCATCGACCTCGCCGCCGTCCACCTCTCCCACGCCGCCGTCATACTGCGCCCCCAGCTGCAGCTCGATGCGGACCTCGCCACCGACCTCCGCCGCGCGCTCGGTCCACGACAGCTCGGTGCCGTTGACGTCGTTGACGCCGACGCGGAACACCAGGATCCCGCTGTCGATCCCCGGGTAGTACGGGAACGAGGTCTCGCCATCGGCCAGCTGGTTCCCGATCGGGTAGGTGTGATCCACCGGCACCCGGTCGCCCGTCACCCTGACCGACAGCGACGTGATCACCATGCGCTCGGTCGGCGACAGCTTGGTCGCGTCGATCACCACGTGGATCAGGTTGGCGTCCGACTTGTCGCCGCAGCCAGCGACCGCGGTCGCGCCGACCAGCATCGCCCCCAGCAGCCCCAGCCTCATCATCATCCTCGGCCTCGCCCCCCGCATCAGAACGTCACCAGCGCCATGCCGCGACCGGGCCCGATCCCCCCCAGCTCGTCGCTGCTACCGTCGTCCTTGAGCAGCACCACTGCCGTCACCACGCCGGCGCCGACCACCACCACCACGCCGGTCCAGAACCACCACTTCTTGTAGAACGGCCGCGCGTCATCCTCGTCCGCGGACGACGACGAGGTGCCCGAGAACGAGTCAGGCGACAGCGACACCGGCGCCGGCTTGCCCTTGCGCGCCACCGGGCCAGGTGTCGCAGCATCGTCCTCATCATCGTCGCCGGTCGCCCCGTCCTCTTCATCCTCCGCGGGCGGCGTCACCGGCCTGGGCTTCACGATCGCCACCGCGGCCGGCTTCGCCGCAGGCGCCGGCTTTGCCACCGGCTTCAGCGCCACCGGCGCCGGCTTGGCCTTCGCCGCCGGCTTGCCTGCCACCGGCTTGGCCCCTGGCTTGCTCTTGCCCGCTGCCGCAGCCGCGGCCGCCTTGCGCTTCGCCGCCGCCGCCCGCCGCGCGTCCTCGGCCGCCTTCGCCGCCGCGGCCGCCCGCGCCTCCTCCTCCGCGCGCGCCTGCTCCGCCGCCAGCTCGGTCTTCAGCGTCTCGACGTGACCCTGGACCTCCTTCTCGATGCCCAGGTCGCGCTTCTTCTTCTTCAGCTTGGCCTGACCATCCAGCCAGGTGGTGTACGAGTCGATGGCCAGCGCGCGCTGCCCACCCAGCCGGTAGGCCTGGGCCAGGTTGAACAACAACGCCGCATCCAGGGTCCGGTCGTAGGCGATCTTGTACTGCGCCGCCGCGGTCTCGAAGTCGCCGCCGTCATAGGCGATCGACCCGGTCTTGAAGGCAGCCTTGGCCGCCTCCTTGTCCGCCTTCGACAGCTTGGCCTTCGCCTCTGCCGCTCCCCCCGCCCCCGCAACCACGACCGCAACCATCAGTACATAGGCCAACCAGGTCCGCATAGGACGCTCCTTACCACACACGATCCTCTACGCTACGGCAGTCTTCGGGACCCCGTCAAATTGCGCAGAAAACCCGAGTGGTTCCGGGCGTCTATGAACTCGCCGCCGCCTCTTTCGCGTACATGATGATGGGCGAGACGTGGTTCTCGATCACGTCCTCGTTGATCAGCACTTCGCGGATGTTCGGGTGCGACGGGATCTCGTACATGATGTCGAGCATGGCGTGCTCGAGGATGGCACGCAGACCACGCGCCCCGCTCTTATGATTCAGGGCGTTCTGCGCGATCTTCTGCATCGCACCCTTGGTGAACTTCAGCTTCACCCCGTCCATCTCGAACAGCTTCTGGTACTGCTTGACCAGCGCGTTCTTCGGCTTGGTCAGGATGTCGATCAGTGCCTCTTCATTGAGCTCGTGCAGCGGCGCGATGACCGGCAGGCGGCCCACGAACTCCGGGATCATGCCGTACTTGAGCAGATCCTCGGGCTGCACTTCCTTCAAGAGCTCCCAGGTGTTGCGGTCCTTCTTGGACGCGATCTTGGCCCCGAAGCCCATCATCTTCTGGCCCACGCGGTTCTCGATGATGTCCTCGAGCCCCATGAACGCGCCGCCGCAGATGAACAGGATGTTGGTGGTGTCGACCTGCAGGAACTCCTGCTGCGGGTGCTTGCGACCACCCTTGGGCGGCACCGAGGCCACGGAGCCCTCGATGATCGTGAGCAGCGCCTGCTCCACACCCTCGCCCGACACGTCGCGCGTGATCGAAGGGTTGTCCGACTTGCGCGCGATCTTGTCGATCTCGTCGATGTAGACGATGCCGCGCTGCGCCTTCTCGATGTCGTGGTCGGCGTTCTGCAGCAGGTTGACGATGATGTTCTCGACGTCCTCGCCGACGTAGCCCGCCTCGGTCAGGTTGGTCGCGTCGGCGATGGCGAACGGCACGTTCAGCATGCGCGCCAGCGTCTGCGCCAGCAGCGTCTTGCCGCAACCCGTGGGCCCGAGCAGCAGGATGTTCGACTTCTGCAGCTCGACGTCGTCGTTGGGGCCGCCCTGCTTCTGGCCGTGGGCGTCGATGCGCTTGTAGTGGTTGTGCACCGCGACGGCGAGGATCTTCTTGGCGCGCTCCTGCCCGATCACATACTCGTCGAGGACGGCCTTGATGTCGGCCGGCTTGGGCACCGAGGTGAGGCCGTAGGACTGCTCCTCCTTCTCGATCTCCTCGGCGATGATGTCATTGCACAGGCCAATGCACTCGTCGCAGATGTACACGGTCGGGCCCGCGATGAGCTTCTTGACCTCCTTCTGCGACTTGCCGCAAAAGGAGCAGCTCAGGTTGCCAGGCCCGTGTCCGTCGTCTCGCTTGCCGCCGCTGCCGGTCAATCGGTCCTCTACTTCTTGCCGCCGTCCGTGGAGCCGACGTCCTTCTTCTGGGTGAAGACCTCATCGATGAGGCCGTACTCCTTGGCCTCGTTCGGGCCCAGGAAGTTGTCGCGATCGGTGTCGGTCTTGACCTTGTCGATGGGCTGGCCGGTGTGGCGCGACATGATCTCGTTCAGGCTGTCGCGCATCTTCAGGATCTCGCGCGCGTGGATGTCGATGTCGGTGGCCTGGCCCGAGAAGCCGCCCAGCGGCTGGTGGATCATCATGCGCGAGTGCGGCAGCGCGAAGCGCTTGCCCTTGGTGCCCGCGCACAGCAGCAGGGCGCCCATCGACGCCGCCTGGCCCATGCAGATGGTGGCGACGTTGCAGCGCACGTACTGCATGGTGTCATAGATCGCCAGCCCCGCCGTGACGTGACCGCCCGGCGAGTTGATGTACAGCATGATGTCCTTGTCGGGGTCCTCCGACTCCAGGAACAGCATCTGCGCGATGATGATGTTGGCGACGTCATCGTTGACCGGGGTGCCCAGGAAGACGATGCGGTCCTTGAGCAGGCGCGAGAAGATGTCCCAGCCGCGCTCGCCGCGGTGGGTCTGCTCGATGACCGTGGGGATGATGAAGCCCGAGGTCCGGGTCGACTCGCCATACTGGGGCTGCGGGGGCAGATACAGGTTGGGCTTGGACACGCTGACTCCTGGAGAGGAAACCGTGCAACGCGCCAGCACGACCCCCGTGCCGTGACGCTCGCCACTTTGTAAGGGAGCTAAGGAGGAGAAACGAACGCTACTCCTTGGCCGAGATCTTAGCCTCGGTCAAGAGCAGGTCAAGCGTCTTCTCCTCTCTGATGGCGAAGCGCAGCCCGGAGATTCGGCCCTCCTTCTCCAGCTCGGCCCGCACCTTGGCTGCTGGCTTCTTCTGCTGCGAAGCCATCTCGGCGATGCGCTTGTCGATGTCGGCCTCGGAGACCTCGACCGACTCCTTGTCGGCGATGGCGTCGAGCAGCAGCGTGGCGCGCACCTCCTGCTCGGCGTCGGGGCGCAGCTTGTCGGTGTCGATCTGGGCCTGGCGCCAGTCGCGGCCCTGCATGGCCAGGTTGATGCGCACGCGGTTGACCGCGACCTCGACCTGGCGGTCGACCAGCGCGGAGGCCACGGCGATCGGGTTCAGCCGGGTCAGCTCCTTGACCAGCTCCTCGCGGACCTCGCGGTCGACGTTGCGCTGCTCGGCGTCCTTGAGCTTGTCCTCGATCTTGCTGCGCAGCTCGGCCACGGTGTCGGCCTCGCCGGTGTCCTTGGCGAACTCGTCGTCGAGTGCGGGGACCAGCCGCTCTCTGGCCTGCTTGATCGACACCTTCAGCGCCGCGGTCTTGCCGGCGAACTGCGGGCGCGGATCGTCGGCGCCGATGGGCAGCTCGAGCTCGCGGTTCTCCAGGTTCAGCGGGACGCCGGTCAGCGCCTTGGCCAGGCCCGGGATGGCCTCGTGCTCGGTGTGGCCGAGATCGACCTCGAACTCGGGCTGGTCGACCGGCATGTCACCGATCTTGCCCTCCATCTTGATGAGCAGGACGTCGGTCGCGGTGGTCTCCTCGCGCCCCTCGATGGCCTTGAACTTGGCGTACTGGATGCGCAGGTGCTCGAGCTCGTGATCGACGCGCGCCGGATCGACCTTGGGCGTGCGGCGCTCGACCGAGAGGCCCTTGTAGTCCTTGGGCTCGAACTCGCCGCGCACCTCGACCCGCGCGACATAGTGGAAGTTCTCGCCGAACTTGATCGACGCGTCCTGCACCACCGGATCGGCGACGGGCTTGAGCTCCTGCTCGCGCGCGACCTCGACGAAGCTCTCCTGGACCAGCGCCTTGGCGACCTCCAGGTTGACGTCCTTGCCGTACAGCTTCTCCAGGATGTTGCGCGGCACCTTGCCGGGCCGGAAGCCCTTGAGCTTGGCGCGCTTGCCCAGCTGGCGGTACTGCTCGTCGAGCTTGGTCTTGACGCGATCCCACGGGATCACGACGTCCACCTTCTTCTCGACTGCGCTGACGTCTTCGATGGTGACCTGCATGCTTGGGCCTCGTTGGAAGGTGGGCATAATTGTCGCGCCCCCCTGCCCTGTCAAGGCATCATAGGCCCGGCGGCCCTCTGCCAGCCAAGCCATGACCTCCGCCCCGGCTTCCACTGCGCTCGTCCTCGCCAGCAAGGCTCGCACCGGCGTCCTGCTCCTGAACCTGGGCACGCCCGACAGCCCGGCCGCTGGCGACGTGCGCCGCTATCTGCGCCAGTTCCTCAGCGATCCCCGGGTCCTCGACATCGGCGGCCTGGGGCGCTGGATGCTGCTCAACCTCATCATCCTGCCCACGCGGCCGAAGAAGTCGGGCCAGGCCTACGCCAAGATCTGGGACGCCACCCGGGGCTCGCCGCTGCTCTACCACTCGCAGGATCTGGCCGCCGGGGTGCGCGCCGCCCTGGGCGATGTGCCGGTGACCCTGGGCATGCGCTACGGCCGGCCCTCGCTGGACAGCGCCCTCGACGAGCTCGAGCGCGCCCACTGCACCCGCGTCATCGTGCTGCCGCTGTACCCGCAGTACGCGTCGTCGTCGACCGGGTCGTCGCTGGAGGAGCTGTTCCGCATCCTGGGCAAGCGCTGGAACGTGCCTGCCATCGACGTGGTGCCACCCTTCTATGACGCCCCGCCGTTCGAGCGCGCGCTGGCCGAGGTGGGCGCCCCGGTGCACGCCGAGTTCCGCCCCGACCACGTCCTGATGTCGTTCCACGGCCTGCCCGAGCGCCAGATCAAGAAGTCCGATCCCAGCGGCGCGCACTGCCTGGCCAGCCCCGGCTGCTGCGACCGCATCAGCGACGCCAACGCCAGCTGCTACCGCGCGCAGAGCTACCACACCGCACGCGTGCTGGCCGGCAACCTGGGCCTGGTCGAGGCCGACTACACGGTGTGCTTCCAGTCGCGCCTGGGCCGCACGCCCTGGATCCAGCCGCACACCGACAAGGTCCTGGTCGACCTGGCCCGGGCCGGCAAGAAGCGCCTGCTGGTGTTCTGCCCCGCCTTCGTGGCCGACTGTCTGGAGACGCTGGAGGAGATCGCGATGCGCGCGCGCGCCGACTTCGTGGCCGCCGGCGGCGAGGACCTGCGCCTGGTGCCATCCCTGAACGCGACGGCGCCCTGGGTCGCCGCCGTCGTCGAGTTGCTGCGCGCGCGCCTGTAGGCGCTATCATCTCATCGCTGCGTCATGCCCCTCACCCCGCGCCAGGCCCGGCTCGCCAGCGAGCTGATCTCCGACCCCGCCTATGTCAGCGGCGAGCGCCGCTTCAAGACGCCGATCACGCGCGACGACGCCGTCGACCTCGCCGGCAGCATGCACGAGCAGATGGACGCCGCCGCCGAGGCCCGCGCCACCGCGGCCAAGGGCCTCGGCAAGCCGCTGGCCTGCGGCCCCGGCTGCAGCGGCTGCTGCGAAGAGCTGGTCATGATCTTCCGCCCCGAGGCGCTGCGCATCGCGCGCTGGCTCAAGCTGCGCGACAACGCCGCCGCCCGGCAGCGCTTCCTCGAGGTCTACCCGGACTGGAAGCAGCGCGTGGGCGACACCCCGACCCAGATCGCCGACCTGTTCGGCAGCGGCGACGAGGCCGCGCACGAGGCCGCCCTGGAGGCGCACTGGCGCCGCCGCATCATGTGCGCCTTCAACCAGGACGGCATGTGCACCATCTACCCGGTGCGCCCCCTGCTGTGCCGCAACGCGCACGCGCTGGAGACCTCGGCCAACTGCTACGGCGACAACCCCACCCAGCTGGTGCGGCTGCGCCTGAAGTCCGACGAGCTCGACGCCTTCGTCGGCAACGCCCGCTCCTGCCTGCGCGCCGCCCACCACGCCATCGGCGGCCCGCGCATGCGCCCCGCCGCCCTGTGTGACGCCGTCGCCGAGCTGCTGTAGCCCCGGCGTCGCCGAGCTGCTGTAGCCCGGGCGTCGCCGCCGCCGCCGCCTCCCGCAACTGCTCAGCTAGTCAATCACACCCATGACGCGACGCGACTGGCGGGCCAGCTCGATGTGGTCGCGGATGTCCTCGAACAGCTTGCGCGAGGCAGGCATGCCGACGATCTCGAAGTGCGGCTGGGTGACGTCGTGGGTGAACATCTCGATGTGGGCGATGCCCAGCATGCGATCGAAGATCGACTGCCGGTAGCGGATGTCGCGCACGCGCCACAGCTCCAGCACCTCGATGCGATGCGACAGGATCCCGGAGTCGTGCTCGATCGACCGGTTGGTCACGCGCACCTTGATGACGCGACGCCGGATGTACAGCGACAGGATGTAGAGGGCACCGATCAGCAGCGGCCCCAGCACCACCAACAGACGGATCAGGAACGACTTTTTGGCCAGGAAGTCCCAGTGCCGGGTCATCCAGAACGCGCCATAGCCGGCCGCGGGGGTCAGGATGAAGGCGAACAGGTACTCGAAGAAGTACGCCTTCCAGCTCGGCGAGCCCTGGTAGATCAGTCGCTTTTCGGGCTCGGCCTCGGCGGCGCGCTTGGCCGCCGCGCTGGCGGCGGCGTGTGCCGCCACGGCGTCAGGGTCGATGAGATCGCCCCCCGCCGCCACCACCGCCTTCGCCCGCTCGATGCCGCCGCCGTCGCTTGGATTCTTCGCCATGGCCTCGCCCGTCATGACACGAGCGGCGACCGGGAACTTCCGCCGCGTGGGTTCAGCCCCGGCCCACACCCATGGGGGCCGCGGACTGCGGGACTGCTACTTGAACGAGGGCGCGAGCACGCCGTCGTCGTCGTGCTTGGTGCCGTCGGGCTTCTTGCCGCTGTCGGGCTTCTTGCCGCTGTCCGGCTTCTTGCCGCTGTCCGGCTTCTTGACCGTCCCGCCGCCCGACTTCTTCTTCTCGGCGACCAGCGACATCTCGACGGTGCGGTTGCTCTCGAAGGCCAGCTTCTTGATGGTCTTGTCCTCGAAGCCATCGAGCTTGAGGACGAAGTCGGCCGGGTCGCTGCCCTTCTCGATCTCGTAGTCGTAGGGCGTGATGCCCAGCTTCTTGTCGCCCAGCCAGACCTCGGCCCCCGCGGGCTTGGTCGCGAAGGTGACGGTGACGATGTCGACCGCCGGCGGCGACGACGCCGACGGGCTCGGCTCCAGCGAGGCGACCGGCGAGGCCGACGGCGACGCCGACACCGACGGCGAGGCCGACGGGGACGCACCCGCCGAGCTGGACGGCGACGGCGAGGCCTCGGGCGAGCTGCTCACCGGCCCGGCGACCGCGTTGTTGCCCTTGTCGCCCCCGCGGGTCGCCATGTACGCGGCCACACCGCCACCGATCAGCACCACCGCGGCGGCGGCGATGAAGATGCCCTTCTTCGACTTCGCGGCCGGCTGCTCCCAGCCGCCCTCCTGGATGGTCTGCGCGCCGACCCCGACCTCGCCGGCACCTTCGCCCAGGGTGGTGGGGCGCTTGGCGCCCGGCATGGTCGGCTGCCGCATCAGCCCTGGCGGCGGCGTGATCATGCCGACAGGGGGCGGCCCGCTCAGGACCACGGTGGCGCCCTGCGGCTGCGGTGACGACTGGATGGCGCCGCCGCTGGCCCAGGCGTCGGGCTGGTTGAGCGCCTCGAGGAACTGCTCCATCGACTGGAAGCGATCCTGGGGACGCTTCTCCAGCGTCTTCATCACGATGGCTTCCAGCGCGGGCGGGATGGCGCCGCGGATGGTGCTCGGGCGCTCGGGCGCGCGGGTCAGGTGCTGCACCAGGACCTCGCCATAGCCCTCGCCCAGGAACGGCACGCGGCCAGTCATCATCTCGTACATGACGACGCCGAGCGCGTAGATGTCGGTGCGGTGATCGATGTTGCCGCGGCCCTCGCACTGCTCGGGCGACATATAGGCCGGGGTGCCCATCACGATGCCGGTGCGCGTCTTGCGCGAGCCCGCGGTGTCACCGGTCAGCTTGGCGATGCCGAAGTCGAGCACCTTGACGAAGTTGGCGTCCTGGCCGCGCGGCACCAGGTAGATGTTGTCGGGCTTGATGTCGCGGTGGATGATGCCCTTGGCGTGCGACGCGCGCAGACAGTCGGCGCACTGCCGCAGGATGTGCAGGGCCCGATCGGGGCCCAGCGGCGCCTCGCGCGTGAGCAGCGAGGACAGCCCCTCGCCAGCCAGGAACTCCATGATGAAGTAGACGAAGTTCTGCTTGCCGTTCTGGACCTGGCCGAAGTCGATGATGTCGACGATGTTGGGATGGCCGATGTCGTTGACGGCCTTGGCCTCGTTGAAGAAGCGGCTGACGACGTCGGGGTTCGACACGAACTCGTCATGCAGCACCTTGATCGCGACCTTCTTGCCGATCAGCGGGTGCTCGCCCAGATAGACGGCGCCCATGCCGCCTTCGCCCAGCTTGGAGATGACGCGGTAGTTGCCGATGGTCGCGCCGATCAGCGTCTGCTGAGCTTGCGACTGCTGCTGCGCCAACATGTCTGCCGGGTTCATAACTACGGGCCTCCTCTGGCTGGCTCTCGGGTCTTGACGTCTGACAGCCCTGACCAGTCTACGCTTGGGCGTTTCGACTTCTTTGCCCGCCCAAGGTTTCCGGATGTTTGCTGACGCTCCGGACAAAACATTATAGGCGGCGAGTCGCCGGGTTGTCAACGCGACCTCTGCTCTGACGCGGCGCAGCGGACCGGCCTTGCCAGCCTGGGCGACAGGCACGTAGTCATTGGTGTTTGGGGGGCGAATTCTTGCCTTGGGGGTCCAATGCGGGCAGGCTCACGGCATGACATTGCGCTGCCGACGGGCCGTGACCTGGCTTCTCGCGCTCGGCTTCCTGGGGGTCATGGTCGAACCAGCGCTGGCCAAGGCGGCCAAGCGCAAGGCCAAGTCGCCCTGGGTCAAGCGACGCGACAAGCGTGGTCGGATGATCGTGGTCGACATCAATGTGCCGCCGCTGACCCGTGACGGTCGCCCCAACGTGCAGGCCAAGGCGGCCATCATGATCGATCTGGCCAGCGGCCACCCGCTGTACGAGAAGAACGCCGACGAGCAGCGCCCCATCGCCAGCATCTCGAAGACCTTCGCCGCGATGGTGGTGATGGATCGCAAGCTGGCGCTCGACAAGGTCACCACGATCATCGCGGAGGACCAGAAGTATGCGCGTGGCGGCGCCAAGTCGCGCCTGCTGATGGGCCGCGGCTACACCAACCTGGATCTGCTGCACGCCATGATGATGGGCTCGGACAACCGCGCGGTGACCGCGCTGGGCCGCGCCGCCGGCCTCACCCCGGTCGAGCTGGTGGCGGCGATGAACGACAAGGCGCGCGCGCTGGGCCTGCCGCACACCGCGTTCGAGGATCCGGTCGGGCTGTCGAACGGCAACCTGTCGACGCCGCGCGATCTGGTGATGGCCGTGCGCGCCATGCTGGAGTACCCACTGCTGTCACAGATCTCGGGCAAGAAGGAGCACGACGTCTGGACCGCGGACGACAAGCCGCGTTCGTCTTCACACTTCGTCAACACCGACCAGGTCGCCCGCGCCGGCCGCTACCAGGTCCTGGCCGGCAAGACCGGCTACACCGACGAGGCGCGCTACTGCCTGGTCATCGCCGCCAAGGTCGGCGAGCGCAAGGTCGCCGCCGCGCTGCTCGGCGCCGAGGGCGAGCTGACCCGGTTCGCCGACTTCAACCGCGCCGCGGCCTGGCTCATCGACGGCGGCCCCGCCAAGGTCGCCGCACGCAGCGTGCTGGCCGCGCGCAAGAAGCAGGACAGCGGCGCCTCCCCTGGCACCGGCACCAGCAACGCCGCGCCCGTTCCCTAGCAAGCTGCTCAGCAGGCTGCTCGCTGGCTGCTCGAAAGTCGGGGCTGGGAGGCAGGGTGGCCGGGGCGGGACTCGAACCCGCACGCCTTGCGAGCACAGGCTTCTAAGACCTGCATGTCTACCAATTCCATCACCCGGCCAGGCTGAGAAAAACCAAAGGGCGAGGCACCTGACTCAGTGTGCCTCGCCCTTTTTCGTGAGAGCAGTAGGAATCGAACCTACAACCTGCGGATTAAGAGTCCGATGCTCTACCAATTGAGCTATGCTCCCAGGTTTATTACCTTTTTCCAACTTCTCAGAGTGCGCGCCCGGGGTGAGTCGAACACCCGACCTGCGGATTCGAAGTCCGATGCTCTATCCAACTGAGCTACGGGCGCCGACCGAGCGTGAAGCGGGCGGAGTAATCCCGTATCCAGCGCTCCGTGTCAAGTCCGTTTGCGATCCAGCAGCGAATCGCTGACCAGGGACAGTGGACCGGGAACGTCCGTCCCCAGCAGCGTCGCCTTCTGCGACAGTCAGCGCCGTAACCGGCCGGACTCATGCTGCCGCGGTGCGGCGCCGGCCTTGCACGACCATTGACCGCCATTCTCGCGGCGATCAATACTGTTTCGTCTCAATTTCGATGGATCGTCTGCATCTGGTGGACTGGCTTACGCCTCGGGTCGTCAGGCGCTCAGACGCTGACGGCAAATGAAGAAAGGTCGCTTCTCATGAACCTTGGTTGGGTGCGTGCGCTGAAGGGCGCGGTGTTCGGCGCTGCTGTTCTCGTCATGGTGTCGACGGGCTGTGGCGGTTCCGGCGGGTGCTCGCAGCTTGGTCCGCTGGCCAAGCCCTACCCCAAGGATCAGCTGGTCGAGGGCGGGGTGCAGATGCGCATCACGCCCAACGGCTTCAACAAGCTCAAGCAGGTCCTGCGCGACCTCATCAACCAGCAGTTCGCCGGCGGCATCTGCATCCCGCGCCAGCAGACGTCGATCATCGGCATCGACATCGAGGCCTGCTTCAACCCGAGCTGCACCGGCGGGGTGCGCGGCTGCAGGGTGACGCCCTCGATCAACAGCCTCAACCTGTCGGTGCCCAACGCCGGCACCCTGGCCATCGACATCAACTTCAACATCGGCTCGCGCGCGGCGCCGGTGCTGTTCCCGGTCGGCGCCGACATCCCGATCGTCGGCTTCGAGTCGTGCACGCTCGACATGTCGCTGGTCAACGCGCGGGTCGGCCTCGACATCGGCTTCTCCATCGACAACGGCGCCAACACCGCGGCCAACCCGGGCACCGGCGAGCTGCGCCTGACCACGCAGAACATCCGCGACCTCAACCTGACCGGCCTGCAGATCGGCGGCTGCGGCATCCTGGGTGACGCCCTCAACGCCTTCGTCGGCCTGATCACCAACGTGCTCAACTCGCAGATCGGGAACTTCCTGACCAACCTGCTGCGGCCGCAGATCGACTCGCTGATCCAGGGCTTCCTGCCCAACCCGCTGGGCGTCGAGGGCACCCTCGACATCGGCGCCGCGCTGTCGGGCTTCGCCCCCGGCGCGCAGGGCAAGATGGAGATGCGCGCGGTCCCCGGCGGCTACGTCGGCCTGCGCAACGGCGGCCTCAGCCTCGGCGTCAACACGCTGCTCAACTCCGACGCCGACCCGATGACGCGCACCGCGGCGCTCGACAGCGAGCCGGCCGAGTGCATCCCGGCGCGCCCGGCGCCCGACCTGATGGCGGTGCCGTGGAGCCTCACCAAGACCCTGCGCCAGACCTTCGCGCTGGCCGAGGCGACCGAGTTCTCGGGCACCGCCGACCCGGCGACCGACTTCGCCATCGGCGTCAGCGAGACCGTGCTCGACCTGGCCGGCCACCACATCTTCGCCTCGGGCGGCATGTGCCTCGCGGTCGGCAGCTCCACCGTCGAACAGCTCAACGCCGGCACGCTGGGGATCTTGATCCCGTCGCTGCTCGAGCTGGCCGACAAGAACGGCAAGGCGCCGCTGCTGCTGGCGCTGCGCCCGATGTTCCCGCTCGACTTCAAGGTCGGCCCCGGCACCATGACTGACCCGCACCTGACGGTGAACATCAAGGAGATGGAGGTCGACTTCTACACCTGGATCAACGAGCGCTACGCCCGGACCATGACGCTGGTGCTGACCATGAACGTCGGCCTCAACCTGAACTTCGTCATGGACATGATGGGCAAGCCGGCCCTGGAGCCGATGCTGGTGGGCCTCGACGCCCGCCAGGTCACGGTCAAGGTCATCAACTCCGAGATCCTGGCCGAGGATCCGGCCCAGCTCGAGCGCGTGCTGCCCGACCTGCTGGGCGTCGTGCTGCCGGTGGTCGGCGGCTCGATCAAGCCGTTCGCGCTGCCCGAGATCAGCGGCTTCACGCTGGGTGATCTGCGCCTGTCCAAGGTGACCACGGCGCAGGACGACTTCCTGGCCATCTACACCTCGCTGACCCGCGCCGGCACCACGCCGAGCCCGCTGCTGCCCGGCGGCTTCGGCCGCTTCCAGCTGCCCCAGGACCTGACGCCCGACATGGTGGCGTCGATGATCGACACCACCGCGACCGCCAAGGTCGTGGTGCCCGATGGCGTGGCCGGCATCCGCCGCGCCTTCTTCGACAAGGACAAGGCGTCGCGCACCCAGGTCGTGCTCGAGCTCGGCGGCACCGCGTCGGTGCCCGGCCCGCTGGAGTGGCAGGTCCGCGTCGATGGCGGCTTCTGGAAGCCCTACGTACAGGAGAACGTGACCGTCCTCGACGACACCGCGTTCCTGCTCGAGGGTCACCACAAGGTCGAGGTGCGCGCCCGCGTGCAGGGCACCTGGCAGGTCTATGACCAGTCGCCCACCGTGCTCGACGTCTACGTGGACGCCCGGCCGCCCGCGCTGCCCGAGGCGGTCAAGCTGCGCAAGGACAGCATCGTCTTCGCGGCCGAGGACGTCGCCGCGCGCGACGGCGAGCTGCGCTACCAGGTCAAGGCGGTCGATGGTCGCTGGATGGACGTCGGCACCACCGGCACGCTGACCGTGGGCGACGCCGCCAAGATGGTCGGCGACCAGCCCAAGGTGCTCACGGTGCGCGTCACCGACCCAGCCGGCCACATGGTCGAGGGTGAGGTCGAGGTGCCGCCAGGGGTGGCGTTCCACGGTCGCGCCCCGGCGGGCGCGGGTGGCTGCGGCTGCGACGCCGGTGGGCGCACGCAGGGTGGCCGCTGGTCGCTGCTGGTGCTGGGCCTGATGGTGGCCGGCCTGATGGTCCGGTCACGTCGTCAGGGCTGGGGCGCGCGCGCGCTGGCGCGGGTGCGGCGCATGGGCCCTTTCGTGGTGCTGCTCGGCGTGGTGGTGGCGTCGATGGCGACGCCGGGCTGCAACTGCTCGGGGTCGGAGACCAAGGGCAAGGCCTGCAAGGTCAGCGGCGACTGCCTGACGCTGTCGTGCGGGCCGGAGCAGATCCCGCTGTGCCTGGATGACGCCTGCACCTGCGTCGATGACGTCTTCATCGGCGAGATCGGCAAGTACAGCGAGGTCAAGATCGGCGGCGAGGGCGTGGCCTACGTGGCCGCCTACAACACGTTCCACGGCGACGCCATGTTCGGCAAGAAGTCGGGCGGCGGTCGCGTCACCGAGTGGGAGTTCGTGGACGGCGTGCCGGTGGTCGATCCCGCGCTGGTCATCCCGGAGTCGAAGGTGCGCGGTGGCGTGACCGAGAAGGGTGACGACGTCGGTCGCTACATCGACATGGTGCTGACCCCGACCAACGACCCGCGCATGTCGTACTACGACGCCACCAACGGCTCGCTGCGCTTCGCCATGCGCGACGGTGGGGTGTGGTCGACCCACATGGTCGACGACGGCGCCACCACGCTGGAGCAGGGCGGCGAGGACGTCGGGCGCTGGACGTCGATCATCCTGACCGCCGATGGGCGGCCGGGGATCGTGTACGCGGCGCTGGTCGAGGAGGGCGGCGCCAAGCACACCCAGGTGCGCTTCGCGCAGGCCAAGATCCCCAACCCGAAGGCGCGCACCGACTGGGATCTGGTCCTCATCGACGAGCTGCCGGTGGCACCGCTGGGGCCGATGGAGAAGCCGCCGCAGGACTTCGAGGACTCGGTGGGCAGCCACATGGACGTCACCATGGGGCCTGACGGTCCGGTGGTGGCCTACTACGACCGCCACGACGGCGACCTGCGGGTGGCCAGCTGGGACGCGACCGCGCAGCGCTTCAAGGCGCCGGTGGTGGTCGACGACCTGCTGGTGGCGGGTACGCCGCCGAGGGCCATCCCCGACCCGGGCGACATCGGCTCGTACCCCAGCGTGGCGGTCGATGACATGGGCACCATCCACCTGTCCTTCACCGATCTCAACAAGGACAACCTGATGTACACCAACCTCAAGGACAAGAAGCTGGAGATCATCGACGACGGTCTGCGCATCGACGGCAAGACCTCGGACGGCATCGACAAGCCGGTCTTCCACCTGGTCGGCGACGACTCCGGGATCATCCTGCAGAACGGGCAGATCTTCGTGGTCTACATGGACGCGACCACGCACGAGCTCAACTACGCCGGTCGCAAGGCGGAGAACCTGTGGCGGCGCAAGACCATCGCCGGCGCCGAGATGCCCTTCAAGGGCGCCTACGGCTGGAGCGCCAGCGTCGACGGCAAGGGCGCCGGCGCCACGCTGTCGAGCTACGTCATCAACAACGCCACCCAGGAGCGCTTCGTCGAGGTGTTCCAGCTCACCCTCACCATCGAGTAGCCTCGCCCCTTCCCCGCTTTTTCTGCTGCTCTCCCCGCCACTTTTCCGAATCCACCCAGGACAGCCGACCCCAGTCGCCACCCGGATGGCGACTGATCCAGCCGGCTGGCGGACGGGCTAGCCGGCTGCGCCGGACGCTCACAGCCCTGGAAGTTCGCGAAACAACCGAGGTTCGCTTCGCTGCGAACCTTGGCTTGCTTCGTGCTTTGGTTGCGCTCGAACAACAACCGTTAACGCAGGGAGCCAAAGCAATGAAGCGGTCGATTGGATTCGGGGTGGGAGCGGCAGTGCTGAGCGGCGTGATGGCGCTGTCGGGCTGCAGCAGCGAGCTCGACGAGGTCGGTGACAAGCCCGAGCAGGACGAGACCAAGGGCGCCGCCGGCGGCAAGTTCGAGGCGTGGGGCGCGCAGGATGCACCCGGCCTGTTCAGCTCGACCCTGGAGTACAAGCTCGACGCCCTGCCCATGAACGGCCAGGCGCAGAACATCCCGTGGGCCTCCAGCTACTGGCCGGTCTACCAGGACAGCATCAACTACAAGTGGGCCGGCGCGACCAGCGACTCGGCCTCGAAGAAGTACGAGAAGGCGTTCGGCGGCACCGGGGTCGAGGACGCGGTGTCGCGCTACCACGGCATCGACGCCCAGACCAGCCGCAAGGAGTGCAGCGAGACCACCGAGTGCGCCGACCTCAAGGACGGCTCGCAGTGCGCCAAGCGCCCCGGCGCCGCCAAGGGCCGCTGCATCCCGACCTGGTGGGGTATCTGCCACGCCTGGACGCCGGCCTCGATCCTGCTGCCCGAGGCCAAGAACCCGGTCACCAAGAACGGCGTGACTTTCACCGTCAACGACATCAAGGCGCTGGTCACCCTGGTGCACAACAGCACCAACACCAAGTTCGTGTCGCTGCGCTGCAACAAGGACGTGCAGGATCACCTGCCCGACTCCAGCAAGGTGCACTTCGACGAGTACGGCCGCCCCAAGGACGTGGACCGTGAGTGCCGCGACACCAACGCCGGCACCTACCACGTGCTGCTGGCGAACTACCTCGGCATCATGAAGCAGGCGTTCGCCGAGGACCGCACCGCGTTCTCGGAGGTCTGGAACCAGCCCCTGCGCGCCTACCGCATCACCCAGAAGAAGGAAGTCACCGGCACCGAGGCCAACCGCCTGGTCGGTGTGACCGCGGTTGGTGGCACCACCGTGTCGAAGACCGGCACCGTGGCCAAGGACGTGTGGGCGCACCAGGGCAGCTTCCCGGTCGCGGCCAACAGCGCGGTCAAGGTCGTGATGACCGGCACCGGCGACGCCGACCTGCACGTCGCGTTCGGCGCCCAGCCGACCGACACCTCGTACGCCTGCCGCCCCTATGACTCGGGCAGCGCCGAGACCTGCGACCTGGTCGCGCCGGCGGACGCCACCCAGGTGTTCGTGTCGGTCAAGGGCTACGCCGCGACCTCGAACTTCACGCTCGGCATCACCACGGGCGGCTCGGCGCCGACCACCTACGTGTTCAACAACGCGGCGACCAAGTTCTTCCACATCAAGGCCGAGGTCGACTACATCGGCGAGTCGTCGTCGAGCACCGATGGCAACCTGGGCTCGCGCATCGACCAGTACACGCACACCGATTCGTACGAGTACGTCCTCGAGGTCGACGCCTCGGGCAAGGTCGTCGGCGGCGAGTGGATCGGCAGCTCGAAGACGGCGCACCCGGACTTCCTGTGGCTGCCGCTCAGCGTGCAGGGCGCCTCGGTGGCCGGTGGCAAGATCACCTACGCGCAGGTCAAGGCGCTGCTCGACGAGTCGATCGGTGGCAGCGTGCCCCCGGTGACCGGCAGCGAGAAGACCGTGACCGAGACCGGGACCGTGGCCAAGACGGCGTGGAAGCAGTACGGCCCGTACAACCTGGCCGCTGGCAAGACCCTGACCGCGACCATGACCGGCACCGGCGACGCCGACCTGTACGTCCGCAAGGGCTCGGCCCCGGCGGTCAACGGCTACGACTGCCGCCCCTACCAGGGTGGCTCGGCGGAGAGCTGCTCCATCGTCGGCCCCGCGGTGGTCTACGTGGGCGTCAACGGCTACGCCACGACCTCGGACTTCTCGCTGGTGGTCAAGTACACCGAGGGCTCGGGCACGGTGACCCCGCCGCCCCCGCCCGCGACCTTCGTGCACCTGAACGAGACCGGCAGCGTCGCGCTGGGCGAGCTGAAGAACTACACGGTCGCCATCCCGGCCGGCAAGAAGATCATCATCCGCACCACCTCGGCGGTCGACATCGACCTCTACATCCAGATGAACGCGGCGCCGAGCACCACCGCGTACCTGGCGCGTGGCTACACCTCGTCGGGCGCCGAGACCATCACCTACACGGCGACCGAGAGCGGCACGCTGAACATCTCGGTGCACGGCTACAAGGCCGGCGCCTTCACGCTGAAGACGGCTGACAACTAGCAGGTCGTCGAGAAGCGCGCCCTGGCGCGCCTCTTGGCGATCCTGGCATCCGGTTCCGGGACAGTGCAGTAGACGAGGGCGGTGGCCGAGAGGTCGCCGCCCTTCGTATTTTCGGCGGGCTAATAGGCGAAGATGACGTCGAGCAGCGGGAAGAGATCGTGTGAGCGGCGGCGCTGGAAGTCGGCGTCGATGGCGTGCTGGTCGCTGTCCCAGTAGGAGGCGCCGGCGACCAGGCGGGTGCGGCGCGACAGGCGCAGATCGAGCTCGACGGCGGCGCGGGCGGCGAAGCGGTCGCCGTAGAGGTAGGCGTCGAGCGAGGCGCGAGCGCGCAGCCAGGGCGTCAGGGCGCGGTCGTAGTCGATGCCGAGGTTGGCACGGTAGCCGAACAGGGCGGGCGCAAACAGCAGCTCCAGCGGGGCGTAGGTGTCGAGCGGCTCGGGGTCACCGTCGCCGATGGCCAGGCCGGCGGCGAGGTCGGCGCGCAGGGACAGCACGTGGCGCGCGCCGTGGGAGGCGATGGCGCCCAGGCTGGGCACGATGTACCAGGGGATGGGCGCGCCGTCGGTCGGGAACAGATAGGTGCGGGTGAGCTTCATGGCCGGGGTCGGGAAGCTGAGGCCGTAGACGCCGGTGATGCGCCAGGGCGCGTGGGTGCGGTGGACCAGGCGGGCGCTGACGTGGGGGGCGAGCAGGAAGGCCACCGGGTAGACCTCGAGCTCGAGGCGCTCGGAGACGGCGTGGCGCAGCGGGTGGACGATGCCGATGCTGCCGTGGCCTGGCTCGGCGAGGTCGGCGCTGTCACGGGCGGGCAGCGGGTCGGCGGCGGCGCTGGCCGCGACGCTGGCCAGCAGCAGCAGGCCGACGCGGATGCGGATGCGGGTGCGGGTGCGGGCGAGGCCGGTCATGGCAAGAGCCAGGTGCCGGTGACCGGGGCGTGGTCGCTGAGCAGCATGGGGTCGGAGGTGATGCCGAGGCGGCCGGGCTCCTGCAGGACGTCGGCGTCCTGCCAGCTGCCGCCGCTGGCGAACAGATAGTCGAGGGTGCGGTTCCAGAACGCCGGCTGACCGTCGGTGCCGATCTGGTGCCGGCCCAGCACGCTGTGGGTATAGAGGCGACGCTGCTCGGCCAGGCCAGGGCCGAAGGCGGTCAGCGGGAGCCAGGGCACCCAGCGGTCGAAGAAGACCTGCATGTCCTCCAGGCGGTAGGGCGGCTGCTCGAAGTCGGTGCCGATGGCGCTGGGGTGTTCGTCGGGGAACTTGTCGAAGCGCAGCGCGCCGGGCGGGATGGCGTTGAAGTCGCCGCCGAGGACGAACGGGGTGGTCTCGGCCAGGGCCAGGTTCTGGATCTCGACCAGCTGGCGCGACTTGGTGCCGTCGGTGTCGTAGGCCTCGGTGTGCACCACCATGACGGTGACCGGGCGGCCGCCGACGTCGAGCACGGCGCGGCCGACCTGGCGGTGCAGATCGAACTTCTCGTGCAGGTAGTCCTGATCGGTGCGCTCGCTGAGCTTGATGCCCTCGATCGACGTGATGGGGTAGACCGAGAAGATGGCGTTGCCCATGTCGACGCGGCCCAGGCCCTCGGACGGGATGTAGCGCACCTGCCAGGTCGGCACGTAGCCGACGTGGTTGAAGTGGCTGTGCGCGAGGATGTAGGCCGCCATGTCGACATAGGCCGAGCGCCGCGAGTTGACCTCGAGCTCCTCGACCATGAGGACGTCGGGGCGGGTCTCGTCGAGCAGGCGGATGATGTCGTCGAGGTTCTGGAGGACGCGCTCGCGCGGCAGATGCACGAGATCGCCCCACATGTCGAACCAGAAGTCGGCGCGGGCGGCGCCGAACTTGATGTTCCACGCCATCACCTTCAGGCGATCGGGGGCGGCGGGCGTGGCGGTGCGGGCGGCCACGGGCTTGGAGCGCACCGGGTAGTGGGTACGGGCGGCGAAGCTCTCGGCGACGGGCTCGCCGTCGAGCGAGCAGCCCAGGGTGCCGGCCAGCACGGCCAGGGTCACGACGCGGGTGAGGGCGCGCACGCCTCGACCATAACGCAGAAGGTGGCTGCGATGCGGCGTGGCTGCTACTCTGCCCGGCAGTGCATCCGCAGCTCCTCAAGTTCACGCTGCCTGGCCTCGGCGTGGTCGAGTTCCCGACCTACATGACGCTGCTGGTGGTCGGCTTCGCGCTCGGGATCTGGCAGCTGTATCGCGAGGGGCTCAAGCTCGGCGTCGATGCCCAGCGCTTCATCGATCTCGGGCTGTGGATGCTGGTGTGGGGCATCCTGGGCTCGCGCCTGCTGGCGGTGGTCGCGGACGGCAAGCTGCACGACTTCGTGAACCTGTGCGTCGATTCCAAGCTGGTGCCGGTCGATCCGCACGAGCCGGAGTCGCGCATCGTCGAGTGTGTGACCCGGCAGGGCGGCTGCGGCGACTTCTTCAAGTGCAACCCGGCCACCGGGCGCTGCTACCCGCCGACCGACTGCCTGGCGGCGCTGAAGTTCTGGCAGGGCGGGCTGGCCTACTACGGCGGCTTCCTGGCCGCGGCGGCGTTCGGGCTGTGGTACGCGCGGCGGCACAAGCTGGGCGTCATGCGCACCGCGGACGCGGCGTCGCCGTACATCGCGCTGGGGCTGTTCTTCGGGCGCATGGGCTGCTTCTTCAACGGCTGCTGCTTCGGCCAGCGCTCGTCGAGCTCGCTGGCGGTGCTCTTCCCGACCAAGCCGGACGGACCGCGGCTGCCCATGCAGCTGGCCGAGGCCATCGGGGCGCTGGGGATCTTCGTGCTGCTGCTGGCCTGGCGCCGGCGGCGACGCGAGCATGGCGAGGTCTTCGCCGGGCTGATGGTGACCTATGGCGTGCTGCGCTTCGTGCTGGAGTTCTGGCGTGACGACCCGCGCGGGGCGGTGGCGGGGCTGTCGACGTCGCAGCTGATCTCGCTGCCGCTGGTGGCGTGGGGCGCCTGGCGGCTGTGGGAGGCGCGGGCGCGCGGGCGGGCCCGGGATGCGGCGCCGCCGAGCACCCCGAGCGCGCCTGCGGGCGACGAACCAGCCGCGCCGGACGCCGCGCCGAGCGCCCCCGACGCCCCGGCCACCCCGGCGAGCTGAGCGTGTTTCCCGTCCTGTTCACCGTCGGCGGGGCCTGGGTGTCGAGCTACGGGGCGCTGGGCGCGCTGGGCTTCACCCTGGCGGTCATCATCTCGGTGCGCCAGGCGCGGCGGGTCGGCATCCCGGCGGCGCGCATCATCGATCTGGGCTTCTGGATCCTGGTCGCGGGGCTCATCGGCGGCCGCATCGTCTTCGCCATCACCAACGCCGAGGACTTCGTCGATGTCTGCCGCGAGGCGCCGAGCTTGGCGAGCTGCACCAAGGTGCTGCAGGTGTGGCAGGGCGGGCTGGCCTGGTATGGCAGCCTGATCGGCGCGGTGCTCTTCATGGTGTGGTGGCTCAGGCGGCAGAAACTGGCGGTGCTGCCGGTGATGGACGTCATCGTGCCAGGCGCCGCGCTGGGCCACGCGCTGGGGCGCATCGGCTGCTTCGCGGCCGGCTGCTGCTACGGCCGGGTGGCGGCGCCGGGCACACCGGGGGCGCTGACGGCACGCTTCGGCCGTGGCTCGCTGGCGCTGCTGGAGGGTCGCCAGGCCGGCTGGGCGACCATCTGGGAGGATGTCACGCCGCCGCTGTATGCGGTGCAGCTGGGCGAGGCCGCGCTCGAGCTCTGCCTGGGCGTGGCGCTGCTGCTGCTGCTGCCGCGCAAGCGCTTCCACGGTCAGGTGGTGGCGACCTGGCTGCTGGGCTACGCCCTGGGCCGCGCCGTCATCGAGCATTTCAGAGGCGACCTGTCGCGCGGAAGACTTGTCGGGGTGTCTACTTCCCAGTGGCTCGCGCTGGCAATGGCCGGCGTCGGCGCGCTGCTGTGGGCTTGGGGGCGTAGATCGTCAGGGTCAGATCACCGCGCAGCGCCACCACCCGGGCCAGCGTCTCCGGCGTGATGAGGTAGTGCACCGAGTAGGGTTCGGGCCCGGCCTCGATGCCGATGTCGAAGCTGCGCACGTGGGCGGACCGCCACGCCCGACGTCCCACCGGTGACAGCGCCTCCAGCACCTTCAAGAGGGCGCGCAGGGTCGCCTCAGGCGTGCGCGCGCGGCTGCGCGTCTCGTAGGTGCCGCGCGCCCAGCCGCGCTTCTCAGGTCCCACATAGAGGTCGATGAAGCGACCCTCGAGCTCGCGGAACAGCGGCGCCAGGCTGCGAGCGCGACCGATGATGTCGAGATCGACGTTGAGAAAGGTCGTGGGCTCGGGCCTGGCGGTCTTCATGGTGGGGCTCCGGGCGGGCCGAGGGCGCGCGCCAGGCCGGCGGCCTTGAGGCGGCATTCGGCCCATTCGTGGGCGGGGGTGGAGTCGACGACGATGCCGCCGCCAACGCCGAAGCTGAGGCGGCCGGCGGCGCGATCGACGACGGCGGTGCGGATGGCGACCGAGAGCTCGAGGGCGCCGCGGGCACCGAAGTAGCCGATGGCGCCGGTGTAGACGCCGCGGGTCTGGGCCTCGAGCTCGGCGATGAGCTGCATGGCGCGCACCTTCGGGGCGCCGGTGATCGAGCCGCACGGGAAGGTCGCGGCCAGCAGGGCGGCGGGGCCGACCTCGGGGCGCAGCGTGCCGGCCACGGTGGACACCACGTGGTGCAGCGTGGGCAGGGTGACGACGCGGCCATAGTCCTCGACGTGGACGCTGCCGACCTCGCACACGCGGCCGAGGTCGTTGCGCTCGAGATCGACGATCATGAGGTGCTCGGCGCGCTCCTTGGGGTCGGCGCGCAGAGCGGCGGCCTCGGCGGCGTCGGCGGCTGCGCTGGGGCCGCGCGCGCGGGTGCCCTTGATGGGGCGGGTCTCGACGCGGCGAAGGCCGGCGGCGTCGCGCGGGGATACGCGCAGGAACAGCTCAGGTGACGTCGACAGGATGGCGCCGCCGCCGTCCAGCGCGAGGTAGGCGCCCAGCGGGGGCGCGGCGGCGCGCAGGGCGCGATACAGCTCGGGCAGCGCGCCGGGGCCGACCTCGGCCTCGAGGCGGGTGGTGTAGTTGACCTGGTAGGCGTCGCCGGCGCGCAGGTACTCGAGCACGCGCTCGACGGCGGCGGCGTACGCGGCCTCGGTGACGCCCCACGACAGCGCGCCGACCTCGGGGGCCGCGAGCCCCTGCCCTGCCGGCCCGGCCGCTGCCAGCCGCGCCTCCAGCGCCGCGCCCGCGGCCGGCGACCGCGCCAGCACGCGTTGTGTCCCGGTGGCATGATCGACGCGCAGCACGGCGGGCAGCCGGTACACCGCCAGATCGGGCGTGGCGTGGGTGCGCCGCACCGCGGGCAGGCGCTCGAAGGCGCGGCCCAGCTCGTAGCCCACGAAACCCATCGCCAGCGGCCACGGCCCGCCATCGGCCGCGGCCTGCTCGGCGACCTCGGCGTCGGCCTCGGCCAGCAGCCCATCCAGCCGCGCCAGCGCCGCCGCCACGCCCGCCGCACCGGCGACCTCGACGTCCTCGACCACCACCACCGCGTCGGGCTCGCAGCCGAGGAAGCTGTAGCGCCCGAGGCCACCGTCGTCGCCTCCGACGCCTGTGCCCGCGCCTGCGCCGTCGAGCAGACACACCGCGCGCGCCCCGTCGCGCTCCAGCCCAGCGGCCAGCGCCACCAGGTCGGCGCTCACTTGCCCTCTGGCGCCTCGGCCGCCTCGGCCGCCTTGGTCGCCTTGGCGGCTTTGGCCTGCTCGCGCGCCTCGGCCGCGCGCAGGAACAGCTGGAAGTACTCCACCGCGCTGAACACCGACAGCACCAGCGACATGTACAGGGTGTACACACCAACCTGGCCGAAATTCAGCACATAGTCGATGCCCAGGATGCGGTACGGGAAGTAGATCAGGACGAAGCAGATGCCGGCCAGCTGCAGCGCGGTCTTCTGCTTGCCCATCGCCGCGGCCTGGATGACCAGCCCCTCGGCCGCCGCGATGGCCCGCAGCGTGGTCACCCCCAGCTCGCGCGCCAGCAGCACCACGGTCAGCCACGGCGCCACCCGCCCCATGGCAGACAGGTAGACCAGCGCGCCCATCACGATGACCTTGTCGGCCAGCGGATCGAGGAACTTCCCGATCACGGTGACCAGCCCGCGCCGCCGCGCGATCCAGCCATCCAGGGCGTCGGTGATGGCGCACAGGATGAACAGGATGCAGGCGATGAAGCTCTTCTCGCGCGAGCTGTTGTCGATGAACCACAGCACGCCCGGGATCATCACGATGCGCAGCATCGTGAGCAGGTTGGGCAGGGCCCAGAACTCCTCGCGCAGGCCCACGGCAGCTCCGGCTAGACGGAAGCCGGCTCCTCGACGATGACGATGCCTTCCCCGCTGCACTCCACGAAGAGGGGTGACGGGTCATCGGGGGCGCGCGGCGCCACCCTGGGCACCACCTTACCCTGCCAGCCCACCAGCGACTGGGCATCGACATAGAACATCCAGTCGGGCGTGACCTGGATCGACACCGCGGGCCGCGAGGTGTGCACGCAGCAGCAGCCGTCGCCGCGCAGGTTCAGGAAGCGCAGCCCGGGCCCGGGCACCAGCTCGCCCGGGTTCGCCCCTGGCGTCGCGGTCGCCGCCACGCTGCCCGGGATGCGCCCCGACTCCCAGCGCAGGTTGGACTCGAAGGCGTACACCGCGGGCTCGCGCAGGTAGACCACGTCGTCGTCGAGGCGCAGCGCGGTGAAGCGGCCGCCGCGGGGCATCGCGATCATGAAGCCCTCCCCGGTGATCTCGTACACCGGGCTGTCGTCCGAGCCCAGCGGCTCCTCGCCCAGGCGCCCCTTGCTGCGGCGCAGGGCGCCGGCGTAGGTCAGCGCGCCGCCCGACGAGACCACGCCGTCGGTGCGCGAAATGAGGCGTCCGCTGACGCGCACCACCAGGGCGCCGCCGGCCTGGATCTCGAAGATGTCGCGCGCCAGCTTGGGCATCACCAGGCGCTGGTGCAGGAAGCTGGTCAGCTGCTGCGGCCCGCCCAGGCGCGGTCGCTGCTCCAGCGAGTGGCGCGCCGCCGCCGCCACCAGCGCCGCGGTGGTCTCGTCCAGCGTGCTGGGGCCGCCCCAGCGGGCGTCGCCGCGGGCCCGCGCGCGCGCCGCCAGCTCATCGATGTTGGTCAGCGAGCCGCCCGAGGCCTCGATCTTCTCGAAGCCCTCCTCGCGCACGCGGCGCAGCGACTCGTCGGGGCCGGTGGCGCGCGTGGCCTCGCCGTCGAAGGCGACGTCGACCGAGCCGTCGGGCGTCAGGTCGGGGCGATCGAGCGCCTGCGCCCCCGCCATCACGGTCTCCATCTCCTGCGCCAGCTCGAGCTGCCCGGCCTCGCGGAAGGCGTCGCGCGCGCGCGCGAAGTCGCCCAGCCGGGCGTAGGCCAGCCCGAGGTAGCCCTTGGCGCGGCCGTTGGTCGGCTCCAGCTCGATGGCGCGGTCGAGCTCCATCGCGGCGGCCTCGGTGTTGCCGGCCTTGAGGTAGACCAGCCCGAGGTTGAGGCGCAGCCCGGCGTCGTCGGGGCTGGAATCGACCAGCGTCTTGTAGATCGACCCCGCCTCGTCATAGAGGGCGAGGCGGAAGCAGGCCAGGCCGAGCAGCGCCAGCGCCTTGGGATCACCGGGGCGCACCACCAGGGCGCGCTCGAACTCGGTCTTGGCCTCGCCCAGGCGCTCGGTCTTGAGCAGCTCGCCGCCACGGCTGAGGTGGGTGAGGTAGCCGGGGTCGGTCATCGTCTCGGGGCCTTGCGGCTGCACGGTCATGGCCGATCTGGCGACGCCGCTGCCTTCGCCTTGAACTTGTAGTACTGCTTGAGCACCATGCGTACGTAGAGCTGGGTGGTGTCGTAGGGCGGGATACCGCCGTACTTGTCGACCGCGCCCGCGCCGGCATGATAGCCCGCGATGGTCAGCACCAGATCGCCCCCGAAGCGGTTGGCCAGCACGCGCAGAAGGCGCGTCCCGCCCAGGATGTTCTCGCGCGGATCCCACACGTTGGACACGCGCATGTCCTTCTCGACCGCGGGGATGAGCTGCATCAGGCCGCGCGCGTTGGCCGACGACACCACGCGCGGGTCGTAGTCGCTCTCGACCTTGATGACGGCGCGGATCAGCGGCTCCGGGATCTGGTACAGCGCCGACGCCTCGCGGATGTGCGCGTCATACCTCGTGAAACGCTCGGGCGAGTTGTCGGTGGACGGCACCACGTCGCAGCGCGGGCACTTGCCGCGCTTGGCGGCGGCCTTCTCGGGCGCGCCCGAGGACAGCGTCTGCCAGCGCTTGTCGGCCTTGCCGGGCGCCACGTTGGTGACGTGGACGACGCCGTCGGCGTCGGTGTAGGCCCAGACGTCCGCGCGCGCGGTCGGCGCGGCCAGCGCCAGCAGCACGAGCGAGAGGGGCAGGACGCGGCGCATCGGCCCGATGTTAGCAACCCCCGCCGCCGCACGCAAAAAAGGCCCACCCCAAACCTGGACGCTTCGCTGTCCAGGGGGACCGGAGCCGGACAAAACCTGGACGCTTCGCTGTCCAGGGGGACCGGAGCCGGACAAAACCTGGACGCTTCGCTGTCCAGGGGACCGGACCGGACAAAACCTGGACTGCTTCGCTGTCCAGGTTTTGGTAGCTTCCCCCCATGGCCGAATTCAGCGAGACCGATTACCTCGTCATTGGCTCCGGGCTGGCGGGGCTGTACTTCGCCCTGCACGCCAGCGAGCACGGCAGCGTCACCATCATCACCAAGAAGGCGCCGCGCGACGCCAACACCAACTATGCCCAGGGCGGCATCGCCGCCGTCCTCGGCAGCGATGACAGCTTCGACTCCCACGTCGAGGACACCCTGCGCGTCGGCGAGGGGCTGTGCAAGCGTGACATCGTCGAGCTGACCGTGCGCGAGGCCCCGGCGCACATCCACAAGCTGGCCGAGCTGGGCGCCGAGTTCGGCCGCGGTGACGACGGCAAGTTCGCGCTCGGGCGCGAGGGCGGCCACTCGGCGCGGCGCATCGTGCACGCCAAGGATCTGACCGGCGCCGAGGTCGAGCGCGCCCTGCTGGCCGCGGTGATGGCCAAGGGCGACCGCATCCGCATCCTGCCCGACCACATGGCGGTCGACCTCCTGTCGACCGCGAAGTATGGCGGTCCCAACGCCTGTTTCGGCGCCTTCGTGCTCGACCGCAACACCAACCAGGTCGAGACCATCGTGGCGCGCGCCACCGTGCTGGCCTCGGGCGGCTCGGGCAAGGTCTACCTGTACACGACCAATCCCGACGTCGCGACCGGCGACGGCGTCGCGCTGGCCTACCGCATCGGGGCCCAGGTCGCCAACATGGAGTTCATGCAGTTTCACCCCACCGCGCTGTACCACCCGCTGGCCAAGTCGTTCCTGATCTCGGAGGCGCTGCGCGGCGAGGGCGGCGTGCTCAAGCTGCGCGACGGCTCCACCTTCATGGAGCGCTACCACGAGATGAAGTCGCTGGCGCCGCGTGACGTGGTGGCGCGCGCCATCGACAACGAGCTCAAGCGCACCGGCGATGACAGCGTCTTCCTCGACATGACGCACCACACGCGCGACTTCCTCGTCGATCACTTCCCCAACATCTACCAGCGCTGCAAGGAGCTGGGCATCGACATGGCGACCCAGCCCATCCCGGTCGTCCCCGCGGCGCACTACCAGTGCGGGGGCATCGTCACCGACTCCAGCGGGCAGACCACGATCAAGAACCTGTTCGCCGCCGGCGAGGTCGCGGCGCCCGGGCTGCACGGGGCCTGCCGCCTGGCCTCCAACTCGCTGCTCGGCGCCATGGTGTTCGCCAAGCGCGCCGCCGACGCCGTCAAGGACGCCCCCAAGGTGGCGCCGCCGGCCTTCGCGCAGTGGAGCAAGGACGCCGCCACCGACTCCGACGACGCCATCGTGGTCAGCCAGAACTGGGACGAGATCCGCCGCATGATGTGGAGCTACGTGGGCATCGTGCGCAGCGACAAGCGCCTGGAGCGCGCGCGCCGGCGCATCGAGCTCATCCGCGAGGAGATCCGCGAGTACTACTGGAACTTCTCGATCACGCCGGATCTGCTGGAGCTGCGCAACATCGCCATCGTGGCGCACCTCATCATCGAGAGTGCGCGTCGCCGCAAGGAGAGCCGCGGCCTGCACTACAACCTCGACTATCCCTACAAGGACGAGCGCTACCTCAAGGACACCGTCCTGATGCGCGGTAACGGCCCCACCATCTAGCCCCACGCCCCGCGCCGTGCTGCCCGAGCTGTCCATCGTCATCCCGGCCCGCGACAGCGCCGCCACCATCGCGCGCGCGGTCGCCGACGCGCTGCGCCTGGCCGCGGACGTCGTCGTGGTCGACACCGGCTCCAGCGACGACACCGCCGCGCTGGCCGCCGCCGCGGGGGCGCGCGTGGTCGACCTGGCGCGCGAGGCGAGCTTCGCCGCCGCGCGCAACGCCGGCGCCGCGGCCGCACGCGGCGCCTGGCTGCTGCACCTCGACAGCGACGAGACCCTGGCGCCGGGCTACCTGCCCGTGCTCCAGCGCGCCATCGCCGCGGGCGACTTCGAGGTCCACGAGCTGCCCCAGGGCAACCTGCGCGCCGACGGGCAGCGGTCGCTGGTCACGCAACGACGCCTGTACCGCAACCACGCCGGGTTTCGCTGGGTCGGCCTGACCTGCGAGTGGGTCTATCCGCTGGTCCCGGCCGGCACGCTCGACCTCATCATCGACAAGCACGACCACGACGGTCAGCCCAGCGACGAGGCGCGCGCGCAGCGCACCGACCTCATGACCACCGAGGTGCGGGCGCTGCTGCACGCCGACCTGGCCGCCGAGGCCGACCTGGGCCAGGTCATCTCGCGCTGTCGCCACCTCAGCCTGCACGGCCGTGCCCGGTTCGACACCACGGGGCTGGCCCAGCGCGCCGGGGAGGCGTTCCAGCGCTTCTGCCAGCAGGGTGAGACCTCGGATCAGCCCCGCCTGGAGCTGGCCCGCCTGCACGAGCTGCGCGGCGACCCGGCCCGGGCGCTGGTGCTGTACGACGGGCTGCCGCTGGCGACCGCGACGGCGTCGCCGACCTACCTGGCCCACCAGGCCGCCTGCATCATGGCGGTCACCCGCAACGTCGACGCCGCGCTGGCCGCCATCGACGCCGCCATCGCGCGCTGCCCGTGCGCCCTCTTCCTGCTCACCAGGGGCTCCATCCTCGGTGTCGCCGGCCGCGCCAGGGAGGCCGCCGTGGCCGTGGTCGAGGCGCTGCGACGCCTGCCCGCGCTGCGCCACTACAGGCTCGGCCCGGGCTGACGACTCGACCACGAGGGCGAGCTCGTCTTACACCGGGTCGCGGCGCATGAACATCATCTGGGTCGCGAAGGCGATCAGGCGGCCCTCGTCCGACCAGATCTCCAGCTCGGCGGTGGCCACGCCGCGGCGCGCCTGCCGGCTGTAGGCCGCGCACAGCAGCCACTCGCAGCTGGTGTCCTCGAGGAAGTGCACGGTCAGATCGAGGCTGGGGTAGTAGTAGCCCGCCTGGGGCCCGAGGTAGCTGGCCATCGAGGGCGGCATGGTGTCGGCGATGGGCGGCAGCGCCATCAAGTCGAGCTTGCCGCTCGCGTCCAGCTGCGGCACGCGGTAGCGGAACCAGCGTGCGAAGCGGGCCTCGCCGGCCTGCCAGCCGGGCTCCCAGAAGCGCGGGCCCTGGGCCAGGCGCATGTCGAAGTTGCCGAAGAAGGGCCAGCGCCGCCCCGAGCGGCCGATCTCCTCGATCACGGGCGCGACGTCATGACGCGGCAGCGCCGGCGGCGTCGCCGGCATCACGTGCGGCCCGGAGCGCTCGCGCGCGAAGGTGGCCGACACCTCCAGCCCCGGCCCTGGCAGCGTGGTCGAGGACAGCGCGGCGCGCAGCTGCGCCGCCGCCCCGCCCTTGCGCAGGACCTCGACGCGGATCTCCAGCGGCCCCACCGGCACCGGCGAGCAGAACAGCGTGGTCGCCGACACCGGGCGCAGCGCGGGATCGCCGAGCTCCGCCGCCATCGCGCGCATCGCGATGGTCATCAGCACCCCGCCCGACGGGCTGACGAAGTTCCAGTGCTCGGGTAGCTCCGCGGTGTACCAGCCCGGCGCCACCTCGAGCCGCCGCACCGCGGTGTCCCGGGCCAGATCTGCTGGGGTCGCCCTGCCGGGCCTGTCGTCGCTGCTCACCTGGCCAGCCTACCGCATCGCGACGTCGGCGGTGTCAGCGGAAGAAGCCCTTCAGCCCCTTGGAGTAGGAGAAGCCCAGCGACGCCATCACCGCGTGCGAGCGCTCGTTGCCGTCGCGCGGCTCGAGCTCGAAC
Source organism: Deltaproteobacteria bacterium (assembly GCA_020853705.1). Lineage (GTDB taxonomy): Bacteria > Myxococcota_A > Polyangia > Haliangiales > JADYYK01 > JADYYK01. The sequence goes on from JADYYK010000024.1 coordinate 45,694, forward strand.
AGATCGACGTCGTAGCGCAGGTCGGCGATGACGTGCAGATCCGCGGTGCGCATGAAGACCGCGCCGACGCCGGCGTAGACGCCCATGCCGCTCTCGGCGTCGCTGTCGCCGCCCTCGACCACGGCCAGGAAGCGGTAGCCGAAGCCGGCGCCGAAGTACCAGCCGGTGTCGGCCTCCTTGTCGGGGAAGATGCGCGCGCCGATGCCGAGGCCCAGGCGGGCGAAGTCGACGTCGTTGCTGCCCGGAGTCCAGTCCACGTCGCCCTCGACGATGGGCGCGAAGGCCCCCAGCTCGTACAGCGAGAACACCCCGATGTGGGCGAACGGCCCGGCGCCGCCGAAGCTGCCCGCCATCGGCATGCCGCCGCCCAGCCTGATGCCGCTGGTCAGCAGCGCCTTGCGCCGGCGCGGCTCCTTGGCCTCCTCCTCGGTCACCGTCGACACCGTGATGGTGTCGCCGATGGCCTGGCCGGTCGCGACCGCGGTGGCCACCCGCACCGACAGCGGGTCGAGGTCCTCGGGGTTGGCGGCGCTGACCCGGTCGGCGAGCAGCACGCGGCCGGTCTGGTCGGCCACGGTGACGCGGATGATGACCTTGCCGCCCAGCTTCGACATCGAGAACGCGACCCCGAGCTGGGCCTGGGTCTGCTGCGCGACCATGGCGGCGCAGGCGGCCTCACCACAGACCTCGGGCGGGGTCAGGCTGGTGGCGACCACCGCATAGTTGGGGCGCCTGGCGATCTCGCCACGCACCAGGTCCGCGAAGGCGTCCGCGGTGGGCTGGTCGAGCCCGATGGTCGCCGGGCGCGTCACCACCAGGGTCGTGCGGGCCTCCTGGGCCGCGGCCACCCCGGCCAACCCCGCGCAGACAGCGATAACGACAATCCAGTTCCGCATCGAAGCCACCCACCGGGGAAGTCCAGTCCCCGCCATGACACCTCTCCAGGAGCAACCGACGGGCCGGCCTTGTCAAGCCAGCCTTCGCCGGGTTGTGCCGCAGAGGCCGTCAGATCCTCGACAGCAGCGCGAAGCTTCGACGCTTGCGTGATGCCGAGGTCGGCGGTGTACCCACATCACCGTCTATCCCGCCCGCGACTATGGCGGTGCCACCCGGGTCTGGCGCGGCTCCCCTACCGATTTGCCGCGGCCCGCGCTGCAAGCGTGAGCAAGCACGCCAGATCAGGCGCCGGTGATCGAAGCCGCCGCTGGCACCACTCTCGCAATGGAGGTTCATCGCGAGCGGCGAGGGTCGGGCGGTTCCGACCACCTCTGCAGCGCTCGACGGAACCACGGTGCCGCGTGATGGCTCGCGGCAGCCAAAGGGGATTGCCATGTCGCGCTCACTCCAGTTCGTCCTCGTTGCCCTCCTGGTCGCCGGCGCCCGCAGCGCGAGCGCGGACGACGTGCCCGCCGGCTGCACCATCAACCCGGACGGCTGCAACCCCGACGTCGCGTTCTCGTGCGACGACGGCGAGCCCGGCAACATCGACATCTGCAACTTCGAGGGCGTGTGCATGCACTGCGACGTGCCCGATGCGCAGGCGCCCATCGCGCCCGCGTGCAAGACCGACAGCGAGTGCGATGACCAGAACCCGTGCACTGCCGACAGCTGTGACGGCGAGTGCTCCCACGAGCCGCTGACCGGCACCTCGTGCGACGACGTCTTCTTCTGCAGCCTCGGCGACACCTGCGACCTCGGCCTGTGTCAGCCGGGCGCGCGCGCCACCTGCCCCGCCGCGGGCAGCACCTGCGCGCCGCTGGTGTGCTCGGAGATGGAGCGCGAGTGCATCAACGCGCCGGTCGACGAGGGTGCGGCGTGCGACGACGGCGACAGCTGCACCGCCGCGGATCGCTGTGATGGCATCGGCGGCTGCAGCGGCAGCCGGCTGCCCCTGTGCCGCGGCCCTGGCGGCCCTGCGCAGGGCACCGTCGAGATGAGCAACCTGACCCCGGTCCCGATGGTCAGCGCGCTGCGTGACAACCCGGGCGAGATCGAGCAGGTCGCGGCGTCCACCCAGCCCGGCGCCGAGATCTACGGCGCGCCCGACCGCCTCGCCGGCTGCGACACCGGCGCGGGCAAGCGCACCCCGCTGGCCGGCGTGGCCCTGGTGCTGGGCGCCCTCGCCATCATCATCATCAAGCGTCGCACCGCGAGCGCCCGCCGCTAGCCTGACCGAGACCCGCAGGCGCGCCCCCTTGCCGCAAAAAGCGGCCGGGGGGTGCGCATTTTCGGCCCGAGCTGTTGCCCCGCGACCTTCGCCGAGGAGCACTACCGGGCGTTCGCGGCGGCCTCGACCACGGCGCGGATGCGCTCCAGCGCCAGCTCGAGCTTGCCCAGCGCGGGCCCGAACGAGAAGCGCAGGTGGCGCCGGAAGCGCGACGCGCGATCGCCGCGGCGCTTGCCCGGGTTGACGTCGAAGAAGTCGCCCGGGACGGTGATGACCTTGGCGTCGAGCGCGGCACGGAAGAAGCTCATGCCGTCGTTGATGCTGGGCGGCAGGTGCTGCGCCGAGGCCCACACATAGAAGGTGCCCTCGGGCGGCAGGTCGACGGTGAAGCCGACGTCGCGCAGCCCGTTGAGCATGCGCGCGCGCTTCTTGCCGAACTCGGCGTGGATGGCCGCGGTCTCGGCCAGCGTCGACTCGGCGCCGAGCAGGTCGATGGCGGCGCGCTGCAGCGGGCGCGAGCCGCCGCCATCGAGGAACGACCCCGCCGAGGTCACCGCCTCGATGACCTTCCTGGGGCCGATGGTCCAGGTCATGCGCCAGCCCGGGTAGCGCCAGTTCTTGGTCAAGCCATCGAGGATGACGACGGGATCACGATCGACGTCCTCGACGTAGCGCGCCGCGGTGGAGATGCCCCCCTGCGCCGCCAGATCGGGGCGCCACACATAGTGCGAGTAGAACTCGTCGAGGATCAGCGCACAGTCGAGCTCGCGCGCGCAGGCGACCCAGTCCGACAGCTCCTGGCCGCCGACCACCTTGCCGGTCGGGTTGGACGGGTTCGACAGCAGCACCGCGCCGAGGCCGCGGCCCAGGATCTCGCGGCGCAGATCGGCCGATGAGAAGGCATAGCCGCGCTCGCTCTCGAGCAGGATGGGGATGGGCGAGAACAGCCTGAAGACGTCGAGCAGCTCCTCGTAGGCGGTGTAGTCGGGCAGGAAGTGGCCCAGGTTGATGTGGCCCAGCGAGGCCGCGACGCGGGTCAGCGCGGTGCGCCCGCCGCCCGACACCGAGACGTTCTCGGCGCTGTACTGCGACGGCATGCCGCGCCGGAACAGCTGGTTGTACAGCGACGCGATGGCCTCGCGCAGCTCGCCGATGCCGGGCACCGGGGCGTACTCCTGATCGGCGGGATCGATGGTCAGCGCCGAGTGGCGCGGCGGCGCGCCGGGCAGCTCCTCGGCCTCGGGCATGCCCTGACCGAGGTTGCACCAGTCGGCGGAGACCGGATCGAAGCCGCGGCGCCGGGCCTCGGTGGTGACGAAGATGACGCCGGTGCGGGGCACCTCGCGAAACGCCGTGAAGGTGGGCTCTGACATGGATGGCCCACCCTACCCGAAACCTCGACCGCTGGCGCGATGCCGCGCGGCCGGTGCAATTCCTGCGCGTCCGCAGGGCCCGCGCGAAGCTGGTGCGCCGGCGGCGGCGCGATCTCGCGGCCCTGGCGCGTCCCGGGTGGCTCGTACGTTGCACCACCGATGGGCATGCAGAGCCCTCCGCCCAGCCCCAGCCCTGGCCCGCCGCCGAAGCCGGCGCCGCCGCCCACCGGGTGGCCGCGGACCGCGCAGCTCGGCATCGGGTTGCTGGCGCTGGTCATGCTGGGGCTGTGGATCTGGCGCGCCGCCATCGGGGGCAGCCAGGGCCACACCACCGTCGACTACTCGCAGATGTGGAGCTGGGTCGAGGCCGGCAAGGTCAAGGCGGTGGTCATCGACGGCCAGACCCTGACCGGCACGCTGGGCGCTGCCGAGACCGTGAACGGCAAGCCGTTGACCGAGTTTCGCACCGCGCTGCCGGGGGACGATGACAAGCTGCTGCCGCTGCTGCGCGACAAGCACGTCACCATCCGGGCCAGCACGACCAAGTCCTCGGTGCTGGGCCAGCTGGTCATCGCGCTGCTGCCCTGGGTGCTGATGGTGGCGCTGTGGATCTGGCTGGCGCGGCGCGGCAAGAAGATGCTGGGCAGCAGCAACGCGCTGGGCATGCTCAAGTCCAGGAGCCGCAAGTACGAGCGCGCGCTGCACGTGGCGGTGACCTTCGACGACGTCGCCGGCCTGCAGTCGGCCAAGCGCGACCTCGAGGAGATCGTGCAGTTCCTGAAGCGGCCCGAGCGCTTCCGGCGCCTGGGCGGCAAGGTGCCGCGCGGCGTGCTGCTGATCGGACCGCCGGGCACCGGCAAGACGCTGCTGGCGCGCGCCGTCGCCGGCGAGTCGGGGGTGCCGTTCTACAGCATCAGCGCCTCCGAGTTCATCGAGATGTTCGTCGGCGTGGGGGCCGCGCGCGTGCGCGAGCTGTTCGAGGAGGCCAAGCAGCACGCCCCCGCCATCATCTTCATCGACGAGATCGACGCCGTGGGGCGCTCGCGCGGGGCCGGCCTGGGCGGCGGCCATGACGAGCGCGAGCAGACCCTGAACCAGCTGCTGTTCGAGATGGACGGCTTCGATCGCAACGATCTGCTGGTGGTGCTGGCGGCGACCAACCGGCCCGACGTGCTCGACTCGGCGCTGCTGCGCCCGGGCCGCTTCGATCGACGCGTGCTGGTCGATCGCCCCGAGCTCGCGGCGCGGGTCGCCATCCTGGGCGTGCACACCCGGGGCAAGCCGCTGGCGGGCGACGTCGACCTCACCGCGCTGGCGCGCACCACCCCGGGCTTCTCGGGTGCCGACCTGGCCAACCTGGTCAACGAGGCCGCGCTGACCGCGACCCGGCGCGGCGCCGAGGCGCTGGCGGCGGCCGACTTCATGGCCGCCTACGACAAGATCGTGCTCGGCGATCCGCGCGAGGCCAAGCTCGACGCCCGCGAGAAGGCGCGCGTGGCGCTGCACGAGAGCGGCCACGCCGTGGTGGCGCAGTTCTCGCCCGACGCCGAGCCGCTGCCGCGCAGCACCAGCCTCCCGCGCGGCATGGCCCTGGGCGTGACCCAGCAGACCCCGGCCGAGGATCGCCACCTCATCACTCGCCCCGAGCTGGAGACCCGCCTGCGCGTGCTGATGGGCGGCCTGGCCGCCGAGAGGCTGCGCCTGGGCAACACGTCGACCGGCGCCGAGAACGATCTGCGCGAGGCCACCCAGCTGGCCACCAACATGGTGGCGCACTTCGGGATGAGCGACGCCCTGGGCCCGGTCTATGTCGAGCACCAGGAGGAGCACGCCTTCCTGGGCCAGCGCATCGCCACCGGCGGCGGCGCCAGCGACGCCACCATCCACGCCGTCGAGGTCGAGGCGCGCGCGCTGCTGACGCGGGCGGCGGCGCAGGCCGGCGAGCTCATCGCGGCGCACGCCGACGCCCTGGACCGCGTGGTCGCCGCGCTGCTCGACAAGGAGACGCTGGAGCGCGCCGAGCTGACGGCGCTGCTGGCCGAGCCGGTGCGCCCCGCGGTGACCGGACCACCCGCGCGGCTGGTGTCGGCGTGAACGCCGCGGGCGGCGAGCCCCGTGACGGCCCGGTGGCCGCGCCGCCCGATGTCCCGGACCTGGTCGTGCTGTCCGATCTGCACCTCGGCCTGGGCGAGAACCCGGCCAGCGGCCGCTTCCACCGTCTGGAGGCCTTCTTCTACGACGACGACTTCGCCTCGTTCGCGGGCTGGCTGTGCGCCGACGCCGCGCGCAGCGGGCGCCAGCTGCGCATGATCCTGGCGGGCGACAGCCTCGACTTCCTGCGCGTCGAGCGCGGCGTGGCGCTGCCCGGCGAGGGCCCTGGAGTGACGCGCGCCGCCGCCCTGGCGCGCGCCATCCTGGCCGGCCACCCTGGCGTGGTGCACGGTCTGGCCGAGCTGCTGGCCGCCGGCCACGAGCTGGTGCTGCTGCCCGGCAACCACGACCTCGAGCTGCAGCGCGACGACGTGCGCGCCGAGCTGCGCCAGGCGCTGGCCTCGGCCCTGCGCGTGCGCGGCCTCGACGACGCGGCCAGCGAGCAGGCGCTGGCGCGCCTCGCCTTCGCGAACTGGTTCCACCACGAGCCGGGCCGGATCTGGATCGAGCACGGCTCGCAGTACGATCCCGAGGGCGCCTTCCGCTACCTCTTGCGCGGCCCCAGCTCCAGCGAGGAGAGCCGCGACCTGCCGCTGGGCAACTTCTTCCAGCGCCACCTCTACAACGCCTTCGGCTCGCTGGCCTCGGTGGTGCCCGCGACGCCCAACGCCAACCGCGGCTACCTGCGCTGGCTGATGCTGCACCGGCCGCGCACGCTGGTGCAGGTGCTGTACCGCCACCTGCCCCTGGCGGTGCGCCTGATCTGGCGCTTCGCCCGCAGCGCCGCGCAGGCCCCGCCACCCGCGCTGGCGCGCGCGCACGCCGCCGGCCTCGCCGCCGAGGCCCTGGCCAGCCCGCTGGGCGAACGGGTGCGCGAGGTCGACGCCTTGAAGCAGGTCGGTGATCTGCACGACGCGGCCTGGCGCGTCGGCCGCCAGCTGGTGCGCGCCGGCCTGTTCGCCCTGCTGATCTCGCTGCTGGTGCTGGGCACCTTCTCCGCCGGCAACCTGGCCATCGCCTCGATGCGCACCGGCCTGTGGCCCAAGGCGCTGCTCTCGGTCGGCCTGACCCTCATGCTGCTGCTGCTCGGCGCGGTCGGCCTGGTGCTGGTGCTGCTGCGGCCGGCGCCGCCGCCGCTGCCCGGCCTGGCCGACGCCGCCCGGCACATCGCGCGGCTGACCAGCGTGCCCCTGGTGGTCTTCGGCCACACCCACTGCGAGGACGTGCGCCCGCTGCCCGGCGGCTGGTACTTCAACACCGGCACCTGGATCGCCGTCTTCCTCGACGGCGAGCTGTCACCACGCAGCCGGGTGCAGGCCAGCTTCCTGCGCGTCGAGGGCAAGCGCGCCCGCCTGATGCGCTGGAACCCCGACCAGGGCCGCGCCCTCCCCGTCCTGCTGCTCGAGGAGTGACGCGGGCTCGACGCCGAGCCCGATCGAGATAGGGGCGGCCAGTAGGGACTGGCCGACCCCTCTCACACCACCGGACGTACGGGTCCGTATCCGGCGGTTCACAGGTTGGGGTCCGCCTCCAGCCTCGGCAGTCCCATCGCATCGAA
>JADYYK010000025.1 GCA_020853705.1 Deltaproteobacteria bacterium
GCACGCCGGGATCGTGGTCGTGCTGCCCAGCGACGGCAGCGACCAGGTCACGCTGCCGATGGCCTGGCGCTACAGCGCGCGCAAGCAGACCCTCAACCTGCGCATCGGCAAGCTCAAGCTGGCCGCGGTCTTCGTGCGCGGTGACGATGGCCACGCGGTGTTCGCCGGCCGCAGCTGGCGCAACATGGAGCTGCCGCTGGCGACCGCGCCACAGCCGACGCCGGCGCCTTCGCCGGCGCCGACCCCGGCACCCGAGCCGTCGCCGACCGCCGCTCCCGCGCCGTCCCCGACCGCTGCTCCCGCGCCCTCCCCGACCGCCGCTCCCACGCCGTCCCCGACCGCTGCTCCGAGACCGTCACCACCCGGCGATCGCCCACCGCTGATGGCGCCGGCACCCGACGAACCCGCCCCGTCGCCATCGCCGACCGCGCCTGCCCCGTCGCCGCTCCCGGTCCCGTCCCCGACCCCACGGCCCACCGCGGCGCCACGCCCGTCGCCCTCGCCGGTGCCCGTCCGCGTGCCGCCGCCCCCGACCCCGACCCCGACCCCGACCCCGGCTCCGACTGCCACGCCCGCGCCCGCGCCGTCTCCGGCAGCGCCGTCACCCGCGCCTTCACCACCTGCTTCTCCGTCTCCGTCTCCGTCTCCCTCTCCAGCCGCGGCGCTGCCCCTGCCCACGCTGCCCCCCTCGCCCCGCCTGCCCTCCACGCCGTCCTCGTCCCCGCTCGCCGGCCTCTGGCTCAGCAGCCTCGGTCGCGACTACATCTGGTTCATCGACCTCGGCCCCGACGGCGGCGCCCGCATGGGCCTTCTGCGCGGCAACCGTGTCGTCGCCACCCAGACCGGCACCTGGAGCGCGCCCTCCAGCGCCGACCACCTCACCCTCAGCCTGCCCAGCCAGACCCTGGCCGGTCCGGCGCGCACGCTGCTGACCGCCACCACCGGGACCACGCTGGTCTGGTCGGGTGCACGCTGGAGGCGTCCTTGACCGAGCCGCCTGACCCGCTGGTCGGGCAGTTCGTCGGCAACTATCGCATCACCGCCATGCTGGGCGAGGGCGGCATGGCGCGGGTCTATCGCGCCGTACACCCCGACATCGCGCGCGAGGTCGCGGTCAAGGTCATGTCGGCCGATCTGGCGCGCATGGCGGACGCCCTGCACCGCTTCAAGGTCGAGGCCCAGGCGGTCAACAAGATCAAGCACCCGGGGATCGTCCAGGTGTTCGACTTTGGCACCCTGCCCGACGGGCGACCCTTCTACATCATGGAGCTGCTCGAGGGCGAGAGCCTGGCCGCGCGCCTGCGCCGCAGCGGACCGCTGCCGGTGGGCGACGCCATCGCCATCATCGATCCGATGCTCGACGCCCTCGAGGCCGCGCACCAGGCCCAGATCGTCCACCGCGATCTCAAGCCCGACAACGTCTTCCTCGAGACGGTGGGCAGCCGCGTCGTGGTCAAGCTGCTCGATTTCGGCATCGCCAAGCTGATGGACGACGAGCAGTTCATGAAGACCCGCTCGGGCATGCTGCTGGGTACGCCGGCCTACATGGCGCCCGAGCAGTGCGCCGGGCGCATCCGCGAGCTCGGCCCGCGCTCCGACATCTACTCGGTCGGCTGCATGCTGTACCAGATGCTGTCGGGCGCGCTGCCCTTCAACGCCGACAGCCTGGGTGGCCTGCTGCTCGAGCACATGAACAGCCAGCCGCCCACGCTGCGCGAGCGCGGCGTGCCCGGCGTGCCGCCCGCGCTGTCCGACCTGGTGGCGCGCTGCCTGGCCAAGGAGCCGGCGCAGCGCCCGGCCAGCGCCACCGAGCTGCGCGCCGTGCTCGCCGGCCTCGGCGGCGGCGGTCTGGCCGCCACCATCCTGGCGCCGGCACCGCCCGGCGCCACGCTGCCGCTGCATGTCGTCCCCGCCATCACCCCGGCCCCTGCGCGCAGCAGCCTGGCCGCGCCCACCGGTCACGCCGTCACCGCGCCCACCCGCGCGCCGGCGCCCGCCCTCAAGATCGTCGCCATCGTCGCCGGGGTCGCGCTGCTGACCGCGGGCGGCACCTGGCTGCTCACGCGCAGACGCGGCGGCGGCCACTCCACCGCGCCCGCAGCCACTCCGACGCCGACCGCCAGCGCGCCCGCGGGCGCGCCCCCCGACGCCGCCGTCGTCGTCACCACATCGCCGACCCCGCTGCCCGCCACGCCCGACGCCGCGCTCGCCGCGACGCCCCCCGACGCCGGCTCGGATCTGGTCAGCCGGCTGGCCGCCCTGCGCAAGCTGTGCGAAGCCGGCGCCTTGACCCCGCGCGAGTGCGACCAGCGCCGCCGGGCCATCCTCGACGAGTTCGAGCGCACGCCTTGACCACTCCCCGCGCCCGTCCCTATAGTGATGACCGTCACGGGACGAGGGGTGCGTGCAATGACGCGAACAGGGGTGGTCGTGCTGCTGCTGACCTTGGTCGGCTGCAAGTACTCCAAGGAGACGGTGCCCATGACCCGCGCGTTCGACGCGGTGCGGGTGCCCAACCAGCAGCGGCTGGTCGCGCTGGCGACCGAGCAGGCCATCGAGGCGCTCGACTTCAAGGCGCTGGCGGGCAAGACGGTGGCGCTCGAGGTCAGCGGCGTGTTCCCGCACTCGCACGTCGACCTGCTCGACTATCTGACCGCGCAGCTGGAGGCCAAGCTGGCGCGGGCCGGCGCGCGCGTGCTGCACCCCGCGCCGGTGCTGGTGGTGCCCGGCGTCGCCGCCGAGGGCGCGGCCCCCGCCAGCGAGGGCGCCACCCAGGCGCTGACCCTGAGCCAGCAGGCCGACTACCGGCTGCTGGTGGGGATCGCGTGGGGCGGGATCGACACCCGCGACAAGGTGCGCACCGACGAGCCGCTGCTGACCAAGCAGATCGGCATCGGGGTCGGCGGCCTGCTGGGCGGGATCTTCCTGTATGCGCTGTCGGACAGCGCCTTCCGCAAGAACTTCTCGGCCGGCGTGGCCATCGCGGCGCCGCTCGGGGCCTTCCTCTGGTATCGCAAGAAGTCGCCCTTCCCGCACACCTACACCCTGATCGGGCGCGTGCGCGTGGTCGCCAGCGGCATCCCGTCGGGCGAGGGCACCGCCTTCACCACCGAGGGCAAGGGCCAGTCGCAGGTCATCCTCGACGAGTACGCGCCCGAAGGGTACATGGTCGCGCGGTGACCCGACGCTTGCACATGCTGGCCTTGGCCAGCCTGGGCGCGCTGCCCGTGCTGCCCGGGCTGGGCAGCGGCTGCATCGGCGCCAATCGCCCGCAGTACCGGCCGGCCTTCATCCGCGACGTCGACACCAGCAGCGACAAGGCGGTGCAGGTGGTGTCGAACGCCCGCATGGAGGATCACGAGGCGCGGCCCATCAGCGCCGCCGCGGTGGGCGCCGCGCTGCTGTCGAGCGGGCTGTTCAACGACGACGACGCCCGCGAGCTGGGCGCGCCGCTGGCCGACGAGCTCAGCGCGATGGATCAGCGCGAGCACCTGCGCATCGTGGCCTGGGCCGACGACGCGCCGCGGATCTACTACCTGCGCATCCACGACGGCAAGCTGCGCATCAGCTACTACAAGCGCGGCGAGGAGCTGGAGCGCTTCGAGGCCGTGGTCGCCAGCGCGGCGGTCGCGCTGGGGCCGACGGCGTCGGCCAGTCCGGCGCCGAGCCCGACGGCGGCGCCCGGGCCGGAGGCCACGGCGGCGCCCGACGCGGGCAGCGCCGTGGTCAGCGCTCCGGCGCCCGACGCCGCGGTGACGGTGGCCGCTGTGACGCCAGCACCGACGCCGGCGCCGAAGAAGAAGCGCCCCAGAAAGCCGCGCCCCGCCCTGCCTGCCATCACCGAGGCCGAGGCGCGCAGGAAGCTCCACGAGCTGGACGCCGCGCTCGAGGCCGGCCTCCTGGTCAAGGTCGAGTACAAGGCCCGGCGCCGGGCCATCCTGGCGCGGCTGTGAGAGGATGGTGAGGGTATGGGCATGAAGCGACGGCTCATCATGGTGTTGGCGCTCGGGATGCTGGGCGCGGGAGCGGCGTCGGCGCGCGCCGACGAGGGCGATCCCGACATGCAGGGGCCACCGACCAGGCCGGCGGTGCGCTCGGGATGGACCGCCGGGATCGCGGTCGGTCCCGGCGAGCTGCACGTCATCCCCGACGACAGCGACAAGGAGCCCGCGGACGAGGGCCCGGCCTTCTCGGTGCGCCTGGGCGTCGCGGTGTCGCAGAGCTTCCTGGTCATGGGGCTGACCGAGTTCGTCGAGGGCAGCAGCGGCAGCAACGCGCTGTATGGCGGCGCCATCCAGTTCTACCTGTCGGAGCGCATGTTCGTGCGCGCCGGTGGCGGCCTGACGCGCTACACCCGCGGCGGCAGCAGCAGCGATCCCGACATGCCGGCGAGCTCGAAGTCGTACCTCGGCGTCGGCGCCATGGGCGGCGTGGGCGGTGAGTGGCTGCAGCTGCAGGACCTCGGCCTCACCGTGGAGATGATGTTCATGGCCAACCGGCCCGATCTGCCCGAGGGCGCCAAGGGCACCATCGTGAACGGGTCGATCATGCTGGGCATCCAGTGGTTCTGAGCTGAATATCGGGGGATGGCGCGCGCGCGCAGTCACCCCCTGGAGCTCGCCGGGCGCACCGTCGAGATCACCAACCCCGACAAGATCTACTTCCCCGCGGCCGGGCTGACCAAGCTCGATGTGGCGCTGTACTACGTCGCGGTCGGGTCGGCGGCGCTGCGCGGGATCGCGGGGCGGCCCATCGTGCTCAAGCGCTACGTGGACGGCGCCGATCAGCCGGCGTTCTACCAGAAGCGCGCGCCCGACAAGCGCCCCGACTGGATCGAGACGGTGACGCTGGCGTTTCCCTCCGGGCGCACCGCCGAGGAGGTGGTGGTGCGCGACCTCGGGCAGCTCCTGTGGATCGTGAACCTGGGCTGCATCGATCTGCACCCGCACCCGGTGCGCGCCGAGGACCTCGAGCACCCCGACGAGCTGCGCATCGATCTCGATCCGGGGCCGGGCGTGCCGTGGGCCGCGGTGTGCGAGGTCGCGCTGCAGGTCCAGGCGGTGCTGGCGGAGCGTGGCCTGACCGGCTGGCCCAAGACCTCGGGGTCGCGCGGGATCCACATCTGGGTGCGGGTGGCGCCGCGCTGGGGCTTCAGCGAGCTGCGCCGCGCCGCGCTGGCGGTGGCGCGCGAGGTCGAGCGCCGGGTGCCCGCGCTGGCCACCAGCAAGTGGTGGAAGGAGGAGCGCCACGGCGTCTTCCTCGACTACAACCAGAACGCCAAGGATCGGACCACGGCGGCGGCCTGGTCGGTGCGGCCGACGCCAGACGCGCGGGTGTCGATGCCGCTCCTGTGGAGCCAGGTCGCGGGCTGCGAGCCGGCGGCCTACACCCTGCGCACGGTGCCCGCGCTGCTGGCCGCGCACGGCGATCCCCACGCCGGCATCGACGACGCCGTGGGTGATCTCGGCGGGCTGCTCGAGCTGGCGGCGGCCGACGAGGCGGCCGGCCTGGGGGACGCGCCGTGGCCGCCTCAGTTCGCCAAGCAGCCCGGCGAGCCCTCGCGGGTGCAGCCTTCGCGGGCCAGGAAGCCCCGGGCCCGGCCGGCCGAGGCTGGCGAGCCCCCCGCCGAGCCGACCGCGGCGGACACCACGGCCGCGCCCAGGAAGAAGCGCGCCGCGTCACCGACCGGCCGGCGCAAGAGCAGCCAGCCGCTGATCGTGGTCGCCCAGTCGGTGGACGCCGCCGAGGCGGCGGCCGGCCTCGAGCGCTGGAAGGCGCGCCACCCCGCGGCAGCCGCGCTGCTGGCGGTGGACGACGTGCTGACCGACAGCATGCGCGGCTGGTCGTCGACCTGGACGCGGATCCGCATCAACCTGCGCCACGTGCCCGAGGCCGAGCGCCCCGCGCCCGAGCCGCCCGACCCCGACAATCCGCCCGACCTCGGCTACGACCCGAAGATGCGCCCGAGCTCGTAGGCCGGGGTGACCTCGAGCTGGTCATAGCGACAGGCGGCGGGCGGCTTGTCGGGCCGCCAGCGCTCGAAGTGGGTGGCGTGGCGGAAGCGCGAGCCTTCGAGGTGATCGTAGCTGACCTCGCACACGCGCTCGGGGCGCAGCGGCTCCCAGGTCAGATCCTTGCTGGCGTTCCAGCGCGAGCGCATGCCCGGCTTGCGCTCGTGCTCGTGCTCGTGCTCGCCACTCGTGCTCGTGCTCGTGCTCGTGCTCGCGCTCGCGCGCGCGCTCGCGCTCTCTTCGCCCTGCCAGCTCGCCCACGGGTGCCCCTCCAGTGCGCGCTCGCGCAGCGGCGCCAGCTCCTCGACCAGCTCGCGACGCCGCTTCATGGTGAAGCTGGCCGCGACCCCGACGTGATGCAACACCCCGGCGTCGTCATACAGCCCCAGCAGCAGCGACCCCAGCAGCGTCCCCGGCCCCTGCTTGTGCCAGCGAAACCCGGCCACCACACAGTCCGCCGTGCGCGCATGCTTGATCTTCAGCATCGCGCGCACGCCTGGCTGGTACGCCGCCTCGGCGCGCTTGGCGATGACACCATCGAGCCCGGCGCCCTCGAAGCGCGTGAACCAGTCCTGGGCCAGCGCTCGCTCCGCCGTGATCGGCGTCAGCCGCACCGGCGCCCGCACCAGCGTCTCCAGGCGGGCGCGCCGCTCGGCGAACGGCCGCGCCATCAGGTCGTCGTCCCCGTCGGCCAGCACGTCCCACACCACCAGCGACGCCGGGGTCTCGCGCGCCAGCCGCTCGATGCGCGACCTGGCGGGATGAATGCGCTGCAGCAGCGCCGGGAAGTCCAGCGCCCCGTCCCGCGCGATCACGATCTCGCCGTCGACCACACAGCGCGCCGGCAGCCCGGCGCGCACCGCCGCCTCGATCTCGGGGAAGTAGCGCGCCATCGGCTTCTCGTCGCGGCTCTGCACATATACCGCGTCGCCATCGCGAAACACCAGCGCGCGAAAGCCATCCCACTTGGGCTCGAACAGCCAGCCGTCCCCCTCGGGCAGCGCCTCCACGCTCTTGCACAGCATCGGTGCGATGGGCCAGGCGACCATTGGCGTCAGCCTACACCGCACGCGCCGGCCTCGGCAGGTCGAGCACGTGCCGCGGCGTGCCCGGCCGTACCCGCCCGCTGGCGGCGCGGACGGCGCCTCTGTACCATGGCGGCATGAGGACCCTCTGGATGCTCGGGTGCGCGCTGCTGGCGGCTGGCTGCGGCGGCGGCGGGAAGAACACGGCCAACGTCATCGCCAGCGGTGGCTCGACCATCGGCAACGTGACCATCATGCAGGACGCCAGCGGCGGCGACTGGTCGCTGCGCGTGCCGGTGTCGTGGACCACCGGGATCCCCGGCCTCGACAGCGCCGGCGCCAGCAAGCCCGCCAGCGGCGATGATCTCGACAAGATCGAACCGAAGTGCAGCGACGACAGCTGCAAGACCGCCATCCAGAAGTGCAGGAACGACCTCGGGCGATGCGCGATCACCGCGCAATAGTCCTCGCGCTGCTGGTCGGGCTGCTGCTCCCGGGGTGTCCGCGGCCACGCGGCATCTGCGATGTCGGCGGGGGCGGAGATCGCACCGCCAGCGTGACGGTGCAGAACGGACAGGTCGGCAACATCTCGATCGACCAGCGCCGCACCCTGACGACGGCCTGTCACTCGCACGGCGCGCCAGCGCAGAACGTCTTCTCGCCAGCGTACGGCTGGGTCAACGTCGCCTCCATCGGCGCGGTCGCGCACTGCGATACCCAGACCGACCGCGACGACTGCCGGCGGGTGGCGTTCCAGGAGTGCCGCCAGCGCCTGATCGCCTTCATCCAGACCAGCGGAGGTGGCTTTCTGGCCGCCGACTGCAGCGTTGCGACCTGCGACTCGTGCATGAACTGAGCGCCTGACGCGACGCCCGCAGGGCTGCACGTCGCGGGCTGGCGCCGGCTGACCACTGGCACCCTGTACACCCCGGAGCTGGGGTCGCCAGCCCCAGCCGCTGGTTCATGCGACCACGTGTTTCCGCCAGGTTGCGTTGGATCACAGCTGGTCCGGGACTTGAAAAGACGCAAGGCATGCGCGTTTCCGGAATCGCCCGCCTGGTTGGGACCCTCGCCATGGTCTTCATGGCCTCCTGTGTCGATGGCACGGTGGTCGATGAGGGCGGCACCGGCGGGCCCAGCCCCTCGGCCAACCCGGATCCGACGCCGACCCCGACCCCGTCGCCCAGCGGCAACCCGGATCCGACCCCGACCCCGACCCCGTCGCCCAGCGTGACCCCCAGCCCGTCGCCGTCGCCGTCACCCGCCGCGGGCGACTTCGCGGTCACCGCCGCCATCGACAGCGCGACCTCGAACCTGGGGGAGAAGCGCACCGTCACCCTGACCATCACCCCGTCGAATGGCTTCACCGGCATGGTCGCGCTGCAGGGCATGACGATGCCCACGGGATTCACCGCCACCTTCAACCCGTCCACCGTCACGGTGGGCGCCGCCGCGGTGACCGCGACCGCGACGGTGCAGGTCCCGACCGACGCCCGCGTGGGCGCCACCACGCTGAGCTTCGGCGGCTCCAACGGCGCCCTGGTCAAGACCGCGACGGTGTCGGTCGACGTCAAGCCCGAGCTGGTCATCCGCATCGCGCGCGGTGTGGCCATCACCAACAACAACCAGGCCTTCGGCCTCAATCCGACCAACGTCCCCCTGCTGGCCACCGGCACCAAGGTGACCTGGATCAACGACGACATGATCGACCACCGCATCCACAGCGGCGTCAGCGCCTTCCCGCACCAGCCCAACAACCTGGCGCCCGGCGCCAGCTACAGTGTCACCATCACCCAGGCCGGCACCTTCAGCTACAACTGCCACATTCACGCCGGCATGAAGGGCTCTTTCAAGGTAGCGGTGCCCCCGACGCCGTGAGGCGCGGCTCCAGGCACTGCCCGCGGACGGCGCGACCTCCCCCCCGGTCGCGCCGTCTGTCTTTTCGGCTCCCGAACCCGAAGGGTTCGAGAGCCGCTCCGGTTCCGTCTCCCGATCCCGAACCCGAAGGGTTCGAGAGCCGCTCCGGATCCCGAACCCGAAGGGTTCGAGAGCCGCTCCGTCTCCGTCTCCGTCTCCGTTCCCCCTCCGCCTCCGTTCCGCCTCTCACTCCACCACCACCCATTTCCCCTCGCCCCCCATCCCGCATATGCTGGTCCTGCCGTCACCCTATGGAGGACCACTATGCTCCGCCGCACTCGCCTACTCTCGCTCGCGCTCGCCCTGATCAGCAGCCTCGCCGTCCCCGTCGCTCTCACCGGGTGCGGCGGCAGCGGCGGCGGCCCGGTGGCCCTGGCCAACGTGCCCGCCGAGTTCGTCGACGCGGTCTGCACCTGGCAGACGCGCTGTCACGCCTTCAACAGCAAGTCCTCCTGCGAGAAGGTCGTCTTCGCCGACGTCGACTCCGAGGTCGGCAGCGCGCAGGCTGGCCGCGCCACCTATGACGCCGCCAAGGCCGGCGACTGCATCGACTCGATCCGCGACACCGGCTGCGGCGTGCAGTCCTTCTTCGACGCCCTGAACAGCAGCAGCTGCGCGCAGGTCTTCACCGGCACCGTCGCCGTCGGCGGCACCTGCATCACCAACGTCGACTGCGCCGCCAATGGCCGCTGCGAGCACACCGGCGGCAACTGCGACCCCGACGTGTCGTGCTGCATGGGCACCTGCACCGCCGGCCCGGCCATCAACCAGCCCGTGGGCACCACCTGCACCTCGTCGAACAACTGTGCCGACGGCCTGTACTGCAGGTCGGCCACCGGCGGCGGCGCCCGCTCCTGCGCCACCCGCATCACCCTGGAGAACGCCCAGTGTGATCGCGAGGACGCCTGCGCGTCACCGCTGGTGTGCACCGGCGCCGCTGACGCCAACCCGACCTGTCGCCGCCTGCCCGCCGAGGGCGGCACCTGCGATCCCAACCTCCAGATCGCCTGCAACTTCGTCTTCGATCGCTGCGATCCCACCACCCTCAAGTGCGTGCGTCTGCCCAGCGCCGGTCAGCCCTGCGAGGAGGTCTGCCTCGGCGACTCCAGCTGCAAGAACGGCACCTGCGTCGCCAACGTCGGCGAGAACGCCCCCTGCGGCGGCAGCAACCCGAACTGCTCGGGCGATCTCGACTGCGACGAGGGCACCTGCAAGAAGCCCACGCCCGCGCCGGTCTGTCCGTAGCCCCGCTGCCGCCCCCGCTCCCCGCTCCGCGCCCGCCTGCTAGGCGCTGACGAACTGCCGCTCCACCAGCCTGCGATACAGCCCCTCGGTCGCCATCAGCTCGCCGTGGCGACCCGACTGCACGATCTGGCCGCCCTCGACCACCACCACCCGATCCGCGTGCATGACCGTGCTCAGCCGGTGTGCGATCACCAGCGTGGTGCGCCCCTTCATCAGGCGATCCAGCGCCTGCTGCACCAGGTGCTCGCTCTCGGCGTCGAGCGCCGAGGTGGCCTCGTCGAGCACCAGGATGCGCGGATCCTTGAGCAGCGCGCGCGCGATGGCCACGCGCTGCTTCTGGCCGCCTGACAGCTGCACACCGCGCTCGCCGACCCGGGTCTTGTGCCCCTCCGGGAAGGCCCACACGAAGTCGTGTGCGTTGGCGGCCCGCAGCGCGGCGCGGACCTCGTCGTCGCTGGCGTCGGCGCGCCCGTAGCGCACGTTCTCCTCGATGGTGCCCGACAAGAGGATGGGCTCCTGCGCGACCACCCCGATCTGCTTGCGCAGCCAGGTCGGATCCAGCTCGCGCACGTCGCGCCCATCGAGCAGCACGCGCCCCTGCTGCGGGTCGTACAGGCGCCCGAGCAGCGCCGCCACGGTCGACTTGCCGGCCCCCGACGGCCCCACCAGGGCGACCACCTCGCCGGGCGCCACCACCAGATCGACCCCGCGCAGCACCGGCACGTCGGGCCGCGCCGGATAGCTGAACTCGACCTTCTCCAGCGTGACCCGCCCGGTCACCGAGGCCGGCACCACGCCCCCGGTCAGCGCGATGGTCGGCTCGCGGTCGAGCAGCTCGAAGACGCGCTCGGCCGCGCCGCTGGCGCGCATGAAGTCGGTCCACAGCTCGCCCATGGCGCCCAGGCCCACCGCCACGATCAGCGTGTACAGCACGAACGAGGTCAACTGCCCGACCGACATGGCGTCGCGCATGACCAGCTTGCCGCCGTACCACAGCACCAGCGCGATGGCGCCGTAGGCGGCCAGCGTCGCCGCGCCCATGAAGGTCGCGCCGGCCACCGCGCGCTGTCGCGCCAGCTGGAAGGTGCGCTCGATGGCGGCGCCGTAGCGCTCGCCCTCCAGCGGCTCGGCGGTGAACGAGCGCACGGTACGGATGCCCGCGATGGCCTCGGCCGCGACGTTGCCGGCGTCGCCCAGCGCGTCCTGGGCCTGCTTGGACAGGCGCCGGATCCGCTTGCCATAGATCACCGCGCCCAGCGCCACCGCCGGCACCACCGACAGCATGATCAGCGTCAGCACCGGCGAGGTGTAGAACAGCAGGCCCACGCCACCGATCACCGAGGCGCCGTTGCGCAGCAGCATCGACACGTTGACGCTGACGGTGTTCTGCAAGACCGTGGTGTCGGAGGCCAGGCGGCTGCCCAGCTCGCCGGTGCGGCGCTCGTCGAAGAAGGCGATCTCCTGCGCCAGCACGTGCTCGTACAGGGTGCGCCGGAGGCGCGCCACCACGCGCTCGCCGGCCAGCGTGAACATCACGTAGCGCAGCGCGATGGCCACCGCCTGCAGGGCGAAGATCACGATCATGCCCAGGGCGGCGTTGTCGATCACGCTGCTGCCAGCGCCCGGGCCGGAGCCCTTGTCCTTGGCCAGCGCGCCATCCACGATCATGCGCACCGCCTGCGGATAGGCCAGGCTCATGGCGCTGGCCAGCAGCAGGAAGATGGTGCCGACCAGGATGCGTCGCCACTCCGGCCGGGCCAGCGCGAGCAGGCGCCGATAGGGAACGCCTCGGCTCATCGTGCCCCGGACCGCCGCGCCCCGCCCCCGCGCGCATGACGCGCGGTGGGGGGAGGCTCGCTGGGCTCGGCCCAGCGAGGGCGGACGGGAACGTCCCCCTGACGGTGCATCCGTCGCCACTCCGGCCGGGCCAGCGCGAGCAGGCGCCGATAGGGAACGCCTCGGCTCAAGCTGTGGTGGTCCCCATGACCACCTCATATCGCAGAAAGCGCGGGCGACGCCGTCAGTTCACCGTCGGACGGGGGCCGGGCAGTGGGGTCAGGCAGCGCACCTGGCTCTCCAGCCCGACCACCGACTGGGTGGGCTCGCGATCGATCTGGATCTCGAGCTGGGCCGGGGAGGTCGCCGCCGGGCATTCGACCGGGTCGAGCACCGCGCGCCAGCACGGCCTGCCGGCGCCGTCGGCGCACGCCGGCAGGGTGTCGTCGGCCCGCCCGGCGCCGACGTCGGTCACCGTGCACCAGACCCCGTAGGCGGCGCCCTCGACCGGGGTCGCCACCGGATCGTCCGGCGGCAGCTGCAGCACCTCACCCTTGACGCAGGGGCTGGCCACCTTGCGCGTGATGACGTCGGCGATGGCGCGCAGCGCCGGCGTGAAGTCGTCGGCGCAGATCGAGGTCACCACGCCGGCGTCCTGGAAGGCGCCGATGAACTGGGCCAGACGCACCGACGGTCGCGCCGTGCGCTGCCCGTTGCCGGTGCACACCGAGGCCAGGTCGGTGTTGCCGTCTACCACCTGGCTGCGCACGCCGGCGGCGCCGCCCACGATGGCCGCGGTGATGACGCGATCGCCCTTGAGGCCGCGCAGGAAGTCGACGTAGCCCTGCACGCTGGCGCTGAGCGGCGAGCTCTCGTTGGAGCGGCACCCGGTCTTGACCCCGGGGTTCTGCCGCGACAGGGACTCGCTGCACACCACGCCGTGCTCGAAGCAGCGATAGCTGTCGAGGCCGCCCAGCGCCGGATCGGGCGCGAACAGGCCGGCCCCCACGCGCGCCGAGCAGTCGTCCTCGTCGGCCAGCACGACGACGACCAGGTAGGAGTCGGGGCGCAGGAAGTCGGGGTTCAGGCCAGGCGACAGCGCGCGCTTCATGGCCTCGAGGTGCTGCTCGAACTGGCAGCCCTGGGTGCCCAGGCGCGCGATGCAGGCGAAGACCTGGTCGAGCGGCCCCTGGTAGTTCCGCTTGCGCGTGCCATCGGCCAGCCGCTCGTCGACCAGAAAGCGGCTGCCGCTGTCGAGCCGGCAGCTGGCGCCGCTGCGGGCGCCGACGCGGAAGCGGCCGTCATCGTTCTGCGCCGGGCACGACGACGACGAGAACGGCTCGGTGCCCACGCTGGAGGACACCACACCGATGTGCACGCTGGGCAGCCCGCCGGGCAGCGCCTCCAGCGCGCGGCTCAGCTCGGAGAAGCGCGCCGCCAGGCTGGCCTGCTCGTCCTCCATCGAGCCGGAGTCATCGATCACGAACAGGATGTCGAGGGCGACCTCGCGATCCTGATCGAAGCGATTGAAGATCTCGCCCCCGCCGGCCGGGATGGGGGTGTGGACCTCGTGCGGGGTGCAGGCGCTCAGGCCGAGGACGGTGCACAGCGGGAGCAGGCGGGTCACAGGTCGCATCGTGGGGCCTCCGATCAGGTGGAGGCCGGAACGGAACGAAACAGCTCACGCCCCCCGGAGCGGAGCTCCGGGGGCGTGAGCTGTTTCGTCCCGTTCCGGTCCGGTTCCGTTCCGTTTCCGGCTCCGGGTCCGCCAGGAAACTTGCCGCATCCCCCCACAGGGGCTCGAATGAGACATGACGCACCGCACGCTCTGGCTCGCCGCGGCCCTGCTCACCTCGGTCGCCAGCGCCCAGCCGGCCGACGCCCCCGCCGCGGCGCCACCGGTGACACTGCACGAGATCGCCCTCTTCTACAGCGGCACCGCCGGCCCGCTGCCGGCGCCGCCCGCGCTGTCGTCGCGTCCCGCCGAGCGCGCCCTCGACCTGTCGCCGCCCGACGCCCTGGCCGAGCGCCCGCTGCCCGAGAGCAGCGCCGGCGCGGGCAGCGGCACCGAGCGCGCCGAGACCGGCGGCCCGCGCACCGAGCAGCAGCGCGCCGCCGACCGCGAGCGCCCGCGCACGCCGGTGCAGGCCTTCATCTTCGTCAGCGCCCCCGCCGACAGCGCGCTCGAGGTCACCGCGCGCTACCCGGGCGGCACCCCGCTGGCGTGGACGCCGGCCGCGCAGGTGGTGACCGACGAGCCGCTGCTGGCCTGGACCGGCACCGTCAGCGCGCGGGTGCGCCTGCCGCGCATCGACCGTGATCACTTCTGGGCCGCGCTGCGTCGCCTGTCGCCGGGCGCCTTCTCGACCGGCGCCGCCGGCAGCGGCGAGCGCTTCCTGCACCACCAGGGGCTGATCGAGGTCAGCGCGCCGTTCACCGTGTCGCGCCAGGGCGTGTCGCCCAGCCAGGTCGTGGTGCGCGCCGCCGGCATGGAGCGGCTGCTCTGGCTCAGCGTCGACGGTCGCGTGCGCCGGGTCCGCATACCGGCCGGCGACAGCGAGCTGGCGGTCGACCTCGGCGCCTCTGGCGGCATGGAGCTGCCCGCCTTCCGCCGCGAGCTCGAGCGCGCCCTCGAGGATCGCGGCCTGAGCACCGGCGAGGCGCGCGCTGCGCTGGCGACCTGGCAGACCCTGCTGATGTCGCGCGACGCCCACGCCATCATGCTGATGCCGCGCAACCTGCTCGACCGCACCCTGCCACTGACCGCGTCGCCCGCCCCGGCAGAGCTGGTGCGGGTCGCGCTGCTCGTCCAGGACCTCTGAGACCGCCACGCGGTCTCGGAGTTCCTGTCCGTTCCGGTCCGCAGGCAACCTCGGGCACACCCTGGCACTGATCCTCGCGCGGCCCTCGGCTTGCTCCGTCCTGCTCGCGAACCCAGGGGAGGCAAGCAACATGGGGATCTCGCAGCAGGTGACACCGGTCCGACGCGCTCCGGCCCTGACACGTGCGCTGCGTCGTGCGCACCTGGTGATGCTGGTCATCACGCCGCTGATCGTGCTCGCCGCGGCCCGCCCGGCGCGCGCCTGCGGCTGGCACTCCGACGACGCCAGCGACGCCGGTGACGATGACGACCACCGCCCCTCCGCGACCGCCACCTCTTCACGGCGCGAGCCTGTGCGGCACCGCGAGTGGTGGGTCGGCT
The DNA here is from genome assembly GCA_020853705.1 of Deltaproteobacteria bacterium. Lineage (GTDB taxonomy): Bacteria > Myxococcota_A > Polyangia > Haliangiales > JADYYK01 > JADYYK01. Next base: position 15,177 of record JADYYK010000025.1, read on the forward strand.
TCGTGCCCGGCCTGAGCGCGGTCAGCTACCGCCCCACCAAGGGGCCGGCCTGGCGTGGCGTCGGCGCCAGCCTGACCCTGGTCGGCTGGATGGCCAACGGCCACCGCTCGGGCAGCCTGGGCTTCGACGTCGCGGTGCTGGGCACCGGCGCGGGCAGCACCGGCGTCTCCGCCGACGCCACGCCCCCCGACGACGGTCGCCGCATGACCATGTGGCGCTTCGCCGCCGACTCCAGCTTCGAGCGCAGCGCGCGACCGTTCCTGCTGCCGTACTGGTCGGTCGGCGCTGGCGCCATCACCGAGGCCGCGCTGGGCGACCACAGCCTGCTCGACGCCTCGGTCGGGGTCCACGTGGTGCGCACCCGCCGGGTCATGCTCGACGTCGCCGCCGGGCTGGTGTTGCCGCTCGATGCCGCGGATCGCCTGGTCGGCAGCCGGATCGACAGCAAGCTGGTCATCGGCCTCTGGTAGGCACCGAACGCGGCCCCTGATCGCGATGTCGGCCCCGCGCCGCCGGCCCGCGCCGCAAGTGGCGTGATTCACTCGAGGTGGCCGCGCCGCGCCGCTGGCCACGTTCTTGCTGAAGCACCCAGCCATGAGACTGGCCATTTCAGCGCTGTTTTCCGCCACCCTGCTCGGCCTCACCGGCCCGGCCTGGGCCCAGGTGCCCCCCGCCACCCCGTCCACCAGGGCCCCGGCCGTGCTGGACGACGAGGAGCCCCGCCAGCCCATCGACGCTGACATCTCGCAGATCAACGGCGTCCCGGTCCCGGTCGGCTCGCACAACGAGTACCACTACTCGTTCAAGCGCTGGAACGTGTCGACCAACCCGCTGGGCTGGGTGCTCGGCACCTACGGGGTGTCGGTCGGCTATGGCATGCACCAGAACTTCGCGATCCGGGGCGACCTGAACTACTTCCGCTCCCTGGAGACCGACGCTGAGGGCTTCGAGCTCGGCGTCGCGCTGCCGATCTACCTGCGCCGCACCTACCAGGGCCCCTTCCTCGAGCCGGGCATCATCATCCGTGACTTCAGCTATCAGCCCGGCGACAGCGCCGACGGTCAGCGCACCTACGGCCCACAGGTGCTGATTGGCTGGCACTGGACCTGGGACAGCGGTCTCAACGTCGCGCTGGCCGCGGGCGCCGGCCGCAACTTCGCCGCCGACGCCCCACCGGCGGATGGCTGTTGTAGCGAACCCAAGGTGTTCGCGAACGGTTACCTTCGCTTCGGCTACGCCTTCTAGGCGTCGCCGAAGTGAAGGTAACCGCTCCGACTCCGACTCCGGCTCCGACCCCGCCTCAGCTACGCGCCGGCAGCGCGCGCCTGACGAAGCGCTTGCCGTCCCACACGAAGCGCCCCGCCAGCGTGCCCGGCCGCCGCGGCGTGCCGCGACGCTGGAAGGCCTCGTGCTCGTCATCGAGGCGATCGCGCACCAGCGACACCAGGATCTCGCTGACCCCGGCCGCTGCCGCCGCCTTGCCGCGCCCACGCACGATCTCGATGCTGAAGGTGGCGCCGCCCGACAGCGCGCCGATGTGGCCCGGCAGCGCCGCCTCCTCGACACGCTCCAGCTCGTCGAACACCGGACCGACGCCGAAGCCGCGCGGCCCGACCTGATAGATGACAAAGTGCGTCAGGGTGACCTCATGCTCGGTGCGACGCACCCGCGTGACCAGCCGCGCCAGCACCTCGGGCGCGCCATCACCGGTCAGATCGCGCAGCTCCAGCGAGGTCACGTCGACGTTGCGTCCGATGCCCACGCTGCTCCAGCGCCCGTCGACCTCGGCCGCCAGCAGCGCGGGCCTCTCCCACTCGCTGGCCAGCGCCACGGCACGCCCGGCGCCGCCTGCCACCCGTCGCGACGCCACCGCGACGCGCAGCACCGCGTCGGCCGGGCGCTGCTCCGCCGCCAGCAGCTTGCCGAGGCCGGCGTCCACTGCGCCGGCCGGTCCCCCCGGGAGCGGTAGCCCCGAGTCGACCGGTATCCGGGCCGCCGGGCCGCCCGGCGCAGCACTGGCCACGCGCCCACCCAGCGCGCCCGCCACCGCCACCAGCATGCCCAGGCCCAGCCGTCGCGACATGCGCGCCATCATCCATCGCCACCGGGTCGGGTCAACCACAAACCGCCCTGCGCCCAGAGAGGCCCGCGCGACGCTAGGAACCCCCCGTGATTTCCCATACAATCGTTGCAGTGCAAACGACCGTCCTGCTGATCCGTCACGGCGTCACCGACTGGCACCGCGAGGGTCGGCTGCTCGGCCACCGCGACATCGGGCTCAACGCCGATGGCATCAACCAGTCGCACGCCGCCGCCAAGGCGCTGCGCGATCTGCCCATCGCCGAGATCCTGACCTCGCCGCTGGTGCGCGCGGTGCAGACCGCCGAGATCGTGGCCGGCCAGTTCGATCTCGAGGTCGCGCGTGATCCGCGCCTGACCGACCTCAACCCCGGCATGTGGGAGGGCAAGGCCTGGGCCGACATCGCCGACTCGCCCGAGTACAAGAAGTTCCTGGCCGACCCGCTGGCCGAGAGCATCCCCGGTGGCGGTGACAGCCTGATCTCGGCGCAGACCCGCGCGGTGCGCTCGGTCGAGCAGTCGCTGGGCGACAATCCCACCGGCTCGTGCATCCTGGTGGTCTCGCACGCGGCGCCGATCCGCCTGCTGCTGGCGCACTACCTCGGCATGCACGTGGCCAGCTACCACCGCCTGACCGTGCAGCCAGGCTCCATCTCGGTGCTGCGCTTCTCCGGCGACCGCGACCTGCCGCGCGTCCTCGGCGTCAACCTGCATGAGGAAGTGCGCCCGGTCCTCGCGCCGCGCTGATACCGCGCAGGCCACCTGTCACCTGATGCCAGCTCCACCGGGCCGTCACCGGGCCGGACGCCACAGTTTCACGCGGTTTGGCATCTCAGCGCCGTGCGGAGCTGCGAATCGACCTCAAAAAACGCGCAATCCGTTCGCTTGACACCCTGTAACCAGGTTGCTACGAACCCTGCGACGATCTGCCGCATGGACAGGTCGCTCTCTCTGTGGAGGAGACGATGATCCGGAACCGCGCATTGCTGACTGCCTCGATGGTTGCCGCCGCTGCCCTGGCTGTGGCTGGTTGCAAGAAGAAGAAGACGCAGGAGCCGCCGCCGGACGAGACCGACAGCCCCAGCGCCAGCGCCAGCCCCAGCGCCAGCGCCGATCCGACCCCGACCGCCCCCGCCGGCGGCAAGGGCAGCATCACCGGCTCGGTCGCCTTCACCGGCACCGCGCCGACCCTGAAGCCCACCACCCCGGACAAGGACCCGGCCGTGTGCGGCAGCAGCATCCCCGACGAGTCGCTGATCGTGAACGCCAACAAGACGGTCAAGAACGTCGTCGTCCGCGTGGTCAGTGACATGAAGGTCCCCGGCCCCAGCACCCCGGTGATCGTCGACCAGAAGGGCTGCCAGTACCACCCGCACGTCAGCACCGCCGTCCTGGGCCAGAAGATCGAGGCCCACTCCAGCGACACCACCATCATGCACAACGTGCACTCGTACCAGGGCGAGGGTGACGCGCAGACCGGCCTCGACAACATCTCGCAGCCGCCGGGCTCGCCGCCCGCCGACCTGCAGGTCCCCGAGGAGGGCGGCGCCCTGCTGCTCAAGTGCGACGTCCATCCGTGGATGACCGCGTACGTGGTGGTCTCGAGCCACCCCTTCGCGGCCGTGACCGGCGACGACGGCAGCTTCAAGATCGAGGGCGTGCCCGCCGGCAAGTACACCATCGAGGCCTGGCACGAGACCCTGGGCAAGAAGACCGTCGAGGTCGAGGTCACTGCCGACAAGGGTGTGGAAGCCAAGTTCGAGTACTCGAAGTAATCCGGTCCTCCGGACCGGATTACTTCGAGTGCTCGTCCGGCTCCGGCTCCGGCTCCGGCTCCGTTTCTCCGTGCAACGCATCGGCCCTCCCGTGCATCGCTCCCCGCCCCTGTCCACCACGTCTAAACCCTTGCCGTCCGACGCGATTTCTGGTTACTACTGCACCCGCTCATGAGGGAGTACCGGTTCACGCAGGCGACCGCAGTCGCCGTCTTCCTGCTGCTCCTGGTGGGCGGTCTGGTCAACCCCACGGGGTCGAGCCTGGCCTGCCCGGACTGGCCCCTGTGCTACGGCAGCGCCTTCCCCGACATGAAGGGGGGGATCCTGTACGAGCACTCGCACCGGCTGCTGGCCACCGCCGTCGGCGTGCTGACCATCATCATGACCTGGCTGGTGCTGCGCGCGCGCCGGCCCGGGACGCCCGGGGCCGGGCGGGTCCGGCTGCTGACCAAGATCGCGCTGCCGCTGGTGCTGGCGCAGGGCGCCCTGGGTGGCGTCACCGTGCTGCTCAAGCTGCCGATGATCGTGACGCTGACCCACCTCGTGAACTCGATGTTCTTCTTCGCGCTGGTGCTGACCATCGCGTGGCACCTGTCCCCTGCCGGAGCGGAACGGGTCTCCTCGAAGCTTCGCTTCGAGGGGCCTGGCCGGCGCTGGATCGTCGTCGCCGGCGTGCTGGTGATCGCCCAGATCCTGCTCGGCGGGATCGTGCGCCACACCAAGTCGGCCTCGACCTGCCGCGAGCTGCCGCTGTGCGGTGACTCGCTGTGGCCGACCCACCTGCACCCCTCGGCGCGCATCCACATGGCGCACCGCATCTTCGGCGTCATCGTGGCGCTGGTCGTGATCAGCGTGGCCATCCAGGTCTATCGCCGCGCGCGCAAGGCCGGCCATGTGCGGCTGGCCCGCCTGGCGCTGCTGGCCCCGGTGCTGGTGCTGACGCAGGTCACCCTGGGCGTGCTCAACGTCTACTTCGAGCTGCCGCTGTCGATCGTCACCGCGCACCTGGGCGGCGCGGCGCTGCTGTTCGCGCTGCACGTGTGGATGTTCTGGACCGCGTCACCGGTGGCGGCGGCGCAGCGCGCCACGGCCCCGACGGCCGAGCGCACCGGGGACGATGCCCACGGCACGCTGGCAGGGAGCGCCCGATGAGCGCGGCTCCCGTCAGCGAGGTCGACGCGCCCGCCGCGGCCAAGGCCGCCGCGGTCTCCGGGGCCTCCGGGGCCTCCGGGGCCTACGACGCCCCCGCCGTGGCCAGCGCCGTCGTCGAGCAGCGCTCCCCCGTCTCCGACATCCTCACGCTCGGCAAGCCGCAGATCACCCTGATGGCGGTGCTGACCGCCGCCGGCGGCTTCGTGCTGGCGCCCGGCGCGGTCCACTTCGCGCAGCTGATGCTGACCCTGGCCGGCACCGCGCTGCTGGTGGCCAGCGCCAACACCCTCAACATGTGGCTCGAGCGCAGCAGCGACCGCCTGATGACGCGGACCGCGCGGCGGCCGCTGCCGGCGGGGCGCATGGCCCCGGGGGTCGCGCTGCTGACCGGCATCCTCGAGGCCGCGGTGGGCGCGCCCCTGCTGACCTTCACCGTCAACGGCTGGGCAGGGCTGCTCGGCGTGTTCGCGCTGCTGTCCTATGTGCTGGTGTACACGCCGATGAAGCGGCTGTCGCCATGGGCGCTGCACGTCGGCGCCATCCCGGGCGCCATCCCGCCGCTGCTGGGCTGGGCTGCGGCGACCGGGCGGATCGACGCCCCGGGGCTGGTGCTGTTCGGCATCCTGTTCCTGTGGCAGCTGCCGCACTTCATCGCCATCGCGCTGTTCCGCAAGGCCGACTATGCCCGCGCCGGCATCCGCATCCTGCCCGTGGTCAAGGGTGACGCCGCCGCGCGCCGCCATGCGCTGGTGACCGCCGTGATGCTGCTCGCGGTCTCGGTGCTGCTGTACCCGCTCGGGGTGGCCGGTCTGGTGTATCTGATCTCGGCCATCGTGCTGGGCGCGCTGTTCGTCGGCTGCGCCGCCTATGGGGTGTTCGCGCGCGCGCCGGGCGACCGCTGGGCGCGCCAGCTGTTCGGCGTCTCGCTGCTGTACCTGACGCTGCTGTTCGTGGCGCTGATGGCGCCGCACTCGCTGGGCTGATGGCGGACGTCGTCCTCGAGGCGCGCGGTGTCGGCTACAGCTACGGCGCCCGGGCGGTCCTCAGCGAGGTCTCGTTCGCGGTCCGGCGCGGCGAGATCTTCGGCCTGCTGGGGCCCAACGGCGCCGGCAAGTCGACCCTGTTCGGCATCCTGTCGGGGCTGCTTTCGCCGCGCACCGGCGCGCTGCTGGCGGGCGGGCAGCCGGTCGATCCGCGCTCGCGCGCCTACCGGGCCCGCCTCGGCGTGGTGTTCCAGCAGCCCAGCCTCGACCTCAAGCTGTCGGGGCGCGAGAACCTGCAGCTCGGCGCGTCGCTGTATGGCGTGCCGCGCGGCCTGGCGCGCGAGCGAATCGAGCGTGCGCTGGCGCTGACCGAGCTCGGCGAGCGCGCCCGCGACAAGGTCGAGAAGTACTCGGGCGGCATGCGCCGGCGCCTGGAGCTGGCCCGCGTGCTCTTGCACGAGCCCGAGCTGCTGATCATGGACGAGCCGACCCAGGGGCTGGATCTGGCCTCGGCGCGCCGGCTGTGGCGCCACCTCGGCGAGCTGCGCGCCGAGCGCGCGCTGACCATCCTCTTGACCACACACGATCCGATCGAGGCCGAGAGCGCGGATCGCCTGCTCATCCTCGACCAGGGCCGCGTGGTCGCCGAGGGCAGCCCGGCCGAGCTGACCGCGCGCGCCGACCTCGGCGGCGACATCATCACGGTCGAGGGTGACGACCCCGCGGCGCTGGCCAGCGCGCTCAGCGCCGGCCTCGGCGTCAGCGCCAAGGTGACCGAGCCCGAGACGCCGAACGCCGCTCCGGTGGTGACCTTCACCGCGCCGCGCGGCCACGAGCTGGTGCCCCGCGTGGTCGAGCTGTTCCCCGCCGGCCGCCTGCGCGCGGTGCAGGTACGCCCGCCCAGCCTGGGCGACGCCTTCCTGCGCCTGACCGGGCGCACGCTGGCAGGCGACAGCGCCGGAGTCGCAGCATGAGCGCCAGCACGAGCACGAGCACGAGGGATACACCCGCGCCACGCGACATCCCGCGCCCCGGCGCCGTGCGCCTGACCACGGCCGCCATCACCACCCTGGTCGCGCGAGATCTCCTGCGCTTCGTGCGCCAGCCCAGCCGCATCGTCGGTGCGCTGTCACAGCCGCTGCTGCTGTGGCTGGTCATCGGTTCGGGCTATGGCGGCACCATGCGCAGCGCCGGCGAGGCCGGCTACCTGGGCTACTTCTTCCCCGGCGTGGTCGCCATGGTCGTCCTGTTCACGGCCATCTTCTCGACCATGTCCGTGATCGAGGACCGCCACGCCGGCTTCCTGCAGGCCGTGCTGGTCGCGCCGGCCCCGCGCCTGGCGCTGGTGCTGGGCAAGACCCTGGGTGGCACCCTGATCGCCCTGTTCCAGGGTGGCCTGTTCCTCCTGCTGTCGCCGTGGGCCGGCTTCCCGCTGGGCAGCGTGCACTGGCCCGCCGCGCTGGCCACGCTGGCGCTGCTGTCGCTGGGGCTGACCGCGCTCGGCTTCGCGCTGGCCTGGGCCATCGACTCGACCCAGGGCTATCACGCCGTGATGTCGGTGCTGCTGATGCCGCTGTGGATCGTCTCGGGGGCCATGTTCCCGGCCGCCAAGGGCGGTGGCTGGCTGGCCACCGTGATGACCTGGAACCCGGTCGCCTATGGCGTCGCCGGGCTGCGCCGCGCCCTCGCGGGCGGCGACCTCGCGCCCGGCCTCGGCGTCCCCGGCGCCACCGCCGCGCGCGAGCTCATCGTGTGCGCCGGCTTCGCCGTTGGCTGCATCGCGCTGGCGGCGCTGGCCAGCAGCGCCCCCAGCCGGCGCGGTCGCCCGGCGCGCACCAGCGGAGCCAAGCCGTGACCTTCGCCGAGCTGCACCCGGCCATCAACGCCGGCCTCAACTTCACCTCGTTTCTCTTCCTGGTCGCCGGCTTTCGCGCCATCCGCGGCCGTCGCATCGAGATCCACCGCAAGCGGATGCTGGGCGCGGCCACGGTCTCGGCGGTGTTCCTGGTCTCGTATCTGATCCGCTTCGCCACCACCGGGGCGCACAAGTACCCGCACCTCGGCTGGGACCGCACGCTGTACTTCGTCATCCTGTTCTCGCACATGGTGCTGGCGGTCGCGGTGCTGCCAATGGTGCTGCGCACCCTGTTCCTCGGCCTCAAGAACCGCCGCCCCGAGCACCGCCGCCTGGCGCGCTGGACCTTCCCGATCTGGCTCTATGTGTCGGTCACCGGCGTCGTGGTCTATGTGATGCTGTACCATGTGGGCCCACGCCTCTAGGGCGCCACCCCTCAAGCGGCCACGGGCATAACCATGCAGCTCCAGTACTGGGCAGCCACCGACGTCGGCAAGGAACGTGACCACAATGAGGACAACTTCCTCATTGATAAGAAGCTCAGCCTGTTCGTCGTGGCCGACGGCATGGGCGGCCACGCCGCTGGCGAGGTGGCCTCCAACCTCGCGGTGCACGAGGTGCGCGACGCGGTGCAGGCCAACGCCGACCTCATCGAGCGCTTCCAGCAGAATGACCCCGGGGTGCAGCGCCACGAGCTGCTCGCCATCCTCGAGCACGCGGTGCAGACCGCCTGCGCCAGCGTGTACAAGCGCGCCCAGGCCGACACCGACAAGCGCGGCATGGGGACGACCTGCTCGCTCTTGCTGATCGCGGGCAACCGCGGCTTCATCGCCCACGTCGGCGACAGCCGGATCTACCTGGCGCGCCAGACCAACGTGCACCAGCTGACCGAGGACCACTCGCTGGTCAACGAGCTGGTCAAGCGCGGCAAGGTCAAGCGCGACGAGATCGACTCCACCCCGTACGCCAAGTACAAGAACGCGGTCACCCGCGCGGTCGGCGTCTACGAGAGCGTCGAGGTCGACACCTTCGATCTCGACGTGCTGCCGGGCGACTCGTTCCTCCTGTGCTCGGATGGCCTGTCGCACTACCTCAAGGAGGCCGAGCTGCCCGGCCTGCTGGGCGCGCCCGACATCAACAACATCCCGCCGCGCCTGGTCGACCTGGCCAACGCCGGCGGCGGCCACGACAACATCACCGCGGTGGTGGTGCGCACCGCCGCGCACGCCGCCGAGGGCGCCGACACCCGCACCGAGGAGCTGTCGCTCAAGCTCGAGGTCTTGAAGATGATGCCGCTCTTCAAGCACCTCTCGTACAAGGAGCTGGTGCGCATCATGAACCTCACCGAGGTGCGCGAGTACGCCCCCGGCGAGCGCATCATCTCGGAGGGCGCCCCCGGCCACGAGATGTTCGTCATCCTGTCGGGCAGCGCCCGCCTGCACAAGGACGAGGCCACCATCACCACGCTGACCCGCGGCGCCCACTTCGGCGAGATGGCTCTGGTCGACCGCAGCCCGCGCTCGGCCTCGGTGACCGCCGACCTCTCCAGCGGCGCCGGCCCGGTCCGCCTGCTGGCCATCCGCCGCACCGACTTCTACGAGCTCATCCGCAAGGAGCCGCAGATCTCGGTCAAGCTGCTGTGGAGCTTCGTCCAGGTCCTGAACCAGAGGTTGCGCAAGACCACCGAGGACCTCTCGGGCGTGCGCCGTGCGGAGGCCGAAGCGGAGGACATGTCCGACGAAGTCCTGTTTGAGGACTGACGACTGAACCCTGGGTTCAGTCCTCGTCCGGTTCCGTAATCGCCGCTGCCCTTGGCAGGAAGATTGAGCCGCCGTCCCGACGGGTCTATGCTGACAGGGGCATGAGGACTCTCCCCTCAGATCTGAGGGAAAGCCCCCCTGCCCCGGCCGCACAAAGGTTCGAGATCATTACCCCCGAACCTGGCACCCGGCTTGAATCAGCGGAGGTTGCCCCCATGTCCAGCAAACGCCCGTCCTCGATGTCCGCCCTTTTCATCCTGCTCGGCGTCGTCGCCATCGCCGCCGTGTCCCCCGGCTGTAGCTGCAACGACGAGACCGGGGTCAACGGCATCGCGTGCACCGGCACGGTGGCCAACGAGTGTCCGGTCCCGCTGATCTGCGACACCGCGAAGGGCTACTGCGTCGACGGCCGCGACGACGCCGGCACGGTGTACAGCTGCAAGCCGCCGCTGCCCGGCTGCGCCTGCAGCAACGGCGCGCCGCTGTCGTGCCTGACCGCGGGCACCGATCCCAACATCAGCGCCTCGTGCAAGGAGGGCAAGAGCTTCTGCCTCGATGGCACCTACGCCGCCTGCGAGCCGGTGCCCAACGTCAACTGCACCAGCCTGACCCTGGGCCCCGGCAAGCTCAACCCGAACCCGCAGAACTCCGACAACGTCAAGCTCGGCCCCGAGGGCGAGCTCTTGCTCGATCCCGACATGAAGAAGGTCGACTTCGGCTACCTGTGGATCGCCAACACGGGTGAGAACACGGTGTCGAAGATCGACGTCGACACCGGCGACGAGGTCGCGCGCTACGCCTCGGTGCGTGACAGCGCGGCGGTCGGCGTGGTCCCGGTGCCGGCGCGCGGCTTCGGCGGCGACGCCTCCAACTGTGGCAACTGCCCGTCGCGCACGGCGATCGACTTCAACGGCGACGCCTTCGTGGCCAACCGCGCCTTCAACGAGCAGGGCTCGCTGACCAAGTTCGCCAACGCCACGGCCGACTGCATCGATCGCAACGGCAACATGCGCATCGACACCTCGAAGGACCTCGACAACGACAAGCGCATCGACAAGACCGACCCCGCCGAGTTCCTGGGCGAGGCCGACGAGTGCATCCTGTGGACGGTCAAGGCCGGCAACCGAGGCGGCGTGCCGCGCGGCCTGGCGGTCGACTCCGGCGGCGCCGACGGCCGCAACGGCAACGTCTGGGTCGCGCTGTTCGCCGAGCACCGGGTCATCCAGCTGTCGGGCGCGACCGGCGCCCCCGTCATGGTCGGCGGCCAGCCGGTCTCGGTCGACCTCGCCATGGGTGGCAACCAGCTGTCGCCCTACGGCGCCGCCATCGACGGCGCCGGCTACGTCTGGCTGCCCGGCCTGGAGAACGGCAACAACAACACCTTCATGGCCAAGGTCAACAGCGCCAGCAAGACGCTGGAGAAGATGTACCCGATCCAGGACGATCCCGACGGCTGCTCCAAGGGCTACGGCATCTCGATCGACGTCAAGCAGCGCGTCTGGCTGGGCGGCTGGGACTGCAAGGACGCCAAGGTCTTCGTGCCCTCGACCGAGACCTGGTACGACCGCGACTTCAACAGCGAGTCGAACACCCGGGGGATCGCCATCGACCTGCAAGGCGACGTCTGGGTCGCCTACACCATGGGCAAGGTCGGCCGCTTCCGCGGTGACGACGTGGTCGCCATGGGCCAGGCCGCGCCCTCGATGACCTACACCCTGCCGCCCCCCGCCGGCGCCGCCGCCACGGTCATGAACAACACCATCGGCGTCGGCGTGGATCGCAACGGCAGCATCTGGGCGGTGTCCCGCAACGACAGCTCCGCCACCGGCGCCATCACGCGCATCCTGCCCACCGCCGGCATGATGGAGAGCTTCCCGGTCGGCAAGAGCCCCTACACCTACTCCGACTTCACCGGCTTCGGCCTGCAGACCGTGGTGCGCCCCGACGGCTTCTTCCGCAGCGTCGTCGAGGGCTGCCTCGACAGCATGAACAAGACCAAGTGGCGTGCCCTGACCTGGAACGAGGTCGAGCCCATGGGCACCTCGGTCAAGCTGCGCGTCCGCTTCGCCGACACCATCGCCGGCCTCGACACCGCCGCCTGGTTCGGCCCCTTCGACGCCCCGCAGCCCCCGATCAACCTGATGGCCCTCGGCGTCCCCAGCACCCGCTTCGCCCAGGTCGAGGTCCAGCTCTCCAGCACCGTCCCCGGCAAGAGCCCCAGCTTCTCCGGCTACCAGCTGACCTTCGAAGGCTGCGGCACCGCCATCGGTTCACTCGGGAACGGGATCTTCGACAGCGCCCCCGGGACCGCGACGCTCTAGCGTCGCGTCCGTCCCGCTCGCCCCCCGCCGTCACCCCCTCGCGCTTCATCCGCTCGCCTGAACCTCACGTCTCCTCGCGTCTCCTCGCGTCTCCTCGCGTCTCCTCGCGTCTCCTCGCGTCTCCCGGATGTCCGCCCCAATCAAGTTTTGCGGCCCGGCAGATGATCGACCTCGATCAAGCCGGCCCGCCGCCAGCCCACCGTCAACAGCCACGACCTCGCCTCGGCCAGCCGCGGTGCGGCGCGCGACGGCGCCCAGCGCCCCGTCACCGCGTCACCGTCACGACCCCGCCAGCCCTCGAAGTACCAGCCCGACGAGCACGGGTCGATCCACCAGCGCGCCAGCCGCCGCCCCCGCGCTGCGGCGTGGTGCCGGTAGTTGCACAGCACATACCCCAGCGCGTGCCGCACCTCCCGTGGCGACGCGACCTCGCGCGCATGGTAGCGGTCCGCAAACGCCGCCCCGCGCCGCCCGATCACCTTGTTGAGGGCCCGCGCGATGCGCACCGACAGCCCCTTCATCGCACGGGTCAGCGCCACCCTGTCCGCCGCCTCGACGACCAGGTGCACGTGGTCACCCTGCACCGAGAAGTACACCACCCTTGTCGCGAAGCGCTCGCAGCCGCGCGCCAGCGACCGATAGACCGCTCGCAGCGCCCGCTCGCTGCGCAGCCACCCGACCTCCTTCCGCAGCCGCAAGGTCACATGCTGCGGATGCCGCCCGACGACCCGCGCGCGCGCGCGATGCCGCACGTTGCGCCGCCCCTGCCCGACCGGCCGCCCGGCGCCGACCCGCGCCCCACCATGCTTGCGCCACACGAACCCGAGCTGTGCAGCCTGACGCCGCCGCCTGCGCCCACTCGCCTTCCCCTGCCCCCTGCTCCGCTGCATCGCACGCTCCGTTTCCGCCCACATGAATAGGGCGGACAAACCGTACAGCGAGGGTCTGACACGACATCCTCACTGGCGGCGCGGTGGCGGCGGACGCGCGCGGTGGCGGCGGACGCGCGCGGTGGCTGGGGGCGTGCGCGGTGCCTGCGGACGCGCGCGGGGGACGCGCGCAGTGGCTGCGGGCGTGCGCGGCGGCTGCGGACGCGCGCGGGGGACTCGCGCGGCGACTGCGGGCGCGCGCGGTGCCTGCGGACGCGCGCGGGGGACCTGCGCGGTGGCTGCGGACGCGCGCGGCGGCTGCGGACGCGCGCGGGGGACGGCGCGGCTACCACTCGCGCGCGAAGGCGGCGACCTCACTGGTCGTCTCGACGAAGCGGCGGTCGGCGACCACGAGGACGGTCGCGTCGGGCCGGTCGCCCTGGTAGCGCTCGGCAGCGCCCACGGGGAGGTCGGCGGGCGCGCCGGTGGCCAGGTCGAGGGCCTCCAGGGTGTAGACCCGGATCCCGCACACCACGCGGCCGTCGATGGCGCGTGCTGCGCAGCCGGGGGGATAGCCGGCCTCGATGGGCGACCGCCACAGCAGCTTGCCGGTGGCGGCGGCGAACGCGCTCAGGTGGTCGTCGTCGGCGAACGCCGTGACGATGCCGGGGGCGACCAGGTGGCTGTCGTCGGGCGGGCGCTGGGGGGGCAGCGGGATGCTGGCGAGAGGCCGGCCGGTCGCCGCGTCGAGGACGCGGAGCTCGTGGCCGTGCTCGACCAGGACGTGGTCAGCATCGGCGTCGACCAGCCGCACCGGCTCGCGCAGGCGCCAGAGTTCGCGCCCGGGCGGCGGCGCAGGGGCTGCGCCGTGGGGCGGCGGACGCGCGGCGGCCGTGTCCGGGCTGACACGTGCGTCGCGCGGGGCGCGCGTGCACGCGGCGCACGCGGCAAAGAGCGCGCATGAAGCGGCCAGGCGATGGAGCATGGGCGGCGGCTACGCAAGGGCTGTGCCGGCGAGAAGGCGCGGGCATGGCCGAGCGCAACGGAGACGGAGACGAAGACCCGGACGCCCAAAGTAGCCGCCTTTGGCGGCTACTTCGGGCGGCTATTTCAAGCGCGCCAGCGCCGCCGCCAGCTTCTCTTCACGCGCCTTGGCCTCGGCCATCGCGGCCCTCTCCTTGTCCACGATCTCCGCCGGCGCCCGGTCCACGAAGCTGGCGTTGCCCAGCTTGCGCTCGCTGAAGGCCACGTCCGCCCGCGCCTTGGCCAGCTCCTTGTCCAGCCGCGCCGCCTCGGCCGCCACGTCGATCAGCCCGCCCAGCGGCAGGTAGACCTCGACGTCGCCCTGCACCACTGCCTGCACGCTCTTCTCGGGCGCCGTCCCTGGCCCCTGCGCCAGCTCGACCTCGGCGCGCGCCAGCCCCTGCACCAGCGCCAGCTGCGCGGTCAGCACCTCCAGCCGCGCCCCGGTCGCGAACACCACCACGCGCGGCCGCGCCGCCAGCGGCACGCCATACTCCGCGCGCAGCGTGCGCACCGCGCCCACCACCTCCTGCACCAGCCCCATCACCGTCTCGGCCTCGTCGTCGATGAGCTGCGCATCCGGGATCGGATACAGCGTCACCATGATCGAGTTCGGCGTGCCCAGCGGCTTGGGCAGCTTCTGCCAGATCTCCTCCGACAGGTAGGGCATGAACGGGTGCAGCAGCCGGAGCGCGGTCTCGAGGCACGTCGTCAGCGTGCCCTGCGCCATGCGCTTGCGCCGCGCCACCTCGTCGGTCAGCGACGACGCCGGCCCCTCCACGTGCAGCGCCGGCTTGGCCAGCTCGATGTACCAGTCGCACAGCTCGTTCCAGATGAAGCGGTACAGCTGCTGCGCGGCCTCGTTGACGCGGAAGTCCTCCAGCGCGTCATCGACCTCCTTGGACACCCGGGTCAGCCGCGACAGGATCCAGCGCTCCGCCAGCCCGAGCCCCAGCGATTTCGGCTCCTCGCGCAGGGCATCCGCGAAGCGGTCGGGATCGAACCCCTTGAGGTACATCAGCGCGAAGCGCGACGCGTTCCACACCTTGTTGGCGAAGTGGCGGAAGCTCTCGATGCGCTGCAGCGACAGCCGGATGTTGCGCCCCTGCGCCGCCTGCACCGCCAGCGCGAAGCGCAGGCTGTCGGCGCCCGCGGCCGGGATGCCGTCGGGGTAGGTCTTCTTGATGTTGCTGAGGGCCTGCTTGGGCGCGCCCGCCTTCTCGGCCGCCGCCAGCATCGACTCCAGCGACGCCCCGCCGATGACGTCCAGCGGATCGATGACGTTGCCCTTCACCTTGGACATCTTCTCGCCGTCTTCGTCCACCACCATGGCGTGCAGGTACACGGTGTGGAACGGCGGCTTCTTCATGAAGTAGAGGCCCATCATCATCATGCGGGCCACCCAGAAGAACAGGATGTCGTGCCCCGTCTCCATCACGGAGTTGGGGTAGAAGTTCTTGAGGTCCTTGGTCTGCTCCGGCCAGCCCAGGGTCGAGAACGGCCACAGCCCCGACGAGAACCAGGTGTCGAGCACGTCCTCGTCCTGGGTCACCGCGCCGCCGCACTTGCCACACGCCGCCGGCGCCTCGCGCGCCACCGTGATGGCCGCGCAGCCGGCGCAGTGCCAGGCCGGGATGCGATGGCCCCACCACAGCTGGCGCGAGATGCACCAGTCGCGGATGTTGGTCATCCAGTGCATGTAGACCTTGGTCCAGCTCTCGGGCACGAAGCGGGTCTTGCCCTCCTCGACCGCCGCGATCGCCGGCGCCGCCAGCGGCTTGGTCTTGACGAACCACTGCAGGGACAGCATCGGCTCGACCACGGTGTCGCAGCGGCCACAGCGCCCCAGCGCCAGCGCGTGCGGCTCGGTCTTGACCAGCGCGGCCTCGGCCTCGAGGTCGGCCAGCACCGCCTTGCGAGCGTCGGCCACCGTCAGCCCGACATACTTCACCGGCGCCGGCGCAATCAGCCGCCCCGCGGTGTCGAAGATCGACAGCTGCTCCAGGCTGTGGCGCACGCCGACCTCGAAGTCGTTCGGATCGTGCCCCGGCGTCACCTTGACCGCGCCGGTGCCGAACTCCTTCGAGACCAGCTCGGCGTCGCCGATGATGGGCACGTCGCGCCCGGTCAACGGCACCACTGCGCGCTTGCCGATGAGGTGCTTGAAGCGCTCGTCCTCGGGGTGCACCGCGATCGCGGTGTCGCCCAGCATGGTCTCGGGCCGCGTGGTCGCCACCGTCAGCTTGTCGTCCGAGCCCAGCACCGGGTAGGCGATGTGCCACAGCGAGCCAGCCTCGTCCTTGTGCTCGACCTCGAGGTCGCTCAGCGCCGTGAAGCAGCGCGAGCACCAGTTGATGAGGCGGCGCGCCCGGTAGATCAGGCCGTCCTCGTACATGCGCACGAAGGCCTCGCGCACCGCGGCCGACAGCCCGTCGTCCATGGTGAAGCGCTCGCGCTTCCAGTCCAGCGAGCAGCCCAGCTTGCGCAGCTGCTCGGTGATGCGCGAACCCGACTCGGCCTTCCAGGCCCAGACCCGGCGCAGGAACTCCTCGCGCCCGAGATCGTGGCGGGTCTTGTTCTCGGTGCGCTTGAGCTGGCGCTCCACCACCAGCTGGGTCGCGATCCCGGCGTGATCCACGCCGGGCAGCCACATGGCGTTGTAGGCCTGCATGCGCTTCCACCGGATCAGGATGTCCTGGATGGTGAAGGTCAGCGCGTGGCCCATGTGCAGCGAGCCGGTGACGTTGGGCGGCGGGCAGACGATCGTGAACGGCGCCTTGCGCGCCGCCGGATCAGCGTGGAAATAGCCCTGCTCGGTCCAGAAGCGGTACCAGCGATCCTCGACCTGCGACGGATCGTAGGCCTTGCCTAGCTCTTGATTGGACATGGAGCGCTACGGACCTCAGGGAGGAGTTTACTTCTTGGCCAGCCGATCGACGTGCTCTTTGATGATGACCTCGGCCAGCTCCGGGATGACTTCCCAGCAGATCTTCTCGATGATCTCCCGCGACAGCGCGGTCAGCGCCTCGTACTCGGGGCCCTTCGAGGGCGCGCGCAGCTCGGCGGCGGCGGCCTGCGCCACCATCGGCGCGGCGGCCTGGGCCACGGCGCGGATCGCCTGCGGCACCACCTGCTGCTGGTTGGCGGCCGGCGCCGCGGCCGGACCGCCGGCGCGCGCGGGCGCGCCCGCCACCGGCGTGCCCCTGAGCATGGGCGCGCGCGGCAGCCCCTGCGGCGGCTGCGGCAGGGAGGTCACGGGCTGCGGCGGCACCGCGTGGACCGCGGGCTGGTGCAGCACCACGGGCGCGACCTGCTTCGCGATCACGGGCGCCGGTGGCGCCGAGACCACCGGCGGCGGCGGCGCGGTCGGCAGTCGCGCTGGCGGCGTGGGCGGCATCGACACCGGGGTCGG
Organism: Deltaproteobacteria bacterium; assembly: GCA_020853705.1. Lineage (GTDB taxonomy): Bacteria > Myxococcota_A > Polyangia > Haliangiales > JADYYK01 > JADYYK01. The sequence continues at coordinate 32,406 of JADYYK010000025.1, forward strand.
CCCGCTCAGGCCTGGCGGCAGCTGGATCGGGATCGGTCCGGTGCGCGGCGGCGCGCCGGTGCGCGGCGGCGGCATCGCCATCGGCGCCATCCCCATCATGGTCTGGGTGCGCGGGGGCGGCGCCGGCGTGGTGGGCGCGCGCGGCGGCGCCACCGGCGGCGAGGTCGGTGGCGCTGGCGGACGTGCCACCACAGGCGCCGGCGGTGCGGCGACCACGGGGGCCGCCGTCACGCTGGGCCCGGCACTGGCGCCCCCCGCCTTGGCGATGAGATCATTCGCCTTGTCGATCATCGCCTGGGTGTCGAACGGCTTCTGCATGAAGCCGTCTGCGCCCGCGGCGCGACCGCGCGCCTCGTCATAGGGCGCCCCCTGCGAGGCCAGGATCAGCACCGGCACGTTGCCCATGGCAGCCTTGATGGCCTGGCACAGGTCGTAGCCGCTGCGGCCCGGCATCACCGAGTCAGCAATCACGAGGTCGGGACGATGACCCTGCGCCAGCGTGAGCGCCTCGTCGGCGCTCTTGGCGGAGGCCAGCGAGAACTCGTCGCCCGCAAACGTGATTGTGACCACCCGCTGGATGGTGACGCTGTCGTCTGCCACCAGGATGTGCTTCGGCATCCCAAACGCCTCCAAGCCAGGGAATCGGCTCGTGTGTTTCTGGGACTTTCACATACATCTCGAACCTCGTCAAGAATTCACGAGGGTTTTGGCGGGTTTCAGCGTGCGCTCTGGCCCTCCGAGAGGGGCCGACCCAGGGCCCTCGGCGCCGTGGCGCGGCTCCGCGCCCGGCGCGACCACAGCACCAGGGCCAGGACTGGCAGCACATAAGGCAGCGTCATCAGGTAGCCAGCTGGAATCACCTTCAGGACCGCGGGCGACAGGCGCAGCTCGACCTCGAGCGCGCGGAACAGGCCGAAAAGCGCGGTCGCCCCCAGCACCGGCAGTGGCCGCCAGGCCCCGAAGATGACCGCCGCCAGCGCGATGTAGCCGCGCCCGCCGATCATGCCCGACGAGAAGCTGCGCAGCGCCAGCACCATCCACACCCCGGCCAGCCCGGCCAGCGCGCCGCCCAGCGCCACGGCGCCCAGGCGCACCCGCGCGACGTTGACCCCGAGCGCCTCGGCCGCCGCCGGGTGGTCGCCGGCGGCACGCAGCCGCAGCCCCGCGCGCGACCGCGACAGCGCCAGGTGGACGCCCACCGCGGCAAGGATGCACAGCCACACCAGCGGATTGGCCAGCAGGTCACCCACGGTGGACGACGACCACAGCGCGCTGACCTGGTCGAGGTCCTTCGAGTTGGCGGCGCTGCCGAACACCACCTTGAGCAGGTAGCGTGTCAGCCCCTCGGCCAGCAGGTTGAGCGCCACGCCGGTGACGATCTGATCCGCCTCCAGCTTGACCACGATCCAGGCATAGCCCAGCCCGAGCAGGGCCCCGACGCTGACGCCGGCCGCGATCCCCGCCAGCGCGCCACCACCATAGTAGGCGCCACACGCGCCGGCGAAGGCGCCCGAGACCATCAGCCCCTCGAGGGCGATCTGGATGACCCCCGAGCGCTCCGACAGCAGGCCCCCGGAGGCTGCCAGCGCCAGCGGCACCGTGCTGCGCACGATGGCGGCCAGGAACGACAGCGAGAGCAGGCTCAGCAGCAGGTCCACTACTGCACCGCCTTCGCCGCGCCGGGGCTGGCGCCCGCGGTGGTGTCGGCGTCTTGCTCGGTCTCGGTCTCGGTCTCCGTCGTGGCCTCCGGCAACCTGCGTCCCACCGCCGTCACCCCCGCCACCGCCAGGATCAGCGTCGCCTGCAGCACGTCGACCAGATCGCGCGGCACCTCCGTCGCCACCACCACCCCGCCGCGCGCCAGCGTCGCCAGCAGCAGCGCCGCCAGCACCACGCCCAGCGGTCGGGCCCGCCCCAGCAGCGCGACCGCGATCCCCATGAAGCCGTAGCCCATCACCAGATCAGCCTGAAAATAGCCCTTGTAGCCCAGCACCAGCCCAGCCGCGGTCAGCCCCGCCAGCCCGCCCGACAGCGCCATCGCGATCACCATGGCCCGCCCCGGGCGCACCCCGGCGGCCTCCGCCGCGGCCGGCGCCGCGCCCAGCGCACGCAACTCGAAGCCGACGCGCGTGCGCGCAAACAGCCAGGCCACCGCGCCCGCCGCCGCCAGCGCGAGCAGCCCGGCGACCCCGAAGCCACGCGCACCACCCGCGGCCTGCCCCAGCGCGGGCAGCCGCGCCGAGGCCGCGATGGGCACGGTGTGCTCCTGGTGGAAGGCATAGAAGTGGTCGGTGCCCAGCTGCTTGACCACGATGACCAGGATGAAGTTCAGCATCATCGTGCTGATGACCTCGTGCACGCCGAAGCGCGCCTTGAGCGCCCCCGGCAGCGCGCCGGCCCCGGCGCCGACCCCGACCGCCGTGACCAGACACAGCAGCGCCGCCAGCCCGACCGGCACGCCGCCCATGTGGGTGCCGACCACCGCCGCCGCGAACGCCCCCGCGACCGCCTGGCCCTCGGCGCCGATGTTGAACAGCCCGGCGCGAAACGCGACCGCCACCGCCAGCCCGGTCAGGATCAGTGGCCCGGCCCGGAACGCCACGTCGGTGACGCCCTCCAGGCTGCCCCAGCTGCCGCGCAGCATCAGGCCATACACCGTCGCCGGCGAGCGCCCGTACGCCAGCACCAGCACCGAGCCCACCGCCATCGCCACCAGCACGGCGATCAAGGTGATCACCGCCTCGCGCTCGAGCCGCCTCACGCTCCGCCCTCCGTGCTCGTGCTCGTGCCGCCCGCGGTCGCCGTCATGAGCGCCCCGAGCTTGGCCTCGGTGGCCTCCTCGCGCGTGAACTCGCCGTTGATGCGCCCGCGCAGCATGACCACGATCCGATCACTCAAGAGCCGGAGCTCGCCCAGATCCGCCGACACCAGCAGCACCGCCATGCCCGCCGCGCGCGCCGCCAGCAGGCGCTTGTGGATCTCGGCCGCCGCCGCGATATCCACCCCGCGCGTCGGCTGCGC
>JADYYK010000026.1 GCA_020853705.1 Deltaproteobacteria bacterium
AGCGGCGGGAGCGCCGGCGGCAGCCGCGCCAGCACCAGCGGTGGCAGCGGCGGGAGCGCCGGCGGCAGCCGCGCCAGCACCAGCGGCGGCAGCGGCGGGAGCGCCGGCGGCAGCCGCGCCAGCACCAGCGGCGGCAGCGGCGGGAGCGCCGGCGGCAGCCGAGGTCGCGCCCGGGGCGCGCGTGGAGCCCGCGGCGGCCGCCCCAGCGATGCTGCGGTTGGCGGTCTGGGCGGCGGTCGTCGCCGCAGTGGTCAGGGTCGCGGCGCCCGCGGCCTGCACGGCGGTCGCGGCGGGGGGCAGGCCCGGGATGGGCTGCAGGGTCTGGCTGATGGTCTGGGCCGCGCTGTCGACGACGCCCTGCGCGGCAGCCTGGCCGGGGCTGGCGGCCGCCGCGCCTGGCTGCGCGGCAGCGCCGGCCGCGGACGCGCCCGCCGCGGCGCTGCTCTGCAGTGCCCCGCGCAGCGCACCCCGGACCGCGGTCGCGCCCTGGCTCGCACCAGCGATGATCTGCTGCGCCGCCGGGGAGGCGCCGGCCGCGGCCGCCAGCGCGGGCGCTTGCGCCGCGCCAGCCGCAGCGGCGCCAGTCGCGGCCGCGCTGCTCTGCGCCAGCCGCTGACCCGCCGCAGCGAGCTGACGCGGCGGCTGCGCGGCGCGCTGGCCGTGGCCGAGCTTGCGCAGCTTCTGCTTGTCGATCCCGCTGGCGCGCCCCCGGGGAGCCTTCTGCCGCGCCGCCGCCGGAGCGGTGTCGACGGTGCCGTCATCCGCCTGGGTATCGACGGTGCCGTCGTCGGCCGCAGGCGCGCGCCGCGCCACGGTGTCGACGGTGCCGTCGTCCAGCGCAGGCGCTCCAGCCGCAGCCGCGGCAGGCGCGCGCTGCGCCACGGTGTCGACGGTGCCGTCGTCCAGCGCAGGCGACGCAGCCGCAGCCGCCGCAGGCGCGCGCTGCACCAGGGTGTCGACGGTGCCATCGTCGATCGCGGCGCTCGCGCCCGCCGTGGCGGCGCTGGCTGCTGCCCCGCCCGCCGCCGTCGCGCCGGTCGCCGCTGCCGCCGCACCCGCCGCCGTCGTCGCGCCGGTTGCCGCTGCCGCCGCACCCGCCGCCGTCGTCGCCCCGGCCGCCGCACCCGCCGCCGCCCCGGTGGCCGCTGCCGCCGCACCTGCACTGGCCGCGCTGGCCGCCGGTTGCGCGGTCACCGCCGCCGCAGGAGCGCTGTCCACTGTGCCGTCATCGACGCGCGTGTCGACGGTGCCGTCATCCGCGGCCGGGCCGCGACGCACCAGGGTGTCGACGGTGCCGTCGTCGACCGTGGCCGTGCTCGGCAGCGCCGCCAGGCGCTGCTGGTTGTCATTGGCCGGCTCGGCCCAGTGCGCGAGCACCGGCTGCGCTGCCGCAGGCAGGCCGCCGCTGGCGGGCGCCGCGGCGTCCGTGAGGTGCTCGAACAGCGCTGGCGATGGCGCGGTCGCGGCCGCTGTCGCCGCGGCCCCCGCCGCTGCTCCGGCCGGTGCGCCATGACCCAGCATCGGCGCCGCGTGCTCGGCGAAGTGCTGCAGCACGGGCTGGTGCGCCAGCTGTGCCAACGCGCCACCTGCCGGCCCACCGGCGCCCGGCGCGGCACGATCGGTCATGTGACCGAACAGCTGAGGTGTCGCCTCGGCGACCGCCGCACCCGCACCTGCACCCGCCGCCCTGGTGTCACCGCCTGCCGCCGGCGCCGCGCCGTGACCTTCGGCGAACGAGGCCATCACCTGCGCTCGTTCGACCATCGCGGCCGGCGTGGGTGGACCGATCTCGAGGTCGCGCTTGCGCGGGACATCCTCGGTCACCGGGGCGACGTGTTCGGTACCCACCGGGCCGCTGGCGCGGCCACGCAGCATCACGCCTGGCCGGATGGCCAGGACTTCCATGTCGAGTTCGTCGAACATCAGGGGCGGAGAAATCGGCCCTCATTGTACGCCAGCGCACAGGCCCGCCCCCCTCCCAATCGATCGGGCAGGATCGACTGTCATTCCAACACGTTGCCGCCCGCATGCTAGCCTGGCACCAATGCGCTTCCTGGGGCTCGCCGTGCTGTGCCTGCTCGGCTGTGGTGGGACCCCCGCCACAGCCCCTGCCGGTCCACTGCGGGCGGGGCGCTACTCGGGTGACAGCAAGGCCTTCGTCGGCTTCTTCCAGGTCGACGCCCGCGACCCCTCCCGGCCCATCCTGCGTGTCGTCATCACCGAGCACCTGCCTCCCGCCGAGGTCGTCACCCACCACGCCACCCTGGTCGAACGTGACGGCAAGCTGTGCCTCGACCCGGCCCCGACCGCGATCGCGCCCTGCTTCCTCGCGCGCACGGCCAGCACCCTCACCATCCGCACCCGCGAGGGCGAGACCATCGTCCTCGAACGGCCCCCCGGCCCGCCGTAGCACCAGGCGCCAGCGGTCACACCGCGGCGACGCTGACCGGGACGCCGTTGAAGGCGGCGTTGCCGCTGGGTGGATCGAGAAAGCCGGGGTCGGAGGCCAGGTTGACGTTGGCGCCCGGGGCCGCGCTGGCGACCGACTGGCGCACGCCCTCGCCGGCGTGGCCCCAGCCGTGCGGCAGCGAGATGACGCCGGGCATGACCTCGTCGCTCAGCTCGACGGTGGCCTCGAAGCTGCCCGCGCGGCTGGTGACCCGCACGCGCGCGCCGGCCGCCAGGCCGCGGCTGGCGGCGTCGCTGGGGTGCATCAGCAGGGTGCAGCGCGCCGGGCCGCGCATCAGCGCCGGCAGGTTGTGCATCCACGAGTTGTTGCTGCGCAGCTGGCGGCGTCCGATCAGCACCAGCTCGGGTGGCGGCTGGCCGAGCTCGTGCTCGAGCCGCGGCAGGTCGGCCACGATCAGCGCCGGCGCGAGGTCGATCTTGGCGTCCGGCGTGCGCAGCACATGGGGCAGCTGCGGCCGGAGCGGCCCCAGGTCGACCCCGTGTGGCGCCGCCTCCAGCGCGGCCAGCGACAGCCCGCCCGGCGCGCGACCGAAGCCGTCCCCCCAGGGGCCGGTGCGCAGCAGCAGATCCAGCACGCGCCGCGGCCCGGGCAGCGGCCCCAGCGCCGCGCGCGCCTCGTCCATGGTCAGCCCCGGCCAGCGCTTGCCGTCCTCGCCGACCTCCTCCTTCAAGAGCTCGCCCAGCACCACGTCGTCCGCGGCCGCCAGGGGGATCGCCGCCGCGCCGACCATGCCCTTGGCCAGGGTGGCCAGGATCTCCCACTCGTCAGGCTGCTCGGCCGGCCGGGGCAGCGCCGCGCGCGAGTAGCGAGCCACGTTGCGGATGGCCAGCTGATACAGCGCCAGATCATAGGTGTCGCGCTGGAGCGGCGCCGGCGGCGGCAAGATCACGTGGGCGTGACGCGTGGTCTCGTTGAGGTAGAAGTCGACCGCGACCATGAAGTCGAGTGACGCGAAGGCGCGCTCGAGCTGGGCCACGCCGGGGGCGCTCGACACCGGGTTGCCGGCCAGCGTCACCATGGCGCGCACCTGGTCGGGCCCCGGGGTCATGATCTCGTCGGCCAGCGTCGCCACCGGCGCCTCGCCGAACCAGGTCGGCAGCCCGCGCACGCGGGTCGGCTTGCCCGGGCGCACCCCGCGTCCGCCCAGCGCGGTGGCCGGGCGCGCGCCGCCGCGGTTGGCCGCGGGCGTGGTGAACATGGCGCCACCCTCGCGGTCGAGGTTGCCCGACAGGATGTTGACGAGGTCGACGGCCCAGCTGGCCAGGGTGCCGAAGCGCTGGCAGGTGGTCCCGATGCGCCCGTAGCAGGCGGCGCGCTCGGCGGCCGCGAAGGCGTGCGCGATGCGCCGCGTGGTCACCGGGTCGATGCCGGTCGCCGCCGCCACCGCCTCGGGGCTGAAGGGCGCCACCAGCGCGGGGATGCGCTCGACGCCCACCACATGGCCGTCGGCGCGGCCCAGCCGCAGCGCGCCCTCGGCGCTCCACACGTGCAGGATCGCCAGCAGGAAGGCCGCGTCCATGCCGGGGCGGATGGCTACATGCTCGCTGGCGCGCGCCGCGGTCTCGCTGCGCCGCGGATCGACCACGACGACCTGGCCGCCGCGCGCGATGATGGCGTCGAGGCGCGCGCCGACGTCGGGCGCCGTCATCAGGCTGCCGTTCGAGACCCGCGGGTTGCCGCCCAGCATGAGCAGGTAGTCGGTGCGATCCAGATCGGGCACCGGGATGGTCAGCCCGGCGCCGAACATCAGGCCTGCGCTGACCATCTTGGGCAGCTGGTCGGCCGAGCTGGCGCTGTAGCGCTGCCGTGTACCCAGCGCACGCAGCAGCACGGGGCCGTACACCATGGCGTGCAGGCTGTGCGCGGTCGGGTTGCCGAGGTAGGTCCCGATGGCGTTCGGTCCGTGCCCGGCGCGCACCCGGGTCAGGCCGTCGATGGCCGCCGCGAAGGCCTCGTCCCAGCCGACCTCGACGAACTGGCCGTCGCGCTTCAGCAGCGGGCGGCGCAGCCGATCGGGATCCTCCTCGAGGCCCTTGAGGCCGTACGCCTTGGGGCAGATGTAGCCGCGCGAGAAGGCGTCGGCGTCGTCGCCACGCAGCTCGCTGACCACGCCGTCCCGGACGGTGACCGAGATACCGCAGGTGGCCTCGCACAGCGGACAGATCCGGTGGATGGTCGACACCCGGGGACTATAGGAGGCCCCACGCGCCGCCGCCACCCGCGCCTGCCGCGGGGCGGCCTGGCTCGCTCAGCGCGGGACCAGCACGCGCAGGCCGCGCGCCGGGACCTTGACCGACAGCGTGTTGCCGGCGCCGACCGTGAAGCTCTGGCCGGCCGCGCCCGGGGCGTCATCGTCCAGCGTGGTGCCGGCCGCGATGGTCGTCACCATGCAGGCGCCGCCGTCGGCCTGCGGGGCGCAGGTCTCGCTCTCCTGGTCGGAGGCGTTGATGATGACCAGCACCTTCTTGCCGGCGGCCTCGCGCTCGAAGGCGAAGATGCCGGCGTCGCGACGCGCGCCCGGCTGCGACGTCGACCAGCGCACGTCGACGGTGCCGCGGCGCAGCGGCTCGTGCTTCTTGCGCATGGCGATCAGGGCCTGCACCTTCTTGAAGAAGGGGTGGTTGACGTCGAACGGCGCGATGGCGGCGCGGCCGTCGATGGGCGCCGGGTTGCCCAGGTTCATGTCCTCGCGGTTCTTGGGATCGACGCCGCCGGCCAGCAGCTGCTCGGTGCCGTAGTACAGGCAGGGCACGCCGTCCCAGGTGTACAGGAAGCCCAGCGCGCTCTCGAGCTGGCCCACGTTGCCCTCGAACAGGAAGCGCGGCAGGTCGTGGTTGTCGAGGAAGTTGACCAGCACCTGCTGCGGCGCCAGGCCGATGCCGCCCTCGGCGGGCGCGGCGTGCGGCGTCGCGGGGTAGGTCGGGCCGTTGGCGTAGCCGTTCTGGTCGCAGAAGGCGTCGCTCTGCTTGATGCCCAGGCGCGAGTTCAGCAGGCACTCCAGGTTCTTGGTCGGGGCGCCCTTCTTGAACACCGGCACCACGCCCCGGTAGTACTGGCTGAAGTAGAACACCGAGTCGAAGCGGCCGAACTTGCCGTCGGCGTCGGTGCCCCCGAAGGTGTACGACCCGATGAGCTCGTCGTTGCCGTCGAAGGCCTCGCCGAAGATGAAGAAGTTCTGCTTGCCGAGCGCCTTGGCCTTGGCGCGCATGCGATCGGTGAACTTGCCCCAGAAGCCGCGCACGTTGAGGTCCAGCTCGGGGCGATCGATGTGCTTGACGGTGTCGATGCGGAAGCCGTCGAAGTCGGCGACCTCGATCCAGAACTCGAACGACCGCGTCAGCGCCTCGGCGACGTCGGGGTTGTCGGTGTCGAGATCCTTCAGGCCACCGGGGAAGTCGCCCTTGGTCTCCTGCTCGCGCACGAACTCCTTGGAGTAGTCGCCCTCGTGCCACCAGGTGTAGACGCGGCCGCGGCGGTTGTACCAGCTGGGATCGTCGAACCAGGGCTTGTCCTTGGGCCAGCCGAACCACTCGGGCGGGCGCGCCGGCGGGGTGCGGTTCTGCGCCGGCCAGTCGGTGAAGCGGATGTCGGCGTTGCCCGAGAAGCCCAGCGACGACCAGCCCTGGATCTTGCGCGGGTCGTACTCGGGGTCCCACTCGATGATGCGCTCGAGGTAGCTGGCGCCCTTCTGGCAGTACGACTTCTCGTCGGCGCTGCACTCGGCGGCGCGCTCGGGGTTGTTGCAGATCTGCACGCAGGTGTGGCTGGTGCCGCCGCCCGACAACCAGTCGTCGGGGCGGCCGTTGCCGTTGATGTCGTAGAAGAACAGCTGCCCGGTGTGGTTGGTGACCACGTCGAGGATGACCAGCATGCCGCGCGCGTGCGCCTTGTCGACCAGCTCGCGCAGCTTGTACATGTCGCCGAAGTGCGGGTTGGTGCGCACGAAGTCCTGGGTCCAGTAGCCGTGGTAGCTGGAGAAGCCGGCGTCCTCCTCGGTGTTCTTGACCACCGGGCTGATCCACAGCGCGGTCACGCCCAGGGTCTCGAGGTAGTCGAGCTTGTCGATGACGCCCTGCCAGTCGCCACCGTGGTAGCGCCCGGGCACCGACGGCTCGACGCCGTGGTCGTTGTCGACGTCGCCGTCGGAGAAGCGGTCGATGACGATCTGGTAGATGACCTGGTCACGCCAGTCGAGGCCGACGTTGGCCTGGTGCGGCATGTTCCACGGCGGATCGACGTCACTGGCGCCGCCACACGAGGCCAGCGTCAGCGACAGCATTGCAGTAGCGAGCTTGCCGAGCTTGCGCATGGACATCATCACCTGGTCACCGGGTCGACGAGTTGAACCACCACTCGGCCTGCACGCCCAGGAAGTGCACCCAGGCGTGCGCGCGGCGGGGGTCGGACACGGCATACAGATCGAGCGCCGCGTCGTTGAGGTGGGCCGCGCGCCAGACCAGGCGCAGCTGCGGACGATCATGGGCGCCGCGCCCCATCGGCGCATAGACGACCATGGGAGCGATCTGGAACACCGCGGGGTCGGCCGCCAGCAGCGTGGTCGGTGACACGCCGCGCGGGAAGCGCGCCTGGTACGACAGGTCGATGCCGGCCATCACGTCACCGGCGACGGCGACCTGGGGGCGCACATCGGCGGCGTACTCCCAGCCGTCGTCGCGATCGCGCGTCGAGGCGTCGGCGTCCACGAAGCGACGCGCATAGGCGGCGCCGGCGACGTTGAACAGGCGGTGCTCCAGGGCGGCGCCGGTGCCGACCACGAACTCGCTGGCGCCGGGCCAGCTGGAGAACTTCTGGTCGAGCCCACGCGGCGCCGCCAGCTCGTCGAACGCCGACAGCCCCTTGGCGTAGCGCACGAACAGGTTGGCGTGCGACGCGCCGCCGCCGAAACCCCAGGCGCCGAGCTGCGCGCCCAGCGACACGCCGTGGTCGGCGGCCAGCTCCTCGATGGTGTCGTCGGCGCGCTGGCGCTGGCCCGAGGCGAGCTCCTGCAGCTCGGCGTACAGCTTGGCCTTGGTGTGCAGGCCGGCGACGTCGAAGAACGCGGTGGCCATCGCGGTCGCGATCACGCGCTGGCGGTCGAGCACCTCGATGGTGGTGGCGCCGGTGTCGGGCGCCGCGACGTCGTCGGTCTGGTACTGGAACGGATCGAGCAGCCGGTTGGTGCCGACGTGGACGGCGGCGTTCCAGCGCTTCTTCTCGAAGCTGGCGCCAGCGCCCAGCGTGTTGACGTCGTCGAGCGGCCAGTAGTCCAGCAGATAGATGTCGTCGCCGCGGTACATGCGCGAGCCGGCCCACAGCGTCAGCCCCGAGGGCAGGCGCGCCTCCAGGAACAGGTTGCGCAGCGCGGGCTGGGCGTCGAACTCGCCGGTGTAGTGGAACAGGGTGTCGTCGAACGCCAGCGTGGTGACGGTGCGCAGCTTGACGCCCTTCCTGGTCAGCCACCTGTAGTAGAGGTCGGTCTCGACGTAGCTCGGCTCGACGATGCGCGGCGGGTGCGCGACCACCGAGATGCGCTCGGGGGCGCCGCCGCGCAGGTCGGAGCCCATGCTGACGCGGCCGTAGGAGCCGAAGGCGAAGCCGGTCTCGGGCGGCTTGTCGGCGTCGGCGGTGGCGCTGGCGGTCACGGTGGCGTCGGGCGGGGTCTCGGGGGTCGCACCCGGGGTGACCTCGGACGGCGGCGGCTCCTCGACGTCCATCTTGTCGGGGTCGGGCGACGCCTCGGGCGACGGCTCCGGGGCGATCGAAGGTTCGGTGTCGGCCGCGGTGTCATCGACATCGTCCTGCGCGAGCGCCGAGACTTCCAGCGCCAGCACCCCCAGCAGCGCCAGCGCGCTTGTTCGCAGCAAGGACATTTGCCTGAAACAAAGCACGAAACATGCCCGACGTGGGGCTCCTGCGACGACTGACGGTTGCGCCAGCCATGCCCGCCCGGTGTTGCCTTTCGCAACCGCGGGCCGTCGTGTCCGGCAACAGTGCCGTGACCGCACGCGGCCAACCCCGCCTGCGCGCGGGGGCCAGCTCTGGCATGCTCATTGAAGATGCGTCAGCCCGTGCGCTCTACCTTGCTGCTGACGTCCGCCGTCGTGCTCGCCGCGCTGCTGTCCGGTTGCCCGAGCAGCCAGGAGGGGCCCAGGGTGGACGCTGGCCCGACCAGTGACGGCGGCGCCGGTGATGGTGGCGGCAACGGGGATGGTGGCCCTGGCGACGACGGCGGCGGCATGTGCACCGCGGTGCCGACTTGCACGGCGACCATCCGCTACACCGGCACCGGCAACGTCGTCGTCCTGCGCGGCGACTTCGAGGCCGACGGCTGGACCGTGGGCATCCCGATGACGAAGAACGGCGCCGCCTGGGAGGCCACCATCCCGGTGCGCGATGGCCAGACCGTGCTCTACAAGCTGGTGGTCGACGGCACCTGGATGGCCGACCCGGGCAACCCCAAGGGCTCGCCCGACGGCTTCGGGCAGATGAACTCGGTGCTGCGCGTTGACTGCGATCGCTGCCCCGGGCGGGCACCGATCGACTGGCGCGACGCCATCCTCTACTTCGTCATGCTCGACCGCTTCAAGGACGGCGACACCTCGAACAACATGTCGCTCGGCCTCGAGCGCCCGGCCGACTACCAGGGCGGTGACCTGAAGGGGCTGACGCAGAAGATCGAGGAGGGCTACTTCGAGAGCCTCGGCGTCAACGCGCTGTGGATCACCTCGCCGTTCGACAACGCCGACATGGCGGGGCGCGGCAGCGACGGCCACGACTCCTCGGGCTACCACGGCTACTGGCCGCGCGACCTCGAGATGGTGGAGTCGCACGTCGGCACGCTGGCCGATCTGAAGGCCATGGTGGCGGCGGCGCACGCGCACGGGCTGCAGGTGGTCATCGACTATGTGATGAACCACGTGCACAGCGAGAGCCCCGTGTATGCCCAGCATCGCGACTGGTTCTGGCCCAACGAGAACGGTCGCGGCGGCGACTGCGTGTGCGGCGGCGGCTGCAACTGGGATGACGCCTTCGATCGCAAGCGCTGCTGGTTCACGTCATACCTGCCCGACTTCGACTTTCGCAACGGCGACGCCCGGCGCTGGTCGGTGTCCAACGCCATCAAGTGGGCCAAGGAGGCCGGCGTCGACGGCTTCCGCCTCGATGCGGTCAAGCACATCGAGGACGAGTGGCTGACCGATCTGCGCGCGCGCCTGGAGGCCGAGGTGCGCGACAACCAGGTCTTCTATCTGGTCGGCGAGACCTACACGGGCGATCGCCCGCTCATCAAGTACTACGTCAACCCGGCCATGCTGGACGGCCAGTTCGACTTCCCGCTGCGCGCGCAGCTCCTGGAGAAGCTGCTGCGTCGCCAGGGCAACATGTCCGACCTGGCCAGCTTCCTCGACTCCAACGCCAGCTACTACGGCAGCGGGGCCATCATGAGCACCTTCATCGGCAACCACGACGTGCCGCGCACGATCCACTTCGCCGAGGACACCCCGCTGTTCTCCGACTGGGACGACGGCAAGGGGCGGGCGTGGAACAACCCGCCGACCATCCCGGCCTCGCGCAGCCCCTTCGAGCGCGTCGCGCTGGCCTACACGTTGCTGATGACCACGCCTGGCGTGCCGCTGATCTACTACGGCGACGAGATCGGCATGCCCGGCGGCGGCGACCCCGACAACCGGCGCTTCATGCAGTGGGACAACTATGACGCCAACCAGAGCTGGCTCAAGGGGCGCATCGCGGCGCTGGCCAGGTTGCGCACGCAGCACGTCGCGCTGCGGCGCGGGACGCGCAGCGCGGTGGGGGTGTCGCAGGACGCCATGGTTTACAAGATGTCAACCTCTGGCGACACCGTGTACGTGGCGCTGAACCGCGGCGACGGCGCCACCACGGCGCCCGGCCTGCCCACGGGCAGCTATCGTGACCTGCTGTCGAACCAGATGGTGATGACGCCGGTGTCGCTGCCGGCGCGCTCCAGCATGGTGCTGGTGAGTCCGTAGGCGTGCGGGTGAGCGACGCAGCAGACGCGGTGCCTGCCGGCGAGGCTCAGCGTGGGCGGGCCGTGCCCGGGGCACCGGACGGCGCGCCGGTCGACGCCACCGGCCAGCCGGGACCGGGCGGGCTGGGGCCCGCCGAGAATCGTTGCCGAGAGGCCGCGGTCCTCGACGCGCTGGTGCACACGCTGGCGGGCGCCGTCGCCGACGCGAAGTCCGACGCGAAGTCCGACGCGACGTGAGTCGCCCTGGTCGGTCGGGTCACCTGGCGTCGATGCGGCGCAGCACGACGAAGCGGCCGATGCGGGTCTCCTCGCGGTAGTTCGGCTTGATGAAGCCGGCCAGCGCGTCGAACGCGCGCAGGCCTTGCACCGAGTCCTGCGGTTCGAACGGGTTGCGATCCTGGGTGCCGATGAGGATGTAGGCCGGCGGGTCGGCGTGCAGGCGGCGCAGGAGGTCGGCGCGGCGCGCGGCCAGGCCGGGGATCCGGCGTGACAGCGGGGCCTCGGTCAAGAGCAGCTTGTGGAACGGGTAGCGCGTCACCGGGTGGCGGTCGGCCAGGGCATAGATCCCGGGCGACAGGCCCCAGACGAGGAGGCCGTCGGCGGGGCGGCTGTGCGCGGCGAGGTAGCGGGCGGCGTCCTCCTCGACGGCGGGGGACAGCAGGCCGCGCGGGAAGCTGGCCAGGTAGTCGGCGCGGGACAGCGAGCCGAGGCTGTGGCGGACGCCGGGGCCGTAGGCGGCGCGCCAGTCGAGGGCGCTGCGCGCGGCGAGGATGACGATGGCGAAGGCGGCGCCGGCGGCCAGGACGCGGTGGCCGGCGCGGCCGCGCGACAGCTCGAGCGGCAGCAGCGCCAGGCCATGGCCGGCGGCGAGCGCGAGGCCGGGCACGATGAGGAGGTAGTGATAGCCGGCGAGCTGGCGCTGCACGGCCACGGTGATGATGGAGATGACGATCCAGGTAGACAGCCAGATGGCGCGCGGGCGGTCGCGGAACCAGAGCAAGAAGAGGCCGATGGCGGCGGGCAGCAGCAGCAGGCCGAGCTGGCGCACGACGACGCGGGGCAGCTCGCGCGCGACCCAGCTCCAGGGCGGGGCGATGACGGCGGCATAGTGACGCTGGTGCACGATGATGGCGTCGTAGAGGTCGCCGGCGGCGCCGTGGGCGGCGAACCAGGCGATGGTGAGGAGCCACGGCGCGGCCAGGCCGGCGGCGAACCAGGCCAGCCGGCGCGCGCTGTCGCGCCAGCGCGGAAGGCCCAGGGCGCCCAGCCACAGCGCGAGCCAGGCTGCGGCGACGACCATGCCGGGCAGCTTGTAGAGGCCGACCACACCGGTGAGGACACCTGCGAGCGCGGCGCGCCGCGGCGCGGTGATGGCAGCCAGCGCGAACCAGGCCGCGCCCAGCATGGGCAGCACCATCAGCTCCTCGGCCTGTGCGCGCGACCACCAGCCGCCGAAGCCGGGCGCCCACAGGCCGAGCATCATCAGGGTCGCGGCGGCGAGGCCGGCCCAGGCGCCCCACAGCTTGCGCGCGAGCAGGAAGGTCAGCGCCAGGGTGGCGGCGAGCCAGAGCGCCTCGAAGCACCACATCGAGGTCGCGGAGCCGCCCAGGCCGAAGCCGAGCGCCCAGGTGTAGAGGTGCAGCGGCGGCTTGGTGTCATAGAGATCGCGGTAGGGCAGGGCGCCGCGCGGGACCCAGCGGCCGAAGCAGGCGAACAGGCCCTGATCGAGGGCCAGCGGCTCCCGCGCGCGCGCCAGCTGGATGAAGATGAAGAGGGCGCCCAGGGTGAGCGCGACGCTCCACAGCAGCCAGCGGCGTCTCATGGCTGCACCGGCGGCGACGGCCATGGGGTCGGTGGCGCGGGCGCTTCCGGTGGCAGCTTGCGGCGCGTGACCTCGTCGGCGGCCCCGCTCAGGCCTTGCTCGCGCAGCAGCTCGGCCAGGCCGGTCCAGAACGGGCGGTCGACCAGGGCGGGGTTGTCGAGCGCGGCGGGGCCCCAGCCGCGCATGTTGCTGGCGAAGACGGCGCGGTCGGCGGCGGCGGCGGCGCGAAACTGGGCCAGCGCGCGCGCGAAGTCGCCCTGCTGGGTGTAGAGGTGGCCCAGGTTGAAGTGCTCGTGGGCATAGTCGGCCGCGGGGCGCTGGCGGCTGGCGACGTTGGTCAACAGGGCGCGGATGGCGCCGTCCAGGTCGCCGGCCGCGGTCAGCGCGAAGGCGACGCGACGCAGCGGGCGCACATCCCAGGGGTCGGCCCTGGCGGCGACGCGCCAGGCGGCGACGGCGCCCGGCAGGTCGTGCAGCGTCTCGCGGGTGTTGCCGAGCTCGAACCAGAAGCGGGCGTCGTCGGGCGCGGCGTGGGCGGCGGCCTGGAAGGCGCGCTCGGCACGCGCTGGCTGGTGCAGGTGACGCAGGTAGGCCAGGCCGCGATAGAAGTCGAGCTCGGCGGCGAACGACCAGCGCGTCTCGCGGGCCGGCACGCGGACCAGCAGGAACAGCGCGGCGCAGGCGCGCAGCGCGAGCGCGGCGCGGCGGCCCTGGGCGCGCACGGCGTCGGCCAGCCAGCGCGCACCCAGCGCGGCGCACAGGCACAGCAGCGGCAGCGCCGGCACCCGGTAGCGCGAGGTCACGAAGAACAGCGCCACCACCGCGGCCTGGGTCAGCACGAAGCCCCACACCAGCAGGGCCTCGCGGCGGCGCGGCCACAGCGCGACCAGGCCGAGCAGCGCGAGCGGCATCAGCACCCCGTCGGGGAAGGCCAGCGGCGCCGGCCACACCAGCGCCGTCATCAGCAGCGAGTCGCGGCGCGCCTGATAGATGTCGGAGTCGCGCGGGATCTCGGCGCCGTGAAAGTAGAGGTAGAGCTTGCGCCCGAGCAGCAGCGCGGCCTGGCCCGGGTGGTCGGCCATCCAGGACAGCGCCTTGCGCGTGAAGAAGGCCGACTTCGCGCCCGGGCGGCTGAGGCCGGCGCGCAGCGGCTCGTCGACCAGCTGGTTCCAGCGCCGACCGGGGCGCACCTCGAGCAGGGTCGGGTAGTCGGCGTGGTTCCCGAGGTACAGATTCACGCCACCGTTTGTTGACACCATGACAAGTTCATGGCCGACGCGCTGGTTGCGCAGGGTGACCGCGGCGAGGGGGGCGGCGAGGCACGCGGCGAAGCCGGCCAGCGCCAGCGCCTGGGTGCGGCGCTGGTCGGGGCTGGCGAAGCCGCGCCACAGCCACAGCAGCGCGATCGGCGCGAACACCAGCACCACCGGGATGCACACCGCCGAGGCGCCCAGCGCCAGACCGGCCAGCGCGGCCAGCGCGAGCTGGCGCCGCTCGGCGGCCAGCAAGAGCAGCCAGAGCGCGGCCAGATCCAGCGTCATGGCGTAGGTCGGTGGCATCAGCTCGGCGGCCGAGAAGACGAGGACGCCGTGCAGCGCGGTCGCCGCTGTCGCGGCCAGGGCCCAGCGCGGCGGCAGGAAGCGGCGCGCGATGGCGAAGAGCAGCAGGCAGCACAGTGTGGACAGCAGGGCTTGCAGCACGCGCGGCGCGGTCAGGCCCGGGCCGGCGACGCGGAACACCGCGGCCAGAGCGTAGGCCACGCCGGGTGGCTGCCAGTAGGCCTCGGGCCGCGCCGGGGTGCCGCGCACCAGCGCGCGGGCCTGCTCGACATAGGCGTCCTCGTCGACCACCGGGTGCTGGAACAGGATGTCGCGCGACAGCTCGCCCAGGTAGGCCAGGCGCAGGCCGAGGGCGAGGGCCAGGATCGCGGCCAGCACGCTGCGCTGCACGCGGTCGAGCCGGGGCCGCTCGGCGGGGGGCACGGTGATCGAGCATAGCGTAGACTGACGGTGCCCGCGCCGTGGGTGCCATGCTGCCGCGTCTTTTCAGCCTGATCTGTGCCGGTGCGCTCGCGCTCGCGGGCTGCGTCGGCGGGGCTGACTCCGGGGCTGGTGCGGGTGCGGGTGCGGAGTCGCGGCAGGCGGGGGTGACCAGCGCGACGTCAGCGCTGGGTGATCGCGCCGTGGTCGCGGTGGTGCAGCGGGGCGGCGACCTGCGCTGCACCGGGACGCTGATCGCGCCGCGGGCGGTGCTGACGGCGGCGCACTGCGGCGTCACCGCGGACAACGCCGCCGACTTCCAGGTCTTCGTCGGCGAGGTCGTGGGCGGCGTGGGCACCGGGGTCGATGTGGCCTCCGTGCGGGTGCACCCGGGCTTCGTGGCGGCGACCTTCGCCAGCGACCTGGCGGTGCTGTGGCTGCGGGCCGAGGTCCCGGTGGTCCCGGTGGCCCTCCCGGAGGGGCCGCTGGCGCTCGAGGTCGGCACCGCGGTGCGTGTGGTCGGCTATGGCGTCAGCGTGGCGGGCGCGGCCGATCAGGGCACGCGCAGGCAGGGCAGCGCCAGCATCAGCGAGGTCACCGAGGCCGAGGTCACGCTGGCGCCGGCGCCGTCACAGCCGTGCAGCTATGACTCGGGCGGGCCGGCCTTCGTCACCGTGCGCGGCGTGGAGCTGCTGGTCGGGGTCACCAGCCGGGGCGACTCCGCCTGTGTGACGACCTCGCGCGAGGTCCGGGTCGATGCCCAGCTGGGCTTCATCCGGGATGCGCTGGCCGCCGGCCCGCTCCCGCCGCCGGTCGACGCTGGCGTGGTGGTGCCGCCCGACGACGACGATGGCTGCACCGTCAGCGCGGGCGGCCGCCCGGCGCGGGCGGTCGCGCCGGGCACGCTGCTGGTGCTCGGGCTGGCGCTGCTGGCGCTCGCGGTCGGCGCGGCGCGGCTCAGATGTCGCTGCTGAGCACGAAGCGGAAGTCGCTGCTCGACATGCCGCTGTGCAGGATGGTCGCGGTCGCCGACGGCTGGTGACCCAGGCGACCGAGCGCCTGCGACAGCTCGTCGTCCCGCAGCGCACACAGCATGTGGGTGTGGCCCTGCACCGGGCTGGGCACCCCCGCCGCGGCGAAGGGGCCGAACTGCACGTGAAGCAGCGGCATCGGCGCGCCGGTGCTCTCGAGCACAATGTCCTTGATGCCGCGCAGCGACAGGTAGGACAGCGGGCCGCGCTGCTCGGTCACCACGGGGGCGGCCTCGCGCATGGCGTCGGCGTCGAGGCTGTAAAGCTCGAGGGTCAGGCCGGCGTGCACCGGGGCCCACTTGAAGCGCGTCAGGTTGCTGACCACGCGGTTCTCGCTGCCGTCACCGGGGTTCATCGAGATGGCGTAGCCGCGCCGGCAGCGCAGGAAGTTGGGCAGGAAGACGCGCGTCGCCATGGTCAGCGGGAAGCGCTTGCCGCGGTACTCGGGGTGCACCTTGAGATCGCCGCCGTACCAGAAGCGCCTCGGCTTGTCGCCCGCGCGCATGGGGGCGTGGCGCAGCATGCCGGCGCCGACGGCGACGATCTTGCCGTCCTCCAGCGTGGCGTAATAGTAGAGCGTGCCGATGCGCTCGAAGAACTTGAAGTAGTCGGCGCCGTGATCGATCTGGAAGCGATCGTTGCCGATCGGGTAGCTGGCCAGCTTCTCCAGCGCGGACAGCTCGGCCTGCCACCTGGGCAGGTCGGCCCGTTCGATGCGGATGACCTTCATGGGTCGCCTCCAGCGAAGCCGGCGACCACCTCGCGATAGAAGAACGAGCGATCTGCGGCCAGCAGCCGGCCCGACAGGGTGGCGTCGACCGTGAAGTGGCGCGCCACGCGGTCGGCCAGGACGTGGTCGCCGTTGAGGCGGCGGCACAGCACCGCGCCGTGCGGCGCCAGCACGCGGCGCGCGCTGGTCAGCAGCGCGTCGAGCGCCTCCAGCGGCATCCAGTCCGACACGTTCGAGGTCTGGATGAGATCGAACGGCGCGTGCGCGGCGGCGGGGCCGGCCAGCCAGTCGGCCAGCGCGCCCTGGTGCAGCTGCAGCGCGTCGGCGTGACGCCGGGCCAGCGCGGCGCCGGCGCCGGGGCCGAGGTAGGCCGGGCCCAGCGCGGGGTCGGCCGGGTAGCCGTCGGTCAGGACCTGGCTCAGGAAGTAGTTGTCGGCGACGCGGAAGCGCGCCAGCGCGCTGGCGAACACGGACTCGAAGTGGTCGGCGAACGAGCGATCCATCGAGTAGGCCACCGCGGCCTCGCCGAACAGGGCGGCGAGGTGGCTGCGCTCGAAGACGCGCTGGAAGGTGGGGCGCCAGGTCGGGTGGCTGGCGGCCTCGTGCGGGCGCGCCACCGGGTCGATGCCGGCGGCGGCCAGCGCGCGGGTGAGATCGCGGAACAGCGCCTCGAAGCGGCCCACGCCGTTGACGCCGGCGCCGAGCTCGTGCGGACGCGCGTCCCAGTGGGCGCGCGCGGCCGGGGGCAGCGCGGGGCGTACGCGCTGGTACAGGGCCAGGCGCTCGGGACCGGTCGCGGCGGCGCTGCCGACCAGCTGGCGCGCGGCCGGCTCGGGCAGCGTGGTGGCGGCGGCGCGACGCAGCGCGGTCAGGTGGAGCTGCGCGGGGTTCACATCGACGGCGTGGATCTCGGCGATGGCCTCGCCGCCGTCGACCAGCAGGCTGAGCGCGCTGCAGCCGCCCGACGCGATCAGCAGCACGCGCAGCGGGCGTCCGGCGCGAGCGGCGACGGCGCGGGCGACCTCCAGGTCCAGGCGCGGGTCCTCGCGGACCTGCGCGAACATGAGGTCACTCCACGCGGAGGAGCTCGTCATACAGTCTCCAGAAGTGGTGCGCGCCCAGCACCAGCGCCTGGGCGAGGTCGGCGCGCAGCCAGCGCGACTCCCAGGCGGGACGCGCCAGCGCGAACAGATCGCGCGCGTGCACCGGGTCGAGCGCCTCGTGCAGCCGGTAGTGGCCCTGGGCGCCGTCGCCGACCCAGCGCCGCTCGTCGATGGTCTGCGCGATGGCGTGGCTGATGGCGACGTACAGGTACTCGATGATGCCGAGCAGGACGGCGCCGACCTCGTGGCGCTCGACCAGGCAGTGATCGAGCAGGCTGCGGTTGAAGGCGTGCACCGCGATGGGGCAGGGCGCGTGCAGGAGGGCGGGATCGGCGCCCAGGGCGCGCAGGAAGCCCTCGAAGGTGTGCTTGTGCGAGCGCGCGGGGTCGCCGTGGCCGTGCTCCTCGGCGACGTTCTCGGCCAGGCCCATGCGGATCTCCAGGCGCGGCGCGCGCGCGAGGACCGCGGCCAGGGCCTGCGAGAAGGCCTCGACCGCGAAGCGGAAGGGCAGCTGGCTGCGCAGGAAGCGCTCCCGGTCGGCGCGCGGGCTGGCCAGCCAGGTGAAGTAGGGATGGCGCGTGAAGTCGTACGCGCTGGCGACGGCGCGCACGGCCTGCTCGAGATCGTCGAGGCGGGTGAGTTCGTCGAGCGCGACCACTGCGGGTTCAGCCACGGCTGACCATGACACCCCTCCGTGCCTCGGCGAGGGTATCATGGGGCGGGATGATCTTGCGACGACGGCTGAGATGGCTGCTGGCTGTCGTCGTGCTGGTGGGGGCCTGTCGCAACAAGAAGAGCGGCAAGCCGAGCACGAGCACGAGCACGAGCACGAGCACGAGCACGAGCACGCTGCCTGAGATCCTGCCGACCGCTGCCGGCATCCCCGACCTGGTGGGTGCCGCGGCGTGCGCCGAGTGTCACCAGGCCGAGTATGAGGTGTGGTCGAAGTCGCCCCATGGCAGGGCGATGGCGCCGGCCTCGGGTGCCACGGTGCTGGGAGACTTCACGGCGGCCGGTCTGGACGGCGTGCAGCCGGGACGCGACGGCGACGCCTTCACCATGGCGGTCGCCGGGCAGCGCCGCCCGGTCGACCTGGTGCTCGCCTCGGGGCGCCAGCACCAGGTCTACGTGACCCGGACTGTTGACGGGGTGTACACACCTTTGCCGCTGATCTGGAGCACCTGGACCAAGGAGTGGCTGCCGACCTCGCTGTACCAGCAGGGCGACGTCGACATGACCCAGGGCTGCTTCAGCTGTCACCTCAGCCAGGCCCACCGCAAGACCGGCGCCGCGCCCGCGACCGCGTGGGTCGACCTCGCGATCAACTGCGAGAGCTGCCACGGCCCTGGCCGCGCCCATGTGCAGGCCCGGCGCGCCGGCGCGCGCGACGTCTATCGCGACCTGCACGCGCTGTCCAAGGTCGAGGAGTCGCGCGTGTGCGGCCAGTGTCACGGCTTCCAGCTCAAGCCCTACGTGTTCGCGCGCCCGGTCAACGCGCTGCCCGAGATCTTCGTGACCTCGCTGATCAACCAGAGCCTGCGCCCCGACGGCACCCAGAGCGGCACCAGCTACCAGTATCCGGGCCACGTCCTCAGCGAGTGCTTCCAGCAGGGCACCCTGACCTGCAACAGCTGCCACCAGCCGCACAGCCTGCGCGCGCGCAACTTCGCCGGCGTGTCAGCCGAGGGCGCCGCGACCAATCTGCAGTGCACCATCTGCCACACCACACGCGCCACACCTGCGGGCCTGACCCAGCACTCGCACCACGCCGCCACCATCACCTGCGTCAACTGCCACATGGCCCTGTCGTGGATCGGTGATGACGACAAGCGCAAGCAGCGCACCTCCGACCACTCGATCTCGATCCCGCGCCCGCAGGAGTCGCTGACGCTGGGCACGCCCAACGCCTGCACCACCTGTCACCAGGACGAGGGCGCCGCCTGGGCCCTCGCCGCGCTGCAGAAGTGGGGCGCCACCCGCGCGCTCGGGGTGCGGCGCTGGGTCGAGACCATCGCGCTGGCCCGCAAGCGGGCCCCCGACGCCACCCCGCGGCTGCTCGAGCTGGTGGCCGCCGACAAGACGCCGCGCTACCTGCTGCTGTCTGCGCTCGATCTGCTGGTCATCCAGCCGCCCGACGCGCGGGTGCCGCCCGCGCTGGAGGCGCTGACCCGGCACGGCGCGCCCGAGCTGCGCGCCGCCGCCCTGCGCGCGCTGGCCACCCACGATCCCCCGGGCCGCCAGCGCTGGCTCGAGGCCGGCCTGGCGGACGCGCACCCGTTCGTGCGCATGGAGGCCTTCTCGCAGATCAAGGATCCGGCGGCGCTGGCCCCCGCGGCGTTCGAGCGCCAGCTCGACGACGTGCTGGCGCACCAGAACCCGCCGGTGCAGGGGCTGCAGCACCTCATCACCCTGCGTCACAAGCGCGGCGAGCTCGGCGAGGCGCTGGTCCTCATCGACCTGCTCGGCCGCATCGCGGTCCCGCACGAGCGCCAGCAGCTGCACCTCGACGACGTGCGCGCCCGGCTCGTGCAGGGACTCGGTAAGCCATGACGAGTCCGCCCACGAGCACGAGCACGAGCACGAGCACGAGCACGAGCACGCTCGACGCCCTGGCCAGCCGTGTCCTCGCCTGGGCTGGCGGCGAGCCCGAGCCCATGCGCTGGCCCAAGCTGCGCGCGGCCTGGATCGCCATCTCGCTGCATGTGTGCGTGCGGCTGACCCTGGCGGTCTGGTTTTCGGGCCAGCACCGGTGGCTACTTCCACTGCCAGGCCTCTGCTTCATCGCCGGCCAGTGGCGCCGCGCCATGCGTCCGGCCGCGATCGTCCTCGCGGTCACCCAGTGCATCCGCTTTGGCCTGAGCTACCCCGATGTCTCGAACCACTACCTGGTCGAGTGCCTCGCGGTGGTCATCTTCGCGGTCTGTGACCTGGCGCGCGACGAGGAGCGCGAGCTCTGTCTGCGCATGCTGTCCTGGCTGGCGGTCCTGGTCTTCCTGATGTCGGGCCTGCAGAAGCTGCTGCACGGCGCCTACTTTCACGGCCAGTACCTGGCCTACATGGTGGCCAACACCGATCGCTATCGCGACTTCTTCGCGCCCATCCTGAGCCACGCCGACCTGGCGCACCTGAAGTCACTGGAGGGCGCCATGCAGGCGCTGAAGTTCCAGGGCGACCAGCTCATCGGCGCGCTGCCCGGCCCCTACCGGGTCGACTCGACGCTGTTCGTCGTCATCACCAACCTGATCTGGCTGAGCGAGATCGTGCTGGCGCTGGGGCTCCTGTGGCGGCGCGTGCGCCCGGTCGCGCTGGTGCTGGCGATGGTGGTGATGGCCGGCATCCTGGCGTCCTCGCGCGAGCTGTTCTTCGACACCCTGTTCATCAACCTGCTGCTGCTGTTCGCGCGCAGCGACCTCAACCGCAAGCTCCTGCCGCTGTCGCTGGCGGCCTACGCCTACTACCTGCTGGGCGGCCTCGACGTCGTGCACGTGAGCTTCGTATGGTGAGCACGCGGCTCAAGAAGCGCCTGTTTCTGGCCATGCTCGCGCTGCTCGTGCTGTGGCCGCTGGTGCACTACGGGCTGTCGCGGCTGTACCGCATCAACCACTGGCGCTTCGCCGGCTTCGCCATGTATGCGCGCCCGGCCTATGTGCCCTACCTGACCTTCGCGGGCACGCTGCCCGACGGCCCGCTGACGCCGCAGCGCCTGCGCGCCGCGCTGGGCAAGGACGGCGCCGCGCGCATCGACAGCTTCGTCGCGCGCCGCCGCCTGTGGGGCGACCTGGCCCGCCCCGACGCCATCGGCCGCCTGGTGCTGGCGCGCCTGCCCGAGCTGCGCGCCCTCGAGGTCATCATCATCA
This sequence comes from Deltaproteobacteria bacterium, assembly GCA_020853705.1. Lineage (GTDB taxonomy): Bacteria > Myxococcota_A > Polyangia > Haliangiales > JADYYK01 > JADYYK01. The sequence continues at coordinate 20,998 of JADYYK010000026.1, forward strand.
CCGTCGGCCTGGAGCCCGGCGACAGCTATCTGTCGTACGAGCCGCAGCACTACCGCTATCGCTGACGGCTCACTTCTCGGGCTTGTCGGGCTTGTCGGGCGTCGCCGGCTTGGTCGTGGCGGGGTCGGGCATCTGCGGTAGCTCTTCGATGTTGGGCAGCAGCACGATCTCGATGCGGCGGTTCTCCTGCTTGTTGCTCTTCGAGACCGGGTCGAACTCGCCGTAGCCGGCGGCGACCAGGCTCTCGGGCTTCATGCCGGCGCCGATCAGGAACTCGGTCACGGTGACCGCGCGCAGGGTCGACAGCGCCCAGTTGGAGGCGTACTTGGCGCCCTTGGCGGGCGGCACGTTGTCGGTGTGGCCGGCGATCATGAAGTGGCGATCGGTGAAGCCCTTCAGGATGACGGCGACCTCCATCAGGGCCATCTGGCCGGGCTTGGACAGCTCGGCGCTGCCGGAGTCGAACAGGATCCCGGCGGGCAGCTTCATCACCATGCGGCCGTCGCGCACCACCACCTGCACGTTGCCGGCGTCGATCATCTTGCGGAACTTCTCGGTCAGCGCGGTGAACGCGGCCAGGCGCTTGTCAGCCTCGGCGCGCTGCTTGCGCAGCTCGTCGAGCTCGGCGCGCGAGGCCTTGAGGTTCTCCGACAGCGCGGCGTTGACCTTCTCGCTGGCGGCGCCCGAGGTCTTGACGCTGTTGGCCTCGGTGGTGCACGCGGCCAGCAGCTTGTCGAGGTCGCCGCTGTGGCGCTTCTCGGCGTCGAGCTTGGTGCTGCACTCCTTCTGCGCCGCGACGGTCTTGCCGAGGTCGCCCGAGGTCTTCTCGTGACGCTTGCGCAGGCCCCAGGTGTACCAGGCCAGGGCGACCAGCGCGCCGCTCAGCAGCAGGATGGTGAGGACGACCTTGAAGATGCGACCACCGCTCGACCGCCTGGGGGCGGGAGGCGGCGACTTCGGGGGGTCGGCAGCCATGCCAGAACGATACCCCGGTTCGACCTAGTGTTGGTGCCTGGAGTGGTCGTTGGCCGGCGCGGCTGGCGCGGCCAGCATGGCGGGAATGTCGATGAATTGTGGCGTGCCCTTCCAGACGAACTCGAGACGCACCATGGTTCGCGGCTCGGCCAGCGGCTTGCCCTGCGTGCTCCAGTGTGAGCCGTCGGCCGCGGCGCTGAGCTCGAGCCGCTCGGGCTCGGCGTCGGGGCGCTTGATGACGAAGACAGGGGCCGTGATGATCGAGGCCGGCCAGGGTTCGCGGGTCGGGCCGCTCAGGTGCAGCGCGTGCTTGCCATCGGCGCCGAACACCGTCTCGGTGTGCAGGTCGCCGAACATCTGCACCAGGCCGCCGTGCTTGCCGGTGTGATCGGTGTGCGCCATGCCCTGCATCGGGCTCGGCGTCGCGCTCGCAGTCGGCGCCGCGCTCGCAGTCGCAGTCGGCGTCGCGCTCGCAGTCGGCGTCGCGCTCGGCGTCGCGCTCGCACTCGGCGCCACGGTCGGCTGCGCCGGCTTCGCCGCCTTCTCCTTGCAGCCTGCGAGCACCCCGACAACGACGACCACGACGAGCCCCAGCAGTCGCTTCACGGCCACCATCTTCACCTCGACCCGGCCTTCACATCCAGCGCCACCCGGCGCAGCCGCAGGGCGTTGCCGATGACCGAGACCGAGCTCATGCTCATCGCGGCGCTGGCGATCATCGGGCTGAGCAGCAGGCCCAGCAGCGGATACAGCGCACCGCCCGCGATGGGCACGCCGAGCATGTTGTAGACGAAGGCCAGCACCAGGTTCTGCCGGATGTTGCGCATGGTCGCGCGGCTCAGCCGGCGCGCGCGCGCCAGGCCCCGGAGGTCGCCGCCCAGCAGCGTGATGCCCGCGCTCTCGATGGCCACCCCGGTGCCGGTGCCCATGGCGATGCCGACGTTGGCGCGCGCCAGCGCGGGCGCGTCGTTGATGCCGTCGCCGGCCATCGCCACCAGGTGGCCGCCGCCCTCGGCCTGCAGGCGCGCCACGGTGTCGGCCTTCTGGGTCGGCAGCACCCCGGCGATGACGTCGGCCGTGGCGATGCCCAGCTGGGCCGCGACCGCGTGGGCGGTGCCGGCGTGGTCGCCGGTCAGCATGACCACGCGCACGCCCTCGGCGCGCAGCGTGGCGACCGCGTCGGCGGCGCCCGGCTTGATCGGGTCGGCCACCGCCAGGAGGCCCGCCAGCGCGCCGTCGACCACCATCAACATGACACCATGTCCAGTCGAACGCAGCTGATCTGCCCTGGTTCCGAGGTCACCCGGCGCGACCCCCAGGTCGGCCAGCAGCGCCGCGTTGCCCAGCGCGACCCGCCGCCCGTCCACCGCCCCGGTGACGCCCTTGCCGGTCAGAGATTGAAACTCCGCCACGCTGGCCCCCGGCGTGACACCGCGCTCGGTCGCCCCGGCCACCACCGCGGCCGCCAGCGGATGCTCGCTGGCGCGCTCCAGCCCCGCCGCCAGCGCCAGCAGCTCGGCCTCGGCGAAGCCGGGCGCGGTCTCCACCGCCGTCAGCCGCGGCCGGCCCTCGGTCAGCGTGCCGGTCTTGTCGACCACCACGGTGTCGACCTTCTCAAGCAGCTCCAGCGCCTCGGCGTTCTTGATCAGCACGCCGGCCTGCGCGCCGCGCCCGGTGCCGACCATGATGGCCATCGGCGTGGCCAGCCCCAGCGCGCACGGGCACGCGATGATCAGCACCGCGACCGCGTTGACCAGCGCATAGGCCAGCCGCGGCGCCGGCCCCAGCGTCGCCCACAGCGCGAAGGTCAGCACCGACGCCGCCATCACCACCGGCACGAACCAGCCCGCGACCACGTCGGCCAGGCGCTGGATGGGCGCGCGCGTGCGCTGCGCCTCGCTGACCATGCGCACGATCTGCGCCAGCAGGGTGTCGGCGCCGATGCGCTCGGCCCGCATCACGAAGCTGCCGGTGCCATTGACGGTGCCTCCGGTGACGCGTGCGCCGGCCGCCTTGACGACCGGCATCGGCTCGCCGGTGACCATGCTCTCGTCCACGCTGCTGCCGCCCTCGACCACCACGCCGTCGGTCGGGACCTTGTCGCCCGGGCGGACGCGCAGGAGATCACCGACCACGACCTCGCCCAGCGCGACCTCGACGTCGGCGCCCCCGGACGCCGCCACCCGCTGCGCCCGTGGCGGCGTCAGATCCAGCAGCGCGCGGATGGCGCTGGAGGTCGCGCCGCGCGCGCGCAGCTCCAGCACCTGGCCAGCCAGCACCAGCGTGGTGATGACCGCGGCGGCCTCGAAGTACACCGCGGGGGCGCCGCCGTGGGTGAAGGCGTGTGGCAGCACGCCGGGCGCCAGCGCCGCCACCAGGCTGTAGCCGAACGCCGCGCCCGTCCCCAGCGCGATCAGCGTGAACATGTTGAGGTGCCGGCTGAGCACCGAGGCCCAGCCGCGCTGGAAGAACGGCGCCCCGCACCACAGCACCACCGGGGTCGACAGCCCGAGCTGCAGCCACAGCCCGCTGCGCCCCGGCAGCCACTCGTGCACCGGCAGCCCGACCATCTCGCCCATGGCCAGCACCAGCACCGGCAGCGTCAACGCGGCGGCGACCCACAGCCGCCGCGTCATCGACACCAGCTCCGGGCTCGGCCCGTCGTCGAGGCTCGGCGTCTCGGGCTCCAGCGCCATGCCGCAGATCGGGCACGCCGCGGGCACCGGGCTGCGCACCTCGGGATCCATCGGGCAGATCCACATGGTCCCCGCCGCCACCGGCGCCGCGGCCACCTTGGGCGGCGCGCCGCTCAGCCAGCGCGCGGGCTCGGCGCGGAACTTGTCGGGGCACTTCTGCGCGTTGCAGAAGTAGTAGGTCTTGCCCTGGTGCTCCACGGTGGCGGCCGGCGCGTGCCGGTTGACCCACATGTCACAGACCGGGTCCTTGGCCAGGAAGTCGCCAGGCGCCGCGACGAAGCGGGTGTGGCAGCTGTCGGAACAGAAGAAGTAGGTCTTCCTGGCCAGTAGCTCGGAGCGGCCCGCGGCCACCGCGGTGGCCGGGTCGACCGTCATGCCGCACACCGGGTCCTTGGCCGACGCGGGCAGCGGCGCCGCCGGGGCAGCAGGTGGCTGGCCGGTGACCTCCATGTCAGGCCGGGGCGCCCGCCTTCATGGCCTTGACCAGCAGGGTGGGCTGGATGGCGGACACGAACTTGACCTCGGGGTTCTGCTGCGCGGCGTTGCGCACGCCCCACTCGCTCTCGAACAGCACCAGCGGGCGCTCGTCGAGGTCGACCACGCAGGTCGAGATGCCCGGGCGCTCGAAGCGATCCAGGTTGAGGCCGTCACCCTCGACCCAGCGCGCGTGCTGGTAGGGCAGCTTGTCGAACTCGACGGTGGCGCCGTACTCGGAGCGCAGGCGGTACTGCGTGACCTCGAACTGCAGCACACCGACGGCGCCCAGGATGGGATCGCGCTCCAGGCGCTTGCGGTGGAAGAACATCTGGATGGCGCCCTCCTCCGAGAGCTGATCGAGCCCCTTCTTGAGCTGCTTGCGCTTCATCGGATCGGTGCAGCGCGCGCGCACGAAGTGCTCGGGCGAGAAGCGCGGCACCCCGGCGAACTCGACCGCGGCGCCCTGGCACAGGGTGTCGCCGATGCGCAGGATGCCAGGGTCCCACAGGCCGATGATGTCGCCCGCGAAGGCCTCGTCGATGATGTTGCGCTCGCGCCCGACGAACTGCATCGGCTTGGTCAGCGACACCGTCTTGCCGGTGCGCGGGTGCAGCACGTCCATGCCGCGGGTGAAGCGCCCCGAGCACACGCGCAGGAAGGCGACGCGGTCGCGGTGCGCCGGATCCATGTTCGCCTGGATCTTGAAGATGAAGCCGGTGAAGCGCGGCTCGGTGGCGACCACCGCGCCACCATCGGTGGTCGGGCGCGGGCGCGGCGAGGGGGCCAGATCGACGAAGCGCTCCAGGAAGGGCTCGACGCCGAAGTTGGTCATCGCGCTGCCGAAGAAGACCGGGGTGACCTCGCCGGCCAGGAAGTGGTCCTGGTAGAACGGGTGGCCGGCCACGTCGAGCAGCGCCAGCTCGTCGATGAGCTGCTTGTGCGCGCGCTCGCCGATGGCCTCGCGCAGCTCGGGGTCGTCGACCGTGGTGGCGGCCATCGGGGCCGGGCGCGAGCCGCCCTCGGCGCGCTCGAAGCGCAAGAGCTGCTTGCCCCAGCGATCGAACACGCCCTGGAACTCGGGGCCCGAGCCGATGGGCCAGTTGACCGGGCTGCACGGGATGCCGAGCACGTTCTCGATCTCGTCGAGCAGCTCCAGCGGCTCGCGGCCGTGGCGGTCCATCTTGTTGATGAAGGTGACGATGGGGATGCGGCGCAGGCGGCAGACCTCGAACAGCTTCTTGGTCTGCGGCTCGACGCCCTTGACGCTGTCGATCAGCATGACGGCGCAGTCGGCCGCCGCCAGGGTGCGGTAGGTGTCCTCGGAGAAGTCGTTGTGGCCGGGCGTGTCGAGCAGGTTGACGCGCTTGTCGGCGAACTCGAACTGCAGCACCGAGGTCGAGATCGAGATGCCGCGCTGGCGCTCGAGCTCCATCCAGTCGCTGGTGGTCTGGCGCGCCGCCTTGCTGTTCTGCTTGACCGAGCCGGCCAGGTGGATGGCGCCGCCGTACAGCAGCAGCTTCTCGGTCAGCGTGGTCTTGCCGGCGTCGGGGTGCGAGATGATCGCGAAGGTGCGACGGCGCTCGATCTCGGCGGCCAGCTGGTCGGGGGGCCTCATGGAAGCGGGATGGTCTTACTTGGTGTTGCGGGCTGCGGCAAGGGCTACTCGGGTTCCGGCCTCAGAGGCCGGCGAGGCGGCGCTGGCCCGGGGGTGGTGGTTCGGGCTGGGTCTCGAACAGGGTGGGGTCCTCGACGTAGGCGCGAATGATGTCGAGGGCGGCGGCGCAGTAGAAGCCGTCGTTGATGCGCTCGTCGAAGGAGAAGCGCAGGCCCACGGTGTCCTTCTGGACGGGGCCGAGATCGCCGGGCACCACCGACTTGCGCAGCGCGCCGATCACGGTGAACACGCTGACGGTGCCGTACTCGTACAGGTGGTGCCAGGCGCGATCGAGGCCGACCGAGCCCAGGTTGGCCACGAACATGCTGGCGTACATGGGGTCATTGCGGGTGACGCCGCCCGGCAGCAGGTTCCAGCGGTCGAGGCGGATCATGGCCCACAGCGCGGCGCGCAGCAGGAAGCCGGGCAGCTTGACCGCCCAGCGCACCTCCTTGTCGACCGGGCGCTCGGGGCCGGTGCGCGCGCCGCCGACCGACTCGTGCAGGCGGCGCACGGTGTCGGTCAGCGCCTCGCCGGGCGGCAGCTCGAACTTCACCGTCAGCAGCGGGGCGTCGTCCTTGAAGGCCTTCTTGGCCGCGAACGAGATGAAGCAGCCCTTGCGCTGGTAGATCCGCCCGCCCGAGACGAAGCGGTTGAGGCCGGGGCGCGCGTGGAACATCTTGCCGCACGCCGCCATGAGGAGGTGAAACGGCGTGATCTTGAGGTCGTGGCTGGCGTTCCACTGCTCGATGAAGGGCAGCGTGCGCGTCATGTCGAGGATGATCTCGTAGTACACGACGCTCTCGTTCCGCGTCTTCATGAGGTACGGGATCATCCGGCGCACCGGCGCCAGATCGCGGATCACCTTGCCATCTGCTCGACCGAAGAGCGGCACGGCGCAATCTGAACACACCCACATGCTACGGTCGAGGGGATGACACGCGTGTGCCTGCTCGCCCTGCTCAGCATCGGCTGCGGTAGCTCCAGACCGGTGGCCCCGGCGCCGGTGGCCAGCGCCGAGCCAGCCCAGGATCCCTACCCGAACCCGAGCACGAACCCGAGTACGAGTCCGAGCACGAACCCGAGTACGAGTCCGAGCACGAGCACGAGTCCGAGCACGAGCACGAGCACGAGTCCGAGCACGAGCACGAGTCCGAGTCCGAGTCCGAGCACGAGTCCGAGCCCGAGCCCGAGTCCGAGCCCCGGCGCCCCCGCCATCCTCGCCCTGCACAACGCCAAGCGCGCCCTGCACTGCGCGCCGCCGCTGACCTGGTCGCCCAAGCTGGCCGCGGTCGCCCAGAAGTGGGCCGACCATCTGCGTGACGACGACTGCGCGTTCAACCACAGCCGGGGTGCCTACGGCGAGAACCTGGCCATGGGCACCACCGGCTACATGCCGGCCGAGGCCGTGGTCGACATGTGGCACGCCGAGGTCGGCGAATACGACTTTGCCAATCCCGGCTTCGGCACGAGCACCGGCCACTTCACCCAGCTGGTGTGGCGGAGCACCACGCAGCTCGGCTGCGCCAGCGCGCAGTGCGCCGCCAAGAACATGACCATCTGGGTGTGCAACTACGATCCGCCCGGCAACTACCAGGGCGAGTACCCGGCCGAGGTCCTGCCCGCGTCCTGCAGGCGCTGACGCCCCGTGCGATAGTCCGGCCATGGCGACCTCCGACGTCAGCGCGAGCCCCCTGCAGCGCACCCTGATGGGTCGCGCGGCCCTGCTGTTCTTCCTCGGCATGCTGACCGGGATCTGGGTCGCCGTCGTCTTCACCCGCGGCAAGGCGCTGGGGCTCGAGCTGGGGCCGCGCCAGTTCGATCGGCTGGCGCTGGCGGCGCACATCAATGGTCTGCTGGGCTGCTTCTGGCTGCTCGGCCTGTCGTACACGCTGCCCCACGTCGCCGAGCGGCGCCGCAACTTGCTGGTGCTGCTGACCACCATCGCCACCTTCACCAACTGGGCCGGCACCCTGCTGGGCTCGTTCATCGATCGGCGCGGCCTCGACTTCGGCGGCGACGGCAAGAACAAGCTGATCGCCGGGATCCTGCAGGGCGGCGTGGTCATCCCGACCCTGATCGCGAGCGCGCTGTGGGCCTTCGCCCTGCTGTCCCGCGACAAGAGTTAGCCACGACGTTTGTGCCGCACCTGACGTCGCGCTGACTGCTTGTCCCGGACCCAGCCGTCCGGCAGGATGAAGCCCATGTCGAGCGGCAAGGTCCTGGTGGTCGACGACGAGCCCGAGGCGGCCGGCCTCTATGGCCGCATGCTGCAGACCCTGCGCATCGAGCTGACCGCGGCGCAGACCCTGGAGTCCGCGCGTGAGCACCTGGGTGCCGAGCAGTTCGACTGCGTCATCCTCGATCTCGGCCTGCCCGACGGCTATGGCGGCGACCTCCTGGCCGCCGTGCGCAGCGCGCGCCCCGACGTCCCGGTCATCATCGTCACCGGGACGCCCAGCCCGCAGACCCAGGCCGACACCTCGATCAAGGGTGCCCTGGCCTACCTGGAGAAGCCGCTCGATCCAGAGCACCTGCGCCGCCAGGTCTCACTGGCCATCTGGGGTCCCCAGTAGCAGCGACATGCAGGTCAGCGCGCCGTCGGCCTTGCGCGTCTCCGACACCTCCAGCGTGCGCACCTCCAGGCCCGCCGCCTCGACCGCCGCGCGTGCACGCGGGTAGCCCGCCGCCATCAGCGCGCGTCCGCCCACCGCGACACAGTTGGCCGCATAGGCCTCGTCAGGCGGCACCGTCACCAGCGCCACATCGCCGAGGCTGCCGGGCGCCAGCACTCCGTCAGCCACCAGCACGCGCCCGTCACCCAGCGGTGAACACACACACTTGAGGTGGAGCACGCCCGCCGGCAGCGCGACCTCGGTGACGCGGTAGCCGAGCGGCCCGAACACCTCCGCGAGCCGCGCCGCGCCCGCCGCATTGCTGCGCGCCGAGCGCCCCACGAAGATGCGCCGCCCGATGCGCAAACAGTCGCCGCCATCCAGCGTCGCCGGTGCCGCCATGGCCACGCACTCGAGCAGCCGCTGCAGCGCCGCCGCCGCCACCGCGACCTCGCCCTGGCGCGACGGCGCCCCGGGCCGCGTCAGCAGCGCCACGCCGCCCGCGATGACCGCACAGTCCTCGACGAAGCAGCCGTCCGGGAAGCGCTCGTCGGCCTCCAGCATGGTGACCGTCGCGCCCAGCCACTCGAGGCCGGCGACGTAGGCCGCGTGCTGCTGGCGCGCGCGCGCGACGTCGATCGGCGGGTCGGGCCGCACCGCGGTGACCGCGTCGGCGAAGCTGCCGGCGATCTCGCGCACCAGCGCCCGCACGGTCAGCGCTCCAGCGCGCCGGCCAGGGCGCGTGCGAAGGCCTCGGCGCTGCCGAAGCGCGCCGCCGCGTCCTTGGCCAGGGCCTGGCGCAGGAAGGCGTCGACCATCGCGGGCAGCTCGGGGCGCAGCGCGCGCGCCGACGGCACCGGCGCGTCACGGTGCAGGCGCAGCATCTGGATCAGGTTGGGCGAGTCGTAGGGGCGCTGCCCGGTCAGCATCTCGAAGACCATCACGCCCAGCGCATACAGATCGGCGCGCTCGTCGTCCTTCATGCCCGAGGTCACGCGCTCCGGCGCCAGGTAGGCCGGCGTGCCCACGGTCGAGTTCTTGGCCGTGATGCCCTCGAGGCGCGTGCCCTCCAGGATCTTGGCCAGGCCGAAGTCGACCACCTTGACGTGCACCGGCCGCCCCGCCGCCAGCGGCGTGCACAGGAAGACGTTCTCGGGCTTGAGATCACGATGAATGATGCCGGCGCCGTGGGCCTCGGCCAGGCACTCGCAGGCCTCGGTCACGATGTGTAGTACGAGGTCGGGCGCCAGCACCGGCTCGCGCTCCAGGCGCGCGCGCAGCGGCTCGCCGTCGAGGCGCTCCATGGCGATGAACAGGGTGTCGTCGCTCTGGCCGAAGTCGTAGAAGCTGATGGCGTGCGGCGAGCGCAGCCGGGTCACCGCCTCGACCTCGCGCCGGAAGCGCAGCACGGCGTCGGGCTCGCGCGCGATCTCGGGGCGCAACAGCTTGAGCGCCACCGGGCGCCCCATCGACAGCTGCTCGGCCAGGTAGACGCGCGCCATCTCGCCGCTGCCCAGCAGCGCATCGACGCGGTAGCGCCCGGCCACGATGCTGCCGAGGTTCGGATCGTCACTCGGGTTCATGCCGCGGTCTGGCTCCCTTGGTTCTGCTCGCGCGCGAGCTCGTCGGGGTCATGCGCGCTGTGCATGGTGACCTGGCCGCTGGCGGCCAGCTCGCGCAGCCGCGCCAGGTTGTGCAGCCGGGCGCGGTGGTCGGCGTCGGCCATGCGCTGGAACATGCGCAGCCCGAAACGGCTCTTGCCGCCCTGCGACAGCTCGCCGGCCGAGAAGTAGGCGTCACCGGCGTGCAGCAGCCAGCCCGCGCTGCCGCGCTCGACCGCCACGCCGCAGTGGCCGAACGAGTGGCCCGGTAGCGGGATCAGCAGCAGCTCGGGCGGCAGGCCGTGGGCCAGCTGCACCGCCTCGAAGCCGAACCAGGGCTCGCCACGCGCGCTGTCATAGCGCTGGAACCGCGGGCCGTGGGCGAAGTGGTGCGGGCGGTAGCGCTGGCGCTCGAAGCCGCCGGCGCGCGCCAGCATGGCGGCGTGCTCGAGCTCGTGCACGTGGACCTGGGCGTGCGGGAAGTCGGGCAGCCCGCCGGCGTGGTCGACGTCGAGGTGGGTGGCCACGATGTGGCGCACGTCGGTGCGCTGGAAGCCCAGGCGCTCGACCTGCTCGGCCGCGGTCTCGGCGGCCTCGAGCAGCGGGCGCACGATCCGCGTGAAGCGCCACGGCAGCAGGCCGGGCTGCGCGGTCTCGGCCAGCCCCAGGCCGGTGTCGACCAGGATGAGGCCGGCGTCGCTCTCGATGAGCAGGCAGTGGCACACCATCTTGCCCGACGGGTGCACCATCGACCTGCCCAGCATCGGGCACATGGTGCCGCAGTTGAGGTGGTGGACCTTCATGGTCCGGCCTCGAGCACGCAGCGGCCGGCGTCGCAGCGGGTGTGGGTCGGCCCCATCGGGCAGCCCAGCGGGAAGCAGATCCCCGGGGGCCGCGCCGCGCACGCCGCGCGCAGCCGCTCGGCCCAGCCCTTGTTGCCCGCGGTGGTGGCGCAGCTCGAGCAGCAGGCGTGCACGCCGGTGACCTCGATGGTGACGACGTCGCAGTCGGCGTCGACGCTGCAGTGGGTGTCGACCGCGTCGAAGGGCGACTGCAGCGTGGCGTCGGGGCCAGGCGCCGCGGCGTCGACCACCACGACCTCGAGCACCGACGGGTGCGGGGTCGGGCTGCTGGTCGAGCGCGGCTGCTTCGAGCACGCCGGCGCGGCCAGCGCCAGCGCCACCGTGAGCCAGACCCCTGCCACCACGCGCAGCGCCGCCATCGGTCCGTCAGTATACGGCCGACCGGCCAGCGCGCGGCCAGTGTCGCTGCCAGAAGGTCCGCCCTTTCAGGGCGGAGCTGACGGGCGGCACTAACGCTCGTTGACGATGTCGGCGACGAACTCGCCCTGCACCGTGCGCCAGTTGTCCTTGATGTCGACCTTGCCGCAGATCCGTTTCGGTGTGCGCGCGATGACCTCCACGCCACCTTCGCCGCTCGAGAGCCCGATGGTGGTGCCGCCCGGCGCCACGCGCAGCCCGAAGTCGACGCGCAGCTTGCCCTCGCTGAGCGAGTACTTGCCGCTCAGGACCTCACCGTCCTGGCCGTCGTACATCAGGCCGAGGCGCAGCACGCCCTGGCCCGGCGTCAGCGCCTCGGGGAAGCCGTCGGCGCCCGGCTCGACGTTGCCGAGCTCGAGCCTGACCTGCCCGGTGCCCGACGAGGTCGCGCGCGCACGCAGCGCCCCGGTGAACACCGGGTCCTCGGGCTTGGCCTCCTTGGGGGTGTGCGTCAGCGTGCTGCTCGCCGGGCACCTGGACAGGTTGGCCTCCTCCTGCGCGGCGCGCTCCTCGCCGACGATGAGGTCGACCGACTTGATGGTCGCCGAGCTGCACGCCTGCAGCACCGCCTTCCACATCCTGGCCTGCTTGCCCATCAGCATGGCGTCGCAGAACACCACGGTCTCCCACTCCGGCGACAGCCGGTGGGTGACGCCGACGTTGTAGCTCTTGTCGTTGTTGCGCACGCCATCGACCTCGATCACGAAGGCCCACACGCCGGGACGGACCTCGCCGTCCTGCAGGATCTTGCCGCGCGTGGCCGGGCCCTCGGCGCGCGTCCTGGCGGCCGCCTTGATCTGCTCGTCCATCTTCTCGGCGCGGCACGGGCCGTGGCAGGTCGCCGACACCGTGATCGACGAGGTCGAGAACAGCGACGGCTGCTCGCCCTTGGGCAGCGGCGGCATGAAGGTGTTCATCGTGTCCTTCGCGGTGCCCTCGGTCATCATCTTCCAGCCCCGGGGCACCTGCGCCTGGATCTTGAACGCCATCTTGCGATAGTCGGTGCTGGCGTACTTCAGCTCGATCGGCACGGTGTCGAACGCGACCTTGTCGCCCCCGCCGCCGCCCTTCTTGCCGCAGCCGCCCGCCAGGGCAGCGCAGACCACGACCCACGGCATGTGCCGCCCGCTCGGCTTCGACTGCGACAGCTTCGACATCTGGCCCCCAGGCCCGCTGGGGCCCGGGTCAGGATACGGGCGGCGGCGGATAACCACCAGGGGCGGGTGGCGGCGGGCTCGCGGGGCTGGCGTCGGGATCTTCCTTCTCACGCAGCGCCAGCCCGGCCAGCGCGGCCACGCCGACGAAGCCGAGACAGGTGATCCAGAACCCGGCGCGCGCCCCGGCGTCGATCTTGTCCTTGCTCAGGCGGCCCAGCCCGCCGCCGCGACTGACGGTGCCATCCTCGACGCCGGCCTTCTTCTCCAGCTGGCCGGTGATGGCCTTCTCCAGCTTGCCGGTGGCGCCGATGTAGAGGCCGATCAGCGACCCGAGCCCCAGCAGCGACACCACGAAGGCGCCCAGCAACGCCTGGCGCGAGCGCACCCAGGCCAGACCGGCCGCGATCAGCGCCAGCGCCATGGCCGCGATGGCCAGCGGCTCGCGCTTGACGTTGCCGATCTTGGGCAGCTTGCTGGGCCGGCCGCCGCGGTCGGGGTCGCGGCCCTCCTCCTTTGCGAGGTCGTTGATCATGCCGCCCGGCTTGCAGCCGCCGACCATGTCGGCGCCCGACACCGAGACGATCTCCATGCCCTCGCAGGACACCCCGAAAAAGGGCAGGAAGAACAGCAGGACGACCGCCGGGGTCAGAAAGCGCCCCAGCTTCCTCCACAGCGTCAGCTTGTTGGCCATGATGGGGCGCAACATAGCAGAGGACCCTGCGCAGATCTGGGCTACTTCGGCGCCGCGGTCACCGTGAGGTGGCCCGCACCGTCGGCGCGCAGCAGGTACTTCTCGCCGTCGGCCCCGGTGAAGGTCGCGCTGCCGTCGATGCTGGTCTGGGCCTCGGCGAGCAGGAACTTGAGGTAGTCGCGGCGCTCCCTGGCCAGCGCCTTGAGCGCCGCGATGCCCTGCTCGTCACCGCTGAGCTTGTCCATCGGCATGGCGACGCCATCGTAGTTCAGATACGATGCGTGCCCAAGGGGGGCCGAAATGAAGCGTCATTTTCTGCTAGCAGGGCTGGCTTTCGGGCTGTTGGGCACCATGGTCGCGTGTGGCGGGCGGCAGCGCCGCGGCGAGCGCCGGGACGACGTCAGGGACGCGCGCACCGAGGCGCTGACCGGCTGGAACAAGCTGGGCGAGCGCTGGGTCAACCACGGCGGCGACCACGACACCATCATGGTGGGCGGCTCCGAAGGGCGCTTCACCCAGCTCCAGCTGGTCGCCGAGCACAGCGCGCTGGAGCTTTTCGACGTCGTGGTCACCTTCGGTGACGGCACCACGTTCTCGCCGCCCACGCGCCTGGTGTTCGCCAAGAACAGCGCCAGCCGCGTCATCGATCTGCCCGGCGGCGCGCGCTTCATCCGGCGCGTCGACTTCCGTTACGCCAACCTGCCCGGCGGCGGCCGCGCCCAGCTGGAGCTGTGGGCCAAGTAGCACGTCGCTGTTGCTTGTCCGCCGCGTTTCCGCTTGAATCCATTCATGGGGGGAAGGTCCAGGGCCACGCGCCAGGCCTGGCGTGTATGCGCGCTCGCCGCGCTGGCGGGCGCCTTCACGGCCAGCGGCGGCTGCGGTTTCGGCCTGGGCGCCGGCTCCACGGTGGCCAAGGGCACCCAGCCCATGAGCACCAGCACCAGCGCGGACGCCGACTTCACGGTGCGCACCGACAACATCGACTTCCTCTTCATGTACGCGATGAAGGACCTCGAGCTGGTCGGCACCATGACGCTGGGCAGCTATGACATCCGGACCCGCGGCGGCACCCTGGAGAACGAGGACGGTGCCCGCTTCGCCGGTGGCCTGGGCGCCAGCTACGCGCTGCCCGGCTTCATCCGCGCTTTCGGCCACGTTCACTTCGACGCCCTGGGCGCCCCCATCAGCTACAGCATCAGCCGCGCCATCGAGGCCGGCGTCGAGCTGCGCCAGCGCGCCACCACCAGCCTGTACGTGCGCTTCGGCGTCCACCTCGACACCGTCGAGCGCACCGACGGCGGTGACGACATCAAGGCCACCGGCGTCATGATGAGCGTCGGGCTGCAGAGCTTCTTCCTGCAGTCGATCTTCAAGAAGAGGCGCAACTGATGCGCGGCTCCGCCCTCGTCGCCACCACCGCGCTCGCCGCCGCGCTGCTGCTGGCGCCCGCCCGCGCCCGCGCCGGCAACAACGGCAACTACACCATCGGCTTCGCGGCCAGCACCGGCAACGCGCTGCTGCCGGCGACGGCCTCGAATGGCCTGTCGACGTCGATCCAGGTCCACGAGTATGGCGGCTGGGTCGGTCGCATCCTGACCTTGATCCTGACCGCGCCGCGGGCGCCGACCGGGCGCACCGACGTGTCGACCTCGACCAGCTGCTCGGGCGACTACTGCGTGGTCACGACCACGACGACGACCTACGCGCCGACCCAGGCCGAGATCGACCGCTACCACGCCGAGGTCAAGAACTGGTCGGAGAACACCGCGCCCATGATCCTGTCGGGCGCGCTGCGCACAGAGGTCACCGCCGAGTGGATGTCGCAAGATCTCGGCGGCGACACCTCGGGCGGGATGTTCTCGCTGACCTACAACTTCCCCATCGGCAGCCTGCGCAACCTGGGTGGCAACTTCAACTTCGGCATGGCGGTGGGCGGCTACACCTTCCACGACCGCACCTGGAAGGAGGTCGAGAACACCGGCGGCGTCCTCAGCGCGGTCGAGAAGACCGGCGACCTCGAGTACGACTACATCGGCATCCCCATGCGCTTCTCGGTGATGGCGCGGCGCAACCTGCAGGCCTACGTGCAGATGGACTTCAACATCCTCGGCCTGTCCCTGATGGGCGAGGACGCGCAGCCGTCGCCGGCCCGGGTCGGCTTCACCTACCTGATGCCGCACCTGTTCCTGCGCGGCGAGGTGGTCACCGACAACTTCGGCACCCACGGCATCAGCGGCCTGGCGGAGCTCGGCCTTGCGTTCTAGCCCGCGCCTCCTCGCGGCCCTGCTGCTGGCGTCGCTGACGTTGACGCTGGCGTGGCCGGGCGCGCGCGCGCATGCGCAGGTGGCGCCCGACGGCGACACCCCGCCACCACCGCCGCCCGAGCCCGAGCCCGAACCGTCGCCGGAGCCCGAGGCCGCGCCGCCCCCCGACGAGCCCGAGGAGCTGCCGCCCGACGAGCAGCCACCGCAGCCGGTCTTCAACCCCACGCCGTCGGCCTCGCCCGAGCCCAGCGCGGAACCCTCGGCGTCGCCGTCGCCGGGCCCCGACACCGACTCGCCCGGCCGTCCCAAACCGCGCGGCCTCATCATCGGCCTCGAGCTCGGCGTCGGCGGCATCACCGGCGCGCCCGCGCATGTGTACGACTTCGGTTTCGGCAAGAACCTGGTCATCGGCTACTTCATCGGCAACACCACGCTGGAGTGGCACTTCGCGCAGACCTACTCGCTGCGCGCCAAGGAGTCCGCGCTGGAGGGCACCAGCACCAGCGGCAACATGGAGCTGTCCAGCGCCGGCATCCGCCAGCGCCTGTTCGGGCCGCGCCCGCTGCTCGAGGTCTATCTCGGCGCCGCGCGCGCCTCGGTGCCGCTGCTGGTGCCCGGCGACATCGACTCGCCCGGGGTCCACACCAGCTCGGCGGTCGGCGTCGGTGGCCTGGCAGGTGTCGCCGTCGGCTTTCCGATCTATCGTCTGGTCATGGCCAGCCTCGAGGTCCGCGCCGGTTACCTGTTCTGGGAGAGCCCGTCGCAGCCCTATGTGGTGCCGACCGGCGCCGACCCGGCCGGCAGCGGCGGCGTCACCTTCGACAGCAGCAGCGACGACGTCGACGGCGTGCCCTGGACGGTCACCTTCGGGCTGCGCGCGCCGCTCGGCAACTGACCATGCGCGGCTGCCGCTTCGCCGCCATCCTCGGGCTGGCCGCCAGCCTGGGCGCTCTGGCGGGATGCGACGATGCCGTCCAGCAGCACGAGATCACCGCGGCCGGCGAGCTCCTGACCCCCGGGGGCCGGCTGCGTGAGCCGGGCTGGTCGCGACGCGAGCTGTTGCGCTGGGACGCGTCACGCGTGCACGACCCTGGCCGGCTGCGCGCCTGGGACTTCTTCACGCTCCAGAACGACCAGTACGCCGCCGCCTTCACGCTGTTCGATCTCGGCTTCATCCAGCTGGCCTCGGTCACCGTGGTCGACTTCGCGACCGGTCAGAAGTTCGAGTCGCGCAACCTGGGCGGCGTGCTGGCCCTGTCGACCGGTGTCGAGGGCAGCCAGGTGGCCAGCTACCGCGCCGACGCCGCCTCGCCCGCGCAGCTGGCCTTCAGCACCACGCCCGAGGGCAGCACCGAGATCCAGATCGCGCTGCCCGCGCTGTTCGGCCCCGCGGCCAGCGGCAGCATCCGCATCACGCGTCGTCCGGGCATGCCCTACCTGGCGCTGGCCACGCCGTTCGCCGACGATCCCACCAACTTCTTCTACGAGCAGAAGCTGCCCGGCCTGGGCGGTGCGGGCTTCGTCACCGTGGACGGGCGCAGCTTCGCCTTCGATCCCACCACCACCGTCGCGAGCATGGACTGGGGCCGCGGCCAGTGGCCGGCCGAGGTGACCTGGCGCTGGGCCGCCGGCGCCACCAGCCTGAACGGCGTGCCGCTCGGCTTCAACCTCGGCGAGGGCTTCGGCGATCCCAGCCATGGCAGCGAGAACTTCGTCAGCTTCGGCGACGCCGTCAGCAAGTTCGGCACCGTGCGCTGGAGCTTCGATCGCGCCGATCCGCTGCGGCCCTGGACGCTGCGCTCCAGCGATGGCCGGCTGTCCCTGGTGCTGTCACCGGTGGCGCCCGAGACCGGCGGCCTCGACCTCGGCGACAAGTACAACCTCCTGCACAAGGCCTACGGCACCTGGAGCGGCAGCATCGAGCTCGACGACGGGCAGACCGTGCAGCTGCAGGGGGTGCGCGGCTTCGCCGAGGAGATGCAGCTGTCCTGGTAGCCGCGCGCCGGCGCTACCAGGCGTCCATCGGGCCGAGGTCGAACACTTTCGCGAAGCTGGCCTGCTCGAGCAGCGCGGTCGCCTGCGCGCTGCGGCCGCCGCTGTGGCAGTAGACCACGATGGGCTTGTCCTTGGCGCCGAGCTCGGACATGCGCCTTTCGAGCTCGTGCACCGGGATGTTGATGGCGCCCTTGATGTGGCTCTCCTGGTACTCCTCGGGCAGCCGCACGTCGAGCAGGGTGGCCCCGGCCTCGACCAGGCGGTGCGCCTCCTCGCCAGGCGTCCGGGCGGGCGCCTGACCGCTCGCCGCCTGCGCGGTGCCCTTGGCCTGCGGCGCCGACTTGTCCTTACATGACACCCCGACGACTCCCGCCACCAGCACGATGACGACCCGCGCGAACGCTGCGACGCTCATGGCCCAAGCATGGCACAGGCGGCGCGTCCGGGCCGCCGCGGTCGCGTGATATCGTGAGCCGTGACCGCGGCGCAGCAAGCACGGCCGGGCCTGCGCGCGCTGGCCACCGCCTGGCTGGTCAGCCTGGTGGTGCTGGCGCCCGCGTGCCGGCGCCGCGGCGCACGCCAGCCGGTCGTCACGCCCGCACCTGGCAGCGGCGCCAGCGCCGACGCTGGCCCCGTCCCCCCCAGCAACCCCGCCGCCGCGCTGGCCGCGCTGACCTGGGACGCGCGCCCGCTCGACTGGACGCGCCCCATCCCGTCCACCCCGCCCGGTGGCCTGGCCGAGGCCGGCTATGTCGGCTCCGCCGCCTGCGCACCCTGCCACGCCGAGCTGACCGCCATGTACGCGCGCCACTCGATGGCGCGGAGCGGCCTGCGCCCTCTGGCCAGCCTCGACCAGCGCTGGCTGGCCGAGATCTTCGACGCCGGCATGAAGACCTGGGTGCGCCACCAGGCCAGCGGCTATGGCTACCGCCCGGTGCGGCGCGGCAAGGCGTACTTCATCGAGGAGCAGCTGCTGGGCGACTACGGCGTGGTGCTGCACAGCTGGCTTCAGCCAGTGACGCACACCCTCAGCGCGGGCGGCTATGGCCTGGCGTTCTACTTTCGCCACGGCGACCGCCTGCACCACACGCCGCTCGACTACTTCGCCAGGGCGCGGCGCTGGGGCCTCGACCCCGCGGCGTCGCGCAGCAACCCGCGCTTCCAGACCCGCCTCGGCGACCAGTGCATCTCGTGCCACGCCGACTATCCGCTGCGCTCCGCCGGCGCGGGCGACGTCTTCTACGACCCGCTGCCGACCGGGATCGGCTGCGAGCGCTGCCACGGCCCCGGTCAGCGCCACTCCAGCACCGGCGCCGTCGCCGACATCGTCAACCCCGCGCGGCTGTCACCCCTGCGCCAGCTCGACACCTGCACCCAGTGTCACCAGTCGAGCTTCGCCAAGCAGCGCGCCGGTCGTCACGACTTCAGCTTCCGTCCCGGCGAGCGCGCCGACGACTTCCGCGTCAACTACCTGGCCGAGCCCGCCGAGCCGGATCGCCTGATCCTGCTGGCGCACCCCGAGCGCATGGTGCGCAGCGCCTGCTACACCGGGTCTGCCGGGCGCCTGACCTGCACCAGCTGCCACGATCCGCACAAGAGCTCGTTCGAGCAGCCACCGAAGCACTGGGACGACAAGTGCACGGCCTGCCACCAGGCCCCGGGCCACACCTGCACCGGCGACCCCGCCGCGCGCGCCGCCAGGCAGGATCACTGCGTGGTCTGCCACATGCGGCCGCTGGCGGCCTCCGACGTGCCCCTGGTCGAGATCACCGACCACTGGATCCAGCGTCGGCCGCCGCCGCTGCGCCCGGGCCGCCGCGAGCCGCCGCGCCGCCTGGTGCCATGGTCGACCGCGCTCGGCGATCCGGCCACCGGCGCCGACCTGGCCGGGCTCGAGCTGGCCGCCTACGCCGACGCTGGCCGCGAGGACGAGGCGCTGGCGCGCGCCGCCGCGGTGCTGGCGACCTGGCCCCCCGCGCCGGAGCTGTACGAGTGGCTGGTCGGCTACTTCGGCCGCGCTGGCGACCGCGCCTCGCGCAGCCGCGCCCAGGCCGCGCTGCTCAGGGTGGCGCCTGATGGGCGCAGCGCGCTGCTCGGCTATGCCCGCGGCCAGCTCGATCAGGGCACGCCGGCGGGCCACGCCGAGGCGCTGCACGCGCTGGATCGGCTGCTCGCGCTCAGCCCCGACGACGCCGGCGCGCTGGAGACCAAGGCCATGGTGCTGTTCCGCGACGGTGACGTCACCGCCGCGCGCCCGCTGTTCGAGCAGGCCGCCGCCGCCGGGCCCAGCGCGGCCGCCGCGCGGGTCGGCCTCGCGGTGCTGGAGCTGCGCGCCGGCCAGCGCGCGCCCGCCCTGCGCTGGCTGGAGGAGGCGCGCCGCATCGAGCCCACCGACGACTGGCTGCTCGACAAGCTGCAGCGGCTGTATGACGAGGCCAAGGACAGCCGGCGCACGCTGGCGCTGGCCCAGCTGCGCAATGACCTCAGCCGGAGCGGCCGCAAGCCCGGGCCGACCGACGCCACGCGCTGGTTGCCCGCCGCCTGGCGCTGACCAGCGCGCCCAGCAGCAGCGCGCCCAGCAGCAGCCCCGCGCCGAGCCCGTGGCCATGCCCAGGTCCGCCCGCTGCGCGCCCTGGCGCCACCGCACAGCCATCGTCATCGGGCGCCGGGCGCAGGCAGAAGAACGCGGTGTTGGCGGTGTTCGTGCACATGAACGTCGCCGGGCAGTCGTTGCCCACCGCGATACAGCGGCGCGAGCACACGCCCGCGCTGGCGCCCGCCGCGACGAAACAGGTCGCGCTGACACAGTCGCCCGGCAGCGTACACGCCGCGCCCAGCGCACCCGGTGACGGCAGCGCGGGGCGACAGAACTCGGCGCTGCACTGCAGCGGCGCGGCGCAGTCGCGCGCGCCCGTGCACGGCTTGCCACAGAAGCTGAGTCGCGGCTCGTCGACCGCGACCAGGCAGGGCCCCCCGCTGCACTGCTCGTCATGGAAGCAGCGCTGCCCCAGCGTCGCGCTGCCGGCCGCGGTGCTGGTCAGGTAGGGCGTGATGAAGCTGGCCATGGCCACATCGACGCGCGCATACGCGGTGTGGTCGGCGCAGGCGGCGTCGCCATGCGTGGCCACGCCGGTGACCACGGTCTGCCCACCGACCATGAACAGCGCCGGCCCACCCGAGTCGAAGGTGCACGCCTGCGCCGAGGTCGGCGTGTTCGTGAACTCGACGTCGCCGAGCGCCGACACCTGCGCGCTGCCGGTCCGCCTGGCCACCGCGTCGGTCGCGCCGGGCGCGGTGATGCCGAAGCCGACGACCTCGAACGCCGTGCCCACCAGGCTGGCATCCAGCGTGCGCGCGTCCAGCGCCAGCGGCGTGGTCGTCACCGCCTGGCGCAGCGTGACCAGGCCGAGGTCGTTGCGAAACGTGGCCAGCTCGAAGTCCGGGTGCGCCGCCACCCGCGTGATGTCGGCCAGCACGCCGCCCGCCGCCAGCGTGGTCCCGAACAGCACGCGGTTCTTGGCGGCGTCGAACGGCGGCAACAGACAGTGCGCCGCGGTCAGCACGGTGTGCGGCGCGATCAGCGTGCCCGAGCAGGTCACCGCCCCGGCCTCGTTGACGATGGCGACCACCGCCGGATGGCCGTCGTCGGGCGTCGCCATGGTCAGCGCCTGCGTGCGCGCGCTGCCGGCGCTGTCGGCGTCCTCGCCAGCGCAGCCCGGCGCGGCCGGCGCCGACGCCAGCAGCGCCAGCGCCATCGCCATCGCACCGAGCGGCCTGGCCCTGGACGACACCTGTCACAGGATAGCCTAACTGCGCTCCCCGCCGATCCACGCCGCCTCCTTGACCCCATCTGGCGATCGGTGCACTGGACGCCTCATGTATGATGAAGCCGTGTCCGCTCCGCTCCGCGCGCTCGGCGTGCTGCTGACCTCGGCGCTGGTGGGGCTGGGCTGCGGCGACGACGAGGGCGGCCGCGACGGGGCGGTGGCCGACGCCGCTGGCGGCTGTCGCGCCCAGGCCGAGGTCGACTGTGCGCGCGCCTGCGATCGTCTCGCCGCCGCGGCAGCCTGCAGCGGCGCAGTCGCGGGCGATCGCCAGAGCTGCCTGGCCGACTGCGCCCAGGCGGCCCTGACCCCGAGCCCGGTGCCCTGGGGCTGCGTGCAGGACTTCACCGACTGCGCCTCGCTGCGCACCTGCGCTGAGCAATGTCGCAGCCACCTCGGCCTGACCTGCGACCCCGCCAACCGGCAGCCCTGCCTGGAGCACGAGCTGTGTGACGCCCGGAGCCGCACCTGCATCGCGGCCCCGCGCTGCCAGCGCGACTCCGACTGCCAGGGCGGCTACTCGTGCACCGCCTTCGACAACGGCCTGGCGTGCTACTCGAGCTGCAGCGATGGGCGCGGGCTGCCCGCCGATGAGCTGTGCCAGGCCAGCCACGCCTGCGACGAGAGCTCCTTCCAGTGCGTGCCCTGGCAGTGCATCAGCAGCGCGGCCGGCGTCGATTGCCAGAAGGGCTGCGCCGCGCTGGCGGTCGGCTGCGAGCTCGGCGCGCGCTGCAACCCGACCGCGTGCGCCAACCAGGCCAGCTGTCTGGCTGACTGCGAGGCCGCCAGGGCCAGCGGCGACCCACGCCGGATCGCCAGCGTGGGCTGCTTGCAGCAAGGCCACGACTGTCGCTCGTTCGGCAACTGCGAGGCCGTGTGTGCGCCAGACCTACCCGACGCTGGAGCCCCCGACTGACCCTCCAGTACAGGCCTGAACGCCGCCCTGATCCATCCACCGCCCCCGCCCACGAGTTGTTCAAAATCTAGGCAAATCCTTGAACAGTTCAATTTCATGACTGAACTGTATTCCCCAACCCAGGATGATCCTTGGTACCAGCTGCTGGTCCGGCAAATGCAGTGTGCTCCCTTGCACTGATTTCCTGTTTCACCAAAAGGGGAGCACAACATGCAGAAGGTCTTCTCTGGTTTGCTGCTGAGCGCGGTCCTGGTGTCGGGGGTGATGGGTTGCTCCAACTCCAGCGAGCGGCCCACGGTAGGCACGCTGCATGAGGGGCTCAACCTGCTCGACGTGAATGACCCCACCTGGGGCACCAACACGGCCTACCTCAAGGAAGGCCGCGTGATCTACATCGAGACCCGCATGGGCTCGCTCAAGCCGGAGGTCTTCCGCCTCACCGCGCCCAACGAGCCGGCCAACGAGATCGACCTGCGCTTCGTCGATCAGAACGGCGTCACCTTCTTCGTCCAGCGCGGCGGTGACACCTATGTCGACCCGACCTGGGACGCCGACATCCAGGCCCGCATGGCCGAGTCGCTGGCCGCCGACCCGGCCGAGCGCGATCTCGACTGGGTGATGGCGCAGGAGGCCAGCATGGCGTTCGCCAACCAGGCCCCCGCGGCCTTCCGCGATCATGCCCACGACATCCAGGAGATCGCGTCGCGCCCCGCGGTGTCGCGCGACCCCGAGCTCAAGAAGGCGCTCCTCGAGGTGTCCCAGGAGCACCCGATTCCGGCCGAGGAGGCTGCCAAGGGCTCGTACAGCACTTCGGGCTGGCTGCAGACCTACACCGCGCTGTACTCGGGCCGCGTGTGCAGCGCCTGGATCTGCGTCGCCGACCACAGCGCGACCATCATGTATGTCAACCCGAACGTCGGCTACTGGATCTTCGCCATCAGCGCCAACAACCACGGCCGTGCCTACAACGGTGACAGCATGGGCTACCGCTGCTACTCGGGCGCCTCGGCCTGGCGCTACGGCGCTTCGATCACGGGCAGCACCGCGAGCGGCGCGACGGGCGGCTATGACGGCGCCGGCGGCTGCCAGACGCCGTACAGCTGGAACAGCGGCGGTTACGACCACCTGTGCAACTCCGACGCGGCCTACGAGCTGTGGCAGGGCAAGGAGGCCACGCAGTACACCTCGCGCGGCAGCAACATCAGCTTCACGTGGGACGGCCCCGGCAACTACGCCTGTAACTGCAACAACAACAACGACTGCGACGGCGACTGGACGCGCCCCAACTGCCCGTAGCTCGAAGCTGAGCGCCGCCCCGGCCTCTCCCCCCCATCAGTGCTAACTTCCCCTCACCACCGATGAAGCTCACCGTCGCCATCGGCGCGCTGGCCGCGGCCGCCGTCATCGTCGTCCTCATCCTCCTGTACCGAGGCAGCGCACGCAAGAAGGCCTCGGGCCAGGCCGGTGTCGGCGCCGAGGTCACCGGTCCTGGTGGGCCGGGCGCCGGCAGATCGCCAGCGCCACGCCCGGTGCTGCCCAAGACCCGGGTCGACACCACCAAGGTGTCGGAGCACGCCACCGGCATCGATCGCCGCATGGCCCAGATCATCGCGATGATGAAGGCGCCCGAGGGCGCGACCCCATGCGAGTCCTACTGGAACGCCATCCAGGCCGAGCGCGCCGCGGCGGTGGCGGGGGGCCACCGCTCGGTCTTCGTGCGCGTGGTCGAACGCCCCGAGTTCTTCAGGTTGTGCGAGAGCATGTCGCCGGAGACCCAGCGCTGCCTGCCGCCGCGCTACCTGGCGGCGAACCGCGAGGCCTGCTTGCCGTACCGGCCGCCGGCGGCCATCATCGAGCAGCTGTTCGAACTGCGCGGCGACCTGGTCGACCCCGAGGACCTCGAGACCTCGGTGCCGGGCGGCGCGGCCGACGCCGGCATCCCGGGCGTCAAGCTGCCGGCCCCGTCGGCGCCCCCGCCGCCGGTCTCGCCCTGAAGCGGGCCAGCACCCAGGCCACCTCGCTGTCACGCAACGCCAGCAGCGCGCCGCCCGCGAACAGCAAGTAAAACAGCGGCGGCACCTCCATCATCGCGATGATGCCGAGGAAGAACAGCTGGTAGGCCAGCAGCGCGGCGCGGCGCGTGCGGCCCACCAGCAGCAGGATCGGCGTGCCCAGCTCGACGAGGATGGTCAGCCAGGTCATCAGCGAGGTCGCGACCTCACCGTGCAGGAAGCTCGCCGACACCGCCCAGTCGCGCAGCATGAAGCCGCGCGGGTAGCTCATCAGGATGCCCATCTCGTTGCTGCCCGGCCAGCCGGCCAGCAGCTTCTCGATGCCAGCGAAGAAGACCGCGAGCAGGAGCTGGAACAGCAGCAGGCTGGGCAGCAGGCCCGGCTCGGTGGGTGGCGCGTCGGCGCTCGCGGGGCTGCCGCGTCGGCGCTGGCGCCAGCGCCGCAGCACGGCGTCGACCGACCACACCGCGCTGCCGCCGCCGCACAGCGCCATCAGCATGAGCACCGCCCAGGCGCTGAGCAGCGCCAGCGTCTGCACGTGCAGGCCGTTGAAGCTGGCGAAGGCGTAGCAGCCTGCGAAGGCGACCGCGGCCGCGATGCGCGGGCGCAGGCCGACCAGGCCGGCGAGGCAGGCCAGCATGGTGACCACCGACATGGCGCGCAGCCAGCCGTGCGGGATGCGCCAGAAGCGGACATACAGCCAGTGGCTCCACTCCTCGGTGCGCAGCAGGCGCGGCGAGTAGCTGTCGTCCAGGCGCAGCAGCGAGGGGAAGAAGTGCAGCGCCAGCGCGGCGAAGAAGAGGATGCGGAACACGGCGAGCGGGTAGGGGCTGCGCGGCGCCTCGAACGCGCGCAGCCAGCGCTCCCAGATGGGCAGCGCGGGCGCTGGCGCCGCGGCGCGCGCGGGCCGCTTCTTGCTAGCGGTCGACGAGGCCATGGACATCGCAGCGCAGCGTGAAGGTGCGGGTCGGGCGACCTCGCGCCACGTCGAGGTCGTACTCGTCGATGTAGATGGTCAGTTCGTCGTCCAGCGCGTGCAGCGAGCGGAAACAGAGCTCGCGCAGGTAGCGCGGGTGGAACAGGATGTTCATGGCCAGCCGGGCGCGCTTGTAGCCCGGCGCGGCGGTCGGCACCAGGTCGGCGACGTCATGACGCACCCCGTCCTTGCGTGCGTACTGGTAGGTCTGCACCACACGCAGGTTCGAGTTGAACATGACGTGGCCATAGCGCAGGTGGGGCAGGCCGAGGTCGAAGCGACGACCCAGGGTCTTCTGGGCAATGGTGTGGTTGAGCGCGCCGGCCAGCGCCAGCACGATCCAGGCGACGATGAAGACGCGGCGAACGGTTTTCTTCGCGCGATCCACGGGTGGTCAGCCAGTCGCCATGATAGCCTGTTTTTGTGCGGCTTTTGCGGGCGCTGGTCACCGTGATGGTGCTTGCGGGCTGTGGCGGGGGCCCGGCGGCGCAGCCGGATCCCGCCAACCCCGGCGGCATCACGCTGACCGACGTGACGCGTGCGGCGTTCGGCGGCTGGCTACCCGCTGGTCATCCGTCGATCTTCTTCCCGGTCGGCGCCGGCGCCGCGCTCGGCGATCTCGACGGCGACGGGGATCTCGATCTGGTGGTGGCGCGCATCGCCAGCCCGCCCGCCGGTGTGTCGGAGGGGCCGTCGCTCATGCTGCGCAACGTGACCACGCCGGGCGGCGCCATCCGCTTCACGCGTGACGAGGCGTTCTCGGCGCTGACCGCGCGGCGCAACCTCTATGGTGTGGCGCTGGGCGACGTCGATCGCGACGGCGACCTCGACGTCTTCCTGGGCGCCGACGGGCCCGACCTCCTCCTCAGCAACGACGGCCACGGTGGCTTCACCGACGTCAGCGCCAGCGCCGGGGTCGCCGGGCCGCCCGGTGACGCCACCGCGGGCGGGCTGTTCGTCGACGTCAACCAGGACGGGCTGCTCGATCTGTACGCCCTGAACTACCACCGGGGGGATGGCCGCACGCCGCTGCCGGTCGACGCCAATCGCCTCTACCTCAACCTGGGCGACGGCAGCTTCGTCGACGCCAGCGCGGCCTCGGCCACCGCGAGCCTGGGCGCGACGCACGCGGCGCTGGCCGGGGATCTCGACGGCGACGGCACCCTGGAGCTGTACCTGGCCAACGACGCGCTGGGCGCCGACGACGGCGGCACCTTCCCGGTCGACGCCCTGTACCGCCGCGACGGCAGCGACATCGACGCCGAGGGCGTGCCCCGCTACAGCGACGTCGCCGCCGCGCGCGGTATCACCAGCTCGCACCTCAGCATGGGGATCGCGCCGGCGGACTTCGACGCCGACGGCGACCTCGACCTGTACGTGACCGACTGGGGGCCGAGCAAGCTGTGGCTGTGGGACGGCGCCCAGCAGCGCTACACCGAGGCCGCGGCGCGCTTCGGCCTCGAGGTCGCGACCGCACCCGGCGGCGAGCAGCTCATCTCGTGGGGCGCGCAGGCGCTGGATCTCGACAGCGACGGCGCGCTGGAGCTGCTGGTGGTCAACGGCGATGTGGTCGATCCGCCGGCGCGCGCGTCGTACCAGCAGGTCGACCTCCTGTACCGGCAGCCGGCCGCGGGCGCGCCCTTCGTGGACATCAGCGCCTCGGTCGGCCTGCCCGGCGCGCTGGCGACCGGGACCACGCTGCCGGTGACCGGGCGCGGGGCCTTCGCGGGTGATCTGGACGGCGACGGCGATCTCGATGTGGTGCTGGGCGCCTTCGGCGAGTCGTTCCGCGTCTACGACAACCGCACCCGCACGCGCGGCCACTTCCTGCGCCTGCGCCTCATCGGCAGCGCCAGCGCGCCCGACCCGGTGGGCGCCGTGGTCAGCGTGACCACCACCGGCGGTCGCGTGCTGACCCGGCAGCGCACCGTGGGCGGCGAGACCTACGGCCAGGGTGACGCGCTGGTCGAGCTCGGCCTCGGCGACGAGCTGCCCACCATGATCGAGATCGCGTGGCCGAGCGGCCTGCGCCAGCGCGTCGACGGCCTCCCCGGCGTGGTCGCGGGCCGCGAGGTGCGCCTGGTCGAGCCGTCGTGGCTGGCGCTGTCGGCGCGCAGCGCGACGGCGGCCGACCCCGCTCCGCGCCTGACCATCACCAGCGTCGATGCCCGCGGCCAGCCGCTGGGCGCTGGCGGCGCGGGTCAGACCGTCAAGGTGACGCGCTCCGACGGGGTCGCCGTGGTGGTCGACGATCACGGCGATGGCAGCTACGGCGCCACGCTGCCGCACCCGGGCAGCGCGCGCCGCACCAGGCTCAGCATCGAGCTCGCCGGGCGGACCTTGCCGCTGGCGCCGATGCTCAGCTTCCGCTGAGATCGCGCAAAGCTTGCGCCTCGCGCGGCGCGAACCCTTTGCCCGGGTGCTGGCTCTCACTGCCACGGAGGTGAGGTCATGACCCAGAACGCGAACGCGATCGATCGGCTGCTCAGGCTTGCCATCGGTGTGGTGCTGCTGGCGTTGGTCTTCGTCGGCCCCAAGACGCCGTGGGGGCTCATCGGGCTCATCCCGCTGGCCACCGGCGCGCTCGGCTTCTGTCCGGTGTACCGCCTGATCGGCGTGTCGACCTGCCGGACCAAGCGCGCCACTTGACGACCACCCACCCCCGTGTGAACTGATGACCTGTCTCGAGGAGATGCCTGATGTGTAGACGCGTGACCTGTTCGACCTGCAACAAGCCCACCTTCGCCGGCTGCGGCGCCCACGTCGAGCAGGTGCTCGGCAACGTGCCGGTCAAGGACCGCTGCGACTGTGGTCAGCGCAAGGCGAGGTCGGCGCCCGCCTCCGCCGATGGCAAGGAGACCGCCGCGCCGCGCAGCCTGTGGAGCCGCATCACTGGCCGCTGATCCTTCACCAAGGCCTCGCCTGCCTCGGCCTCACAGCCCCGGCAGCTTGGCGATGGTGTCGCGCAGCGCGTTCACCACGGCGTCACGCACCGGGCGCGGCACCTCGCCGGCCGGGATGTGCCGACACAGCGACACCGTCCGCTTGAGCACATCACACGAGCGCCGGCACTGCTCGCAGCGCTCGAGGTGCGCCTCGATGCGCTCGCACGCCGCCTGATCGATGTCCGACGCCGCATAGTCGGCCAGCTCGGTCGCCAGCGCGGCGCAGGCCGGCGCGCTGGCCGGGGCGTCCAGCAGCGCCGACAGGTGCGAGCGCAGCTCCATGCGCGCGCGGTGCAGGCGGCTCTTCAGGGCTGGCACGTCGATGCCGATGACCGACGCCGCCTCGCTGGCCGACAGCCCTTCCACGTCCCGCAGGATGATGACCTCGCGCGCGCTGTCGGGCAGCGCCAGCATGGCGGCCTGGATGATCTGCCCCATCTCGTGGGCCTGGGCGCGCTCGTCGGGCGCGCTGGCCTCGGTCGGCACTGCCTGCGCGGCGGCGCCCTCCAGCGACAGGGTGTGGCTGGGCTCGCCGACGCGGCGGCGGTGCGACTTGATGCAGAAGCTGCGCGCGATCTGGTACAGCCAGGTCGACAGCGCGCCCTCGCCGCGGTAGTCGCCGAGGTTGCGGAAGGCCGCGGTCAGGGTCTCCTGCAGGATGTCGCGGGCGTCGGACTCGTTGCCACACATGCGCAGGCCAAAGCGGTAGATCTGCTGCTCGTGCCGCGCCAAGAGCTCGTCGAGCGCGGCGCGGTCACCGGCCTTGGCAGCCTGCAAAAGCTCGAGGTCGTCGGCCATGCCGCCCGAGTCTAGCAGCGCGCGAACCCTCCCGCTCGTCGCGTGGCTCTCACGGGCAACCACGGAGGCCGTCATGCCGGCTCGATTCCCGCACAACTATCAGGTTTCTCTCGTCCGCCTGGCCGATCACAGCGCCAGCATCGCCAGCGGTGGTGCCACCACGCTCAGCGGCGGACCCCCGGTCCAGTTCGACGGACGCGACGACGTCTGGAGCCCCGAGCAGCTGCTGGTCGGCGCCGCCAGCCTGTGCCTGATGACCACCTTCGAGGCGGTGTCGCGGCGGGCCCAGCTGGCCATCGACGGCTACCGCTGCAGCGCCGAGGGCATCCTCGACAAGACCGCCGCTGGCATCGTGTTCACGCGCATCGACCTCGCGGTCACGCTGACCGTCGCCCCCGAGCACGAGGCGCGCGCGCGCGAGCTGCTGGCCACCGCCAAGAAACACTGCATCATCTCGAACAGCCTGAAGGCGCCGGTCGAGCTCAGCGTCACGATCGAGGCCCCGCCAGCGCAGCCCGCGCTGCACTGACTGGCGACGACCAGCGCGCAGCTCAGCTGGCCCGAGCGGTCAGGAGCCGCGGTGGCGCCGGCGCATCGCGGCCGCCAGCAGCAGCGCCCCCCGCACCAGCAGCAGCGCGGGCGCGCCCTCGCGGCCCGCGCCGGTGTCGCAGCCCGCGGCGCCGTCGGCGTTGTGCGCGCTGTCGGGATCGCAGTCGTGATCGACCTCGTACACACAGTCCAGCGGGCAGCAGCCATCGCCGTCCACGCACTGGGTGTTGACCTCGCACATGCCGGAGTTCCCCGACGGTGACGGCGAGGTGGTCGGCGACGGCGACGGCCCGACCCCGCCATCGGGCGGGCGCACCACACCGGCGTCGGACCCCGGGGTCACGGTGCCGCCGCTGCCGGGCATGTAGTCGACGGTGATGGCCGAGAAGCCGCCGTTGTCGGGCACGGTGGTGTGCGACTCGGTGCCGCGCACCTCGAAGGTCACGCTGCCCTCGTTGTTGCCGCTGGTGCTGGGCGAGTCCCAGTCGGTCAGCTCCATGCGCAGCTTGTAAGTGCCTTCGGGCATCGGCGTGTCGGCATAGTCGTTCTGCGACCAGGTCACGACGCGCTGCGTGTGGCTGCTCCGGGTGGCGCCGCTGATGACGTCAGGCATGCCGGCGATGCGGCTGGCGTCGAGGCTGGTGGCCTTCCAGCCGCGCAGATAGACCTCGCGGCGCGAGCCATACTTCATCAGGGTGCGCACGAACTTGCCGGCGGCGTCCTCGACCCACACCGCGAGCACGTGCTTGGGCGCATAGCGACCATTGCTGGTCTGGCGCGTCGAGAAGGTCACCGTGACCTTGCCGGTGGCGGCGCGCGCCACGTCGGGCGCCACCATCAACAGAGTCCCCACCACCAGCCCCGCCGCCCCGATTCGCGCAAGATTTGCGGACCGATTCAGGTTCATGGGTACCTCGACGGCGCGCAGATTAGCCCTTTCCGAGGCTGTTGCATAGTGCCGCGGATTGGAGCACTGTTTCGCGGTCGTGAAGGTCGTTCTGCCCGGTTTCGCCCTGGTCGCTGGCCTCATCGTGATGGGCCTGGTGGGCGGTTGCATTGGCGACTCGCCCGAGGATCAGCAGGCCGCGGCGCTGGGCAACCAGCGCGACGGCGATCCCGAGCATCGCCCCGGGCAACCCTGCCTGGCCTGCCACAGCACCGAGTACAGCCCGGGCGGCGGCGCCTTCGTGCTGGCGGGGACGATCTACATGCGCGCTGGCGACCCCGACTCGGCGGGCGTCGAGGGCGCCGAGGTCATCATGAAGGACAAGGCCGGGCACCAGTTCACCGCGCTGACCAACCGCACCGGCAACTTCATGGTGACGGTCGACAGCGCGCTGGACGCGCCCAGCCAGCGCGCGCGGGGGCGGCTGCGCATCCCCTGGCAGCCGGTGTTCCCGGTCGAGGTCTCGGTCGGCATCGACGGCGTCGAGAAGGACATGGAGACGCTGATCTGGCGCGAGGGCTCGTGCGCGGGCTGCCACGTGGGCAGCCAGACCGGCACCGATCACGTGGAGCGGGTGTGGTTCACGGACGCGCCATGACCCCGGGCGGGCGCGGGCGCGGACCCGGGCGCGGGCTGGCCGTGGTGCTGGCGGCGCTCGCCGCAGCGGGCGTCGGCTGCGCGTTCGAGGACCAGAAGCAGCTGCAGGTGGCTGCGCGCGGCGAGCAGGGCAACTTCGCCACCTATGTGCAGCCGGTGCTGGCGACCAGCTGCGCCAGCCTGGATTGCCATGGCATGGCGGGGCGGCCGCTCAGGCTGTATGCCAAGCATGGGCTGCGCATGGACGCCGTGCTGCGCGGGCAGGAGGCCAGCGAGGCCGAGCTCTCGGCCAACATCGCGTCCATCGCGGCGCTGGATCCCGACGCCTCGTCGCTGGAGGACAACCTGCTCCTGCTCAAGCCGCTGGCGGTCAAGGCCGGCGGCATGCACCACGTCGGCGGAGATCTCTGGGCCAACCAGGCCGATCCGGCCTATCGCTGTCTGCACGCCTGGCTGCGTGCCGGCGCCAGCGACGCCATCGGCCAGGCCGTCTGCAAGGAGGCTGCACCATGAAGAAGCGCGCGCTCGGCATCGCTCTCGCACTCGGCCTCGGGCTCTTCGGCGGCTGCGCCACCACCAAGCCGTGGCAGCGCGAACACCTGGCCGAGCGCGTGATGGCGCCCGACGGTGACGGCGAACGCGAGGCGCTGCGCGCGCACATGCTGGGCACCCGCGAGGGCGCGGTCGGCGGCTTCGGCGCCGGTGGCGGGGGCTGCGGTTGCAACTGAGGACGCCCACGCTGCTGCTGGTGACCGCGCTGGCGCTGCTCGCGCCGCGCGCGCACGCCGAGGGCGAGGGCGACTGGCGGGTCAGCTCCGACACCCTGGTGTACACCGACAGCGACAACGTCCTGGTGGTGACGCCCCAGGTCGCGGTGGCGCATCCGCTGGACGCAGGCGGCGGCGCGGCCAGCGCCCGCGTGGTGGTGGACGTGGTCAGCGCGGCCTCGGTCGACGTGGTCTCGCAGGCCACCAAGCGCTTCTCCGAGGTGCGCACCGAGGTCGATCTCGGGGTCTCCAAGGCCTTCGGCAAGCTGGTGCCCGCGCTGTCGTACCGCCACTCCGAGGAGGCCGACTATGTCTCCAACGGCTTCGGGGCCGGCCTGCTGCGCCAGCTGGGCAGCTCCGACACCACGCTGTCGGTCAACTATGACATCGCCTTCGACGCCGTCGGCTACACCGGCACCGCGTACAGCGCGTTCGCGGAGTCGCTGCGCACCCAGAACCTCAACGCCTCGCTGACCCAGGTGCTGGGACCGCGCACGCTGCTGCGCGGGATCTACACGCTGACGCACCAGGCGGGCTACATGGCCAAGCCGTACCGCTTCGTGCCCCTGTTCGACAGCGCCGGCATCGACGCCGCCAAGGCCGCCGGGGTCAGCATCGATCTGTCGAACTTCGATCAGTACCGCCTGTCGGAGCGCCCCGCCGAGCGCGTGCCCGACATCCGCGTCGGCCATGCCTTCGGGGTGCGTGGGCTGCGCTACCTGGAGTCGCTGCCCGGGTCGCTGCACCTGGATGCCCAGCTGTTCCTCGACAGCTGGGGCATTGTGGCCGCCACGCTGGAGCCGGGGCTGTCATGGAAGCTGTCCGAGCGCAGCTTGCTGTCGGGCTACCTGCGCTATTACCAGCAGAATGGGGCCATCTTCTGGCGCCGCCAGTATGTCGTGCGCGCCGGCGACCTGGTGCCGCGCTGGCGCACCGGCGATCGTGATCTGTCGCCCTACTACACGGTGACCGGGGGCGCGCGCTTCGAGACCCGGCGAGGGCCGCTGACCGGCTATGTCGACGCCAGCGTGATGGACACCGTGTACAGCGACTACATGTTCCTGACCTCGCGGCTGGCGCTGGTCAGCCAGCTCGGCATGAGGCTGGAGCTGTGACGGTGCGTGCGGCCAGGGCTGGGTGGGCGGCGCTGGTGCTGGCGGTGCTGCTGGCGGCCAGCGCCGGCGCGCGCGCCGACGGCGGCAAGAGCGCGCAGGCCGCCGCCGCGGCGCTGTCACAGGAGGGCGTGCAGCTGTTCGACGCCGGTGACATCAAGGCCGCTTGCGAGCGCTTCGAGGCCAGCCTGGAGCTGTACGACGACGTCACCACGCAGGGCCGGCTGGCGACCTGCTTCGAGTCACTGGGGCGGGTCGGCAGCGCGTTCCAGACCTGGCGTGCCATCGCGGCGCGCCCGGGCGGCGCCGAGCAGGTGCGCCGGCGCACCGTCGCGCGCGAGCACATGGAGGCGCTGGCCCCGCGGGTGCCGTTCCTGACCCTGGTGCTGCCCGCCGACGCCAGGGACGCCTTCGTCAGCGCTGACGGCAAGCTGCTCGAGGGCGTGACCGGCCTGCTCCCGATTGACCCGGGCAAGCATGTCATCGCGGCGCGCAGCGTCGACGGCCGCAAGGCGCGCGTCGAGTTCAGCATCAATGAAGGGCAGCGTCGTCGGATCGTGCTGGGGTTCAGGGCCGGCGAGCCGCGCGCGAGCGACAGCAGCGTCGTGGTCGTGAAGGATGCGCCGCCGGCCGAGGCGCCGACGGAGCCCGCGATGACGTCCACGTCCAGGTCGTCGTCGTCGTCGACGGCGGCGTCGTCGTCGTCGTCGTCGTCGTCGGACGACGAGCCGGTGCCCGCCGAGCCCGCGCCCGAGCCCGCGCCCGCGCCCGAGCCAGAGCCTGACCGGGCGGCCGCCGCCGACAGCGACGACTCCAGCAGCGCCGACGCCGACGAGCCCTTCCCGAGCGACGACGCGCCGCCCGCGCAGCGCGGACGCTGGCGTCGCACCGCGGCCATCGTCACCATGGGCCTCGGCGGCGCTGGTCTGGTCACCGCAGGCATCCTGGAGACGCTGGCGCTCACGGGCGATCACAAGACCACGCAGGTCATCGAGGACAGCGACCTGGTGAGCACCTTCGCCATCGGGGGCGGCGCCTGTGTGGCCGCTGGCCTGATCTTGTGGCTGACCCGTCCGACGCATCACGAGCGCCGCGTCGCGGCGGCGCCCCTGCTGGGTCCCGGCGTCGCCGGCCTGGCCATGGCGGGGCAGTTCTAGGGCCGGACAACGGCGCCGGTCGTCCGGCGCGAGCGGGCAGGGGAGGGCGAGCATGGGCGTCAGCGGAGAAGATCTGATCAAGGCGTTCGGCAGCACCTACGAGGCCGCGAGCGCCGACCTCGACGGCCGCGTCGGGGACCACAGCGAGCTGCACCTGAGCGAGTCCTGGTGGGGCTTCCCCAGGGCCGGCTTCATGTACCTCCTGGAGAGCGACGGCAGCGCGGGCGGGCTGTGGATGCCGTCCCAGGCCGGCACCGTGTGCACGGTGCCGCTGCCTTTCGGCCTCACGCTCGGCGCCGCACGCAGCGCCGTGCATGCCCTGCTCGGCGCGCCCGCCGAGTCACCCAGCATCCTCTGGTACCAGGGCCCCAGCGACATCTTCGATCTCGACAGCTGCACCGCGCACGTCTGCTACGACGCGGCCGAGCAGGTCGTGGTGTGCTACTTCGAGCACGCCGCCGCCCCCAGCGTCGCCACCGCGCGCGCCCAGCGCGCCAAGCTGCGCTACCGGACCACACCCGAGGCCGCCGCGGCCGCGCTGGCGGCGCTGGTGGCGCGCATCAGCCGCGGCCACAAGCGCGACGAGGCCAAGCCCGCCGTGGCCGAGCTGCTCGAGGCGGCGCCGCCCGCCGAGCTGCGCATGCTGCTCGAGGCGCAGGCGCATCACGACTTCGCGCGCGCCCGCGTCGGCGACTTCCGCCTCGACGACACCGTCAGCGAGGACGAGGTGCCGGCGCCGGGCGCCAGCGCCGACGAGTGGACCACGCGCACCGATCGCCTGGTCATCGGGCGCAGCGGTGGCGGCGACCTGTGGGTGGTGGACTGGCCGCCGCTGCCCGAGACGCGCGTGCTGCGCCTGTGGCACGACGACGACTGGCGCGAGGAGGAGGTGGCCCCCAGCCTGGGCCGCTTCCTGGCCGACCAGACCGCCGCCGATGAGGACTGACCCGCGGCTCAGATTCGTCACATCTCGGCGGCCCCGCATTGCAGCGAGGCCGCTCGGGCATGGCGAACTGAACGAGCTGGCCTGGCTGGAGCGCGCCGCCGGCGGCTCGGACGGGCGGCTCGGGTTGGCGGCCGAGGACGATGGGTGCCTCGGGCGACGGGCTCCGCGGCGGCGGCCTCTGGAGGAGGCCGCTCCTCGCCGCTGCGCCGGCGCGGCCACTCAGGGTGCATTGCGCCTTCGTTGCACAGGCAGAGAAGAATTTATGGGATAGGATGTCGTTTTC